>CAZWJT010000021.1:0-1522 GCA_964634935.1 uncultured Planctomycetia bacterium | reverse complement strand
AGCTAAAAAAAAGTTATGAAGATGGAATTTCTCTGGAACAACATCTCCGCCGGCCGGGAGTTCGTTATCAAGACCTTCTTTCTAGGCATGGAGATCATTTTCTTGCCGTTAACGAAGATGAAATTCTGGATGTTGAAGCAGCCGTCAAGTATGAGGGGTACATTGCTCGTCAGGCGATGGAAGTTAAACGTTTCAAAAAAATGGAAAAGAAACACATCCCAGATAACATAAACTTTGAGAATATTCGAGGTATAAGAAAAGAAACCATCGAAAAACTGTCTCGAATTAGGCCAAAATCTATCGGACAAGCCTCAAGAATACCGGGAATTTCCTCTTGTGATCTATCTATAATATCAGTACATATTTCACGTCAAGCATTTAATTAATATAAATTCAGAAAACAGTTTTTCTGTGTTTCACGTGAAACATGATACAGGTACATTTCGAATTGAATATTTACTTGATATAAATCGTAAAATTAAATAGAATTTTGCCGATTCATTACTATGTAGTTTCACGTGAAACTTTATTGGAGGGAAAAATGAATGAGAATATATTTTCATTTTGCAATCAAAAAGGCGGTGTTGGAAAAACTACATCTATAATCAATATAGCAGCTGTGCTTGCTAAATTAAATTTCAAGGTTCTTGTAATCGATATGGATGCGCAAGCAAATGCTACTAGCGGAGTTGGTGAAGAAAAACCTAGTATAGAGTTCACAACTTATCAACTGGTTGTGGAAAAATCAGACCCAGTCAGTTTAGTTAGAAAAACTAAATTTTCCAACTTAGACATAATCCCCGCAAGTTCCGATTTAGCCGGTGCAGATATTGAGTTGATAAACAAGGAGCGGAGAGAATTCGCGCTTAGGGACCAATTATTCAAGATAAAAGAATGTTATGATTTTATATTCATTGATTGCCCGCCATCATTGGGATTAATAAGCATAAATGCCTTAGTTGCAAGTGATTATGTTATTATTCCAATTCAGTGTGAGTATTATGCGCTCGAGGGTCTTGGACAGCTTTTAAATATCCTCAAATTAGTCCAGGCCAATCTCAATACATCGCTGAAAGTGGGAGGAGTGATTCTAACGATGGCTGATTTTCGTACCAAGCTGACACAGCAAGTAATCGAAGAGATACGCACGTATTTTAAGGACAAGGTTTTTCATGCCATTGTTCCGAGGTCGGTTAAGGTTTCCGAAGCACCTAGTTTTGGACAACCGGTTGTTGCTTATGATGCGGAAAATCGCGGCTCAAAAGCTTATGAACTCATTACCCATGAATTTGTAGGGAGATATTCAAAAAAGTCGGAAGGAAATGAAACCAACCCCGCTCAGATGACGGGCCTACAAGAACGACAAATACCGGAAGGTTCTGCCAAAAGCGGTGATAGCGTTCAAAACGAAACTTCAAGTCCAGCACAGGGGGGCCAAGCATGAAGAAGGCACTAGGAAAAGGACTAAGCGCGCTTATACCCGATAGTTTTTCGGAACAGATGGAGCCCATGGCCGCTTCAG
>CAZWJT010000020.1:0-1565 GCA_964634935.1 uncultured Planctomycetia bacterium | reverse complement strand
CATAAGAAGAAGTTCCGGCAGACGGTTTTTCATTTCTATGTTGATAAGTTTCAACAGCGGGTCCGTTACGTTCATGGTTGCTGAAAGTTTTTTTATATTTGCTGAGGAAGTCTCTGCTTGCGCCCCACGAGAAAGCAGCTTCTTTTTTTCCTCATCCCAGAAGGCAATCGCGTTTCCAAGAAAAAGAGGATCTCCCGCCTCCCCACGACGAAAAGCATCTTTCATATGATCAGAAACAAAAGGACTGCAACACCTAGAAATTAGAAAACGGAGAAAAAGTGGAAGCCGGGAATATCTTCCAAAATATTTCCGGTCCCACTCTATAAAAGAATGATACATTTGGTAACCGGCAAAAATTTCATCACTTCCTTCCCCCACCTGAATAACGATGACTTCCGATTCTCGGGCAAGTTTTGAAACATAATAAAGCGGTATGCAAACCGGATCAGCCAATGGCTCATCTTGATAATAAGCCATCTTCGGCAGAAATGAGATAAAGTCCTCATCACCGATAAGCACCTCATGGTGATCAGTGCTAAAATGTTGAGCAACCTTACGCGCATAAATAAACTCATTCGATGAATCGCCTTTAATGCCAACGGAAAAAGTTTGAACAGGCCGGTTCATCATTTCAGACATAAGGGCCACGTTCAAAGAAGAATCAACCCCTCCACTCAGAAAAACTCCAAACGGCACATCAGAGACCATTCGTCGCGCGACTGCCTGACGAAGGAGTCTACGAATCTCTTCCACGCACTCATTTTCGTCCATAGACTCAGGAAGTGGCTCGAAAGAACAAGGATCCCAGTATTTCTCATGAAAAACCTCACCAAAGCGATCAAATTTTATAAAACAGCCAGATTCAAGTTTATTGATCCCCTTAAAAAGAGTATGCGGTGCCGGAGCATTGGCAAAGGTCAGATAATGATAAAGGGCAGAGGAATTAATCTCTTTCTGAATGCCCGGTATCTCCAGAAGGGCCTTGATCTCAGAGGCAAATGCAATTCCCCAGGATGTTTGCGCATAATACAGGGGTTTCACTCCTAGAGGGTCACGCACCAACGTAAGGCTCCACTCTTTTTTATCAAAAATACCAAAGGCATACATACCGCGTAACTGTTTCAAACAACCAGCTAAACCCCACTCTTTGACGGCGTAAAGAAGCACTTCAGTATCGCTTTCTGAACGGAAGTCATATTTTCCTGTTTTCTTTAAATCGTTCCGAATGTCCCTAAAGTTAAAAATTTCTCCATTAAATACAATCCATGAACTTTCGTCAGCGCTTCCCATTGGCTGATGACCGCGCGGTGAAAGATCGATGATCGCAAGTCGACGGTGGGCAAGACCAACTGTCTTACCACCTTCGCTAAAAATATGAAGCCCAGCATCATCCGGACCACGCGCGACCATCGTGTCACGCATTCGGGCAAGGGTAATTTCGTCCATGACTGAAACGGATTCTTTGGCAAAAAAACCGACTATTCCGCACATTTTTTACCCCCAGCCTTACCCTTCTCTTGCAGGCCAATAAAAAAATCCATGATTTCCTGCACTTTTCTCTCAAA
>CAZWJT010000019.1:0-1587 GCA_964634935.1 uncultured Planctomycetia bacterium | reverse complement strand
CTCCGCGCCCCACTTATCCAGAGAAAAGGGCGGATTGGCGACCACAATGTCAAATTTCATTAGAGTGTCATTTTCAATGAGCTTCGGATTATTGAGCGTATCGCCCCATTCAATGCGAGCATTATCCACTCCGTGCAGAAACATGTTCATCATGCAAAGGGCCCACGTACTTCCGTTGCTCTCCTGTCCGTAGAGTGAAAAATTATGGTCCTTGATTTCTTTGGAGACCTGTATCAAAAGAGAACCGGAACCGCATGCGGGGTCGCATATGCGCTCACCCGATTCGGGCGCAAGCAATTTGGCCAATAAAACGGAGACTTCGTCCGGGGTATAGAATTCGCCGCCCTTTTTACCAGCATCGCTGGCAAAACGCTGGATCAAATACATATAAGTCTTGCCAATAACATCCGCATTGCCAATACGAGAAGGGCGAAGATTCAGACTCTCATCTGCAAAGTCCTCGATCAGATGTTTAAGTCGCTTGTTACGATCTTTAGTCTGGCCGAGATTGGATTCGGAATTGAAATCGATATTGCGGAAGACCCCTTCAAGCTTCGCCTTGTTCGCTTCTTCAATACCCTCTAAAGCGAGGTTGATGATTTCCCCGATATTACCAGCGTCGCGCTTATTATAGATGTAGTCGAAGTCGCAGTTCTCCGGAAGAACGAAACGCTCCCGCTCCATTTTGCGCTTAATCCGAACCGTATCATTACCGTACTCTTTCTGATACTGTTCCTTTTTGTCTTTCCAGAGATCGCTTAGATATTTCAAAAACAAAAAGACGAGGATGTAATTTTTGTATTCTGACGGATCAACCACACCCCGGAAGGTATCGCATGCTTTCCACGCGACAGCGTTGATTTCATCCTGATTTGTTTTTCCGTTTGCCATAAATGCTCCTTTTATGATTTTCGTTCAAAGATTTTTTTATTTACGAGTTCATCGATAAGCAAGCGTTTCTTCTTTTGAATTGCCGCGCAAAGTTTTTCTTCCTTTTTATGTAGGCGATCTAATTCGATAACTTTTCTTTGAACCTCCAATGATGGGACAGGAATCTCCAGTTCTTTAAGCCACTCCCCTCGCATTGTCGGTATATAAGATCCTGCGCGGTGCTGATCAAAATATTTTTGCGCTCGCTTTTGATTGATGTACCAAGTTAAGTAATCTGGCAATACCCGATCTGTCGTAACTTTGATAATAAAAAAATTTCCTGCCGCGATGGCGTTTTGCATGTCACGATCCACCAAAGCCGCATAGTTAACATTGCCGCGATTGGCGAAAAGAATCTCTCCCTTTTGGATATACGCATTCTCATTAAACTTTTGAGAACTGACTTTTATTAGGTTGTCCCACTCGATCAGCAGATCGTCGTTAACATTTTTCATTTGGACAACTGAAATGGTTCCTTCCGGATCGGGTGAAACTTTCTCACGGAAGTGGTGTCCTAATCGAACAATCGCTATTTGACTAAGTTTTGTTTTCATAAAAGTAAAACGATTACTGCGAATAATATCACACACATCTTACAAGTCAAGCTTTTTTTGCAGTAAACTGTTTACTGTTATAATTTCTTGCTATATCTCAAAT
>CAZWJT010000018.1:0-2392 GCA_964634935.1 uncultured Planctomycetia bacterium | reverse complement strand
AGAATGGGTGATGAGCGAGATAATCTCCACTTCCGATAACTGCCCCGATTTCCGCTCCGATAATCCACATGTTTCTGAAGCTGCTCCAGAATTCACGCCCTTTCTCAACCCACGCCAGATAATATGGATGTTGTTCAATCGTTCTCTTATTGATGTTGCGCAAAATTTTATGCAGCACCCAGAATGGACCTGCTAGCGGAGAAAGTAAAATAAGCCCCAAGGCTATCACATCCGGAATAAGATAATACCAAATTTGCCAACCAAGCTTAGACAGAATGGGCAGTTGAGAAACGGCAAAACCAGCCTCTTTCTTCTGTTTGATAAGAGCTAACATCCCCGGTTTTCCATAAGCGTTAACCGCCCCTCGTGAAACAAGCAATGAAAGTGTTGCCTTATCGATGTTCGTAAAATTATCAAGTATCCAGGCAGCATCTAAAGATGCTATTTCATTGCGCACCCAGATGTTTTGAATCTGGTTACGGAAAACTATAAAATTTTTACTGACGATTTTCAAACCAAGCACAAGAATAGTGAGACGGATTAAGCCGCCGATCGTATGGGAAAGTCCCCACTGATCACAAAAAGAAGCCCAAGCCCCTATACCAAATACATCAAGTACTGACGATGCGGCAAGTTGTAAACCAAAGAAAGGAGCGAGTGCTTCTGCCAGGATTGAACCCCAAAAGATTATCTGCAACCTTCCTAAGGCAAATTTTGCAGTGCCACTGATACCGGGCATGATCACGCTCCACCTAACAATTGCAGTCCGAATTTTGTATTGCAGTTTGCCTAACCAAGTTGCTGCCTGTATTTCACGTCCAATGCTTTGAACAAGCGCATCAATTTCTTGTCGGTCTTTCAAAGTACCTTTGTGTGTAAGATATAATTCAGCGACTGTTTGCCGGGTAGAATCGAGGATGACCGATGACCAAAAGAAATTCCAGAGTACGCTAAACAAATACGGAGCAAATAATCCAAAAATCATTCCTTTTACAGTATAAGCGCTAAAAACACCTGCAGACGTTGCTCCGATCATCCCCCCGAGAACAAGTGCAGCCATAAGTAATATAGGATTTCGAAGAACCTTCCCAACCCCAGCAATGAGACCATGATCTTGCATCGGGGTAATTTTTTTGGAAGCAATCTTTTTCTGGATAAACCGCTCAAGAGCAAGAACCGCTTCTTGAGAAAGGCCTTTTGTCCTGAGTATATAGAATAAGCTCATTTTTCTGCCATCTCGCAAAGCCATAATATCTGCCCAGATAAAGAAGATACCAAGCATGACTAAGGCACTCGGAACAAATGCATGGAGTAAGCCAACGCCGAGTAATTGCGTAACTGCAAGTTTAGTGGCTATTATAACAATAGCCGCGTGGAATAACATTATCCCGGCAACCTTTGCAAAACCTGTTGCCTGAGCAAAATATGCGCCAAACCTATTTTTTCCATCCGTGTAGACCTTTGCCGAAAAAGTGATTGATCGCCGCAGATATGGGTGAAGTTCCTTGAATGTTGCTTTGCGATAAATGATTCTCTTTCCTTTTGTGTATGCAACTGGCGTGGTGAATGCTGGAGAGCCGCGAATACCACCGTGTTTGGAAAACGCGTATGCAATTTGTAACCCTTGAGAGAAAAACAAAGCTGTTGTAAATAAAGAAAGAGTCCCTCCTAAAGCAATCATAATGGCTCCAGAAATTGCAAGCCAAGAAAGTGGGCTCATATAGACAACCCCATACGCGGCTGCAAACAATCCGGCAGAGACAAAAGCTGAAACAGCTGATGCAGCAAACGACCCTCGAGCAGTAATCACTTTCTTTTGCATCTGTGTTTTTATCTTGTGCTGCCGTAAGCTTCGACCAATAAACAGCACAACCCCTGCTATTGCCATAACAACTACGATTATCAGAAGCTGCCCTTGGCTCATGGTATCGGAAGAAACTCCAACAGTATTCAAAACCGGCCTTCTGGCTTGTTGTTCTAAAATGATCGCGCGGAAAGAATCAACCGCAATTCTTTCTTTTCTCATCGCTAAAGCAATTGCCGCTATCCTGCGCGCGCTAACACCGTCAGTATACAAAGGTAGGGGAAGATTTACGGCTTTCCCATCTTCCCAAGCCAAGAACGCAGCCCGGGCAAAAGAATCTACTGCTTCCTTCTGTATGCCAATTGAAAGATAAAGATTTCCCAGCTTACTCCAAAGCCGCCAGTTATCCGTATCTTTCTTAAGCTGAAGGGTGATGTCAGCAATACTGCCAATAATTTCCTCTGCTTCTGCGTCAGTCATACTACGAAAGTTATCTTTCCTTTCAATTTTGCCGACAAATAAACTCTTGCGGCAAGAAGACACCCAAATAAGTAATGCGGTTGCACTAAAAATAACTGTTAAAAACGC
>CAZWJT010000017.1:0-3937 GCA_964634935.1 uncultured Planctomycetia bacterium | reverse complement strand
GGGCAGCCAATTTTGAGTATCTAACCAAATGAATAATCCGGAACCAAAAATCAGATTGCATTACAGCACATACTCGATTTTGGAAAAGAGCAATCATTGAGAGCGTTGTTGCTCGGAAAAAATAAACGTTTTGACAGGGGCTTTCTATCTCCTATAATATTTTTGTGGGTAGATGTTTGTCCGGCAAAAAATATTCTTTCTGGGCACAATTCTGCATCTTGCTTCCAGCGTATTTTTTATTCTTTCTCTATCCTTCCTTGAGTTTCGCCGCCTGGGTGCAAAATATCGTTGATACTTCAGTTGAAGCAAACCAGATGTCTCTGGATATCGATGCTCAGGGATTTGTCCATATAAGTTACGGCGATGCAGACCACAGCAAGGTAAAATACGCCTCCTTCAACGGCACAGGGTGGAATATCCAGACGATAGAAAATGTTTTGACCGATGATAAAACATCGATAGAGATTGGACCTGATGGTTTCGCGCACGTCGCTTATTTTACTGACAATTCACGGAATTTAAAATACGCCTCCTTCAACGGCACAGGGTGGAATATCCAGACTCTAGGAACCGATAAAGGATCGGAACTGTCACTAGCCATTGGGAGTAATAATTATGCCCATATCAGTTATTACGATGATAACACCATAGGTCTTGGCTATGCAGCCTTTAATGGAACAGGCTGGATATTGCAGGATGTTGACGTAACAGGGACAGTTGGCGGGATGACATCCCTTGCGCTTAATGCACAAGGGTATGCCAATATCAGCTACTATGATTACGACAATTCTGCTTTACGGTACGCCTCCTTCAACGGCACAGGGTGGAATATCCAAATGCCGACATCCGGCTCTGGAATAATGACGGGTGCTTGTACTTCTCTCGCCCTGGATGCCGATGGTTACGCACGGATCAGCCATTACGCAAACGGTATGCTCCAATACACCCAATTTAATGGTACGGGTTGGTCTACGAATACTATAGACAGCGCTAGTGGCACGGGGCTTTATACTTCAATCGCTCTAGATACTCGGGGGTATGCGTACATGAGTTATATCGCGGAAATGCCGGGAATGATTTACCGCTTGAAGCTCGCTTACTTTAACGGCTCAGGCTGGGAGATAGAAACATTAGCAACGAATCTTGCCGAGTATGGGGGAACCCCAACCGACACCGCTCTCTCGCTGTACAACAACTATGTTTATGTGACCTATGCTCAAGAAGGAGGAAGCTTAGTAACCATAACCAATGCTCCCCAGGGGTTTGTTCCGGAACCAACCTTGGATGTTTTTGGTAAGATAATTTTCTCGTGTATCCCATGGGGTTTTTTGTTGCGGCAGCGGAAGCAGTAATTTTTTATCAGTAAGAAAGTATTCTATCGCACAGAGTTTCTGGCTATTTTTTCTTTGTATCTGTTCCATCGCGAAGGATTTTCGGATATACCCGAGGTAAATTTTTTGATCACTGCCACATTTTCTGCCTGATCCCGCGTCAGGGTAATTTCGTAAGATGTAGACCGGAAAAGAAGCCGAACCGCGCAGGTGAGTCTTCGGATAAAGACTGGAATGCGGAGAAAAACCTCAAATGAGCCGGCAGAAAAAATAAACTCCATTCCCTGGTATAAACCAATTCCTATTACCGCGTCTCGCAGGAGGGACATAAACATCGCAATTCTAGAAATTTTCTGGATTTGCGCACTTTTTCCTAAAGTTATTCTTGAGCGCACAAGTACGATCTTTCTCAAAGGCTTTTTTGGGATTTTATCTTTCCAGAACTTCATATCGATGAAGTATTTTGTTCCAAATTCCATTCGGTCAATTCTATAGATGAATTCTTCCGGTATGTGAGCAATCGCTTTTTTGTCCAACACGCCAATGCGGACAGGAAAGGGGAGGAGGGTCCCGCGCGCGTAAATCGGGCAGTCATCGGCAAGAATGGTATATTCAGATTCTTTTAAGAGATTTAAGGCAAGGGTTGATTTGCCGAAGCCGGGCGGCATCAAAAACAGATAGGCCATTTCTTGCGAAACTATTCCTAGGCTGTGAATTCTCAGATAGCCTTTCTTATCGCAGAAGCGGGCAAAGGCGGAAATAACTAAAAGATAAAATGCTTCCGCAAGAAAATTCTTATCATTGCCATACATTCGATAGGATAGTTTATCATTGGACTCGAGGATCGTTCCTTTGCCGAAGTAATCAATGATTTTAAAATCCTTTGACACAAAGACGATATTTCTGGGGGTAGAAAAACGGGAGACCGCGGAAATTCCCCGATAATCAAAATCACCTTCGTGAATCGTTATGGTAATATTTGGTTTTGAGGGAGCCGTGCAGAAAAAGATAAACGGACGGACAAGGTAGCTTATCAACTCTAGGTTCGGACATTCTACCAAGAGTGAGAATCCGTGAATATTCAGGAACTTTTCCATTGCCTTATCGATTGTAGCATGGGAATGGTGAAATGCAACGGCGAAAGAACGCGGCGATTATATCGGGATATCCCGCTTGACTTTATGGTAAGCCGTCGTAAGATTAATTAAGTTATAAACGTTGGGGTCAGTCAAAGAGAAAGTTTTTACAGAGGAGAATGGCTATGAAAAAAGTTTTTTTCCCTTACGCTTTGGGCGTGTTTTGTATTCTTGGGATCAGCGCGGTACTGCTTTCCTTCACGGCCCGGGACACAAATCCGCTGAACAAAGCGAGTCAGGAATACGTGGATCGCGTAGTTCCTGAGGTTATCGCTATTTGGAGTGCCCAGGAATTGTTTAACCAGGCAAGCCCTGAATTTTTAAAAGGAGCTTCTCTGGAAGAAACTGATTCGCGATTCAAAATGTTTGCGGAGCAGGTCGGGCGCTATAAAAAATACAATGGATCGCGAGGCACCTCTTTAGTGAAGGTTACGCCTCAAGGAAAGATCATTACAGCAGCATACCATGCCGAAGTGGTTTTTGAAAAAGCGGTTGTACTGGTGAAGCTCGAGGCAATCAAGCATCGCGACGCTTGGCAAATACTGGAGTTTAAGGTTTTCTCCAGCGTTTTACCGCCAAATTAGGTGCAGGGCATCTAGAGTTTAAGCGGAGGATGTGATGAAAAAGAAAATTGTGATTTTGCTTACGCTGATTTTTTCTTATGGAGGAATGGACGGTTTCGCAGTTCAAGGTAATACAGGGGTATTTCATTCGCGGCAAAAAGAAAAAGTTAAGAATTTTCAGGAGCAGCAGCACAAAGAGCGTAGGACATTTCGAGAAAGCCTCGAGGGGAAGTCGCTTGAAGAGAAAAAGCAGGCACTGAAAGATTTTCTAAAGAGCCAGCGTACTGGAAAACAAGAATTTCGCGAGAAAATGCACGAGGAAAACAAGGCATTCCTGCGAGAAAGGCTTGAGAAAAACAAGAAACTTACCGAGGCTGAAAAAGCAGAATTAATTAATTTCTTTGAAGAGCAATATCAAGAAAATGTTCTTTTCCGACAGGGCAAGGCAAGCGAGCAGATTGCCTTTTTTGAGAAGATTACGAGCGACTCAAACTTAACCTTGCAACAAAAAAGATCGGCAATCAAGGATTATTTAGACGCGCAGAAAAAGGAGCGGAAGGCGAATTTTCTTGAGCAGAAGTCCGAGGGCCAGGAAGTACTTGAGAAAATAAGGTAGGAAAGCAGGTTTTTTCCTATGGGATACGCGCCTTTATTCCGTTTCTCGTGAAGCGCTGAAACTACGCCGAAGGTTCTCTAAAAACTGCCAACGATTTACCCTTCCTTCAATGTTTTCTAAAAAAACAGTTGATTTTTTGCGGCAGGTGTCTATAATAAGGCCTATTTTATCACCCCCTTCCAAAGAAGAGGGTTTTTAGGGCAAGAGAAAGGAAACTTATGGCACAGAAATTCGACCTCTCCCGCGTCCGCAATATCGGTATCATGGCGCATATCGATGCGGGAAAAACCA
>CAZWJT010000016.1:0-6350 GCA_964634935.1 uncultured Planctomycetia bacterium | reverse complement strand
CATCCACCATCTCTCTGGTAGGCTGAGCCTGGCCAGGGAGAGAACGGGCGGGGTCGGGAGAAAAATCCGGAGATTGGCCCCGACTCTGAAAAATCCTTGCTTCAGCAATCGCTTGTTGTTGCGTAAATACTTTTGTCTGACTTACGGTTAAGGCATCTTTTTTATCTCCATTCATCTTTAAGTAATGCCGCGGCTTGATTCGTGCCTGAATAATACCGAGTTTCTGGGCGTGGAGAGCAACCAAATGCTTCATCGTGTTCTGATTTACTATGTACCGGGTGACCACTTCTGACGAAGCAGTGCTTATGCTCGCGCTTTCACGGAAATTTTTCAATGTTGCGACTAATCGTTCAAAGTCGGGCATAAGAACTGGCATCATTAACCGATAAGCTCCGAATTCAATCAGCTGCTCAGCGTTCTGCCATTCATTTTCCCAAAAATGCAGCACTTCTAACTCTTCAGCGATCCGAAAACGGTTTCGCAAAAGCACAAGTTGGTCTGAGATTGGAATGTCTCCCTTGATCACCATCCCGCAAATGTCATCAAGCCAGACCAAATATTCAACGGCTTCGTTATGAACAGCCGCGTTCGGACGCAGGTATTCCCTGACAAACTTGCTTGTAACCATATAATCCTGGGGAGCAATCCTGTGGCTGCTCATCAGATACTCGTCAATCGACAAGCGGGCAACTTCGACGAGCATACGGAAAGGTAACGCAGAATATTTTTTATCGCGTATGTTTTTGGCTAATGCGGCAAGCAGAGTAAGATATGCTTCATAATCTTTGCCTGTCAATTCTGCCCTGCTCCTACTGGAAAGATCCCGTATCGCGTCATGTATGGTATAGGTATGAAAAGAAATGCGCGCGCTATCTTCCTGATAATCAAGAATCGGCTCTGCATCTTGCCAATCCTCGGGAATCTGGGCCGAATCTGATAAATCAATGATAGAACCTGCCGGAAAACGGCTTGAGTCAAACATCGTTGTAAAGTAAAACACTCCGTCCACCGTAAGTATCTGATGAATTAATCTGGCAAACAGAGCAGTGTTGCCGAGACTTACAATGTCTTCTAAAAACAGCAATCCCCGTTTTCGCGCTTCCTGGGCGATTTGTGTAGAAGCAAGTACTCCCTGGAGTAACGAAAGCGTGGAATATCGTATTGGAGCATTGGCGAAATAACCAAGGGTCCGCGAAGAGGCAAGGCGATACAAGTTTTTAGCGATTCCCAAAGCCTTTGCCTGGTCGTTCCCAGTTAATGCCGAGATTTGATCCAAAGTATCAGCAGCAAATTGCATATCAATGCCGATTTCCGGATACCGCCCGGAAAATTCCTGTACTGCTTGAACCCATCCAAGTAATCTGTCTTTTGTTGCCGTGACGGGCTGAGCCTGCAGGCGGCTTGCTATTTCAATAGTCGAAAAAACACTTTCGCGTTCCAAGAAAAGCTCACGGGCCTGTGTGATCCGCTCGTCAAGCATGCCTGCGCGCACAAGATAGCTGATCGCCTCTGCTCTGGTTTTACCACGGCACTCCTCGACCTGTTTTTGCAAATGCGCTTCGTGGATATTTGACTGCAAGGCGCGAATGTCGCGTTCATCCAAGAGAAAGTTTCTTTCTTCTTCGGAAAGAAGCGAATTGAGCGTGTACTCCAATTGGCCGAAACGGCTGATCTTTGTATGAACAATATCCTGACTGGAAGGAAGTGTAACGCCTAATTGTTCAGAAAGCAAGCATCCTGCCTGCGAATTTTTAAGAGCGGCCAAGGCCTTTACCAACTTTGTATTTCTGCCCAGAACAAAAACTTTTTGCCCGCGATAGGTTCTTAAAATAGGAACGAGGTACAACGCAAATTCCCGGTAGGTAAGATACATATTCATGCTGTTCTGTTCGAGAGCCTGCGCAAAACCAATCTTCGGACATTGGGCCTTAATCCGGGATAAACCTTCCAGGTATCGTAGAGCCCTCTCATGATTGGTAAACGTATTAAAAAGCCTTTCTTTGAATGCAGCCGCAGCCGTATCGTCCAGCCCAAATTGCCTTTTGACTATGCCGAACTGCTTATTCAATAATGGTTGAAGCTGGGTAAACGCGCGGCCAACCGTAACCTTTGGATCTTTTTTCCTGGCGAGAATAAAATAATTCATTGCAAAATGCTGCAAGAATGGAAACGCTCTGCTCAAATAAAATCCTGGATATTTTTCTCCGAGGTCATAGTACCCTTTTCCGGCAAGCCATTTACTGATTTTAACGAGGAATGCCAAGAAATAATTAACGCCGAAAGTTCTCTGGATGATAAATCCACGGGCACTGAGCATACGTTTCATCGAAAAACTAGTAAATAGATTTTCCCGCCCGTCTTTATGGGAACCCCACGCATCCCAATACCGTTTCCCGGCTTTATAATCCTTGTAGACCTTAACAATGCCGGCAACATTGCAATAATTCGGAAAACTCATCACTAAGTATCCGCCTGGTTTCAGAATGCGGCTGAATTCATTGATGACTTCTTCTGGATGTTCGACGTGCTCGATAACCTCGCTGATTAAAATTACATCAACGCTTTCATCCGGTACCATGTTCAAATTCTCGATGCTTCCTTCGACAAAATCAACGCGCTGAGAATCAAACCCTCTTTCGCCGCGCGCTTTCTTTAAAGAATCAACATGACTTCCTTTAAACCCATGCTTGCTGATCAATTCCTGACGGTTTGCTTCCACGGATGCGGCATTGGGTAAACGGCGGGACAGAGAAAGCATTCTGCCGGAAATCTCGACAGCTAAAATATTCGCCTGCGGAAATTTCTCGCTCAAAAGCGCCAAGTTAAATCCCAAACCACTCCCAGCGTCAAGAACTCTGGCAGCTGGCGAAGAACTCCCAGCAGTAATTTCTTCAAAAAAAGAAGCAAAAACATCTCGATTGTAATCTGATGAAAGAAAGGCCGTTGGTTTCGATATACCCTTATAACCCAAAGTATCCCCTTGGGAACATTCTGCTGCGACAGGAGAAATTACCGTTTCCTCCAGCTTGCCATCGCTGAATCTCAAAACCCTGCCCTGTTCGTCGATAAATGTTGAAGCCCGGAGTAAGGCCGCTGTTTTTTGAGGGCCTAAACCTTTTACTGAATATGCCCCTTCCCGCACGAGTATCGGTCGGTCATTCCCATCAGGCTGATCGCCGCAGATAAAAATATCCTTATCAGATATTTCTCTACCCAGCCGTTCACTTAACTGTCTCTTGAAGTCATCCAGCCCTTTGGCTTTGCTCGATGAAGTAATATCAACCCCTAAATATCTTTCTTCGCCTGGCCATCCGCTCTCGCTGACACTCAAATATCCTTCACCATCCTTAGCCAATCTTTCTTCAATTGCTGATTTTATATATGGCACATAGGTTGGATCTGCAACCGGATGGGCTGGCCGCAAGACTAACCGGTAAGGGCGCTCGGTATCGGGCACAATCTCAAGGTCAAGATCGTCGATAAGCTGGCTGATGACATGTCGGGTCTTGGAGGTAAATTCTCCCTTAGGATACAGTTCTTCTCCGGTTGCCAGCAAACCCTGATTGGCGTTTGAAACATAAACGTAGATATTTTTCAAGAGATTCATTCTCTGCGTGCCGTCTCCAATATGCGCGAGCATTGGGTCAATGACGATCTGACGAACTGCCCGTTCCGGCCGGCCGGTAGCAAAACCAACGGGGATTCCCTGCGCCAGAAGTTCCGCTAAAAGCGGCAAGACTTGCTCGGAAGGAATCACGGTATTGTCGATATCCAACAGAACTCCCCGTTTTGGATTCTTCAGCCGCACGAAAACGCTGCTCATCTCTAAAAGTTCATCAGTAAAAATTCTTATCGTCTTGGTGAAAAAACCAGCGCATAAATCTCTGCCAAAAATTCCCATCATCCTCCCCAGCAGTATCTTAAAATCAATCGGCGAGATTGCTTTGATGCCGTGAATAAGATGCTGGAACTCATATTCATCTTCCAAAGCCCTCGTGACGACATCGATGCCGAACACTTTAACCAACTCGGCTAAATTGAGAATCAACGGAAGCTGCATTCTGTCTGCGGAAGTAGCAATGTGCTCATTGTACCGATGCATAATCTTGCTTAAGACTTTACCTTCTGCGAAAGTTAAGTTGTATCCTGAAGCTCTAAGACTCTCTAAGAAACTAAGGAAAGCGGACTCCGGATTTAATTCTGCCTGCGGCATGCTCGTCATTGGGGAAGAACTCTCAATCTTCGGTAGAGCAATCTGCTCATTCTCGCTATAATCAAAAACAGCATTCATCACCAATATCTCCCTGAAAAACGCTCCCAGCCGCTTTGCCGGAGATGAAACACACAGGCATCCCTGCACAGAATCCCAATCAATATCATGCCCTAAATTCAACGCGCCGTACGGGTTGTGCGGTTTAAAAATTTGGGCGCTCATCAGCATAGCAAAATCGATGAGCTGCTCTTGACTTACAAGCGAAGGCGCGGTCAAGCCTCTGGATTGATACCATTTTTGCACCTTGGCTAATGTCAAACTTGATCTTTGCCAGTTGACAGAAGGAATTGCTACCGCGTGATTCCCATTTGTGGCTTTTGCTTTTGCTGATGCTTCCGCGGGAGCCCACCATTCCTGGATTGAAAGATAAAGCTGCTGCATATTGATCAGGTCTAGGGAAAATATCCTGGTCTTTGGATCGGCCGCGCAGCAGTCAACCTCAATGTGCTGACGTGAAACGCTTCGCTGTACCATTTGTCCATTCTGGATATCATAATCTTCGAAAAACCGCACTAAACAAACAAGATAGTATAATATCGTTCCTGCTGCCCAACTATCGATGAATCGTAAAACCCGATACTGCAATGCCCCTGTTCCTTCTAACTCCCGGTACAGGCTATACGCCTGCTCTCGAAAAGAAGAATCTTCCCGCATTGCAGTCACAAAATCCCAATAGATCCGTTCGGTAAATTCCCGGCGCTCGCTGATCAATCCATAATGCCGTTCAAGCAATTTTTTCATCACTGGATACGCCAACCCTAAATTCTTCCTGCTGAGATGGAATGCTAAAATATTTACTGGCAGTAATCCAAGCCGCTCCATAATCGCTGTTGCCGTGTAGTCACGTCCGGCATCGCGAGCAAGAAAAACATTCATCGCGTCCTGCCCGCGATGGCAAAGTTGTGCACTAATATACGGAGCGATTCCGGCAATACCGACAAGAGTTTTATACAGCGGATTATCCGGCTCAGCCAACACTGTGTTAATAAAATAGTCCGCCCGCTGGAGCAACAAATAGAGTTCCAACTTACCGGATAAAGTTTTTGCATTAATACCCTGGGCCAAGGTTCGCGTGTATTCCATTAAAAGTTTCCGTATATCTTCTGTGCTGTGCCGCCTGAATGGAACTCGCGTTGGCTGATAGAAAGCGCTTAAGTTAAAAGTACGGACTGGTTTTTTGTAGGCAGTAAGGGCTAACGCAAGACGGTGGTCCAAGAATCTGTTCACGGCCTCCAGGATATTCTGTACAGTATCATCAAGATTTCTGTTCTCAACGATAATCACATTACTGCTCGGTTCAGGAATCTCGTCTTGGCGATCCCGTGCTATTAAATGTTCCCGCTCAGCTTCGATATGCTCAGAAGTAAGCGGAAGTCCTGCCTCCTGAACCGCGCGTTCTGCCCTGACAGATAAATCAGCAGTAAGAAATACCCCGAGCATGGCCTTGGGGTGTCTGCTGCGGCCAGTGATAACCAGAGGTCCTTCGGCGATCAATTCATCGATCAACGTATCAATGACTTCCGCAAGCCGCTGGTCAACTCGTTGGCTTATCTGCCAAAGCTTATTGACATTTTGTTCCACGGTAGGATTGCGTATCTTGTCCGTTACATTGAATCCGTCTAAGATAACGCTTCTGCCCCGCACGGCGATCGTGGTGTTCCCGATCATATTGAAAATCTCTGCTTCATTCTTAAAAGAAACTTTGCTTTGTAAAACTTTGTAGGTAAACGCGCGGTAAATACTTCCCCTGTCGAAAAAGTTTCCTCGTAATTTATTGGCGACTTCTCTGGCAACCGTTGTCTTCCCGGCCCGAGCAAGTCCATGGATAGAAACAACGATACCTTTGCAGGAACAGCGCGCTTCGTTTACTTCATGCGATAAATTAAATCGATGGGTTGCTCCGATTTCATGGATAAAACTTATTGTTCTTTGATTCGCGGTGTTATAAAGCGGATAATCGGTAGATACCAAAATATATTCTCTATTCTCGTTATCAGTGCAAGTTGTCGCCAGGAAGCTTCTGTACGGCCCCGCCCTGATTAAACCTCTCTTGGCCAAGTATTCTAAATAGCCTGCC
>CAZWJT010000015.1:0-6648 GCA_964634935.1 uncultured Planctomycetia bacterium | reverse complement strand
CAATACCTATCAGATCACAACCCTTGATGGGGCTGAGGTGTTGAAGATGTTTAAGAGGAGCGATGATGATTCTTCTTCGTCCGGCAACGGTAGCTCAACTCGCGAAGGAGATATAAACGGAAGGCATGTCACTTATGAGGACAAGATGCTCCTTACGGATTTAGCGGCCAATCTCGATTTACAGGGGGCATCTCAAAAGATACCGGTAAGCGATGCCGCAATATCATATTTGCGAGTACGAGTTCCCGCGCGGAGTGTTTATGCGAAACTTATTTTCTTTCTTGAGCGCCGCCAGATAATTTTCAGCGTAGAAAATCTCGGAGACCGTCTCTATTTTCCACGCAGGATAACAAACGATCACAATATTCGTTATTTCGAAACGATCGGTAAAAATAATCAAGGGTTTCCTACCTATTATATTCATATTACCCAGGCATTCTTCAATAGATTTATTCAAGGGAAGACGGCGGCTGAAGCAAGGTTGGTGTTGCATTTTTGCGCAGAGCGCCTGCTCGCCCCTCCTTATCAAAAAACACGGCATCAGTTTGCTTGTGAAAAAGAAAAAGCGCTTGTGCATTCTTCGGGGAGGGGGCTTTACTTCGGCCATGCGAATGATGACGATCGCAAGAAGAAAGATGAACTTGAAGCGGCGGTAGATCGGGATGACCAGAGTTTTCTTTTTAGGCTCATCGATACCTATGATATTCGAAAAGATCCAGACAGGACGTATCTTCAGGCTATATACCACGCAATCAGCAGATTACGAAGTTTAAGAATCAATGAAGGCAGAGAACTTCTGGCTTGGCATCGTTACATGATTGAGAGTGATATACGCGAAGCAAAGGGATGGGCGCTTGATCAGGTAGTGTTGCAAATCAGCAATACCATCAGAGCCGGGGTCAGGGAAGGGTGGATTAGAAAGACGCTTGTATATATGGATGATGAGGTTGATTTAGACGAAAAAGACTTCAGCCACTATAACCATAAATTTGTGTTTCCGTACTCACACCCAAATTATCATCATGGCGCGGTGGTTTTTATCCCACAGTGCCTGATTGATCATATCGAAAGCAGCGAAGAGTTTTCTACTGTGTTTATCAATACTGCTGCGTGTGAAGATGCCTTGAGAACTTTCCAGGAAGAAATGGGGAAAATTATTGAACGAGAAGGGAAATTAAATGAGAGTATCAAGCGAGGGTTGGATTCTCTTGATGAGATTGAAGTCATACGGATCGTTCTTGATCGGACTGCGTCAATCTTAAAGGCCAGGAGAGCTCGTGGCGACAAAAGAGCAGTAGTCATTGGGGTTTTAGGACCAGGCGGAGCCGGCAAAACCACGTTTGCCGATCTGCTTACGTATGCAGCAAAACTTTATTGTTTCAATGTCGGGTATGCTGGCTGCGACGGATATCTTCATCCCGGAGCCGGGATGCGGTATGATTACGATAAAGATCAAGACCAATACCGCACCACGCATATCTACGGGCCTGCTATATATAATGATGCAGAATTATGGCGGGTAATCAATCACCTACGAGACGGGGGTATGGTTATTAAGCCACAGGACCCGCATGCAAAAAGAGCACCTGAGCCATTGGGCCCGAATTTAGATGTTTTAGTGAGCGATGGCGTATTTTTAGGTTTGGATAAAGAACTATCGGATAGTATCGATATCCTTGTGCTTATCTGTGTTGATAAGACTGAAGCAACCCGTCTCGAAATCAAATGCGGGAGAGATTTAGGCGCAGGTTCAACGCACAAGGGAATTGAAATTGTTCTCGACTTCTCGGAGAAACAGCATCATGAAACAAAAGATGGTTTGCGTACGTTAATGCTTGAACGGGCCGACTATATATGGCTGCGGCAGAGACAGGCAATTTTTATCAGGATCCGGCCCGATGCTCCGGAGCAGCCAAGAGACCCTGCGCGTTCAGTTCCAGCAGAGGCAGCAGCAAATAGAGATCAACTGAACAATGAAGATGGAGACAAATTTATATTTAATGGACAAGATGTAAGCCCGGTCATATCTCAACTCGCGGATCCTCACGCAGCTTCTGTGATTCTTCTGGGCGGGCCGACTTGTTCATGCAAGACAACATTCGCTCGTTATTTGGCAAGCGTATTGAAAGAAAGATTTTCTCGCCGGGTAAAACAACTTTCCTTAGACAGGTATTTTAAACCGCTGGCGATGCGGCCAGTTGATGAGGATGGGGCTTTTGAACTTGATCATCCTGAAGCATTACATCTAGATTGGGTAAGAGAAGATTTAGAAAAGCTTTCTCGCGGAGAAGTAGTGGATTTGCCAGAGTATGATATGTCTGCCGGAACAAGCATCAGGCATTCAGGCGTGACTCTCCAGGTTCATAAGAATGACGTTCTTCTTATTGAATCTATCCATGCCCTGAACGAAACAGTAGTTCGTTCTTTGGGTGATGTTCCAATAAAGAAAATTTATCTGGATGCTCCTGAACTACTGCGTTTGGCGCGAAGGATCCTGCGGGATAGTGGATACATAGGTTTTCATATTGGAGCAACCATTGAAAGCTGGCCGCGAGTTACCAGGAGAGAGCGGGAGTTCATTATTCCATTAAAAGTCCAAGCGGATTTGGTTGTGCATACCTATTCCGCGGACGATTATTATCTTTTATCGAACAGGCTTCAAGTCGTCGCAGAGGAATATACCCGCCATGCGATATCAATGAGCCGAGAAGTTTTGCAGTTGGAACAGTTCATGCACGGCAATAGATCGATTTTTATCGACAGCGAAATCGAGCACGCGGGGTTAGGAAATGTGATTCCCGCTGATGCTCCAGAAGTCCAGGGAGCGCTTGCGTATCTCCGGTCAATCAATGAGCTTCCCATGGCGGAATACCTTGAGTACCTGGCAAGCAGAGGCTTGATCAGAGCAGGTCCCTACCAGGGCTTCCTGGCTACCACCTATCGTGATGCCGAGAATCAGGAATACATCCTGCTCTCCCAGTTCTACCCCCGCTACAACACCCAGAATGAACGAACCATCAGCCTGATCCATGAGATTGGAGCAACGGGAAGGTTCAACCGGACTGATGAAGAGAATACTGCTCGCACTCAACCATTGTTGTCTCGAACAGAAACAATGCAAGGTCCTCAATCTGACCAATATATTTTTGGCAGTCATGTAAACGCTTCCAAGCCAAATGAGCCTTTCTCCCAACAATTATCATTTGTGCCAGCTCAATTATTATTGATACCAGCAATTGCAATATGTATTTCATATTTCTTTGGCGATGTTTATGTAGCGATTGTTCAGTATTCTTGCATTACAGGTTTTGTAGCAAAGACTTTGGTTGGTGGCATTGCGCGCGGTTGCGGCAGTTACCTCAACAATATTGTCAGAAATGAACCTGTTGATTGGGTAAAAATGTGGCGCTGGACAGTAGCAGGATTGGTGTTTTTAGGACCGGTTACTTATGGTTTATGGTTCTGGATATTAGCGGAATTTGTTAAGAGTAATTTTCTGAAAGTAGTGCTTGATTTAACGGTTTATACGATCATTGTTGTTTTGCCGATCAGCTTTCTTATCCAAAAATATTATATCAATAGAGACAAAGGCACAGTGAACTTTAAAGAAACCTTAAAAGACTATCTTCGCATACTCATTCTGAATGATATATACTGGGGCGCTATCCTGTTTGTTGGCTGGACCTATTATCCAGAAAAGATAGTTTTAATCTCGGCGAATATGATCATAATCTGGTCAGGGATACTTGTGTACTTATTAGATTCCTGGTCAAGAAAAGCAAAACTTCCAGAAAATCAACAGTACGCTCATGGGCAGAGAGCACAAGATACTAAGTTGGCTCGGGCAAGGGCAGCATATAGATATATTGGTATTTCGATGGGCGGGAATAAGCTTGCAGTTTCTATTAATGATGGCAACAATGAAGTTTCTGTCGGTCCTGCGGAGTTACGCTGGAAAGATGACCCACGTTTTGCCAACGGGAGAATTAAACAGGTTGAAGCTGCTGATGCGGTTATTGATACTATCGTAACAATGATCCTTGAACTTATTAAAGAAAATAACTCAAACCGCAAGAAAACTAAGATTGATAAGAATGGTTTACGTATTGTTAACGCGGCAGTTGCTGGTCCGCTTGATAAGAGGACAGGAATTTTTGGGACTGATTTTAAGACAGCAAACCTTCCATTTGATAAATATGATTTTAGATATGCTTTAACGAGGAGTTTAGAAGAAAAAGGGATTTTTGCTTGGGTCGAGATGCTTAACGACGGTGAAGCTGCGCGAAAAGGAGAGCTATATTCTGGGAAAGGAAAACTCAAAGATACCACTTCAGGCGGTATTGTAATTATTGGAGGAGGTGTGAATATTTCGGTTAACGATGAAAGTATTAAAGAGTGCGGACATAATTTGTATCAGGTAAAAGCTGTTGACGGTAGTATGCACTACCAGTGGCTTGGGCATAAGACACAAGGCAAGCATCCGATTGAACGAGGAAATACCCCAGGCGAGATCATTAAGAAGAGCGATGAGATGGGGAAAAGATATCTTGTTCTTGGAGAGGCAGAATTTAAAACCCAATATCCTGATTATCCAATCGTTGAGTGGAACGAAGGCGCACGCGATGTTGAAGATATGCTTTCAGGAGAGAATATCGCTCGCCGGCTACGTGAAGCAGGCACTGCTTATACAGAGCGTACATTAACTTCTGCAGCTAAACATGATCCTGAAGCAATGCGTTGGTTGATTCTTATTGCCTCAGAAATCGGGCAGGCATTAGCCGCCTTTATTTCTCATCATCGAGATCGAGATTTCGTAAAGCACTTAGTGCTTGTTTCTGGGATTAATGAAAATATGGGTAAGGGTGTTTATGAATATCCTTCTGATCCAGAAGATGTTTTTATCAAATACATCCGACAGACAGCCCGTCTTGAGCTTGAAAATTATTTTGGTCTTTCTGTATCTGAAGCAGAAATAATCACGCAAGGTATTGTTCGTTCAGTACTGGACTATAATCGGGAGCTTCTTTCTTACCAGCCGGAAGAAGCAGAAATTATTTCGGCTTTTGACACGCTGCAACCGTCAGACGCATCTTCTGTCCAGGATCGAGAAACTTCACAAATGATAACAGGAGGATCTTTTGATAAATCAAGAACTATTCTTTTTGGTGTTTCTGGTGGAGATTGTCCAGGGCTTAATGCAGTGCTTGCAGGTTTGGTGATGGATGCGTCAAAACAAGGGTTACGGGTTGCTGCTATGGATGGCGGGTTTAAGACGCTCTGTGCGCCATCGCAGCAGTTTATCCGAGGCTTGCGTCTAATCCAGCCTGATGAAGCTCGTCCTCTTGAAGAACTTTCCTCGATTATTTCCTGTTCTTCCCGTTCTAAGATTGACGAGCATAACCAGGAGAATGCTATAGGGAACCTCAACGGATTTTATGGTATTGTTCTCGTTGGCGGAGATGATCACGCCAATCAGGCGGCAAAACTAAGCAAGCTTTTAAGTGAACGGAAGATAAATATCCCGGTATTTATCGTACTGAAAACCGTTGATAACGATACTATGGCAAAACCGGTTGGGGCTGACACTGCTATTGACCACCAGAGGACAGATTTTTTAAGCACGTGCTCAAGCGCACGCGCCCACCGCAAGCCTTCAGTATATGAAGAGATGGGGAGAAATCGCGGTTGGGTAACAATCGGTGCCGGGGATATCCGGATAGGTTCGAAAGATCGGCAGAGTTTAAATCGTGAATGGGTGCTGACGCAAACTTCAGGGAGCATTCTGAATCTTATTCCCGAAAAACCATCATACCTGGCACGCTTGTTAGTGGAGGTATTGCGAAAAATGGCCGAAGAAGAAACTTCTTACGACGCCTGTTTACGGCAAGTTGGAAAACAGGTTCGGTTATATGTCAATATGAATGTTTCTGAGGGGTACCAGCTAAAAGATTTTTCTCCTGCGCACCGCAAAGCACAAGATACTTTATTTTATAGACTCTTAGAGTTATCGCCACAATTGGAAAGTAAATTTTACGGTACTCGTGAATATGATAAACATAACAATCCAAAACTCGCCGGGCTTTCTGATTATATTGTGGCTGCTTTAAAATATATTCCAGAACTCGCTCGACATGATGCCCAGTTACAGACCGCCTTGGATGCGCTGAGGAAGGTATTACATGATCATCAGATACCAGAAAAAGATGTTTTCGGGACGGAGAAAATAAGCGATACAGAAAAACGGGAGATTATTGCAGGAGTACGCCAGAATTTACCCAACTACATTATCCGTGGACAAGCGCCAGCGCCTGAGAGCGATCGGGCATATGGCTTGCGTATCGGACGGTATGCGGTTTATGCTCTTTCGGGCGCGCATCGGGAAATTCGATATACTGGGAAATTAGCTTGCACCGGTCTTGTTATCGCTTTGAATAAAGAGGAGGATCCTTTGCGTGTCCAGCCGCGGCTTATGCCGGTTGAATATGCCGCGCGCGGCGTTGATTTAAAAGATGCTTATACCGATGAAGAATTACGTGCCATGGGTGTATGGTGGTATTCAGAGGATAATGGAAATTCGGGGGTTGATTGCATATCCGACCCCGCCCGTTCTCTCCCTGGTCAGGCTCAGCCTACCAGAGAGATGGTGGA
>CAZWJT010000014.1:0-8512 GCA_964634935.1 uncultured Planctomycetia bacterium | reverse complement strand
AGGAAGTTGTCTTCTGGACAGTTACTTCACCCCAAAGTTTACGAAGCGCAGCAGTAAGTTCTTCAGCGCCGAGCTGAAGCGTATCAAGCGTCGTTTCAAGACTATCACCCTGAGCTTTATGATATGCAACTTGTTGTCTCCATGCGCCATTTGGACCAAATTCTTCGGCAAGGTTAAGATATTGCTTCATGTTCTTGATACGCCCTGTGAATTTCATATGGTCTCGCTTTAATTGAATCAAATGCCATAATTCATGGGTAAGCTGAGAATTGCGCCGCTCAATTGGCGCATCCGCGGAAACAAAAATAACCTGTCGTGAGTCGCGATAGAGTGCGTCAAGGATAACCCGCGCTCTGGCATCAAGCATAAACGGTTTGTCAGCTAAGAACAGCGCTCCCAAACGTACCCCGCCGCCTACAGCTAAAGAAAAACCGTCTAAAAATGCCTGCTCGGCTACTACGACTCGCACCGCGGAAAGATCGATGTTATGATATTCCTTGTAGTAGCGAGCAACTTCCGGAGCAACTTCACCCACGGTTGTCTCATGCATAAGCTCTCGTAAACTTGCGGCTGCTTCCTGGGCTGTGATCCTCTGATCTCCAACCTGGTAGGAACTGCAACCGCAAGATAAAAGAGCAACAGCTGCTGCAAAAAGCATGATGAGGATGCCCGGATTTCTGCCACGAACCCCGTTAACCCTGGAGTGTTCTTGTCGTGTAGACTGGAACTTGCCCGTATGAGCGGTTGATGTTTTCCCAGATTTTTTCTGCGGTATTCTGCGGGAGGTCTTCAAATTTTCCGTTCTTGTGGAATTTAATCCAGTGGCCGTCGAAATCGAAGATGAAATTCCGGATACGTCCCCCCTGGCGAGCGGCGCCAAAGATAACCTTCTCAAGCGTTGCCACAACGAAGTGTGTAAAGATAAGATCCTTGAGTTCCTCTGGTAAATTGGAAGTTGCGGAATTCGACACTGTAAACATACATTACCTCCTTTTTGTTCTGCCACGGAGGTTTTGTTGCCTCGAATTATTTCAAGGGTCCCGTCGCCTGGGCGGGTTTGGGAGGCGTAGGACGAACGGAGACCCTTGAAAATAGAGTTCACCCATAGTAAAACACTCGCGATCAGTATGAGCGTGACGAGAATAAGCGGTAAGTAATTGAAGAAAATTGCCAGGATAAGTGTAGCATCTGAAAACAGCGTCTTCGCCGAAGAAGACGACGGTGGCGCAAGTCCGCTTGCGTTCAAGTGTGCCGCTGAATCAAGAATTCCATGAGAACCTGGATAAGACGCGCTTACTGGTAAAGTATTTGCTAAATCAATTCCTCCTTGCGCGGTTACTTTATCATGGTTGTTATTTGCTGGGTTTCCTGCTGTTGTTACGCCGGAAGCTGTTTTTCCTGTATCATTCGCGCTATTTGATTCTTGATCCGCTCGGTCCGCATTCTCTCCAAAACCAAGATCACGTATTCTGTCTGCAACTCTGCCATTTTCTCTCTGAATTCTTCCATCTCCAACTTCATCTTTTACCTCCTTCGTACTTGCCTCTAATCCGTCTGCCACAGCATTTTCTTCTGAGGCTAAAGAAGGAGGTCCTTGTCTTGTCAGAGCTGTCGTAATTCCATCGCTGAGAGCCCGGTCAATTTTTGCCTCATTTTGAGAAATGCCTGCAAGGCGCGCTTTGGTCGCCTGCGCAGATCGTAAAAGAGCAAGTAAGCCTTGACGTACCGGAGAATTTGTTCCAGAGACTTCTGAAGAGTTCCCTGCTACCTCAAAAGTTTCGGCGAATAGAACTTTTTCTTGAGTATTTGCTGCTGCCGCTGAAGTATTCGGGAAAGCCTCATGTCCAAGAGCAGAAGAATTTTCTGCAAGAGCTTGCTCTAAAAGAGCCACTTGAGCGTTGACATCGTTGGTAGGTATCTGAGCATTCTGCTGTGCTGCGTCATCAGCAGCCAAACTCATTCCTGGAGTATGTTCCCTGACAACTGCTGAATCATTTGAAAGAGTATCTCTGCCGGCTGCGGAAGCAATTTCTTCTCTTGGCTGATTTTCAGACGCGCTCTGCGTATTCAATGCCTGCGCTGTTTGGACATCAGAAGAATCTGCGCTCTGATTTCCTGCGCTTGCGCTGGAAACACCTAAAGAAGCAATTGCTGTATTTCCTTGGGCGAGATGAACAGAGCCTGTTCTGCTTGCGGCGTTTATTGCGCTTGCGCCGGCTGCTGCGGAAGAAACTGCGTCAGATTCATCTTGAGTTACTGGAGAATTTACTGAAGCCTGCTCAAGCTGAGTGTTGGAAAGTTCCTGTGAAACACCCTCTTGAATGCCTGCGCTTGTTCTCTCTGCAGTGACCGCATCATCGGAATTTCTTGCTGAATCGCTTGCTGCTTTTTCAGAGGTAGAGACACTTGCATTCTCTGCGCCTCTTATTTCATTGCGTTCTTGTGCGCCTTGATTTTCAGGTCGAATCAATGCCGCAACTTTATTGTCCCGCGCGTTTTCTTCTCCATCTTGAACCAAACCTGTCTGGTTTTGAGTTGTACTTGCTAAACCACTGGCAAACCCGCTGTTGTCTGCGATTGAACTTGCGAGTATTGTTATCACAAAACCGCCGTTATCAAGATAATGTAATTCTCTTTCGATACCGATAAATGAAACACCGATGAGAGTGAAGTTCTTGTTGACTTTCGCGACATGAATACCTGGTTGGCTGTATTTCGGAAGCTCTTTACCAGCAATATCGTACTCGCTTAATGCGTTTATAAACTCTCCTAGCTTTTCAATATCCTCTGTAGTTTCAACTGTAATCAAGTCGATTAAAGCCTTGCTAAAACCAGGAAAATCCTGAGCTAAGCTTTCTGCTTTGTTTTCAAGCTCTATTGCCTTCAAATACACAGGTATTTCAATCGGCATACCTTGATACATTTCAATAATGGTGACTTCATCACCTTGCTCATAATTTTCAGCCTCAATAACAATTCTTGGCTCAAGCTCTTGCGGAATCATGTGCGCGGCACCCATATATGCAGCTAATTTTTTACCAGGATTCTTCGCAAGAAACTTTTTAATCTTATCTTTCAAAAGAACCTTCACAAGTATTTTCCCAATCTTTGTTGCAGCAGCAAACTGAAGCATGCGCCTTTCTTCTGGGGTATGAAGACCATGCAACCGTATTTTTTTCTCATACGCGATAACCAAAGCTTTTACTATTGCGTACGCGTATCGTCTCTCGTCTTTACCAAAATCCCGGGAAAGCTCGCGAATCTCATTAATCTTTCTTTTCAATACTGCAAACTTCTTGTCGCTATAAATAATGTCTCTGACTGCCTTTACTTTCTCAACCTCATCGCTCATCCGGTCAATTCCCGCTTCCTGCATCTTTTTAGAAAGCGCCGGCATGGTATCAACGCCATAATTAAAGAACTCTACAAGTAAATCGTGTATGCCAAATTCAGGAAGTAGAGGCATAATATTATCAACAAAAAACTCAAAAGTATTAAATATGTGCCTTTCGCCAAAGAAAACTAATTGATTATCACCAATTGCCTTTTCTAATACATCAAACAAGTTCTTCTCACCACCAAACAATCTACTCAAAAGCTCGCCGAAAAATCTTCCGATATTGCCAATCAGGTCTGATGAAGAATTTTTTGCGCCTCTATTCAACAGACCCGTGGAATGAACCAAATTCTTTGCTTTCTGAGAACCAGGGTTTGTTCGTCTGGAGCTATTTTTGCTTACTTTTTTGTCCTCTCCGGAAACTGAATCATCCGCATCATCGTCATCGTCTTCATCGTCTTGCGTACTGCCAACTGTGCCATTAATTCTATCTTGCGAAACCACTTGCTCTCCAGCAAGATTATTTCCGGAATCACCTTGGCCATTTCCTGCGGGAACACTTTCTTTCTCTCCACTGCGAATTATATCTGAATCTCCATTATGGCTCTCACCATTTATTGCCTGGCTATTGGTTTCTCCTTGCTGGTCAGAATCTGAATTTTCCTCGGTATTTCGCGAAGCCAAACTCTTAAAACCCATTGTTGCGGTGATGGCTTTTTGGGCCCGAACACCTTGGTTAGTCAGTATACTTTTTTCCTTCTCGGTCTTGTTTTTCCCAACAATTCCAACCATACCGCGTTTTGCTGGACTCGCAAGTCGGGTAGCTGCTCTGCCAAATCTGACCCGATACCGACGCATTGATCTGACCAGTAATCTGTTAATATTTCCAGGGACCCTGCTGCCTGGGTGGGTTGGGGAGGCGTTGGGCAAACGAAGGCCCCTGAAAATATTGATTATCTGTTTTACAACTACCAAAGCGCCAATAAGCGCTAAAAATCCGATAACTACGGCCAGCGGCAACGATACGCCAAATAATGAATTCTTATCCTGTTTTCCGGAAAGTTTATCAAACCAACGGCTCCAGAAAGGACGCTCTTCTTTTTGCTGATTCTGGCCTTGTTCTCCTTTTGCTGAAGGCTCAACTTTACGGTCATGCGCTTTCTGCTGGTTTCTTCGTAAAGCTATAATTCCGTCTCGTAAGAAAGCTCTTGAAGCTTCTACTGACAAAGCACCCAGAATACTCAAAATCATCGGGTTATTCTGTAGCCGTGCGACTAATTCTTCGGTAGAGAGGCTCAAATCAACCTTGCCTGCGTTATGCAGACGTTCTACTGCTTCGCGGGCGCTCTGCACTGCAGGATGGATTTCTACCCTATCTTCCTCTGTCCAAGGATTTTGGGCTGTTTTTGAAACAGCTGGTTTCTGAGCATGAGCCCCTTGATTATTCGGGGTAATATGGTTATACCGAGGTCCGATTCTGTCAATCGCGTTCAAGGTAAGAACCAGCGCCAAAGCAACCAGAATAACTGCTGGTATATATATAGGTAAGGAATTCGACTTTACACTGCGGATTATTCTTTCTACTTCTCTGTCTGAGATCGATCTCTTGACTGGAAAGGCATTGTGAACATCATAGTCGGTTGACGGGATATGATAATACATTGTCTTTCCATTGAATTCACCCATTGGGATATCATTTGGAGAGTTTCTCTGGAAAGGATTATGAGCGCGGTCTGAGCATGCGCAGCCTGAAATTCCGCCAATTGTTCCGGTAAATAAGAAAATAGAAACCAGTGCTTTGCTCAGAAATAGCGAAATTCCGCCTGTTTTGGGGGTCTTTTGAGGCGGAGCAATCCCATCGCCACGATTATGAGATTTTGGCTCAGGCTTTAACCCTGTGCCATTTCGAGCAAAACGAGTTTCTTGTTGTTCCGGCAGTTCTGTACTGCCCGCACCATTCCCGTTCTCTACTCTGCTTGACGCAGAAGAAACATTGCTGTTTCCTGACGCACTGACAGCATCGCGAACTTGTCCTTGAGCAGAAGCGTTCGCTTCTCTGCTTGAAGGTATGCTTCCTCTAGTATAGGAAGCGCTCTGAGTCTGTGTACCTCGGGAGCTTACACCTTCCTCACCTCGAACTTCCTGTGTTCCTTCGGTCTTTGCACCTTCCCCACTCTGGAAGTCCTCATTTTCGCTGTCTTTTAAAGAACTTCTTCTTACATTTCTTCTATTTAGAGATAAAATTCCTCGTACTTGGCTATCTTTTGTACCATTTGAACCAACGCGCACGATAGCATTAGCGCGAAGGTCCGCAACACGGCCTGTGCCCGGACCATTGCTACCGTAACCTGAGGTCAAACCAGCCTGTTGAAGCTGTGTTACAGACACAGCATGGTTCTGCGATAATTTAGGTAATATGACTAATGCTGCCCCTAAAAGCCCAACAACAAAGAGCTGCCCTGTAGACAACGGTGCTGTGGGCAATAAATTCTGGGAAGGACCTGGCATCTGCATCGGAGTAGAAGGCATATTCCGGTCAGCTGGCTGAGGTTTCTGGGAAGGAGCTTCTCCTTGAGAAACCGGCATACTACTGGCAACGCTGCTTGAGCCAGGATTCCACTGTTCTGGATCAAGTTCATCCTGAGATACCCCCTGAGCTTCAAGTTCGCTGGCGATTTGAGAAAGTTTTTCTTGTTCTGCTTCAATTTCTGCCTTTGCCACACCTGGCTTGTAGGAAAGTTCGTACAATTTCTGCATTTGAGCCTGCCAAGAATCACGGAGCTTTTGTATGCGCTGTCCTTTAGCGGAACCTCTGGCTGGAGTAGCCCCGGCGCCTTGAGTTTGCGCATGCCTTCTCTGGGCAAACCAGGTTTTGGCAGCTTCATACATATGCAAACCATCGGTGTAAACTCCCTCTGGAGCATTTTCTGCGGATTTAAGCGATGAAAGATGTCCAAATATACCTCCAGCTATTGCCGCGATGATAATGACCGTCAGGTTTCCAGAAGCAAAGATATTGGCAAGAGTGGAAGCACCGATTGCTGAGAATTGAATTCTTGGGGTAATCTTAAGAGGAATAATGTTAACGACGCCTAAAATAATTGAGTTTACTACAAAAACATTGGTTCCAAAAATAGCTCCGACAATTGCTGCTGAGATCAAGTTAAACGCGGGGCCGGCAAGCGAACTGAAGAATTTCTGTTTTGGAGTTCCTAACCCTTGCTGTTCGCTGTATTTTACAAAACCGCCGGTAAGATTAAGTACAAGCCGTTCTGGGTGCAAGCCTAATGCTCTACCTGATACTAAATGCGAAAATTCATGGCCGGCGATAACGCTAAGATACAAAGCAGTAGAAACCGCGCTCCCAATCAAATATGTTCCAACCGCGGCAGGAATAAAAATAGGTGCAAGAAGAGCCCCTGCTGCAGCCAGTCCTGCTGCGATACCCAAACCGTAGAGGGCGCTTTGCCCGACATATACCGGCACTCCGCCAACACTAAAAATCCGGTACTGCTTGAGCATTGATTTTCCGGTCCGAGGATCCGGGAACATCTGTCCAAGCAAAGATTCTTCTTCCATAGACCGGGGTGCTGGTTTTCGATTCTGTTGGGCTAAAAGACTGCTCTTCAAGGAACCAAGGGTGTTGTTTTCTTCAGTGTATTGAGTAAGCGCCTTGGTTATTTTGCGAACCAGGCTTCTGCGCTCAAAAACACCAAGTTTCTTTGCTTCCTTAGCTTCTTTTGTCTTCTGAATAATATCTATGAGCTGACGGACTGCTCCTTTGTTATTTTTCTTTGCTAATTTTTCAGCAACCGCTTTGAGCGCTGATGTATCGCTCAGCTTATCTTTTGCCTTTTTAGAAACCATCGCCTGTAAAAGCTCAATTGCCTGAACCCCTGTGCCACCCTTTCCTGCGAATGCCGCGGCGATAATCCCACCAGCAACTCCACTTCCTGCAAAATCAGAATTAACAAAAAGTGTGCCTTCTTTGTGACGGAATGGTATCTGGGTTGCGGTTTGTTCAACGATCAGAGTTGGGACTATTTGTATCTTGGAAATTCCGTTTGCGTCTTGTATTCCTTGCAATGCCTTCTGGATATTGCTTCGCTGCTGTTTCGTCCCACCACCGATAAGGACCGGAGACTTTCCAACAGTAACTACATCATTATTCTGGAAAATCGGAAAATTCATACTTGCGATCGCTAAATCGCCGCTCCAGAAATACCGGGCAAGCGGAAGAACTCTTGCTAAAAATTCATCAGCAGAAAGATTGCCAAGCCACTCTTGCTGTGCCTGACTCTTGGGAAGCATATTGAATCTACGAAGAATGGAAAGACGGCCTTCAAGAGTAAAAATATCACCCCGTGCAATAGTAAATACTCTCTGCAGGAAGTTCAGTTCAGCTGCAGGGGTAATTTCGCGGTCCGCAGATGTTGCATAGCGTTTTACTTTTTCTTGAAGTACCTGAACTTGTGCCCGGGCTTGATCAAAGTTTTTCTTAGCCTGCTTTGCTGCTGCAGCCAGAGCTGCAAACTTCTTGGTTCCTTGTCTTACTTCATCACGCGCTCTTACTGCACGTAAATATTCGGCTGCTGCAATCTTTACCGTAATCTTTGCTTGGCGTAAATCTCTTTGTAAATTAGCAAGATACGTATATTCAGCGCTCGCCCAATCACTTTGCTGTTCTGAAGCGCTTGGATCATCGACTCCCCGCTTTGAGTTTAAAATATTCCACTGCAGCCAATTCTGCACATCGCCGGCAAAAACTGGATGTTGCATGCCCTGACGTAACTGCTCAACTAAATCTTTTTCGGTTAAAGCAGCAAGCTGCTGCAAGCGTGCTTTACGCTGGCTATACGAAAGACCTTGCCGCAATTCTTTTTGTTTACGAGCTATTAAGGAAAGAATTGGCTCCTGCCAGGTTATTGCTCTTAAAGCAGGCGATGTCTTAAAGGAAACGCTCGCCTCTATTTCGCTCACAAGTGCTTGTTCGTGCATTGCCTGAGCTACTTCCTGGGTAAGTCCTTGGTAATACCGTTCTACGTCTTTACGGGATGTAGCATCCAATCCCTGCCGCTGCATTGCCCCAAAATGAAGCTGCAGTTCTCGAAGCTCGTGACTTAAGTCATTTCGGCTTGCAAGATAGATTGACGGTTGCCCCCTGTAAAAACCTGC
>CAZWJT010000013.1:0-9128 GCA_964634935.1 uncultured Planctomycetia bacterium | reverse complement strand
ATACAGCCTGGATAAAGAGCCGGTCCGGATCTTCGCGGATGTCGTAGTCGCGGATACATCTGAACAACGAATCTTGATCGCCTCTGTCAACATAAGAGTTTAAAGCGTTCTGCATTCTCGGATCAAGATAAAGGCCGATTCGCGAAGGATCAACCAGAGCCTCTTCTTTTTCTCTGGCCAGATCATGACATCTTCTGCCTTTTGGCGGAGCCAAAAACCGCTCGACATAGAAATGTACCAACAGCCGCGCTTGGGCCGAAACGCTGGTCCGCATATAATTATCAAAATAAGCTTTCGGCAGGTGTATTTTATAGACCGCTCTCTTGGTTCTCTCCTGTATCCCATCTGCGCGTGTGACTTCTATCTCTTTTTCTCCTACCACGCTAAAATAACGGATATTGTCATTCTTGGAATTGTATCTGAAGAAATACATTCTATGCCGCAGATTATCAACGACGAACACAATCTGCCCGCGTGTTAAAAAGAAAACCAGTGTTTTGTATACACTCCCCGGTGGAGCTCGTTCATCAATATAATTGATCACTTCCTGGCTAATTGGCATTTCTTCAGACAATCCCCTTGAAGCAAGCCGGTCGGTAAATCCTTCCAGGGATATTTTATCTTGGTAGGTAACATGGTCATTGGTGATTCTCTTAAAATCTTTTACCCTCTGAACATTTTCCCTGTACGATAAATTGAAACGCTCAGTAGCTCCGATTTCATGCAATATACTGTTCACGATATCTTCTCCGGGGGCATTCTCCGGCAGATAACGATCGCTTAAAAGAATGTACTCGCGCCGTACTCCAAACCGTTCATTTCTGTCTGTGTACGCACACGCGAGAAATCCGCGCAGAGGACCGATTCTAATCAATGTATTCTTTGCCAGGTACTCAAGATATGCCGCCATACCATTCTCCCGGGCATTTTTCAGATAATCCAAGCAAGCTTCGATTTCATATGATCCAATGCCTATGGTACGAAAACTATTGATATCATGCCTTTCGACTTCCGTCCGGACATCATCCTCAGCAGGCATAGGTTCTCCTGGCAGGGGCCGGGCCGGATCTTTTTGTCTCTGCGGCGCCTGCTGTAACTTTTGATTCACTAAATATATCGTACCGTAAGCTTGGGCAAATTCCCTAAGCTTTGGATCTGGAACAACATTCTCAGGAAAGAGTATGGTAAGTTTCTTTAAATGAGGATACCGCTGGGCAATGACTGCCTGTAAACTCTCATAGAATACCCGTCCTGATAATACGTCCCATTCTTTCTTCTCTCTGTCCTTAACGCGGACTTTCGTTATACGGCCGGTAAGGAGCAGCATATCAGGAAAATCCCTGCCAAAATCGCAGTAAATATCATTTAAAAGAATAGCTAAATATTCGCCGAGGTGCTTGAATATTTCCACCGCGCGAGGATCATAATCACTCCGCGCAGAAGATGTCATCAACTGTAATTCTTCGAGCTTCTTGTCTTTTTCTTTCTCTTTCAACTGTATCCCTGCAATTCCTGCCAACCGAAACGCGGCTGTCTGGGCTAAGTGTTTCTGCGCCGCATCAAAAATTCCGGTATTCTGATTCTCTGTGCCTGTCTCTTTGGCGGAAGTCAGCACTACATTGCTCGCCCGCAGAAACATCGGGGTGATATTCCCGTTTCTATCCACATAACCTGCTCCCGGAGAAGTTCCCACTGCGATGCCCAGCATATTCCCTCGGTTCTTTTCCACCGCAGCCCAAAATGCGGTTATATTTCCGTCGTTAGCCATGGCAACTGGGATACCTAATTTTTCTTCCAACTTCTTGGCTAATTCGCCTAAAGCGTTAAACTCATGCCAATACTCCTGGTCTGTCCATTCTTCCCGATTCCATCGCTGTTTTCTTGTATCGATATCGCTTGTATTCTTCACGCCGAGACTTACTGTCTTTCCCGTATCACCGCCAACGATAATATCCTTAATGATCATGTCTGGCCAGCTGATTCCAATTCCGCGGACTTTCTTCTCCTGGCCAATTTCCTCCCGCACTTCTCCCACAATACGTTCCATGAATGCGATGTACTCTGAAGCTTGTGTGAAAGATTCCGGCCTCCATCCTTCATCTGTACCAAATTTCTTTTCGTATAATTTATGATCAATTTTATCCTCAACCGCGACTACCTTTACGTCGCTACCGCCTACATCGATTCCAATAAACACACCCTGTATTTCCTGAACGACTTTCATCGCGGGGCCCACAGAAGCTTCAAAGCTGTTCTCGCGGATGGCCGGCCTTACGAATAACTCAACTTTTTTACTGCGGAGTTGAATGGCAAAGCTAAAGTTTTTGTCTTGGGCCACTATCCTGTTGATTCTGGTGAGCATCTGAACTGCGTGATAAGCCCGTTCGTACAACCGTGCTTGATCACGGAAGGGGTTCTCTCGATGCTCCAGAATATCGACTATTTCTTGAAATAAATCGTAAGAACCCGGATTGCTCTCAAAGTCAGATTCGATCGTAAGAGATTTCGGGCCGATAAAAACAAACCTGCTGTAAATAAATCGTGTTATGTTATAGCGCAACCTATCACGCTCCAACGCTTCAAGAAGCTTGATCTGGGGAACGCGCATACTCATGCATCGTAATTCATGGGCTTCTCCTATGCTGAAGGTAAGGTTTACGATCGTTGAATTTTCCCAAGGATTTTTCCACGCGCTCGCATTACGTTCTCGAAAGTCGTTTATCTCGTGTGAGAGGTTGAACCTTCCCGTTGCTCCAATCTCATGGATCAGGCTGATGGTTCGTTCATTCTGGGTGTTGTAGCGGGGGTAGAACTGGGAGAGCAGGATGTATTCCTGATTCTCGGCATCACGATAGGTGGTAGCCAGGAAGCCCTGGTAGGGACCTGCTCTGATCAAGCCTCTGCTTGCCAGGTACTCAAGGTATTCCGCCATGGGAAGCTCATTGATTGACCGGAGATACGCAAGCGCTCCCTGGACTTCTGGAGCATCAGCGGGAAGCGTGCTTCCTAAGCCTGCACGGCTTAGTTCAGCATCCACCATCTCTCTGGTAGGCTGAGCCTGACCAGGGAGAGAACGGGCGGGGTCGGGAGAGGCTTTATCACCAAGTGACCGCCGCAGATACAAAATACCTGTTTTCCGTAACCAAACCATATCAGCTTCCTCAAGCATTAAACGCTTCAGACCGTCTTTTGTTTCATGATATTGTTTCTCAGAAAAATCGAGAACGATCTCTATCCCTTTGTGGGTTGACCCACTCCCTAAATCTCTGCCGCATTTTATTTCAAGTCTGGTAAGTTCTGTTCTATCAACATAAATAGATACTAAAATATCGATAACGTCGCGCAGTTCCTTATCAAGCCCCATAAACACACCGTCTGTTACCACAACATCAAGGTTTGGACCAACCTCTCCAGCCTCTCTCCGCGCATGTTTCTCTTCAGGCCTGATCAAAGCTCCACCTCTCTTCACATGGTCCAGCTGTCTCCACAACTCTGTATCATTGTAAATACCCGGGCCCCAGATATAAGTCTGTCTGAACTGGTTTATTCCATCTTTATAATCATACCGGAATCCCCCTCCTTTATACAAACAACTATCCGCCCCAAGAGAGCCTGATTTCATTCCTGAATCAACAGCCGCTAAATCGAGAATATCGGAAAAGGTGCTCTTTCCGGCTCCTCCCGGGCCCAAGATGCCGATAACTACAGCTCTTTTGTCTCCGTGCGCGCGACGTTCTTTCAAAATATTCTGGGCTCTCCGCAACACACTCCCAACGACTTTTATAAGATTGTAATGTTTCAAACCAATCTCCATACTCTTGGAGAGATAGCATCTCTCTGTAATATCCGTAGTGATATCGAGTAAGAAATTCTTAAGCGATTTTAGCGGAACGTCCTGTTTAATCCTCGCTAAAAGTTCTATTTCTCGATCACGCTCAAAATAGAGAGCCACTTCTTCGGCCAATCTTTTCAGTGAATCCCGAGAATGTGGATTTTTTGTTTCACGGCTGAGACTTAATAATCCTTTGGCGAATTTCAATGCCCGTATTTGCTTGGCTAAATCTACTATGGCAGCGGTCAAAGCGGGACGTTTTGCTTCTGGTATCTTCAGTCCTTTCACAAATTTCTCCGCATTCTCTCTGTCCATGGCTAAATGCACCAAATCCTGGAACCGCATACACAGCAAAGGAATGATGAGTCTGTCTAAGGCCAATTGTCTGATTCTTTGCGATACCGCCTCTAAACGCAATACGTCTTTTTCCGTATCAACAAAAACTTCAGCAAAAGCATCCATATCACTAATCCCCATAATACACTGAGGAATAAACACCAACGCTCCTCCTTCTTTCTCTGGGTAGCGGTATGGGAAAAGATATTTGTGATTGTAGAGAGAAAAGTCCTTGGTCTCGATATCAACCTCGCTATCCAAATAGATGAGGGTCTTTTCGATCCAGCCTTCACGGACACCCTGACGGATGCGATCACTCACCTTCACCATGACCTGATCGGTCGACCAACCTTCTTGTTCCCGGACGTCACTCTCAAGCATATACCGGTGCCAGGCTAAGAGATCTGGCCCTGTGGTAATACGGATAATTCCTTTTTTATCTAATTCTCCGATTGCCCGGTATACAGCCTGGATAAAGAGCCGGTCCGGATCTTCGCGGATGTCGTAGTCGCGGATCACATTAAAGAAATAACGCTGGACACCTTGAGCTAAAGCCTTCTCAATAAGCCGTTGTCGGACTGCATCAAGGACTATACCCTGATCAGTAATGAATTCTTGTTCTCTTTCACAAGCAAATTCATGCCGTGTTTTCTTGTAAGGTGGTGCAAGAAATCTTTCAACATACACATGGAGCAGAAATCTTGCCTGAGCCGCAATGCTGTCTTTCAAATAATGATCAAAATAAGCTTTGGTTAAGTGCAAACAATAGACAGGACGTTTATCGGCGTTCTTCTGGGTGTCATCGTCAAAATAAAGAATATTGCTGGGACCAGAGTTACACCGCGGATAAAACATTTCTTCGCCGTTATCATCGATAACCAGCGCTATCTGATTTCTCCTTAATAAAAACACCAAAGTAGAATACGCGCTGCGAGCAGGAACTTTGGATTCGATGTAGTTAATAACTCTCTCGTCTATCTGCAAAGAAACGGATCTTCCTTTCAACTGGAGGTCCTTGGAAGCTTTCTTTAATTCTTCTTTATCTTGATAGGAAACTCGTTCTATCCCAAACTTACGTAATCCTTCACTCCTGGATTGGTTCTGTTCATGCGAAAGATTAAATTTCTGCACAGCGCCGATTTCATGCACCAAGCTCACTGCCCGCTCAAAAACACTGTTGAAAGAAGGATCGACATCGGCTAAAAGAATATACTCTGCCGGTTCACCAAAACGACCGGTACTATCGTGGTAAACACAGGCGAGAAACCCTTGAAGCGGACCAGCCCGTATGAGGCCGGCGCGTGCCAACAGCTCAAGATACGCAGCCATACCCGTCTGCTGAATACCCCGTAAATATTTTGAAGCTTTCTGGACAGGATCAGAGTCAACGGAAAACCTGTAAAAATCCCGTATATCATGCCTTTCTACTTCCGCTCGTACCGTTGCGTTGTCCGGCATTGTCTTATCCGGGAAAGAACGAGCAGGATCGGGATGCAAGGGGGCTAAAAGAACATTTATTTCTTCCTTCTCAACTACTCCACCCCAAGAAGGAAAACCGAATTGTGCTTTCCGTGCGTGACCAGATACAGGAAAAACGGTATAAGTATCATTGAGGATTTTTTGGTAATCACTGAGGAGTGCCCGGATAAAACTTTTAAAACCCGCTGCGGGCAGCCGATGCATCATCCGTACCGCGCTTGTCAACATCACACCCCACGCTATTGGATAATTGTATTGCCTCAGAGTTTCTGCGATCGCGATTAACTGCATGCGGGCAATTTGATGCGCACTGATGAACCAACGGCGTTTCCGCGCAATTTCGGACATACCAGATACTGTCCCAAATATCCACAGAAATTCATCTTGCTCTCCGGTCCAGTTCATCGTTTCTGCTACGGTAAACGCTCCTAAGTCACTCACCAGTTCCCCTTTCGCTGATTGCGCTTTGCTTTCCCCATACGAAAACGGAAGGTTGTGGACAAGCTCGTGGGCAAGCACGCAAACATATGATTTCTGGGTAAAACTCTTCAGCATCCGCTCGCCGAACATAAATTGCGCGTTACAGTTATCGAATGTACTGTAGAAACTTGCTCCGGCAACAATATCAAAAACTAGATACTCATACATTCCCTGATTAAAAAGAGATGTTTTGTTCTGTAGAATAAGAAGTACGGCCAGCAGGTGTTGCTTCAGTTCATCATCGCGATCTGCGGAAGCAAGCAAATCAGACAGTGCCGGTATTCTATCGAGGATTTCTTGGGCTTCCGCAAGATACCTGCCTTTAAAAATGCCCTCAATGTCAAAAAGGAATTGCCTCTTGCTCTGTAAGCGCCGTATACGTTCCAGAAACCGTTGGGTATTCCTCAAAGAGCGAAAACCTGCTGCCCGGGTTAAAATGCCAAAGAAGCTTATCTGGATTGGAGCCACTGCCTCCATAATTCCTGCTATCTTAGCCATACCAAAATAGTGAACGCAATTCCTGAATTCCTCTTCTCCAATATGCAACATCAGCTTCATTCCTTGCTGAAACTCCTCAGGATTGCTTTCGAAAATGCGTATGACTTTTTCTCGCTTACCGCCGAACATATCAATCATGATTTTTAAGAAAGCGTCGTAATGTTTCCGGAACACCCATCCGGGTATGTTGAAAAATTCTACGGTACGAAGGTAATTTCTGCGAATCGCTGAATGCACCGCTCTATCTCCCATCGTTTGGATAACATATCGAACTGATTCTTGAAAATCTGCTGACCCTGACAAGGCATAATCACAGAGGTAAAACATAGTAAGGTGTAAAAACCCGGTAAGTCGCTCTTTGAAAAGATGCATAACACCGATACAGAAAAGAGCACAAACAGTTCCCAGCAAGACTGGAAGAAAATAGGTTGAATCGACTAAGGTTGCGAAATTCGAATCTTGAGAAACCTTATCAGGAAAATGGGCGGCAATCGCATCCAGGGGAAGATTTGTAAAATCTTCCACGTGTACAAGCTTAACGTGCTGAGCGAACCTTGGCTCCCAGTTCTTGGTCTGACCAAGATTGGAGAATATTCCTATTGTATGGGTACCAAGCGCAGCGGCAAGATGCATAAATCCGGTTTCAATAGAAACAACCACCCAAGCTCCTGCCAATAACCCCATTATTTCTTCTCTGCTTAATCCTGAAAGCCCGAAGATATCTCCCGGGCATGCCGCTTCCATTTCGGTAACGGCTTTTCGTATATCCTGATGGTTCTGATCGTGCAGCGGGGTGCCTAAATTGACACAAACAATGAAATGGTTCTTACGGAGTGCTTCGATTAATTCTTTCAAAGATTTTGCGGACAACGAGCCTCTTGTTTCCCCGAAAGGAATCACAACCGCGACACGCGCCCTTTGTGAAATACCCATCTTTTCCTGTATCGCCCGCTTCTGAGCCTGAGAGACATCTAGGCGCGAGGCAGCATAGGGAATATCCAGACCGGCGTTATAGAGCCAGATAAGAATATTGTCATAGGCGGAACTTGAATATCCATTATTCTCGACAGAAACTCCTTCGCCGTCTAAACTACTGTAATATATCATGCTATCTGCCGGTATAATCCGGCTGTCCTCTAATCTGATAAACTCACCGGCTAATTCATTTCCGAGCCGCATCAGCGGCATGATGAAAGGATCACTGACCAGTAAAGTTGTATACGCGATGCCTTCTTTTTCCTGCGATCGAATCGCCGGTAAGCTCTCCCCGATCAACTGGGATACTTTTTCCCTGTCGACCCAGACACCAGATTCATAGAATTTTTCGGCAGAGTATACTGTAATATTCTCAAATCCCTTCTGGTAGAGATATGGGTGGAAAGTAAAAAGATAAATCTGCGCATCAGGGAAACTCGCCCGTATCGCATCGACAAGGATTGGTTCTGAAAGAACCGCTCCGCCTACAGATTCCGGTAACCTGGTGATAATAACTCTGTTGACTGACTTCCGGATTTCCTGCGCCGCCAGAGGTTTATACACAGTTCCTTCGAAAATAGTCCCCCGTAAATCTTCAAGCCACTCGGGAGCCTCTTCGCTGATGATTCCGCCGGGCCTTATCCCATTCCGTGCTTTGCCCAGTTGACCGCCTAAATCCTTATGAAAACCCGGATAATAGAAGGGAGGTTCCTGTTTATAGAAACTTACAGCGGTAACACGCGTGCCTTTATTCTTTCGGGATTCAATCGTAACATCTTTCATGTAAGTCCTGACCATATTAACTCCGATGTGTTTTCCGGTAAGTTGGAGCTTCGGAAGATCCCGGTCTTTAAAGCTTCTGTGTTCAGTTTCATCGGCAAAAAATATCCCAAATCCCCTGTCAACAGCGGTTACCTGGAAAAATACCCTGCCTTGGGCGTACACGACGCGCTCAAAGACAAGTCCGTCATCAGCATGCTCATTGATATTTTTTAATAATTCTACCTTCGCCTGGAGAGCATTGATTCCCATCGGGGTAGTTCTCTGTAATTCCAGATTTGGGTGCGATATGAACTGAATATCCTGGAAATTCCTGCTGAAAGTCATCACGTTAAAACCATGATTTCTATTGAGCGCAATCGCCAGAGAACGCGCCTTCTGGATATTCTGGTCAATGAGCGCCTGCCAGAGTTGATCGAATAAATTCTTTGGATAGGAAACACTCTCCAAATCAATCTCGGAATCTTCTTGATATGTTTTCTCGGCTTCTTCCCGAACTTGTATTTTTGCGAAATAGAAAATTTCCCGGGAACGATTTTGTTCATGAGTTCGGTTAAATCTTTGCGTAGCTCCTATCTCATGGATTAAAGAAGCTGCTCTTTCTCCTGTGGTAGTGTGGGCAGGATAGAATGTTGAAAGCAGAAGATATTCCTGATTCTCGCTCTCAGGGTGAACTACTGCCAAAAATCCCTCGTACGGCCCCGCCCTGATTAAACCTCTCTTGGCCAAGTATTCTAAATAGCCTGCC
>CAZWJT010000012.1:1436-12954 GCA_964634935.1 uncultured Planctomycetia bacterium | reverse complement strand
AAGAAGACACCCAAATAAGTAATGCGGTTGCACTAAAAATAACTGTTAAAAACGCAGTATTCGCATCTATTGATACTACGCTGTTTAAATTCCGTTTGCCATTATCAAACTTATCGGAATCATTGGTTTTATAGAAAAGCATAAACCAGGAGAAAACTGTCAGTGCCGCCAATAACACACCCATGATAATCCAGAGGTGTGTAAAGGTAATCATGGATTGCCTTGGATTGCTCTTTTTTGTAGAAAGCGCGGATTTCTCGATCGCGTCAATCTTCCTATCGCTCACCCCTATTTCTCTTAAAAGTGCCTTTAAGGATTCTCCTTCCCGTTGTAATTCCTGGAGACGATTAAACCAAAACGCTATTCCATCTTCAAGCTCAGAAAATGACGCTCTCCAAATACGGCTTTCCTGCGAAGCAAGCGCTTGCCCTAATTTTGCGTTATTTTTCCGGGCTCGTGCCGTATGAACTGTGTTTTTCTTAAGCTGCTCAATAAGAAACCTTTTGTATTCTCTCTTCAAAGCTCTGCGTCCGCGCTCATCAGCAGAAACCATACACTGGGCATTGAGACGTAAAGCTATAATAAGCGCTACACCAAGTAAGATGGCAAAACTAGTTGTCCGCAATCCATTCTCATCAAAGACAAAGATTCCAAGCACATCAACAACCCGATGCCCTGACCAGCGGGCATGGCCATTCCGTTTATCAATATGGGTAAAAGTTTTGTAGGTCCCGATACCGTTGGCTCTTGCTTTTTCTGCGTACTGAGCTACTTTCTTGGGAGCAACCTGCTTTTTCCCATTGTAGACCTTAACATCAGCGGCCTTCAGCGGTTTTGTCATATGCTGGGATTCTTTTGCTCCTCCAACTCGCTTATTATGAACAGGGCAACGATACCCGGAAACAATCGTAACTTTGGCATTCTTGCCTGCTTGCGCGCGAACTTGCTCAAGTGTGGTAACTAATTCCTTGCTTACTCCCTGCTCAGGAAGTTTACCGCAATGATTACACCGAAATTCGCTTCGTGAAAAATGAGCACTTAAATCACCCGCGCGGGCGCTGACAAAAGAAATCAAGGCGGAAGCTAAAAGTAGTGTTGTAAATATTTTTTTCGAAGTTCCGCGGCGAGAACCGGAATTCCGTGTCTGTTTGGTTTGTTCCTTTGTCCTAAATAGTTCCGCTTCCACAGTAAGAACCATGACAAAAGAAGTATCCGCAACATCTCCCAAACCTTGAATACCTGTATCATCAATAAGTTTTGCTATAATTTCATCTGTGCTGGAAGATTTTTTCAATGTCCCTGCGTTCGCAAGCTCCTGTATCCGTGAACGAACCAAAAGAGGAATATTGATGTGACCTGCTCTATTCTCTGAGGCAAACAGAATCATAGTTACTGAAACCGCTAAAGCCGCAAACAGTGCTATTGGATACACAGAAACAATTTGGGCTAAAAGAATACTGGCATCGGCGGCAAAAGAATTTTCTGCAAGTAAATCTGCGATGCGCGCGCGCTTCTTGCCTACGGGCTGATTGCCAAGAATAGTGTTAAAATTTCTCTGCCGGAGACTAGAATCCGCGCTCTCCCGAAGCAAGCGTACCCGCAAAGCTTGCGCCTGTACAAGCTGTCTTTCTGCCTCAGGCAAAGGATAAACTTTATCAAGATCATAAACATCAACACTAAAGCTACGGGGTAAATTTTCATCCTCTTTATTTAACCGCCCCATCAATGCAAAGAGTTTGCGCTGAATTTCATCGGCAGAAAGTTCCTTGGCATTCTTGGCGTTGAGTAGCTTAAATAACTTCGGCAAAAGCACCCGATGGTTATAGAAAACAACTCCGATAAGCGCAACAACAATGAACGCGTGCAACGGAGCAATTCCTGAAAATACCGTGGCCACAAATGCTGCTATCATTAAGAATTTTCTAGCAGATGCATCTGATATCTGCACAGAAGAAACGCGCGCCTGATTCTTGTTCAGGAAAGCGCAAAGAGCGCAGACAACTACTCCGGTAATAATGATTCCGAAATCTTGCGCTGTCAGCGACAAAACAGAAGACGCATCACTATCGTGTGTATCATCATCTCCAGCGCGGCGTAAATCTTTTAAAAGTTGATCAAGTATAGAATCGACTGCTTTACTCACTCCTTTTCCGGAATGTTTCTGTTGGATAAGTCTCTTGATTGCCTGCGCAGCTCCTTCTAAGCCGCGGGCACGGAAAATTTCCGCAGTCTGGAGAAGTTGTTGCGGAGTGATTCTCTCTTTTCCGCTTTCAAATGTACCTAAATCTTCTATCGATGGCTTGGCAGAATACTCAGAAACAAGGCGGATAAGATCAGCTAATTTTGCTTCTACTTGCGGAAAATCATTCAGGAGTGTTTCGTGAGCGATTGACGCGATTGCGTGATCAGCGGTATCAAGCTCTACTTTGCCATGCAAACTTACTGCGCGTAAGACAATCAAAAGCTCATCTTGAGAAAATCCAGCTGAGAAAATAATCAAAGCATCGTTTGAGAAAAATATCTCAAGAACTCCTTGCTGGATGCGCTCATAGACAAATACCGGCGGTGCCCTAATCTGCTCAGTTGAAGCAAGGTAAAACTTAACCGGTAAACCGATAAACTCCGCCACAGCTGATTCATAAGCAGAAAACACTGCGTCTTTTGGTTTGTTTGCCAACGACTTTTCAAGAGATTGAATGTGTTCGCTGGTTAAATTACCAAAGAAACCGCGGCCGGTCTTTTTGGATTTTCGGGAAGAGCTTTTTGATGCAGTTCTGATTGTAGTCTTCTGCTCTACCTTTTTATAAGCCATAAACTTATGGCCTCTTATATTTTCCACCACAGTTCGTAATTGTTTGCTGTGCGCCCAGGAAGGATTGGCTTTATCAGGATTATAATACAAAACCGCGTCTTCAATCGGGTTGGCTACTTCGCCTTCAAGAACCTGCTTCACAAACTTCTGAGCTAAAGCAAAATAGGTATGTGACTGAGCTTTATAATAGTAGGAACCTTTATCCCCTAAACAAGAGTACGCGTACACGCGCACATGTTTGATAACTTTTCCTTTCTTATTCTTTACTGGCTGTAAAGTATAGTGTTGTAAAACCCGGGTAAGCGACGGCTTCTTATCTTTCGTATTAGCCCCAAATTCAGCTTTCAGTGATTTTGCCCTGTTTACGGTAGTCCAGATAACCGCGGCGATTGCTCTTTCCGCTTCTTTATCTCCCTGGGCTAAAGCCCCAAGTTCCGCGCCAATCTCGGCGATCACAACCTTCACCAGTTCATTAAAATCAGTGCTGTTGTAATCAATGATCCTCTTGACGGTAGCTGCGCCTATTGCCTGCGCAATTTCCTCAGCAACAGCTTTTCCAACAAATTCCCGCACTACAAACGGAGCAAGTATGGCAATACCCAAAAATGTCCTTCTGTTGATACCAGTCCCGCCATTATCCGCATGAGTTTCCGAAGTTGTAGGAGCATCCGAAACATCAAATCTTTCCCGCTGGATAAGTGCTGCCAGCTCTTGACGGCTTCCGGAAGTAATGTTGCTTATTGAAACCGGCTGATGAGCTACTAAAAACAGAGCGCCTGGCTCACGGGACAGAGTAACAATTTCTCTTTGAGCTAGATCGGTTAAATCAAATTCAAGAACAACCGCGATATCATCTTCTGCTTTCGCGCGAAGTTCTCCGGCAATCCTGGCTGTTCTTTCATCGGCAAATTCAAAGATATTGCCTTTATATACTGTCGCTCGGGTTGGCCCTTGAGCAGCAGCATTATTAAAAAACCCATTATTTTCATGAATAACCGTAAGTATCCGGCCAAGAGTTGTGCCATGGTATGCCTTCAGAGAAAATTCTTCCGGCCAATCGCCGTGATCCGCCCGGTAAATCGTTGCCTTCTCTAAAACCGCGTATGGATCATACACGGGAACTATGGAATGGGCCGCCCGATAGAATCGGTAGGCAAAAATTCCCGCGATGATCATCCCGACTCCCAAAAGCCCTGCGATCTCCAAAGAAACCGCGCCGGCTTGCTGTGTCGGTTCGGAAGAAGTTTCTGGTTGTGCGGCGGTCGAATGATCTTCCAGGCGGTTAATAATAGCGATTACCTCATCGTGGTACGCAATACTGATTTCCCGGCTTGTTTTCTTAACCCAGGCGGTTTTTCCAAATATTCTCCAAGCGTCCTTGCGCACCGAAATCTGCCGGATCATGTATTTGAGCCAAGCAACCTGCTGATAGTTAACGCTCGGGTAGATATCAAATTTGAGATTTTTGTGGGTGCGAAGATACAGAAAGAGTAAATTCGCTTCAAGGTAATTAGCAAGTTCACCGCATACACCGAGCGCGATATGGTGTTTTTTCGCTACCTGGGCCGTGCTTTTCAGCCACTCGAAAACCTGTTTATTAATGAGCGGCTTTCCTAAATCGATTCCCCGTTCTCTATCTTGCTGGTTAGCAACCGCATCAGCATCATTACTGCCAAAACTTAAAGTAGAAACTTCGCCAAGAATGCGGATAATATCTTCGAGCTCTTCAACTGCCTGAGGGCCTTCGACCATAACTCCAAGCTTGCTGAAAGCGGATCCGGAACTTTCTCCAAGTTCAGCTTTTACCTCATCGATTGCCGCGCGGATACCGGCTGCCTGCTGAGCTGTATCAAGCTTTGGAAAACCAACATGAATATCGACTAAAGATTCTACTTGTGCCTGTTTGGTGGCTAAATCGAAATCATATTTTGCTTTCGCTATTGCCCGCAATGACGCGCGGAGAACTTTCTGGCCAATCGCGCTGGCACAGTACCACTCTGAACCTTCAAAAGGACTATCCGCATCAATGCCAGCAAGCTTCACGTTACTCCGGTCTCGATCCGGTGTCCGTAAAACCACTCTGACTCGTTTACGATAATCGTGGGCTACTTTGTTGAGATGCACAAAAACATCGTACAGGTAATCAGAAATTACCTGTTCATTCTGCCAATTCCCGGCAGCAACTTCCATAATCAGAAATTCAAATCGCAGAAGCCCAACTCCGATTAAATTCGCTTCACCGATCATCTGTACTACCTTATCCATATCTTTAGCAACGTCGAAATTCAATGCTATCGGATACTCAAAATCATCGGTGGTTCTGCAGGTCGCGCTTATCTCGCGAGAGGCAATATCCTGTAAACTCTTTAACTGTCGTGCGTATTTCTGGTAACGGGCGTTCGTTTCTGCGTTCGGGTTAACGATTAACTGTCCGCGGATAGTATCAAGAATCGCGTATTCGCCTCCCTTGACAACTTTATATGCCGGTTCTTTCACGGTATTGCCGTCAAGGTATGCTCCAGGAAGTGTAGCGATACCCATACTCCTGGCCAATATAAACGCATGCGCGGTTTGTGTTCCTAATTCAGTTACGATTGCGACGATCTTGTGTTGTTGGGAAATTTTTAGAACTACAGCGGGGTCGATCTCTTTAACCACCAGGATAACCGGCTCAAGACTCTGAGCTTGGGCTCCTTCGAGCATCTCGGCATTGGTAAGGTCGATAAGAAAGATTCTTAAACCCTGGATAAATTCTCGAATCCGTTCCACATTCTGATTACCTGTATTTTTCTGGATAAAATCGTCATAGCGGTTAATGACCGTCTCAACCGCTCCGACCGCGCTGAGATATCGATCAGTCTTTCCTTGTTTAACCGTACTCCCGATCAAAGTTGGCTTATGGATATTTGCCGGAAGTACTTCTTGTTTCAATTGCTGCAACCAGAAATTCACTCCGGATGCTATATCTCGAGCGCCTTTATCAAGTGACTCATTACCGCTCAATGTATTATTGATTTCAACTGACGCGGCAAAAACCCGGTTAAAGCGGGCTGTTTCCTGGCGGATTAGTCCTTCGATATCATCAGTTGCCGGGAGATACCGCTCTTCGTCTGTGATTTCCCGAATGGTGTAAAGAATGATTCTTCCAAATAGTGCATCCCTGATATAAGATTTATTACCAGCAAAACGAATCTCTGGCCCCTGTGCTGCCGTAACAATGGTTGAACCAGAAGCATCAGCCGCAAAAAGCAATATCGCGGACAAAAAGACCCCGATCAACAATACTTCCAATGGCACAGTAAGAGTCCCGGCTGCGCTCAGCAGTTGATAGACATGAGTGCTTGGGAAATTCTCGCTTTGTCTGCCGTACCACAACAAATCCTTCTCATGAGAAGCTTCTAATGTTTTAAAGAGACCGAAGAAGCGCAAGCCTTCAAAAAACCTCACATCCCGAAGAAGTACCGTCGTGGCAAATCGTATTTTCATCCCAGCAGGAATTAATAATTTCGCGTTATTCGCGTTACAGCTGTAAATAGTTACTTCTTGGGCGCCTTGTGCCTGCAGTTTCTTCAAATAATCGCCCCAGGCGATGATTCGTTCGCGGCCTTCATACATAAACCGCACACTCCAAAAACCATCTTTACTTTCCATGCCGTGAGCAATAAGAATCGCATCCATCCCCAACCAGCTTACAACAGGCATGCCATCATCGCGCACTGTCAAATCATCTTCATTCTTTACTTGGACCAGAGGCAGCGCGCTTATTTCTTCTGCGGTCAACTTCTCAACTTCCTTATCGAGCCGAGTGTGGCGCACAAATCTGCAATAGAGGTTGTTGGTAATCCAACGGCCAAGAGTGCTATGCCGTGCCAGATCCATGAAGAAGAAATCAGGAAGAGTTCTCATCAGACGGATTTGATGTAAATTAACCATCACAGCTATTGCCACGACAAGTGAAAGTGCAACTACACTCACCCATATATTTTCCGCAGCTTGGATATTATTTGGAGCAGAGGTTTTCTCTGTGTATGCCTGAGCACGCTGGGTAATGGCAGCGATTAAACCGTTGCTGAACCTTTGCCCATATCGTTTCTTGTCCCGGGCAGAATTTTTCATCAGTTCTTCCCTGCGCAGTTCAAGGCCGCTCAATTCTCCAGAACGACGGCCATTCATTTCAATCACCACCGGCTGCAATGTCCCCTCTTCCAATACCATATCAACTGCTACGAAATCCTGTGCGACTTGCATCCTGCCGGTTTCGCGAATAACTCCATTTCTCACTGCCATCACTGCATCAAAAGCAGTTTTTTCGATAGACGCCTTAAGCTTCCGTGAGTCTTTGCCAAGCAAAGCTGCAAATTCTTCAAGAAGGTATGCATGATATCTATCCAAAGCGTCTTCTGAATGACGATAGAGGTTAACCACGTTGCTATCATTTGCTCCAACTTTTTTATCTCCAGTATCGACACGGATACCGAAAACTTTTGGATTACCTTGCTTATCTTGGGTTACGAATACACGGATGATGTGTCGTGCTTTGCCGCTGAATACAGGACTCTTGACTGCCTGGGAAATAATCGCTTGCTGAAGAATTAAGCTTTCGCCATTCTTAAGCCGAGCCATTATTCTCTGAACAATAGCATCAACGCTTACAGCTTTTGTGTCTGTTGGGCTTAATACTTCAACGCCTTCGCTGCCGTAACTCGCAATCGGCTTGATGAACGCGCCATTTGCAAAATACCCATGCTGAGACATCTCAGCCACTTGAGCCCGAACCTCTTTACGAACAGCAGAAGCTTTCCGTTGTAAGCTGCTGCGGGTAACCACAGTTGCTGTATTTCCCTTAAGCGCCAAAGCAGGAATTTTCTCATGAGCTAATAAGAACGCTGCGCTTCGCGGCGTTCGAACGCCTGCTTTCTGTAATAACTCGGCTGTCGCTGCCTTGTGGTGGATGTAATATTCAAATGTTCTGTCAGATACAACGGGCAAACCGCTCAACTGCTGTCTGGTTGCCTCAGGCATACGTTCGTGCCCAAAATTATACAGGTAGGCTACTTGGATTGGTTTTCTGTAAGCAACTGCCTGCAATCTTCCATGATGAAAACGTACTCCGGTTTGCACAGAGGCGCGATTTCCACGAATACTCATATCCTTGAGACTCTTAATCCACACAAACTCAAATTGAGTATTGCCTTCTGTTCCTGCAATGAGTACCGGCAATACCTGTGAGTCAACATTACCACCAAGGAGCACGACTGCTCTTTTGTGATTTTTACTCTCTGCCGCAATCCCGTCAGCAATACCTACGAAACTTTCGTCATTCTCTGCGGCAACACTGATTAAGTGTTCTAAATATTTTGCTCCTGGAACTTTTTCCCGGTATGCCTTATAAGCCCGGGCGCGACGGATAACAGTTGCGACAAACTCTTCAGCTGTTGAATGTGTCTTTTCTCCTTGAGTAGCTGCATACTGGTCAGCATGCCAGATACTTCCACTGTTGGTTCCGTTGATCTCAATAACCTGGGCGCGGAAATGTTTTACTCCGTGTTTTACTTTATAGGTAGCGATGATATCAACTCCGGCAAAATCCTGACGGCTGCGCGCTGACTCTTCGTATAATTCATCTGCCTCTGCTTGAGCATTAATCGCGGCAAAAGCCTTTAATGCCTGTTTCTCTACAACCTGGCGTAATGCTTTCTGTTCTTTTTTGTTTAATCCACACTGACGGCAGAAATCTTCAAAACTTAAAACATAGGCGGTCTGACTGATGTTGACTGGCTGGTCAGAGAAAGTATCGCCACGAACAGTAATCCCTGAAACAATCGGCGTTCCCTTAGATCCATAAGAAACGAGCACTCGCATATTAATATCATCTTTGGTCTGAGGAATAATCCGCTCCTGAACAACTACGCTTGTCCCTGTAGCAAGAGTATCCTGAATCGCAGCGGCGATATCCTCATCAGAATCCGAGGTATCAAACATCACCACTCCATCGCCCTGGCTGCCTTCCGATGGCTTAACCACCAAAGGCGTCGATTTTCTTCCGGCGGCGTATTCCGTTCTGAATTTTCGTATCGCTTTGATAATCCGCTTTTTCTGTCCTCTGCCTTCCACAAACATCACATAGGTATCAGGATAGGCTTTGTACATTGGAGGGGCTCTGCTCCAGCGGGAAACTTCAGCAATAATCCAAGGCTTGATATCAGAATCATCCCGCACAAACGAAATACTTGCCGGCACATCAACGCCGTATTCAGCGAAAATAAGGTTAGAAGCTGCCTTATACTTTGCGTGCCGCTCAAATCCGCGGGTTCTGGAGAAAGGAATAATTGCATCCTGGTATCTGCGCGAATCAATAGGCCCGCCAACACGGATTATTCCGTAATCAGCTTCGACCGGATTGGTAAATTCAAGCAGCACCATTCTTGTGGTTGCTCCAAAATCTACCAGTGATACTGCCTTGCTCACCCAGAGCTGCCCTTTTCTATCAGTGCTGACCCAATCAGTGTCTAATACCAGAAGCACATTCACGTTCTTGCGGCTTTTCAGTGCCTGCATCAGAGCAATTGAATTATGCACAACTTGCTTACTGGATTGAATAATGACTATGGTGACGTTCTCAGGCGAGCGTAAGAAATGGTCGCTTTCGGAACCTGCGGTAACAACAAAAATTCCTCCGTTTTCTTTAACATATTTGGTCGCGCCAAGAACTATGTCCAACGCGCTTCCTCGTTTTTTCTGAACAACAGTTTTGCGTGTTTGTTCATCGCTGTCTTCGTTCGCGGCTGAAAGATCGATGACGCCTTTCTTGTTGTTCTTAAGTACCGCGGTTCCTCCATTATCTGAGAACCGTGAACCTTGCCGGACAACAAGCTCTCCCTTCTCGTGATTATAAAATACTCGGAATAAGCCGTCATGGGTATCGATGAGTATTGGAAATTCCTCTATAGCAAAAATACCTTCATAGATAATTTCTTTGGTGTCCTTATGGACAAGTTGTACCCGGATACGTCCAGCACTATCTCTCCGGGATGGCTTAAGCAGTTGAGCAACGACCATGACTGGAACACCGGAATATGCCCGCGAAGCAGAAACACTCAAACCGCTTCTAGAAACACTCTCATCAGTATCTTCACTGTCTTCAGACTTTACAGGAAGTTTTCTCGATGAATCTCTTGGTTTACGGGAAGGTTTGGTTGAACCATTTTCTTGTACAGGACTTTCCCCGGAACGAGGTTCTCCGCGTCCTCGCTGGAGCAAAGACCAGATAATAATTCCGTACCCTGCCGCAGCAGCTGCGGATGCAGTGATAAATCGTTTTTGCTCGGAAATGGAACGTAAATATTCTGTAACATTCTGCCAGGTAAGAATATCGAATGTAGCAGCCGCTGCCAAAATAATTAATCCGGCAATAAAAGCAATGCGTCGTGCTGTTGACCAACGGACAAGTGAAGGATTAGTAAACAGAGTATGGATTCGTGAACGTAACCGACCGGAAATAAGTCCCAGCGTTGACAAAACGATAGCAATTGCCACATACGGTGGCGCACGTGCTGAATTTTCTAAAACTTGGGCGGATGGCATAGTTGTAACCGGAGCAACTGGAGCGATTGCAACGTTCTTTGCTGGAGTAATTTCTGCTTTTCCTTCCGGCATACTCGCTGGCTGTGATTGTGCAGCGGCTGCAGGTTGTGATGCACTCGCTGGCTGTAATTGCGGTATTTCTGCGGGTTGTGAAGAAACTGGCGTTTCTACTGGTTGCGTTGCGACTGGTTGTTCAACAGCAGGCTTTGAAGCCGGTACGCGCGCTTTTTCTTCTTCCTGCTGAATTTTGTCTTTCAGTTGTGCCTGGCGTTCTTTGTCTTGAGCAAGGGCTCGGGCAATAGCGTCTTGAGCCTGATCTAAATCTCTTTGTCTTGCTCTTGCTCCATCGAGAGTGTCTGCAAGGTCTTTATGTTCTTTGTCTTTCTGAGCAGCTCTTGCGGCTCGGTCATCTGCTCTCTGAGTTTTTTCTGCGCGAGCAATATCGAGAATATTCGCATAAGTTACCTCCTCTATCGAACCATTGGAAAGACGAACCCTAACCATCTTGAAACGATAACCCCAAGATTCTTTTTCTCCATCTGGTTCACTGTTTTTATAAACAACCTCTAACCCTACTCGTTCAGCTAAGAAAGCAAGGTCCCAGCCATTGCTTCCGCCAAAAATCCAATCACGCTTAATACCAGAAAATCTCTGGTCAGGATATGCTTCTAAAATCGCTCCCACATCACCGCTGTCAACCCAGTCTATCGGATTAAAGAAGCTCCCTTTGGAAAGATATACTTTACGGACTTGATCCGGATTGATTCTGGGAAGCCTATCAGGATTATAAGCTCTGTCTTGCTGCTGTTTGCGCGCAAGCACTTCAAAAATGGTCCGGTAGTCAGCCATGACTTGTTGCCCATCTGCTGTGCGTACAAGAATCTTTACATACCGGCCGCCCAGGGTTTCTTTTTTGCCAACCGGAACAATTTTCCCGTGTTTATCATGAGTATACACAACCGTTAACCCTGCATCTTCCGCGGCATAGGAAATATCACGCCCGTTTGAACCACCGTAGATTCTCTGTTCTACGACATTCGCATTCTGGCTATTCGTAAGCTCAACAATAGCCCCAACCTGCTCTCCAACAAGATTTCTAGAATAGTGTACTCGCTTTATCTT
>CAZWJT010000012.1:0-1336 GCA_964634935.1 uncultured Planctomycetia bacterium | reverse complement strand
TATGAATCGACTCCCGTAAAAGAAGTTTCTTTGGAAGTTGTGCTCGGTGTTTCACCAGAAACTGCTGTCATCGGCTTTACAACATCTGTTTCAAAAATATTATCAAAGATATTTTCCGGATATCCAAGATCCATAGCCCCCATCGGAATCGCCTCTCCCTGAACCGCGTCTTGTCTGTGAGCAATTTCGGATTGAACCATTGCCGCTACGCGACCTTTCGGTAACGCCCGTACCAAAGAAGCAATCGTATCTTGAGTTTTGATAACTCCTTGCGCCTCTGGTTTTTCTACTACAGCCACTGCCTGAGCTTTTGGTTGTGCAGAAGCTGTATTCTGTGCATGACGTTGCAAATTTCTATCGACGAAAGCGCGAAGTTCTGCTGGTGACTGTTGACCCACGAGCCGGTCAACTACCTGCTTATTGTCAAACATAAGAAAAGCTGGAATTCCTTTAATTCCATAGTGCGCAGAAAGTGCTTTCGCCTTATCGGTATCAACCTTGTAAACCTTTATCTTTCCTTCGTATTCCTTGGCGAGGTCATGCACGATTGGGCTCATTGCCCTGCATGGCCCGCACCAGGTCGCCCAGAAATCAACGAGCACGGGCTCACGAGAAGCAATCACCCTGTCTACAAACTGGTCAGATGTGAGCGTTAAATCATGGGAAGGATTTGCCTGGTCAAAAGACGACATATCCTGGGCATGCGCTGGTGTTCCGCCAAGAAGCATATATCCGCCAAAAAGTACAAGTCCGATAGCCGCTCCTTTGATGAGTACGCCAGGTAAAGATGATTTTCTGCTTTCCTGTCTTTCTGAAGTATGTCTACCGAGAATTTCGATTCGTGGAATCTTAAACGCCCGTGGAACTCCCTTCCCTTTCATTTCCTGAGCAACATCACCTGGCTCAAGACGCGTATCATTGGTCGTCAATATTGCTTCTGCGCGCGCAATAACCTTCTTGGATGAAATTCCTGTTGCACGGCAAGCGCAGGTTAATAAACCAAGGACATATGCATCAAAATCTTTAATCTCTGTGCTAGCGGAGCGGTCGATTTTGCGTAACAGAGCAGCTTCTGCTTGTTCTGCTTTTGCGTTGTTGCGGACAATCAGTTTAAATATTTTCACTGCGACTGAAACCGCGGATTCACGGTCAGCGGCGTTGCGTCTGGCAGTAACTTCCTTTTGCGTAAGGCGCAAAATATTTTCCCGGGAACCACCTTGTGCCTGAGGTAATGCAAAATATGCTGAAAGAATTAAAGCAAGAATGATAACTACTGCGCCTAACCCAAAGACAAAAAGAAGCATGAACCCAAAACTATGCAACACAACCGGCTGGG
>CAZWJT010000011.1:0-30795 GCA_964634935.1 uncultured Planctomycetia bacterium | reverse complement strand
TAAATCAAGCGGCAATACATCCCTGATGCCCAGACGGATCTGGGAGTGGCGGGCTAAAACTTTTTCCAGTATCGGTTTCCAATCTTTGCATTCACCTGTGCCGGTTTCAATGACGTCAATGCTGTTTCTTCCAGTTGGTTTCCATAATTTTGGAAATGCCTCAGCATGATACCCGGTAAAACCCACAATAACTGACGCGCCTTTTTTAGATGTTTCGCCATATACACCCTTGTCAGCGGATGCGGCATGCTGACCAACCGAATCATAAGAAAATGCTTCATTGGCTATTGAAGTCATGCCAACCCAACCGCCAATTGTTCCATGGAAAGCAATTACCAGTGGTTTGTTCTTGTCGCTTTCAGTAACGACTATTCCGTCTGGAGTAACCCCGTATCCTTTAGGCAAATCTGTTACCTCTATTATCTTAACGCCTGATTCTCTTACCAGAGCAAGGAGATTTTGCGACATAGCTAATTCCTGCTCGTCAAAACCGCGGTCGATGATAATAACATTACTGCCTTCACTCAGCAGCGCTTTCATATGCGCCTTTTCAAAATCCTGTCCTAAGGCCTTATCATACAAACCACCTACATCATATTTAACAGCTATAACGTATCTCTCCGATAAACCTAATCTCTGCCGCAACGCATCTGCGAAATCCCTGTGTTTCTTATCAATAAATACCGTTGGAACTGCCGGACCTTCGGCTCGCGCTCCAAACACAGAATCCATCCGGTCATTGACCAATAAAGCCATGGGTTTACGTTCCATCTTTTCGGTTAAGGTGTTTTCCCAGAAGAAATATTTATCTTCCGCGATAACCGGTAACGCCCCCTGCGAGGTTACCCGCGAATCAGGATCAAATACTAAATCAGGATTTATTCCGGAAATAATCCCAAGTAGATCTAACCAGCTGTTCAATCGAGCTCCGAACGACGCGCCTCTCCTTTTAAATTGTAATGGAACAACCTCTATCCGGGGATTACCACCAAGAATTTGCGCAAGCTTTTTATCGCCAATGAAATATATTTTCGCGTTTGGATATATCTCAAGTATCCTGCGCACCAACACACTCGATATCGCAATCTCAGCGCCGATGGTAAGCCTTGGTAAGACAACCACCTTTTTAATATCCCCTTGCGTTGCAGGATTATCAACGAACACTCCTCTTCTTACCCGATTATGCCTTGCGATAAAATCTGCTTCGCTGTTAATACCATACTCTGATAATTTCTCCCTGAATGTTTGGCAAATAGGATAAGTGCTGGCAATACTCATCATTTGGTAGAGCACTTTAAGGCATACGTTTCTGCCGCTTACGCTCAATGAATCATTGAAATACTCAACAATTTCTGCGAATATTGGACCGAGTGAAGTTTTGGCTAAAGATTCATCGCCGAGCATACCTATTATGGCTAAAGCCTCAATGCATCGTCGAGCGGCAAGCTGATACTCAGTATACGGACCTTCCACTGAAACATCCGGAAGAACTGGCTCACCGAAACGCTTATGCAAACTAAGAAATTCTTTTACTGTTTGTTTTGCCAGATGTTTCGTAGTAACCGGAGTTAAAGCGCCATATGCTCTCAGTTTATCGATTGCTTCAAGATAGGTAGTATTGTCAATTATCTCCAGGCCGGTCTTTGCGATTATAAATGCATTTTTCTGCTCAGCCGTCTTGGTTTTCGCCAATTCATCAATAATCCGGCGAGTATGCTTCTGAAGTCGTTCTCGTATTGTGCTCAGTCTTCGGGAATCACAGGCTAAGTCACGAATTTGGGCACAACTGTATAGATTACCCTCTTCAACAACTGCATCTTTTTCTTTGGCGTCAAAGTTTACATCAACATTAAAAATTGTTTCGTCTTTTTCGTTTAATCGCTCGTCAATAATACCTTCCCGATAAATACCGGCAATGGCTCTTGATTCAGCATCAATACCGCTTACGGTAATTACATTATGTATCGAAGAATTTTTAGCCTTGATATAGGTTGCAGTTGTGCTTACGATTTCGCAGCCGACTACTGTTATTTCTCCGAATACTTCTTCGACAATGCTATTCTCAATAGACGAACCCGGAAGAAGGGTTGAGTTTCGAACAATTGACCCCTTTATCTTTACTCCATCTATTTCTACGCCTCTCTGCACATCCTCAATAGAAAACCTGTATACTTTGCCGTTGATAGTTACATTTTCAACCGGGTATTCGATCTTTCTTAATTGCCGGGTTGCCCTGGCTTTAGCTATGTCTTCATCGGTAACATTTCGATCTACCTTGAGTTTCCCTTCTGTATCAATAAATAACTTTACACCGGCTATATCAGTAATCATTTCAAAATCAGCATTTACTTTGTCAACGGGACGTCTGTATGTCCACCAATAGGTGTGCTCGCTTTCGCCGATACTGACCAATCTTACAAAATGCCCAACGTCTGGAATTAGATTTTTGTTATTCAAGAATATTCTGATAATTTCCTGATAATACATGCCTGGGTGAAGCATTAAGTCAACCTTATTCCTGATATCACTTAAGGTTCTTAATTTGTCGAGATAACTCCCTCCCTCTGGATGAGCTATTCCGGCTAAAGCCTGCTCTACTTCTTCGACTGTTGATAAAGCCATCGGGTTGTTGACTTTGTTAAGCCCTTCAATAAGCACCATCAACGGCTGAACTATTTGCGGAGATAAATCTATCTTCATTGATTTTCTGGCAACCACTTCTTGGAACATAGTGAGCAAACTAAAGAACAATTCTTGAGAAAATCTCTGTGAGCCTAAGTCTCGCAACAATACTCCGATACTTCTACGCCAAGCTTCAAATTCAACCATTCTTCCGGCAAATGTTTTCTGAGCAACGAATGACTCAGCTGATCCACTGCTGGTTCCTGAAAAATGGCCAAAGTCATTTAAATTCTTTTCAGTTACTTCAGCATCGGGAGCGATATTCATACCAAAAGCAGTGAATAAATATTTTTCTTTGCTTGGCGGCTGAGGCAGTGTATCTCCAATAAGCACCTGTGAAGCCCAGAAAACATCTAAGTCGCTTGAGTTCGACAAAGCTTGAGGAAGATTTGTGAAGACTGTTAAACTAAGAAGCGTGATTGGAATCCTTCTTTTGTCTGCAGTGGGTAATTCTCCCACCATCCTTTGTGAACCTCGGGAATTATCATAGGAAACACTGTTGGGGTTGGCGCGTTTTGCGTCTCCTGCGTTGTGTACCACCATAATCTTTGCGCCTTTTTTGCGCCACAAATCATCCAAATCAGTATGATAATCAGTGTTTGCTTTTTTACGAGCTTCAATATAGGCATTTGGCGTAGCTAAGAAATTTCCTGCGCCGTTTTGGCTGCCATCAACTTTATTCGCCGCGTTCCAGCCTTCTTCTACTACTGATAAAATCATTACTTCTCGGCCAGTGCTACCCAGAACACCTTTGAATATCGCTCGGAATATTTCTTCTTGGATACCTGCCTCAGCTTCGGTCATTGAGCTGATGATAATTGCATCATATCCGCCATTATTCACTCCCGGAACAAGCATCTTATGCATAAGCTCGATGTTCTCGCGACGCCCCAAAACAGCACGAGTATTGCGCAGGGTAGTAAGCCAGTCTGCATCCGCAACTAATCCAATTGTATTGTTGCTTAAAAATCCAAGGTGGCTTGCAAGCAAATTATTCCGTAAAAGGTAGTCAACGGTTGCCAGGCGCGCCTGGACTTCATCCATGCCTTGCAAGTGGAAGAGCTCATGGCCCTGGAAGATGACGCGAAGTTGTTCCGGAGGGCCGCGTAATGTGTTTGGATTGATATACAATCTTCCGTTTCTGACTTCTGCGGGTGATTCGAGTGCCGGGCTGATCGTAACATTTTTCCTATGAATTGATATGCCCTGCTGTGCAAGGAATTCTCCTCCGCCAAAGGCACCGATGATTTGAAGGAATTCGTTTTCCGCGGGAATTCGATCAGGTTGTTGATTAGACGGCAGAGTGGCCGGGTAGGAATTATCGAAACTGTTGACTAATTCAAAATATGGCAACCACTTAATCAATATATCGATTTCTTTATTGATATCCTTTCCAGACAAAGATAATAAAGCATATTTTACATCTTTTGGCAACCGGCTTAAGATATCAGATTCTCTTAAAAAATCATCTTTTATCTTGACTGGATTGTTACCTTCCTTAGCCAATTCTTCTGCGGCGATACGCAGGGCCGCTATGGCTTTTGACCTACGGATAAGCGCTTGCGCTTTAGCTGATACTAAAAATTCTTCGATTATCGCATTGGCAATACTGGAAACTTTCTTAGATAAATCTTTGTCGCTTTCTTGAGGATTATTCTCGTTCGCATCAAACAAATCTTGCCTTATGGAATCGGGTAGGTGATTTAGGATGTCTTCGAACCGAAATCTTTTAATTAATTTTCTTGCTTTGAATGTACCAAAAAAATTATTTTTGCGCTTACTGGCAGGATCTCCTATTGCGTGTGCAATAATACCAAAAAGATCGGCATCTGCTTTTCTGGGATCGCTCTCCCTCATATCAAAGAGTGCATACTGGACCATTTTTATTTCTTCGGTTGCCCTCGGCATCCTTGCAGCGTCTAATATTTTGGACACGATTATGGATTTTTTGAAAAAGCTTTCCATAATTGAATATTCTGCGGCTAATTTCTTCGCCAACTTTCTGATCTCGATAGTTCTTTCTTTTTGTGAATATGTTATTAAACTTTCTAGCTGCTTTTTTGCTCTATCCCTATAATATTGTTTTTCTTTACTGCACATTCTTAGCCAAATTTTATCCTTATCTGAGTCTTGGAGTGCTTTTATTCCAGATCTCGCTTTTGATAAAAGATCGTATATCTGTGGATCCCGGATGAATCCCTTGCCTTCTTTCGAGTCGTTAAAAAATTTGACCACACAAGATCTTGCTGTGCTTTTGTTGATGCTGTCAACTCTTTCAAATAAATCAGCATTGGCTTTTTTCTTATCAAAACCGTGGCCCGGTTCTAACAGACGCCTTACCTGGGAAGGAAATTGTTTCCAGTAAGAATCAGCAAAATCCCTAATAATGCCGTCTTTCGTCCTTTGGGTGGCATTTTTAGGAAGATTGCCAATTTTCTCTCGCGTATTTCTTAGACTTTTGGCTATTTCCTCACTACCAGATGGAGAAATTTCTAATGCTTCCCAAAGTGGGTCATGGATAAAAACTTTTTTATTCATTATCCTTGCTGGATTAGTAATTTTGCTGACGAAAACTATCACTCCAGCCGAAACCAAGAAAGCTAAACCACCTCCAATCGCTGAACCAAAAATCAGGTACATTACTGCTGCAGCACCAAACCAAGGAAGTAGTGAAACCAAAAACCAAGCAACAAAAGAAACAACAGCTACAACTACATCAAAAATTGTGGCTCGGTAAAGTTTGTTTTCAAAACCAAGTTTCGCGGTATTGCTAATAAAGCTAACTCCTCCTTTAAAATCTTTTAACCATAATTTCTTGTATGTTTTCACCGCGACTCCAAATATTGGTAAATATCCCTTGTTTGAAGCAAAAACCACCAACACGGCAAAAAGAACAATTGCGACATAGGGCGCTGACCAAATCAATGTAATATTTTTCCAGATAACCACAGCACCTAACGAAAGCGCTAATCCTAATGCCCCACTAAATACATGGGATTTACCAAACCCTGAAATAAGCTTCTCTATCGGCAAATGAAATAAAGAAAATCCGCGGCCAGTTGCAACATATCCAGCAACTCCTTTCATGGCAGAAGAAGCTCCAAAAGCATTGGTAAATACATGTGCCATAAAGAACGGTGCCATTACTAAAAGCGTAAGCATAAAATCAATTGCCCCTAAAATACCGGTTGTATGCCGCAAGATAAATTTCTTTACGGCATCTTTTGAAATAAATGGCTGGGTATAATCAATAAGATATTGCATAAATCCAGTTAAGGTAATGGCCTGGGCAAAGATAAGTATCCCTAAGAGCGCAAACAATAATTCTTCTGGGAATGGAGCAAATCCGCTTACACCCAGAAGCATAAATACTAAATAAACAAAGATACCTAAGCGCACCCAAGGCTTCCGTAAATAATAACCAATACCACCCTGTAAATGGGAAAGCCTCTGGGTTGCATCAAAATTATGAGATGAGTTGAGATAATAAAGGTACCTGTTATATGCCTGTTGCGCAGCGCCCATGCCGAATTTTCTAAAAATTCCATCAGTTGTAGCCCAGGAAACCTCTCGAGTCTTACCTGCTTCTATCCACTCAATATTGACTATCTTCTTACCCTTCAAGTTCATTTCATAACCGCCAAAAATATCCTCGTTTACCGGATAGGTGCGGGATACGCCACCAAATAAATCCGTAAATACTGATCTCCAACAATCAGGATGCCCATAATGGAACCTGACCCCTAATAAGGACAAAACTCGTTGCACTAAAGTTACAAATGTCCTGTCAGCAATAGCATGGAATTTGGAAATAAGTGTATACTGGTCAGTGCAGATATCTTCTGGATATCCTACAATTGCGACATCTTTATCATCATAAAGGCTTAACATATGAGGAATCTTCAAACATTGCTCAACGTAATAATCCTGGTTAATATCGATAGTCATAATGACTTCGCCTCTGGCAAAAGTCCGTGCATAAGCTTGAGCGCTTGGCTTACCCTCACCTGCAAGAATAAAATCTTCTGTCAATTTAAGAGCGTGCACTGGCTCGATGTCTTCTGTATCTGGATTATACCTCAACAAAAAGTTATACCATTTTCCCGCTTCATACCCTCTTCCATCCAACAAGACTTTTCGGGTACCCTTATTAACCAGTTCTTTGAGATTAAAGAAATACGGCACTCTATATGGAAAAACACAATTAACGTCTATGACCAATCCTTTTTCATAATAATGCTTCAACAATCTCAAGAATTCCGGCTTGTCAATATTATCCGTTGCCCAAAGCATCTGGAACTTCTTGTTTACTTCTTCACAAACTTTTTCCTCATTCCATTCTGGGTGATTAATAGCTGCATAAAGTCTTAATATCGGCATATAGTGCATAATACCTCGTAAGGTTCTTTCAAAAGGCTGAAATCTGCAGGAAGCCCAAAGCCTTATTTCCCATTCCAGAGTATCTGATACCCAGCCTAATTCCTGGCCAAATTTTAAGTTACGAATACGGATAAGTTCTTCTGCAGTTATTTTTCCTTCCTTGATCATGCGCTTAATAAAATTTTCCCATTCATCAGGATGTCTTGAGATCAAATAATTTAAGTTGGTAAAACCCGTGTCTAACTTCTCGTCTAATTTATCTCTGTCGTTATCATCTGTATTGCCCGGCCTTTGCTTATAAAGATAGACTATTTCTTCTCCTCCTGTCGGAGACATAATTGTTAACTCTCTGATTCTTTCCCAAACCGGCATATTTGGCATATCCATCAGTAAGCTGTTTAAGAAACGGTACATTCTCCGTCTGGCTCTGTTATTTTTTAGGTCAGAGAAGAATTTTTCCGGAGCAACAATTTTCTTCTGATAAAAACCTTTCCCTGTTGGAGTGACCGCCCACCTGTTGGCTTGGGCTTCTTCTTCAGTAATCATGTCTTCTTTTAACAATACACCTAAAATAAGATTTACCATTTCTGCTACCACGACATCTTTCTGCTGAGAAGTTAAATTTAATTCTTGGGGTATAAAGAGGTCCTTTATCCGGGAAACAAGAATATCATCACCGTTAGGGTCTCCCCTTACTTTTGTGTGCTTTAAAACGTCTTTCTTTCCTTCGGTTCTTATGATCCCTAAACCGAGATACTTCCCGTAGATATACCCGATAGTTGCTTCCCAAAGATAGAAGAGAGAGAAGGTGTCCAATAAGAAAAACACGGCGAAAGGAACCCATAACCCAAATACTAAGATAAAATTAATGTTTAAGCCAAGCGAGAAAGGAGCCCACACTGAACCAGCTAGTTCAACATGAGCGATGGTTACAAAGTGGAATACTACCGCGTTCCAAATGAGTTTGACTGCGAGTAAGCTTAACCAGAAAGAAACTCTGAAAATCTTAAGCCCCAGGGAAACTTTTGGCCTGGTGTATCCTGCATCCGGCCTTGCTGGTTTTCCATACGCTCCGATATTAGAACGCCGTTTTAAGAAAAATTCAAAAGCTTTATCAAGCCCTTTCTTCCCTATCAACGAAATCAACAAGGCAATGCTTAAAATAACAACTGCCGCAGTAACTGATATCCGGTTATCATACAAACCGGCAACAACCCAAGCCGCAAAAATAACACCGCAGATAATGGTGATGGGTTGATAGAAATTTCTAAACACGCTCAGCCAAGTACGAGGATCCAGCACTTTATGCCCTACTGCATCGGAATATGTCTTATAAAATAATGGGTTGTGTTTCTTCCATTCGCTCTTTAAGAATCTTACGTACCGTTGGTAAATTTTATTCTTAGATAGCCACCCGTCAAGAGATCGTTTTGCTCGTAATTTATCGCCACCATATTTTTTATTGAATCTTTTAAGTTCCTCAAATAAATGATTAGTAATCACCTTTAAGCTGTTAATTAATCCTTGATACGCAACTTGTTTATCCTGAGCAGACATACTGTCATAAAACTCAACAAACTTTCTCGTTCTAAACATATCCTCTATGTCATCTAAGCCGAACAAATATTGGTAAGGTAAAATTGAAGCGACGGCTGTCAGGTGTAGGAAAGGTGGTCCTTTGGCTTTAAATTTTCCCAAAGTTAAGCTGTTTATCTTATACCATCTTTCATATTCTTGCCGGACAAATGGTCCAATTTCTTCTCCTTTATTGCCTCTCTTAAACGCAAGTGCCTTATGCAACATATAATTTAACAACGAAGGAGTATCATTTCTAAAATATCCTGAGCCGACTACAACCAGATAGAAAATCCACAAGTCATCGATATCAAACTTCATCACGGTTGTATCCCCTAAAACTTCTCGTCTCCAGACATTGTATGCTTCGAAGTATTCCTGGGTTATTTCTGCAACAGTTTCTCCTCTTGCCAAGCGCCGCTCAATAGCAATAAACTTGTTCTTGGCAGCTTCAACTGTATCATCATAAGTAAAGCCGTAATGATGAAAACGCGATTTCACGCGCACAGGTTTTATCTGTGTACGGACTGCCGGCTGAGGCGTTACGGCCGTTAATTGTTTCTTGACCTTGTAGATGCGCACATATTCTAAGATCTTTCCGATGAGAATAATAAAGGCAAATATGACAAACGGGATAAAAACGATTCCCCAATAGTTCTTTATCGTGTTTTTCCACTCTTCCCACACTCCAATTTTCATCTCATCTTCAAAATTACCATTTCTCAGAATAAGCAGGGAAACATCTTTCCGTTCAGGCGCAAGTTCACGGGCTTTCTTCAAAATATGGGTTTCGCGGATTCCGCCATTCGGATGCGGTTCATATTGTATACTTTCCCACTTCTTAATAATTCTTCCCTGATCGTCTTTTGACTGGATCGGCTGTCCTAAGCTGTTGTATGCAACCAACTCATCCCCCTTGACCGCGTTTCCAAGCATACCTAAAATAACTCGCACTTTCGGGTTATCATAGAGAGCCTGTCTGATTCTTCCGTAATGGTTGATAAAAATTGCTTTCTGTAAATCTCTCCCTTTGCGGCGATCTTCAATATCGTATCTAAAAATTATTTCTGATTCGTCGTCGCTGCCGCCAGTTCTGATAATTTCAAGGTTATTCGTATCTGCGGTATACCTTGTTCCCCGGTAGCGTCTTTCATCGACAACTAAATTTCCTTTCTCGAACAAAGCCCGGAATGTCTTGGAATCTTTTCCATACCCTAAATGCAAAGCTCCAGCGTCATAGGCGGTCGTGATATCGCCATTCTGGTTGATAAAAGTTATTTCCCTGAAGTCGTTGACGGTATCCTGGCCGAGTTTACTCATGATTTCGCTCGGCGAAAGTTTCCCTAACGAAGCTGCGAGCTTACGCACGTCTCCGCTATAATCAGATAAAACGATGCGCAATCGTCCTTCGCCGTCTTTGAGCGCAACAGAAACATTCTTTACTTCCCGGATAACGATTACCGCATCCTGCAAGATTCTCCGGTTTTCTTCAAGATCACTGCCAAATACTAACGGCTCGCCAGCTTTTGTTTTTACCTCAAACAGGGCATCAATCGTCAGGAACGCTACAAGATTCAAGGATGTCTGTTTCCCTAAATAGAAGGATTGCGTATCGATAATTTGTCTTCCTTCAAAAAGCGTTGTACTGAAAGAGCGAAAACCTACGCCATGGTGATCGAAATCAAACATATAGCTGGTGAAACCGTCTTGTTCCCTCTGGATAATAACGTTACCTCTGAAATCACGCCAAATCGCCCGGTAAATTTTGCCCAAGACATCGCCTGATATTTTATAAAAAATTACTTTGTTCCCTGACCTGATTGTTTGCCTTCCCCAGTCGACTCCATCAAGGCCGCCGTTACCGATTACTTGCTCCCGCTTGCCTTTCACGATATAAGAAGTAGTCGTATCAAAAGGCATCTCAAATATTTTTTCCAGAACAGAACGGTATGTAAACCTTTCTTTTCTTTCAATGTGAAGCATGGAAGCATTCTGCGATAGATTAATATCATCCTGGGTAATTGCAAAACTGCCATGAATGAATTCAATAATTGCCGCTAATTTCGTTTTATCAAACAAATTAAATTGTTCACTGCTGAAAGCGCGGAGATGCCACTTTTCTTTTGTTAATCTGTCCATCTTTTCTTTCATCTCGATAAAAGCCACCGGTTCATTATAAAAATCTACAACCAGCGTGGCATCTTCGGTAATTTTTGCGGATAAAACGAGTGGGTCATCAACCCAGATAAGCTGTGCAGAAGGCTGGGAAGAAACATTATGTATCGAAAGACAAGAATCCATAATATCATAGCGTAAGCTTACCCGGCGTCCCTTGTATTCAAAGGCCACGTCGACTAAGCCGTTATCCACTTTGACCAGCGGGTCAGCGCTCTGATAGAAAGCCTGATAAGAAACGTTAATTTCCTTACCCACAGAAACCGCCGAACGGCTTGTTGGCTGGGTTGCTGTCGCAGTTTCAGGAGTTACCGTAGTTATCCTCGCCCATTCAACTTTGGTCAGATCAGGAAGAACAACATTCTGGGCTCCTAAGCGCTTTTGGATATCACGTTTGATCGCCTCCACAATCACGACAATCTCCGGAAGTCTCCCTAATCGTGGATTGCTTTCCCACTTGACCATGCCTCCTTCTGTCGTATAGCGCAACGGCTCTGATTCAGATACCCGATAAAGAGTCCGATAGGCATGCTTGTTGGATTGATCCTGCTCAACGACATAGGTAATTGATCCAGAAACGTTCTCGACTTCAAAAACCTGCGCATCAAATTTAATGCGAATCTCCTGGTCGTTCTTGGTATCCCATCCAAACGTGCGGACGAGTTTTCCGGTTAAATCAATTTCCTTAAACAAATCAAACTCTATTGTTTCCATACCGGTGATTTGCAGAGTATGAACGCCGGCATGAATAACCCACCCTGTCTGTTGCGACAAGTTAAACGTACGGTTTCCTTTTGCATCCTTTGCATTATCGAAATCAGCATAAATCCTGCCTGCGGTAGAATCTTTGCTTTTTGCCTCATCGCGGCTTAACCCCACTGACTGTAAAGCACTGTCATCCGCAACATCCGCTGCTTTATCCCCCAGATTCACCAACACACGTTCCACTCTCTCTCCTTTCATAACCGGCTTCACGATTACTCTTCCCCAAGCATCGCATCCCACATACCGCAATAATTTCTCAGCGCCATTTTCCTCTTGGTAGTGGGCAGAAAGTCTGAATCGTTTTGCTTTGCCATTCTCAAGACGAATGGTATGAACACCGAGGTCTCGTGAATAATGCTCAAGCACCCCAAAGGTGCTATCGGCATTCATGCGATACACTGGAGCGCCCAGCCGGGTTTGAGCAAGATGCAAAACATACGATTTGCCAAGATCCTTGTGCGGATAGTAGAGAGCAACTGCTCCTTGCGGCGTTGAAAGGTCCATGAGACTTCCTCCCTGGTAAACTCTTTCTCCAAGTCGGCCGCGTTCGGCAGGATCGGAAAGTGTTTTTCTTCCCACCCATTCGATACTAAAATCCGGATTGACCAGCAAAAGGTTATCACGGTAAAACTCAGTGAGTATTGCCCGTGTCTCGTCGTTGACTTCTATCGCCTTAAACTGCCCGTTCTCTTCGAACCCAATCTCGGTAAGCGGCTTCCATCCATCCAAAAGAAGATTTTCCACTTCTTCTCTTTGTTCTTGCGCTGAATACTCCAACCGCTCTTTTCGCTCGGCGGCTGTTCCTGCGCTTGCCTGATCATAGAGGCCATTCCCGTTCGCATCGAAATACCACCACCAAGAACCCTGAACCTGCCGGCCCCTGATTTTTCTCAAATTCTGGCGGAATGTTTCCTCGGTAACCGGCGTACGTAATAAACCGCGCTGCGCATCGGGAACATTGGTCCAAGTCATAACTTTCTTGGCATCCTGGGGCAACAAGCCATCTTCTACGGAAATTCCATTGAACTTATACGTACGCCCGTTATGCTTCCAATACAGATTATTCTGGTCTGTATACAATTCGTTATTCTGTAACGCCTCTTCCCGGATCTTCACATGCGCAGGAAGGCTCATCACTTGGTCGCCTGCTTTTAAAACCGTTATTTTCTTACCATCTTTTTCTTGCGTATCCAGAGTGATCGTAAGCTGCTTCTTCAGAATCTCGTCCACTAATTGGCGTTCAGTAAGATATCGGTTTCCGTTCTGAGCGGGAACAATAAATTTATCTTTGGTAAGCACTTCTAAGACTTCGAATCCTTTGTTGTTAAAATCAACAACCGCGTCTTTTCCGTCCAAACCATTTAAACCTTTTACCCGGATAATGTATACTTCTTCCCCGTCAACAGTCGTTTTCTCGCCGGTGAATAAGTACGTTTTACCCTGGAAATTCCAGCCGGTTGTGGTAAATTCTCGCAAGGAACGCTCGGTAAGCGGTATCGATACAAGCCCTTCTTCAACAGATGGGGCACGGACAAAACCTAAAATCTGTTCGCCTCTACCGGTAAAGTTAAACCCTTGGCTATCCCGATGCAACCTATCAAGCAAGAAACTAAGCTCGCGTTCTAAAATCTGATCGGAAAGACCCACCCGGTTACCTTGCGCAAAAAAGATATATTTTTCTCCGTCTTGCTGAACCGTAACCGACCCACCTGCAAGCTCTTTTGCGATCTGGTCTTCGGTTAAAAATCTCACCTGTTGTGATGCAGTTGGAACGCTAAACCTGGTTCGTTGGAGCTCTCTCAACTTCTTTAAAGCTTCTATGCCTGGTTCGTACACTTTCCCGTTGATGGTGAAGAGTTCACCTTCCTGTTCATTCCCATCACGGATAATTTTTACCTTGCGCAACCCGAAAAGGCCGCCTTCAATTGCGTGATCAAAATCCGCTGCGTCAATGAAGTCTGGCGTCTTTCCATATTCATAAACAAACCCAAATCCCTGCAGTGCTTTTTGGCGAGTAGCGAGCCATTCAGAACCAAGCTTAACCCCTAAAGGCAATGCTTCACCCCGCATGGGTAAAACCACACTGAATGAAGGCAGGACAAACTCACGTCCTGAAACAGTAAATTTCACATAGGCTTTTTTCTGTGCCTGCTCTTGCGCTTTGAAAGCTGGGATGTCTTCTCGCGCTGCTATTTTTTCAGCTACCCGCTGCAGATACATCTGAGCTTCTTTTTGTTTTTCCGGAGAAAGCTTCGCAAGATAGGCGCTGACTTCTTCTGGAGTTAAATAAAAGATTCTCGCAACTTTTGCTTCTCTACCGCCTGCCACAGTTTCGCCGTTGCGGTAGAATCGAACTGATGTCAAACGCTCTACATCATTTCGCAATGTTTCGTTTTCAAGATACTCATACGGGGTGAAAAGAAACCCAAGTTCATTTTCTTCAAGTATATGTGACTCAACTCTATCAAAATAATATCCAACGCCATATCGGGTAAGTCCGCGTAGCTCATCCTCAATCGCCTTCTTGCCGGCAATGAAAAGAAGCGGAGGAACAATGACTTTCCCGTCTTCAACAAAGGCATAATCCGGAAGTTCAACGCCACTTTCAGCAAAACGATATTTTTCACCGCCGCGAATAATACCAAAACTTTGCAAAACTTCCGCGCTAAGGCTTGAGAGTCTGACTCGCTCACCTTTTGCGAACATACCCTGGAATAAGCTTTGATCAATATCTCGAGCTACCCATTTATTATTTTGCCGCTCCCAGATAGCTCCTTCAACCCATTGTAATTGAGGAATTTCAAAAGTTTTTTCTTGCGCGGCACGTAAGGATCGCTCAACAATGCCTATTTGTTCTCGACGAGTATCCTGAGAAAGCTCGTTTGCCAGATTATTTGTCCGGAATGATAATTCATTATAGGAATTGCGGGCAAACGCGACGAGTATCGTCGGTTTTACTGACTGTGCTGCTGCGCCCAATGAAACCATTCTATCGCCTCTTGGATTCACTGTTTGTGCTGAGGTAGAAGACGGGAAGCTTTTTCCGGAAGAACGGATATAGGAAGTTTTCTCAATATCGGAAAGTACAGCATCGATTTGCCGGGCAATGAGATCACCGTCACGGATGCGATGTGCCCGGTAATATTCAGCGATGATTTTCAGTGCCTCAACAGCATACGCGCTGTCATGGATAAAACCTACATTTGTTTCAGCAGCACCGCTTCTGGTCGCAGCGTAGAGCGAAAGCGAAGAGTGCTTCCCGGTATAAGGATGCACAAATGGAATATCCCGTATCTGGTTCTCCTGAATTCTGGCATGCAGCGTGGCGGCTAACGCTGCTGCGTCATCGGCAGAAGCTGAAAATCCGGCAAAAAATCCTGATGCCTGGCGTAAAACTTTATCGTTGAAAAGATCTCCTAACTTACCTTTGTTTTGCCCAATAAAACTAACAACTCTTTCTTGTAATTGTTCATCGGGTAAAAAGCTGTTTCGTAAAACGAAATTCTTCAGTTTCTTAGTCGCCCGCTTGTCAAGATACGCCTCATAATGTTTATTGTGGGTATCTATTTCAGCAAAGAATTGGCTGATAAAACCAGTTGTCCCAAAAATCCTGTGTAGCCCTTCAACGCCAAACACCGAAACTGCCAATGCCTGAGTGCGGGTGTAATTACCGTAGAATATTTCCAAAGAAACGTGTTCTTTGCCCCAGGTATCTTTTTTCATGGTATAGCCTGCTTCCGCTGAAAATCCTCTTTGCTCAGAAAAAGCATAGGTACGCAAATAAGAAATTACCTGCCCGGAAAGATCGCTAAAGGTTGCGCTCAATGTTTGGTTCTCAAACGCACCCTGGGCATAAATTCCGGAAAGCCGGTTCAAGAGCCAACTAAGCATAATCTGGTCTTCGGTATTAATAATCCTGGAATCGGGTTTTGAAAGTACGGCTGAAGAATCTCTATCGATAGTCCGTAAAAGCGTAAGCATTCCGCCCTTGAAGCTTACCAGTTTTTTATCTTTGTAAACAGGAGTTCCGACAATTCCTTCAAGAAGCGGCATCATCCGTGTATCGTTGGTGACAGAGATATAGTTCAACACTGCCAACGCAAGCCGGATATTCGCTCCAGCATATGCCCGGTGCTTGTACGGCACATCTTTGATCTTGTCAAAATCAAGCACATACTCAAACCCGGCGAAGTTGTTGACTTCTTCGGGATGCGCGCGCTTGAAGTCGATATATCTGCGCAAGTATAATTCAAGAATTTGCCGAGCCCGATCATTCTGGCCGCGGCTTAACAAAAATTCCACCGCCAATCCCAATGTCGCTAAGTCACTCTTTGTGGCCTCAACGCTGTCGGATTCAAAAGCTTCAAGCCTGTCTCCATTCTGAATCTGCGATAAAACCCATTTCAACTCTAAATCCTCCATGTGCTCGTTCTGACTGCCAAGGATGGTTAGAGCGGCATGCTCACGGACAAACGCCTCTCTCTGTGCTACATCAATGAGCGGCATGCGCTGCTGTGCCGCTATCGTATGTTGAACATCGATAAGCCCTGCGGGTTTAGTCAGAACCGGCTCTTCCCCAATAATCAAACCCTCGTTGTGCATGCCAACAATTCCCGGCATAAGATACCGCGGAGAAGTCCAGTCATCGATCCAGCGCACTCCGAACCCGACAAACAAAACCGGCATCCCGTTAACCACGCCACCCTTTGCGACGAAACGCGCATCCGGATCTTTAATCTTTAAAATGTCACGGGCAAATCCTTCTATTGCGTCTTCCACTATTTTTGGTTCACGAATTGGGGTATCCAAACCCCCTAAAAGCGTAAGCTGCTCACCGTCAAAGCTGCCTTCCAGGCTCACCTCTGTACCCAGGAATCCACCCTGATTCAGTTTGATATCAAACTGGGCGAGAGGATTGTTGCTGAGTTGGGTCTGAAAGTCAACAACGCCATGCCAATCTTTCTTATCCAGCCCTTGCATGTTCCACTCCTTATGGGCAAGAATCTCAATGCCAAATCCGCTGCGGTTGGCATACAAGGAATTATCGTATACGCCAAACGCGGAAGCTTCCAGATATTGAGAGGGATCCGCATCACTCTCCCAACGAAGCCCGGCGTTAACCTTAGCCAGCAAGCTTGACGCAGAATATGAATATTGTACCGGCAAAGAAATTCCGGGACCGACTGCCGCGTTATATGTCGCGCTGTCTGAACCATATAAATACAAAGCTCCCCCGCGCAACACAAACCATAACTCATCTTTCAGGCGTTTGCGGACTTCAAACGCGCCGCCCGCGATTGCCGTACCCTGATCCGGGTTATACTCACCGTACAACGAAAATCCAAGCAATAAATCACCGTTCTCAAAATCAAGAACAAGCGAAGTTAACCCGTACACGCCGCAGTAATCTTCTACTGTTGAGCGTCTCCGCCAGCCAGCGAGATTTTTAATCGAATTAAAGGTATTGTCCGTCCCTTTATCTTCAACGTGCTTGGTGCGGCGCACCCCGGCTTCAAGAGTAAAATTGCCTCCGTCAAACTCCCGAACAATCCTTACTCCTCCCCGGGTTGAAGGCATCCCAAGCTGATCCATTGGCTGGACTACAACCCAAACGCCCTTTCCGAAAATAGGAACGCGCACTTTGCTGTTCAAATAGAATCCTCCTGCCAGGAATGCGCCAGCGCGAAGCACATCGGCAATCGCGCCCTTAATTTTTCCGTCTCTTATCTTCTTCCTATCTTCGGCGGTGAGATTCGGGTCTTTCTCGCTCAAATCTTCCTTACCCGCAAGTTCTTGAAGCTCAGCGTCGGTAAGAAGCAATTTCCGAGTCGCTTCTTCATATACCTGGAGCAGGATAACAAACCTGTTTGCGTCATTCTCAACAGCAGAACGCTTATCCTCCGGCAGAGTACCGATGTAGTCAGAAAGAAGCAATGCTAATTGCTCAGCATTCTGCGTTGACCGAGTTTGCGCCTGAAGTTCAATTTCTTTCCCGTACAAACGCGCGTTTTCAATGTATTCTTTAAGAATTTTGTCTTCGCGCAGCAGCCGCATCTGTGCATCAAGCAACCGCTGCATCTGATTTAAAAATTTCTCGCGGTCTGGAGAAGTACGCTCTATCTGTTTGACTAATTTCCGGTCAGCCCTGCGGTCAGAGAAAGCTGAAACAAGTGACCGTATTTGGCCAAGAATTCCGGCAAATGGACCTAGGAATGGCCCGCCAAATTTCTCAATGATCGTAAGAGCTGTATTGATCTGGTCGCGACGAGTTACCTTTCCTGAAGGCAGCGGAACATTATTAATCATCGTCTGCACATCATCGACAAATTGCGTACGCTGGTCGGATTCAACGCTGTCTCGCAACGTTGTGAAAGACTGCCAAGCTTCGTCGCGCCGCGTCTCAGCGGTTGTAATTAAATCACCCTGGTCTTTAAGCGTTTGAATGTCGTAGAGCGGAGTTTCGGCCTGACGTCTGTAGGTATCCAGATTCGTCTGTGTAGTGTTCTGATAGTTCCTGGCGCCATATAAAGTAAAACCTGATGTCTGCGATTCCCGGTCAAGTTGAGCAACGACTTGTTCCTGGGTGAAAGTCGGATTATCCCGGATAATTTCCTCCGTTCTCTGCCCGCGCAGCGTTGCGTATCCTTGCGAAGCGCGCTGTGTTTCAAATTCAAGATAGGAAACACGCAGGTTCTGCAACGATGTCAGAGAATCCGCCGGGCTTGTTTCCCAGTTGAATGAAGTATTGGTAAGTGTATTCTGAATTCCATTCAATGAATCGCGCTGCTGAGTTAAATTACTGATGAGACCAGTGTAGTATTCTTCTGAATAAATGTAGACACCATTCTCCAAAGACTCTTGCCGGCGTACCGGATCGCGAGCTATAGCCAGATCGCTTTCGGCGTTCCGGATATCTAAAGAAACTCTCTCCCGCATCGAAGCAAGGCTTGTGGTGAACGCATTCACCTGATTCTGGTTATAGCTCATCCCCGCCTCAACGATATTATACTGGACTGTCTGCCAGTTGACCTGCTGCTGCCGAACCTGAAATTCTCCGGCACGCGCGTAAACATCCATTTGTAAATGCAGACGGCCAAGTTCTTGACCAGTCAGCTGCTCAAAATCTTGTCCTTCTTTCACGCCCTGGATATTACGAACAGTCTCTGTGCGCGTAGTAACGATGCTCTGTTGAATCTGTACCTGCTGCGAAACCATTCCATAATAGGTTTCCGCAGATGCTTTTTCACTTTGGTAGTAACTTACGCCATTTCTCGCGTTCTGCACATCGACAAGGGCGGTCTGGGTTAAAGGATGATTCTCTCCGTACTGCCGCAGATAAGTGTCGTACGTTTCTTGCATTTGCGTAAGATACAGCTCTGCGTTATGGAGATTTGTGGTTGCTTGAGAATAGGAACCCTGGGCAGTATCTAAATTCTGTTGGGCGAGCCGTAAATCAATATTCGCCTGGTTTAAAAGCGCCTCTTGGGCATTCACCATTCCATTAATCGCAAAGGTATAGTATTCTTTCGCTTGTTCTGCCTGATTTGTCTCAATCGCCTGGTAAGCAATTCCCGCGAAACGCTGCGCAATATCAAGAGAAGTTGTTGCAACCCGCATCCACATCCGGTGCCGGCTCACGGTGTTTAAATTCTTCGAATCGGTGGAAGTCGCGGCGATTGCGCCAGCCTTAGCAAAATCAAGCCCTAGATTAAACTTAGCAATCGAAAGCTTCTGTTGTTCCTGTGAAAGATACCGCTGCGCGTATCCAACAAGGCCGAGATTCCCGTCTACTCCGTTTAACTCATCAAAACGCGCCTGGGCACTGGTGAGCTTTGCGGTAAGACTTTCAATTTCAAGCGCGGACGCACCACGAGCACGAGCCTGATCAATCTGCGCAGAAATCCAGGAGATACTTCCCTCAACCGTTGCATCTCCAGAAAGCGTAGTAAGCTCTGCTTGATATTGCCCAAGCCCCTCTAACGCGGCACTTACGGTTGCTTGCTGGGCGGCCACGTTTTGAATTCCTTCAATAATACTGCGAATCGCCCCGATAAAAGCAAACGTTCTTTCAAGCTGAGCCTCTTTGACCCGCCGGGCAGCTTCCAGAAGAGCTTCCAGATGAATATCAACCCGTTCTGCCTGCTGAATAACTTTGTCGAGCTCGTCGAGAATATCTTCAATCCCTTCTTCTTTGATATCAGCCTGCTTGATAATATCCTGCAGGCGAACAAAATAGGTACGAATCGTACTGTCACCTTTTATCTTATTATAGAATAACATCTGCTGGGCGCTTAACTCCGTAGTCAAAGCCTGCAACGCGTCTCTCCGGGCAAGCCGCTGAGCAGTTTCTGCATCCTTGCCTTGTTTCGTATAAAGCTCATAGGCAACCCTGTATTGTTCATGGTATAAGGAGAGTATCTTGTTCATGTCTTGCGCGAGCGTGAGATACGATGCCGGGTATTTTCCTTCTTTTACTTGTTGCGCTACATACGCGCTGAAATTCTTTACAAATTCTTCGTCAAATGTTTCTAAGAATCCGGAAACCGCTGCGGGTATGCCGTAATTGTAATCGTCGCGCAGGCGTCCCTGATGAGGATTCTGTTTGAACGCATTCTGGATGGGGCTGGTAATATCCAGATATCCGTTATTACCGCTTACCCGCATCTCGGATGGGGCTTTCTTCCCGTATTCAACAACTGCCGGAACTACATATTGCATTCCGTCCCGGACAAAATAGAAAGCATACCGTTCATCAAAACTGATAGTCATGCCGGCTGTGTAATAAAAATCCGGGCTTTTGTCACCGTTGATGTCAATCGTAAATTCAGCGTTTGGAGATACTGTCTTGAGCTTTAGCGGCAATTCCTGTGTCTGGCGCACATAGGTAATCCCGCGGGTAGGCGTAATAACTTTCGCGTAGATATCAGACCCTTTGGTAAATTCACGGTACAAAGCAAACCTTGTGCCAGAAGTAAGTACTCCTCCTTCGTAATGGAGCGGAGCAACGAGCGAATAGCTTGTTTCTCGAGTGAAATCACCGCGGGTAGTAATGAGGGTGCCCGGTTCCAAGAAAATCTCTGTGTCGTTATACCGCTGTCTCTTTTCTACACCTTGAATTCTAACCTTCGTTCCTACTTCGGCTCTACGCAGAATGCCGCTCTCTTCAAAAACTTTCGTATATGGATCTATCTTTACTTCCTTATTGCTCCGGAGCAGCCCAAATTGCTCAACATAGCGGTAGATAAAGTGCGGATTTATGAGAACAACCCCTGTTTTTCTTCTTTCCTCCAGAGTAAGTTGCGCCGCAGGCTTTATAAATTCGCCATCGGCCTCAACCGCATCACGGATATATTTCCCGTTTACATGTGTAAGAATAGGCTTCTTCTTGCCTTCGTTTTCTACAAAATCAACGACGAAAAACTCGCCTCGTTTTGTATTGATGAATACTTCCTGTTCCGGCAAAAGATCCCTGTGTTTTGAACCCCAATCCAAATAGTTCACTCTGTAAATCTCAGGCTGCCAATTTAAAGAATGTCTCTGCAGAAATTCACCGTCTTGAGCGCGCTCAGAAAGAACAAATACCTTTGCCCGCTCTTCTGGCAGTAAATCACGCAGTTTTGTTTTCTTATCAGGACGAAGCTCATATAACGCCCCTTGATAGGTAAGCCGGAACGCATCCTGGCCAAGAACTGGGCGCTGTTTTGGATCAAGAATGATGCTCCGGGAACTTCCCCAATCTACTTCACCCAGAGGATACTCTCCGGTAAACGTCTGGTAATCAGAGAAAGCGCTTTTCAAGCCAAAAACGACAACGTAGCCCGTGATCGGGTCAACGGGAACTCCTTTTGCTAACACAGGATTGCCGTCCTCGTATACAGTTGCGATATTTGTCTGAGCGTTCCGTTCAGGAAACGCGCTTAACCCAAGCCACTTGACCATCGGAATCTCGGCCGGGGAAGTAAAAATCTTCTCAACATTGCCGGTGTTCGGATTGAGCAAGCCCCCAAAATGCTTCATTGCCAGAATCTTTACGCTGATGTCCTGAATGTCATTCACATTGGGAAGATCCGCTGATTGACCGGGATAAAGCCATGAATTGGTTGCGCTTAAAAACTTATAGGCAAGCGGTACATAGCGCGCTGTCTTATGCAGAATTTCTTCATAGTTAGCGTAATATTCAAGATTTCTCACCACAAAAACTTCCTTTTCGGTCTTTACCGGCTTCTCATCGGCTACGATGGAAGTATCCCCATGATACGTTACTGTGATTGTATACGCTCCGTCAGCAGTAGCTTGGACTGTTGCTTTTTTATCAAAGAATCCGAGAATATCGGTAAGCGTTCCCTTAAACTGCCAATAGTAAGGATTACCCGTAAAAACTGGGTTGGAGATCTGAACGTACACACCCTGTTGACGGACAGAGAAAGTGATTTCATTCTGCCCAAAACGCTCAGCAAAGAGTTTTTGCGTTCTCCCAAATATCTCATCAAGGATATCCCTTTCTCCAGAAGAAACTGCCCAGGTATTTTCACTGCTATGCACACGGACGATATAAGCGGTCGTGTATTCTTCCCAATCAAGCTTCTCAATTGTTCCGTCTGTTTTTACCTTATAGCCGAATCCCTTCTCTGGTTTCAAGGAAAGATACACAATATCACCCGCCCCTGCAACATCCCTGCTGACTTCGCCTTTCGCGTATAGTTTTTCAAGCTTTTCTTTCGTGATTTCTGTTGTCGCGGACCAGCGTTCCAGGCCGCGGCGAATCATATACCGAACGCTTGGATCATTATTAAAGAAAGCCTCTTTCATAATTTCGATTTCCCGGGTACCGTAGAGAACAATTGCCGGGTACGAATCCTGTAATCCAAAAAGTTCAAGAATGAAAGCAAGCGGGTTGTTCAAATTAAAGAAGTCCGCGATATAAAGCCGCTCTAAATCGCTCGTGTGCGCCTGGACAAAAGTGCGGTTCTTCTCATCGTATTCATAGAGGGTCCCGAATTTTCCGATCAACCCTCCGGGAACCCAGTTTTCTCGGGTACCGCTATAATGAGCGGCGGTATTATTTCTTTTCTTCTGAAGGATTTGGAGAAAATCATTCACTGCGATAGCAATAGCCAGCGGTGTGCACGCTGAACCTCCTTTTGCCAACGCTGAAAGCACCATCAAAAGCCTCTCTTCATACATCAAATCGTCACCGTGAATAAGGATACCGACCGGTCCGAAAGCGCTAATACCCGGATAGCTTAAACCAAGTCCGATTGCAATCTCATTTTCCCGCTCAAGTTTTAAACCTTTGAGTTTTTCCTGTAATTTCCGGATCAGTTCTCTGCGGATTGCGTACACATAATACTCGACACGGAGTATTTCCTGTTCCTGCTCCTGAATTCTCTGAGTTGCTTTGCGAGCTTGATCAGCAAAGTAACGCTCAGTATCCGCGGGTGTTTCTCTAAGAAGCGTGTTCAACTCTTCCTGCCGCGCGGTAACATCAGCAATCGCAAGATCTAAAATAGCAAGCTCGGCTTGGATAGCGCTGATTCCCTGCTGTTCCTTGCGGTTCCGGTCATAGAGCTCCGCGGCAATCTCCTGGATTTTCTTTTGAAGTTTCTCTTGCCGCTTTTTCATCGATGCTTCAACCCGCTGCTGAACTTCGGCAGGGCTTAAACTATCAAATATATTGTTCACTGAAATGCCGATATTTTCTGAAACTCCCGCCGGAGCGTATTTATCAAGCCCAACTTTTTTATCGCCAAATACCAATGCGTATCCTGCATCCTGCGCGACAATTTCAGCTTGTACCGGTTTCCCTTGATAAGTAAATGTGAATGCGTCCCCAAGACCAACGATATTCATTCCTCCTTCGACAGCTTCTCCGCTTACCACAAATACGAGCGGTGTTTTAAGCGCAGGTTGTGTTTCCGCTTGCGGTGCACTGGCTGGTTGAGAAGCTAAAGCCGAAGCGGCTGCCGGCTGGCTGGATACTGCTGAAGCTGATGCCGGAGCAGGAGCATCTTGCCTTGCCATAACATTGCGGGGCTCTGCGTTTTGTTGATCTTTTACCGAAGGCGTTTGCGGCTGCGTGGTCGTGATTTCCTGGCGAACAGGCGCAGAACTGGCCTGGGATTGGGCTACTGGTAATTCTGGCGCCGACTTAGATGCCGCGCTGGCTTGAGCGACTTCGGGCTGACGGACAGCCTGAACAGCAGATTGGACAGCGCCTGAAGTTTCTTGGTTTTCTTTGGACATTGGCGTTTTCTCTGGAAAACCAAATACCCTCTTAGTCCAATCAGCACCCATCCACTCATAAAGCATCTGACGAATTTGGGCGTTTTCTGGAGAAGAAACAAAGTGTTCTCTCAAAGTTTTTGCGTGAAATCCGTTAAATTCCCGATAGCGCAAGCCTTCATCAATATGTTGCATTGTCCGCTCTGCGAGCGCAGCAAAAGCTGCTTTAAACTGCCTGTTGTTATTAAAATAATCCGGCTCATGATGTTTTAGGGCGAGCGTTAACGCAGAAGCAAAATACAAGAAATCCATCGCGCCGTCAATCTTATCGACTCCAATAGCTCCGTCACTTAAACCCAAGCCTTCTTTCCATTGGCTGCCTTTGCGTATCTCTAAGGCAACGCCCGCACCGGCAACATAGGCGCTTAATTCATCAAAGAAATACAAAGCATTGTGCCAGGCATTGCTATCTGAAGGATTTGTGGCATTGACTAAATATGTTGTGTAACGGCGATCGGCTATTTTCCTTGCCTCTGCCGGTAAATATTCCCTTACTTTTTCTGGGCCCAGTAAAGGTTCTTGGATATAAGCGCCCTTGCCGTTTGCGAGATAGACGAATTGATCGCGGGAAGTAGTTTTATTGCGCATCTGACTATTGATATAATGCACAGTTTCATGCGCATTCGTAGTCGCCTCTTCACTGGTTTCCGGATTTTCAGCATGGGTCATCACATCACGATAAAGAACGCTTCCATAGTCGTTGCCATTCCATCTGCGCAGATGGGGAACATCCGTAAGTTCTAAAACTGCGGGCTGGCTGACTGGCTGTGACTGAGCTTTGGGCCGTGATGCTTGCGTGTCGATTCTCTCTTCCTGGGCGGCTTGTTCTCCAGGCTGTGAAGTCGGCTTTTCTTCAACTGGCGCTGAGGCAGTTTGCGCGGTTCTTTCAAGCTGTACCGCAAGGTTCTTCAACAAAAATCTGTACCCGTGACTTAAGCTGTGAAAAGCCGGTTTCGGTTGATAATTCTTAAATAAAGAGAGCGATGATTCAGAAGGATCTATCGCCTGGTCTTTCCAGAATTCAGGAAAATATTCATGAACAAACATACCAATAACAACCTTGGGATAACTGCTAAATCTTGGGTCGGTATTCCCGAGCATATAGCGCCCGAGCGCTTCGGTGGTATTCTTCATAAACTCAGCTTGCTTTTCTTCGGTAATCGCTCCGTAGGAAGGTTCGCCAAATTCTCCGATGATTACCGGCAGACCGATTGCAGCAGCTCGCCGGATGCTTCGGCCAAAACCTCGATCAAGTTCATCAATAGTCGCAACCGCGCGGGAAGGACGTCCTGCATCCCAGTTCGGGTAAAGATTAAGCGCAAGTCCGTCAAAATGGCGAAGATTGGTCTGCATGAGCTGCGCTTCTGCTTCAAGAAGTTCTCCATGGCCTAAGAAAACAGGATGCGTAGAATCTATTTCTTTATAGGCATGAGCAAGCCTATCCATAAATTGATAATACTGATCCGGAGTAAAGCTTATCTTTTCCCAAGGTTTATTTCCTGCCCAATCTTTCTTACCCGGTCCTGGAACATAATAATTATTCTCATTGCCAAGCTGGACGCCTGCGAGTGCCGGACCTAAAACCTTGAGACTAATCGCTAACCTACGCACTGCCTCTTCTACCTTGAGCAGATTTTGTTCTGTAGGATTTGCGAGTAAAAATTCGCCGCCCTCATCTGCCGCGTAAAGACCACCGAAGTGCAAAACAAGCGTACGGATACCATGCTGTTGATAGAGACTGGCAATAAGTCTATTTATCTGATACATATCCTGAGGCGTAGGATTATTCGGAGGAAGGTACATTTTTACGGTATTGTGCGAGTAAGTGCTCAAAAGCTTGCTGATATCTTCCTGTTCAAGTACGCGCACAACCGGCATAAAATCTGTGTGATATCTGTCAATATGGCTGGTTTTGGTATCCTGGACTGCTCCGCCAAGCGCAAAAAACGCAACTGGCGCTTTATCGCTATCTTCGAGTGCAAACACAAATCCATCGCCTATACGAAGCACACGAATCGCAACATCTGTGGTGGCTTTGTTACGAGCTGATCTTGCTTGCTCTACTGCAGCCGCAGCCATAGGTCGTACTTCTGCTGAAGCAGGATCTTGCACAGGAGGAGCCCGTGGTTGAGCAACTGAAAGCGCAGCCATCGGCATAGCTACATCTTGAGCAGAAGCTAAAACAATCTTTGTTTCTGGTAAAGTATTATCTTGTGATACCGCTGTCATGCTGCGATCAAAACCAGAAGAAGCTAGAATCGGCCGGAGACCAGGTGCCGCTAGACCGTCTCTTGCATTTTTGCCTTGCTCTTCACCCTCGCCTGTGTTTGTTGCTCCAAGCGTGGTCATAATCAATATCGGAATAAGCGCGCCGAACCGAGGATGCACACCAGCCGCATTCTTTGTGCGCGGGCTTACAGTGGATGCGAATGCTGTATCTTCTGCTTGCGCGGTGTTGAGTGCCAATCTCTGCCAGGTATCAACCTGCACGGCACCAGGAAGGGTTATCTGCGGTGAGATATAGATATCGTTAATTACCGTAAGCGTAATCGTGTACGTCCCTGTCGTGGCATTCCCTTTGCCCACAGAGGTTGCTTGAGTCAGATCAATTCCTGGATTACTTCCTGACAATTCGATGTCTTTTCTGGAAAGAAATACCTCATACACAGTCTGACCATCATGGTGCTTTGCGCGCAGACGAAATGCCTTGGTAGTTTCAGGAATCAGATTATTCAACGAATAAACGAAAAGATTGTTCCAATCAAATTGCGCAATAAAGAAAGCGTCGAGATCGTTATTCGATGGGAATCCCGCGATACCCGTAGGATCGTGAAGGCGAAGCGCGTTCTCAACAACTGTCCACGGAGAAGTATAATAATCAGACACAAACCGTATCCAGATTACAGCCGGAGCATTATCGAGTTCTACACCCAGAGCATGCCCTTGGGTCGTATTGAACTCTGCATAATTCCAGGAAACAAGTTCGTCATCAGCCCGCAATTGAATGACCCTCTGCGTTGGCGTATGCGGCACCGTGGTTAAATCGGCATCTAACCGCGCCATATTCGTACGGACAATCAACTTGGCAAGCGTTGTGTCGTATTCACGGCTAAATGTCGTTGCGGCCGGCTGGGAAAGCGTGAGACTTGAACCAATCGTCTTCCATGGACCTACTTGCGTACCTGAAACATAGCGGAACGCATATGTATAAGCACCCGTTGTATCGCCGATAGTCACTGTTTGAGCATTGAGGTAAAATGCGGGATGTTTTATGACATCTGTTCCGTCTAATGATTCAAGACGGGCGATTGAATAAGCGTCGATAAAAGCGCCGTTGGCATATTGACGGATAATTTGCAGAGTATAGTCTTCTTCTCCGATCGCGATACCTTTTGCCTGCATGTCCGCGCGGAGCAAGTTATAATTTAAGAAGAAAATATCTTCTCCTCTGAAATTAGTCTCGAAGGTCATGAGAACATTCGCGGCAGGAGCAAGGGCGGGGTCAACCGCTTCGCTGACCGCCTTCCATGGGCCGATCTTACTGCCCCTGATGTAACGGAAAGAATACACATACGCTCCGGAGAGCTCTCCCTCAGAAACAGTGAAACTATTCACATAGAACGCCGGATGTTTGATTGGATCATCGCCGTTCAATGTTGCGAGCCGAGCAACGGAATAGCTGTCAAGCTCAAAACCATTGGCGTATTGGCGAATAATCTGCAAGGTGTAGTCGTCTTGTCCAACCGGAATATTCTTTGTTTCCATGTCAGCCCTGAGAACCGGCAAATCAATAGCGAAAATATCTTCACCGGCGATATTCCGCTCAACGGTAATCTCGACATTCGCGGCAGGAGTAAGCGCGCTGTCCAGGGAACTTTCTATCGCGCGTAATGGTGAATCTTCGTCGGCGCGGACGAAGCTGATTTCAACGGAAGTAATTGGTCCGTTCGTGACATTATCGCCTTGCTCAAGAATAGCGGTTGCAGTACCGCGAATAAATTTCGGCGTGTAATTGGCCTTGGTAGGATCACGGATATCGGCGATGGTGTAGTAATTACCCCAAACAGTGGTTCCGCTGGTAATCCGCACATACATCGCTTCGGGTGTGTTCGCCGCGGCATAATTTTCGAAAAGCACGCTATCAAGATGAATTAAAATATTGCCGTTCGGCTGCGCTTCATACGTTGCCATTTCTTGCGGAATCGCATTGAGCGTGTGCCGGGCTTCCCAGTACGATACATTGAAGGTACCTAAAGAAACGATCTGCGAAGTTTCATCGAAATTCCCGGTTTCAAGAGCAAACTGATACGTGCCGGTAGTAGTATCAAGATCCCCTTCTTGCGGAACTTGCAACAAATTAAATAGAACCTTATTGTTTGATTTTATGAAATCGTCGAGCGAGAAATACGCCCCGTAGGTTGAGTTAATTTCCGGATTATCCGTGTAGGTCGCGGTTAAATGCATCCCCTTAACAGCCGGACCAAGTGAGTGTTCTGGGTTATTAAAATAATTTGTGATATTGAGCCTGTTTCCGGAAACCAAAAATCGCGGATCTCTGTCGTTATTGGCAATCGCACTGATTAATCCTGCTGGCGCTTCCCAGTTGCGCACAAGATCCCATATGCCCACATGTACTGAAAGGCCGGTTGAAATTTCTTCAGAAACTTCATCGCCTTTAACCATCTGGACATACACATCATACGTGCCCGTGGTCGCAACCCCTGTTCCTTCTTGATTTGAATAAAGCAAGTTTGCGCTTAAGTCGGAAAGTTGGTCTTCTGCCTCCTTCCGTGAAAAATACATTCCCCAGGCAGTATCTGTTCCCGGCGCATAGAACACAACTCGGATTGATTTCTCATCCCGGCTTGCGCCTTGAGTATACTGAGCGACTTTCCCCGCATCAAGGCGAACACCGATTTTTACGTCATCGTTCCTATTTACTACTTCTCGAATAAGATTATTCGGGGTTGGAAGCGTGGCAATAACATCCCAATCCCGGATAAACACCGAGCCTGCGTTTGCTTTCTGGGACGGGATAGCGCCCAAAACCGATAAACTGATCGCGACATTGAAAGTAAGATTCGGTTGGGAACCAGCAGCGATTCTACTTCCGGAAACAATCTTCTCAAGATCCATCTTCAAAACATCAACCCCGAGTTGATAGCCTGATTGCGCGATGGAATTTGCTGAAATATACGCGCCATAGGTTAACCTCCCATCTGCTGTCGTCAATTGGAGATGGAAATAGAGGTCTTTGGAATTTACGTTGCTGAACGGACTACTGCTCGCAAAAACTTGACTGAGAATTTCTCGCATTCGCGCGCGGTCAAAGCGCACCAGAATAAATCCGTCCGAATTCGTATTGATGACTTCCTTCACGACGCCAGTCGGAGTAGGAAGTTCGCTGAGTAAGTTATCGACAGTCACCGTTCCGATAGAAGTTAAATCAGCCTGGGAAGAAGCAACTAAACCATTGATGCCTATTCTCCAGGAAAGTTCATACGCGCCAATTTCCTGAGGAAGCGTCATCACCACAAAACCGCTGGTTAAGACATTGCGCACGCTTTTAAATTGTGAACGTCCGCGGGAAGAAGCAATTTCAACGACAAGCGGAATTCCTTCAGCAGTAAAATTCTCCCGATCAACTGCCCAACCGATAGCTGCAAAAGCATCCAATACTTTGTTGGCTTCTCTTTTTAACGGCGCTGATTCAAAAAGCACTGCTGGGTTGTACCCTCCATCGCGCTGCAAATAATCTAACCCTGCGATATTGACTTGGGGAACCTGGAATCCAGGTTCAGGTTCCGGAATAACCGGTTCATCCGGACTCCACGGATCAGGTATTACTGGGTCATCCGGGGAAACATCGGGAATATCGATCGGGGATGGTACAGTTCCGCAACCGCAGAGCATAAACGGAGAAAGTAAAACCATCCCGATAACCTTCATAACTTCAAATGCAACATCCCGCACGCTTCGCAAAATATCCATCACAGCATCGGTAAAGCTTTTTTCTGTTTTATCTGTCGGCTGTTGAACATTCTGTTCTTTCTCATTTTTCTCCGGAGAAGGAACTTCCATGCGCGGACTAAGCAAACTCCTACCTCTCTCCTGGAGCCCTGCATCAGTTGCCTTTGCTTTTTCCAGGTATTCGGCAGCAGCCTGGGTATCCCCCATCTGAGTTAAGGTAAGCGCGATGTTGCTGTAAACCATAGCCAGATCTGCCTGAGAAATATCTTTTCTTTCAGAAAGCGCGCGATACAAATCAAGTGCCTTGCTATATTCTTTGTTATTGAATAAGGTATTGGCTATGAGAAAATCCCACATATTCACTGAGAATACACTGTGTCTTTCTTTAGCTTTTTCAAGAAGCGGCATAAGCTGCGCAGATTCAGCCTGTGTATGTTTGTACGCGTTCAATGCCTGATATTCCGGAGAACTGGATCGTAAATAAGAAAGCATGCTGGTCCGGATGTACGCGGCAAACTTATCCACCTGCATATCACCCCAATGGCCCATCTGCACATATTGAAGCATAAAGTTTCTGACAAACAGGTCAAAATCACGCTGGCTCAAATCCGAAGAACGCATTAAAAGATTCACTTCCTTATCCCAAAGCACTCTCTCTTTGATCTTACTTACCGTCTCATTGAACCATCTATTTTGCAGAATTGTCTGGGTATGCAGCTTCTCTTCCCACGCAGGAAGATACGTGTCGCCGCCAAAAGCGCAATGTAATACCTGAGCCGGGGTAGTGCCTAAATGGTTTTGGGAAAATACATTGGCCTGCTCAAGCGCATGGCCACCCCAGGAAATTGCTCCGTATTTACCCTCCAGCAACTGCGCAATCTGACCGATTTCCTCGCCACCGACATACTTAAAGAATGGGTGATGAGCGAGATAATCTCCACTTCCGATAACTGCCCCGATTTCCGC
>CAZWJT010000010.1:0-45789 GCA_964634935.1 uncultured Planctomycetia bacterium | reverse complement strand
TGGTTTTTCCCGCATCGATATGCGCCATGATACCGATATTGCGGACGCGGGAGAGATCGAACATACGGGACAAATCAACCTGCTCTCTCGCGTCTTCTTTTTCTTTTGGACGTGGTTTTCGAGCGGCATGCTTTTTCTCTGCATGGTCATTCGCTGACGGCTCTGAAGCTTCTTTTTCAGAAGACGGCCTTATCTCAATATCTCCTGCCGACATAAGAGGTTCTGAAGAAACTATTGGCTGAACATTCTCCTGGAGCTTTGCGGAAGAAGCATCCTGGGAAAAAAGCGCGGAAGCGTCACTGGGATCATTCGTAACCAAGTCGGAACCCCCCGATGATGACGGCTCCAAAGAAGGTGCCGCAAGCGCCTCGTTGGATTCTGCGGGCGGAAGTTCAGGGGTGGCTGGCGAAATTTTTTCTTCCAAGATATGAACGTCACTTTTATGGCGAAGCTTGAGGTTCTCTTCTGAAAGATTCAAAATCTCTTTCTCTTTTTCTTCAATGATTTTTTTCTTCAGCCCAATCTGCCGTTCAGACTCCTTGTATTTCTCATGAAGCGCCTCAAAATCGCCTTTAGCCACCCATTCACTCTGCTCTGCTTTCTTTTGAAAATCAGCAATGACAGCCAAATGTTCCTTTCGTTCCTGAAAATATTTTTTCTCCTTCTCTTTATAGTTCTCTATCGTCTCCTGGTGTTGAAGGATTTCCTTTTCCTTGGATTGAATCGTATTGAAAAGTGAGTTGATTTTTTCCTGGGCTTCCTGGTTTTCCTGCTTCAGCTTTATGTTCTTTGAAAATTCCTCGTCGAGCTGCCGCTCCTTAAGACCAAGTTTTTCCTGGGCGGCAAATTCATCTTCTTTAGCCCGCTGGGTTTTCTGCTGTTCAGTAGACACCCAGTCTTTTCGCTTCTCAAGCTCCTGAAAAAATCCTTCTTGTTTCTTCTCGGAATCATCAAGTTCATGCTGCAATGAAGTACAAGCCTGCGTAAGCGTTTCTGCTTCGCTTTTCAGTTTTTTTACCTCTTCTTTCAGTGATTGATTTTGCGTCTCCAGAGCAGAAAGCCTTTGCTCTCGAGCCAGATCTTCATCATCTTGCTTTTTCTTGGCTTTCCCTGACTCTCCTGCCGGAATAATCAGAGCATACACAATCGAACCAAGCGCCAGACAAATCATTGCTACAAGGAAAGTTCCCATGGATTCTTACTCGCTTTCTTATTATTATGGTTAGACCGTTAGGTTCTTATTATACTAGAAAACTCTTCGAGAAAAAGCAAAATCTATTCCCCATTGACAAAAATCATACTTCGATTACAATTCTCCCCACAATGATACAGATTGGCAAGGTTTCGATTCCCACGAATATCTTGCTCGCGCCGATGTCAGGCTGTACGGATCTTTCATTAAGACTCATCTGCCGCGAGCATGGAGCAAAATTTTGTTTTTTTGAGATGATTGACGCTCATTCGCTCGTTTATGGAAACAAAAAAACTGCGATCTTGCTCAAAACCACGCCGAACGATACGCCCATCGCCGCTCAACTTCTCGGTGCAAAACCAGATTTACTCTGCGAAGCCGCCCACAGGCTGCTCGGCCAAACATCCGTTGCTTTCATCGATATCAATAGTGCCTGCCCAGTCCGAAAAGTCGGGAAAAAAGGAGCGGGCGCTTATCTTCTGAAAACCCCCCAGCTTCTTCTTGAAATCATCCAGAAGCTTTCTTCAGCCGTGAATATACCGGTTACGGTTAAATTGCGCACCGGATTTCAAACACAAAACATTCCCGGTATCGTACGCCTGGCACAGGAATGCGAACAACATGGCGCCCAAGCACTCTTTATCCACGGCCGCACAAAAACACAGGGATATTCCGGTGAAGTTGACTACACGGCAATCCGTAAAATCAAAGAAGCAGTAACCATACCAGTATTTGGTTCAGGAAATATTTTCTCTGCTCTCCTTGCGCAAAAAATGTTTTCCGAGACAGGGTGCGACGGTATCCTGGTTGCCCGCGGAGCCCTTGGGAATCCCTGGATATTCGAACAAATAAACGATGCTCTGCGCGGATCTGCAGTCAACCGTGAACCCTCGTTTCTTGAGCGTAAAGAAACTCTCAAAAAACACTTGTCATATATCTGCGCCTATACACACATCCACCAAAACCACAGAGCCGGCTTGATGCGTAAAATCGCCCTTTGGTACCTTAAAAAAATTCCTCATGCGTGCCGGATACGCGGCCACTTAATCCATCTGCACACATACCAAAAGTTTATTGACTATATCGACAGTCTCTGAAGAAAATTTTGATGAGTTTAAACGCAGTCGGCAAGCTGCATCAGTAACTCCTGGGAATCCTCCCAGCCAAGGCAGGCATCGGTAATGGATTTTCCGTAAATCTTTCCGGAAGGTTCTTGAGCTCCTTCAACAAGATAACTTTCAATCATGACGCCCTTGACCATGGTTTTGAGCAAGGGAGCTCGCTTGCGGTTCTCCATGACTTCGATAGCAATCCGCGGCTGTTGGGCATATTGTTTATTTGAATTAGCATGGTTTGTATCGATCACAATCGTAGGGTAGGAAAGATTCCGCTTTGTATACATATCCACAAGTCTTATCAAGTCTTCATAATGATAATTGGCGATACACAAACCATATTGATTCATCGCGCCCCGTAAAACACAGTGCGCGTAGGGATTCCCTGTTGTTTTTACTTCCCAGCCATTATAAAGGAAAATATGGGGAATCTGCGCGGCATAGACTGAATTGAGCATCACGGTTAAATCTCCACTCGTCGGATTCTTCATTCCCGCGGGGATATCAAGACCGCTCACCGTCAAACGATGCTGCTGGTTCTCAACGGAACGCGCACCGATAGCTACATAACTCAATACGTCTTCGAGGTAAGGATAGTTCTCTGGATAAAGCATTTCATCAGCAACGCTAAGACGGGATTCTTGAAGCACCCGTAAATGCATCTTGCGGAGAGCGCGTACTCCTTCGGCGATATTCGGATCTTCTTCAGGGTCAGGCTGATGCATCATCCCCTTATATCCCTCTCCGGTCGTCCTTGGTTTATTCGTATAAACCCGGGGGATGAGAATCAACTTGTCCTGGACGATATTCTGAAGTCGGGAAAGTTTCGTCGCGTATTCGCATACTGCGTCTTCATTGTCAGCCGAACAAGGACCAATAATCACAAGAAATTTATTACTGCGACCTTCGAACACCGCGCGAATCTCGTTATCGCGATTCGTTTTGATCGCCTTTAAATCGTCGGAAAGCGGCATTTGCGCTACGACTTCAGCGGCGCTGGGAACTTTGTGCAAATAGCTAAAACCCATACATCTTTTTACCGTATCCTTTTCTCCATCGAAAACTGATTCTACTGCGGCTAGCTTACACAAGCAAAGCGAATATTATCATAGTATCGATTTGCCGAAAAGCAAGCCATAAATTTTAAACCCGGCAATACGGAAGAATCACCGTTCCTCCTTATTCTTTTGAACCTGTTCTGCCTCTATTCTCAGAAGCATCTCACGAACAGTGCACTGGTAGGCGATCTCACTTGCGGCAGATTCAGAAATCGTAATGTGAAACCGTTTCTCAAGCTCCAACAACAGCTCTATACGCGAAAGAGAATCTAGACCAAGATCAAATTCAAGATGATCTTCCGGATGTACCTCTTTCTGAAAACGCTCAGCAAGATACTGAAGAACCCTTTGGGATATTTCTGACTCAAGAAGTTTCTTATCTTCTTTTCGAGGTAAATCCGTACTACGACCCTGGGAAACTTCCAATCCGGAATAGCGCTCTTTCAGTATATTCCGTCTCAACTTCCCCATATTCGTTCTGGGAAGAGGTTCCGGATGGATAACAAATCTGTGCACGCGCTTATACTCGCTCAAATCCTTCGACAACCTGCTGAGTTCTTTGCGGATAGTTTCTTCGGTAAGCGGCATGGGCTGTTGTGTACAGTGCGTTTCAGGAACAATAACTGCCATCAGTTGACTGTACTCCACCAGCAATCCTCTCTTTTTTACGGAAAAAACGCACATCTCCCTGATGAACGGGCTTCGAGCGTAGTACGCCTCGACTTCTTCGGGATTCACCTTCTTGCCGGAATTCAACACAATAATGTCATCTTTTCTCCCGACAATATGTAAAAATCCCTGCTGATCAACATACCCTACGTCTTCGCTCCTGAGCCACCCTCGCGCAATAAAACTGGCCTGACGGTTCTCGTTATAATACCCAAGCATCACGCTTGGCCCTTGCACGGCAATCTCGCCAACACCCTTTTTGTTGGGATTTTCTATCCGCACCTCAACGAAAGGGATGGGCTTGCCGACAGAGCCGATTTTAAGATTCTTTGGCGTATTCCAGGAAACAATTGGAGATGCCTCGGTAAGGCCATACCCCTCAAGAATAATAAAACCCCACTTGAAAAAATCCCGGATTATTCTTGGCTCCAGACGCGCTCCGCCGCTAATCATAAAGCGCAACTCTGTCCCAAAAATGTTCTGGAGAGAAACGAGTATTTTCTTATTCAGGTTCAGGCCGAATACCTTGCCCAAAAACCAGAAAACGTCGAGCATCCCCATAAGAAGCCAGCGCAGAACAAATGGCATGGCGCAGAACCTATCCTGTATGTTCTTATGAAGCAACGCAAACAATTGCGGCACACCAACAATAATATTGACCTTCGTCTCCCGGATGCATTCTAAAAAATCATCCGTATTCAAACCAGCCGGATAACTAATCGTGGCGCCGCGCAGTATCGGAATAAGAAAAGTAACCATAAAAGAATAGCAGTGGTAAAGCGGAAGGAGCGCGATAACGATATTGTCCGGACGCGAAAGCCCAAGCATTTCTATCGAACGAACATTCGCTTCGAGGTTTTTATGTGAAAGCATAACAGCCTTGGGCAAGCCCGTAGTGCCTGAGGTATAGAAAAAAATCGCTGGATGGTGCACGGAAACAGGGTGACGATCCAAGGAGACCTCAGCAGAAGCACTCTCTACTTGCAGCAGAACATCAGCCTGGTCAACCACTACTAATTCACAGGTAAGATTTGCGCGGATTAAAACCGCTTTTATCTTCTCTTGGGTCTGCGTTTCACAAATAACCATCCGGGGATTACAGTGGATAATTCTGCTTTGCAATTCTTCTTCTGCTAAACTCAAGTCAACCGGAACCGCGATCGCCTTGCAGTATTGAATGGATAAAAAAACAATTGGCCATTCTGGGCCATTCGATAAAAAAAGGAGTATCCTCTCTGATTCTGCCACTCCCCGCATGCAGAGAAAATTGCCGAATCGCACTGCTTTATAAAAAACTTCCTGATAAGAAAATGATTGGTATCTCTCGGCGCGCTTGAAGCATACCGCTATCTTCCCGGAAAACTCCTTTGCGATTCGGCTGAATTCTTCAAAAATACCTTGGGTTACATCCAGCTTTTCTTTCTGCCGCATGGTATCGGGAAAATATTCTTTCTCTAAGCCTTGTAAAAAAAATTCCTGGAAGAATTCAGGATATTTTTCACAAACACTTTGTTCAATTTCTTCAATAGACGCAAGATAGGGACGCACCGGACCATAAAAATCTATTTCTTTACCAATAGGCCGAAAGATAAATCCGTGAACCTTAAGCAGTATCCAGAGCGATTCTTCCATCAACGCATACCAGTGAGTTATGCCACGGCGTTTACTCTCCTGATACAACTCGCGATATAAACCAAATACCATGGGCCTTACCCGCATTGAGGAATCTGCCCGGCTCTCAGGCCTTGACTTATCCTTAAAATCAGGCCCGTAATAAAGGTTGTCTCCTTTTCTCCGACGGTACTCTTTGCTGATTACAAGGCGGGAAATTTCAGCGGTGCTGTTTCTGGGCAGAGAATTGATGTCAAAATCAAGGGTAGAACCGCAGTGTTCTTCGAGGGGAAAACCCAATATAGAATCGAGAATCAAACGCACTCCCCCAATCATCCCATGCGTATCATAAATCGCAAACTGCAAAGAATGTGGATCATACCGGTCATTCTCCAGCCCCGACGGATAATCCTCCGGTTTCAAAAAACCGCATTCATTACAATAAACCTGGTACCGCAAATGGAAAAGTTTGGCTAGCTCTTCTGGCTTGGATACCAGCAGAAATGTAAAATCTGTTTTACCGATAGTATCTTTATTCATAAAGAAGGCAGGATTTATTAAAAGTATAGTAACATGCAAGCATGAGAAAGTCAAACGGGTACTTTATGAGAATCAAACCTCACTGCTTGACGAAGCAAACAACAAACCATATAATGAGCATGCAATGCGTATATTCAGAAAAATCCAAGAAAATATCCGTAAACAGAAACGGAAAACAATCATCCGCATTCTTTGCTCAAGCAATCCTGAATCCTTGCTCCAATTGAGTGAACGTGAAGTTCTGAAAACCCTGCGTCGGGCTTATGCCAAGGTTCCGGGATACGCGCGGCTGTTAAAAAATCTGAATATCGATGTGCCCAGCATTAAAACCATAAAAGACTTTAAAGCACAAATACCCTATCTCGATAAACAGAGTGTTTTCCAAAACAACAAGATCTCCGAACTTTGTATTGGAGGAACCCTTACGGACGTCAAATCGTTATTGACCAGTTCTGGACACTCAGGGATTTTTTCATTTGGCGTCAATACCTACCGTAATCTGAAAGATTCAAGCGAGTCAATCGATTTGGGCCTCGACTATTCATTCAATATCAGCGGCCGGAAAACCCTTCTCATCAACTGCCTCCCAATGGGGGTAAAAGTGAATACAAGCCTGACCATCGCCGAAACCAGCATTCGCGAAGACATGGTCTGGGCTGTGATTAAAAAATTTTCTTCGCTCTTTGAACAAACTATCTTGGTCGGCGAAGGGTCTTTTTTAAAAAAAATCATCGAAGAAGGAACAACTCAGGGCATTAGCTGGAAATCAGGCATATTCCATCTTGTCACCGGAGAAGAAGGCATCGCCGAAAACTATCGCAGCTATATCGCAACCATTCTCGGCACTGACTTTACGAACCCCGCCAAAGGAATGATCGGTTCTTCGATGGGTATAGCCGAACTTGATCTGAATATCTTTCATGAAACTAAAAACACAATAGCGATACGGCGCGCAGCACATGCAGATCCACAATTGCGGTGCGCGCTCTTTGGAAAAGAAACCCGGGTCTGCCCCATGTTATTCGTGTATTACCCCCATAGAACCTACATCGAAGAACTCCCGAATAATACAACCAATCTAAACGAAATCGTTATTTCTATGCTGAGCCAGCGCATGAAAATACCATTAATCCGCTATAAGACGGGCGACTCAGGAAAAATCCTGCCTTATCGTTCCGTTGTTGCCACGCTCAGTCAATGCGGGTATGAAAAGCTGATTCCTGAATTAAAATTACCTCTGATCGCGATATACGGACGCGGCCAACATATCACAACGGATCTGGGAACACTCTATCCCGAAGAGATCAAAGAACATCTCTATTCTGACTTTGAGGTTGCGGCTTCAATAACCGGAGCTTTTAAATTAACCCTTGAAGGAGCGAAAGTAAAAATTGCTGTTCAGCTACGGAAAAACATACCCTCTACTCATTCACTTGCCGAGCGGATACAAACCGCCCTTGGCAGCTTCACGCATGAACCAACTGACATAACCATATATCCCTATTCTGAATTTCCTTATTTTATGGAAGTAGACTATGAACGAAAATTCAATTACATTTAGAGTAGCTCTCTTTCTATCATGTCTCTTCCCGCTTCCACTCTGCGCATGGGCTCAAACTCTTGCTCCTCAGGAAATAGTCAAGCGAGCTGATGACTTACTGCGGGGAGAAACCTCGCAAGGCCTGTATCAAATGACCGTTGCCACGGCTTCCTGGACAAGAACGCTCAAGCTTGAAGCGGTAAGTCAAGGGAGAAATAAAACTTTCATCCGTATCATTGCCCCAGCGAAAGAAGCAGGAATAACAACCTTGCGTATCGATAACAATATGTGGAACTATCTGCCTAAGATCGAACGCACGATAAAAATTCCTCCCTCAATGATGCTGCAACCTTGGATGGGAAGCGATTATTCGAACGATGACTTAGTCAAAGAGAGCAGTATCGTGCATGATTACACTCACACGATTATTGCCGAAGAGCCTGATGACGCAGAAAAAATCTACACTATACAGCTTGACCCAAAACCAAATGCGGCAGTTGCCTGGGGAAAACTCCTGCTCTGGATCAGAGCTTCTGATTTCGTTCCTTTGCGCGAAGAATTCTATGATGAACACGGAAAACTCATCAAAATCCTCGAGTATGCGGCAATCAGAAGAATGTCAGACAGGGTTATCCCGACGCTCTGGACGATGAAATCAATGGTAAAAAAGGGATCGTCCACCACTATCGAAATACTTGAGATTACCTATAACCAACCGGTAGACGAAAATATATTCAGTCTCGCATATCTAAAACGCTAAACTATGACACTCTTTTTACGGATAGCCTGGCGCAATATTACTCGAAATAAATTCCGCTCTTTCATCACTATTGCGGCCATTGCTTTAGGCTTTGCCAGTCTTGTGTTTATCAGGGCTTTCGTCGATGGCTCGCACCACCAGATGATTGAAAATTACACAGACCTTCTCTCCGGACACATCCAGCTGCACACACAAGGATTCACCGAAAATCCCAGTCTTCTCAAGACTATTTCCGACCCCGCAAGACTCGATTCTCTTCTTTCCCAAAATCCAGCGATTACCGCCAGCGCAAAACGGGTGAAAGAATATGTGTTATTAAGTTCAGCGGAAAATTCAACCAGCGCTCTCATTCTGGGAATTGATCAAAAAAATGAACCTAAAGTAACGAAACTACATAAACGTATCAGCGCAGGAACATTTTTGTCTGAAAACACTGATATCGTTATCGGTAAAGGCATAGCAAAATTATTGCAAATCGGGCTAAAAGATAAAATCGTCCTGGTCAGTCAAGGGTTTGACGGAAGTTTAGTAAGTGCCGTGTACCGGGTTTCAGGGATTCTTGACACCGGGGCTGAAGAAATCGATAAAGGAATAGCGCTGATAACTCTCTCTGCGGCACAAGAGCTTTTTGTTCTGGAAAACAGGGTTTCTGAAATTGTGCTCAAGGTAAATTCGGTAGAAAATGCCGCAAGGATCGCCCAAGGATTAAGCCAGCAGATAGACCCTGGATTTTTTGAGGTAATAAGCTGGGAGAAAATATCTCCGATTATCGTACAATGGGTTGAATTCGACGTAGCCTTTATCAACCTCATCCTCGGCATAGTACTTGTTGTTGTCGCAGCCGGCATCCTAAATACTCTGCTTATGGGCATACTTGAACGAACCCGGGAATTCGGAATCATGCTTGCTTTGGGAACAAAAAGATCGTATATAGTACGCATTGTAACTTTGGAGTCTCTCTTGCTTGGTGTTATTGGGATTATCCTCGGCTATCTGCTCGGCGTATCTTTTTCTTTCTATTTTAGCGTTCATGGAATCAATTTGGCGTCGTTTGCCACGGCCTTGAATAATTACTATACGGGCTCAATAATTTATACCCGGATTTCAGGAAACTCCCTGGTTGTCTACGGCGTCACCGTACTCGTAACCAGCATCATCGTCTCAGCCTACCCGGCTTGGCGCGCGGCAAACCTAAAACCAGTGGAAGCGCTCTATAAAATATGATATGCCGATAATTGAAACCAAAGAACTAAAAAAACAATACCGGGAAAAAAGCGGGATTATCACCGAAGCCCTGAAAGGCATTGATCTCTCAGTCCAGCCAAGTGATTTTATCGCGATAGCAGGCCCGTCGGGTTCCGGGAAAACTACGCTCTTAAATCTTTTAGGCGGCCTGGACAAGCCAACTTCGGGAAAAATCATCGTTGACGGAAACGATATTACCTCTATTTCAATTCCAAAACTTGCCGAATTTCGCCTGAAAAAGATCGGTTTCATTTTCCAGGCATATAATCTTTTTCACCAGCTGAATGCTCTGGAAAATATCGAATACCCGATGCTACTGCAGGGAATTCCCGGGAAGATTCGAAAACAAAAAGCAAAAGAATTCTTGGAAAGTGTCGGACTGCTTGAATGCCTTCATAAAATGCCAAACCAGCTTAGCGGAGGCCAACAGCAAAGAATCGCGGTTATCCGGGCATTGGCTTCTTCACCGAAAATTATTCTCGCCGACGAACCGACCGCAAACCTAGACTCGGAAACCGCTTCCCAGCTCATTGATCTTATGCGGTGCTTGAACCAAAAATTTTCCACTACCTTTATTTTCTCAACCCATGACAAGCTGGTAATGGATAAAGCGGATACGGTCTTATTCTTAAAAGACGGAATGCGGGTATCTTGAAAGAAAACAATACCATAGACTGGAAAAAACTACTTGGCTTCAGCCTCTGTACTATTTTAAGCACATCGGCCTTAGGCTCCAACTCGGTTCCCTATACCCATCCTCCCGAAACACAAACACAATGGATCCATTTTGGAGGATACTATAAAAACCTGTTCTTTACTTCGGAAACCACATCTCCCCGGGAGAGATTTTTCGCTGACACCCAGCGTATCCGGCTCGAATCAAATCTGCGGATCAATGATTCCTGTTCGGTATACCTTACCTATGACAATGAAGTGATCCTCAATGACTTTTCTGCCACATCTGATTTTGATGTAATTCGCCAGAAAAATCAAAAAAAACTTAACTTCCTCGACTTAGACCAAGTCCTGAAAGATAATACGCACGTTTACTGGCAACACAGAATCTACCGGGGTTACCTCAAATACACAGGCTCCTCTTTCCGGGCTTTTATCGGCAAGCAGGCAATCGATTGGTCGCGGATGCGGCTCTATCATCCATTTGACATCTTCACCGCTGTTTCGCCGTTGGACATCGAAAAAGACGAAAAATTAGGAACTGACGCTTTGAATATAGAGCTATTCCCCGAGTATTTTTCCTCGCTTAACTTTATTTATATTCCGCATAAAAATTCTGCTGGCTCTGGTTTCGGCATAAAGCTCAACCGGAAAGTTCATGATTATGACCTTTCATTCTTTGCCAGTGAATATAAAAAAGATGAAGTGATCGGTTTCGGCTTTGACGGCTACCTAGGCCAGGCTGGTTTTCGGGGCGAGCTAACCTCAACGCACACTGATAAAAAGAGAAACTTCGCGCGCATAGCACTTGGAATGGACCATAATTTCACCCCGAAACTCTATGCAGTCGCGGAATATTTCTATAACGGAGGGGCAGAAAAAGATACAGACAGGTTTTTGAACTCTTATAATTTCAGCAGAAAAGCGATGAGCATGAAAAAACATATTTTGGGCTTAGGGGCAGAATATGAGTTTTCTGGAGTAATCAAATTTGCGAATTATCTCTTCTATGACTTTGAGGGAAAAAGCACTTTTTATAATCCTGAACTTCGCTACAGCCTGACCTCAAATCTTGATTTTTCTTGCGGAATCCAATCATTCTGGGGTAGCAAAAAGAGTGAATTCGGAAGCTATAACCCTCTCTATTACGCTCAGCTCAAATATTATTTCTAGAGATAGAGACTATCAATAAAAAAGGGCCGGTTTTTTCAACCGGCCCTGAATAGTCAAGGAAACTACGAACGCTTAAGCCTTTTTCTTCTTCCGAATATAATCGGCTCCAATTGCTCCAGCACCAAGCAAGAACAATACAGAACTTACTGGTTCGGGAGTTACGGCGCGAACAGGGTCATTTACCTGAGTATTGAATCCCTTATATGCGCTCTGGATAAAATCAAATTGGAGTGAAACATCGCTTCCGCCTAACTGAGAATTGGTGTTTAATAAGCTTCCATAGATTCCCCATGTAGGATCAATGGTGCCATAAGCAAAACCATCGCCATGGATCAATCCATCCGCTCCAGGAGCGTAGAAATTCTCACTTAAAGAAACCTGAGTAGGATCAACTGGTACGCCACTGGCCACCGGAATAATCCCAGGAGTAAGTGTAAAGCGCGCAAACGCTATTTTGCCAGGTGTGTCAGTAATCGTGCTGTAGTTTAACTTGTCTAACGAGCGGTTTAAAACATCATACTTCATAGTTCCTGCTGGCTGCAACCACAGAGAAAATTCTCCGCCCTTTGAAAGAACCAGGCCTGCGCCATTTGAATTAAGATCAGCGTACATATCCTTAATGCCTCTCATGTAATACACAAGCTCTTGGCCTTCGGCGTTGAATTTATCTACCCACAAGGTTTCATTAGATCCATCATCGCTTAAGATCGAGGAAACCTTTCCAACACCCCATGAATCTTCAGTCTGGTCATTCCAGTTACCGTCATAGAGGTTAGATGATGTTCTTCCGGTAAACTTAAAAAGTAGCTTTCCGAGGTATCCTCCCAAGTCAAACGCATATGCCTGGGACCCTGCTTGCAACATCAAAGCTGCGACTACAAGTGCCATTACTGTTTTCTTCATCACGCCCTTCCTTCCTTTCCTCTGCCTGCGCAGAACTTCATTATTCTAAAGTGACAACTGGGGTTAATTGTAACATGGCAATTATACCTGTCAAGACTTTTTTCTACTTTTTTCAGTCTTTTTTAAATACTAATATAATCACTACCAAATATGCAAAAATAGCTAATGAAATCAACATCATTCTAGAACTATCGAATTGATTAATCAATAACATTCATGATGATTGGCTGAATTATTTTGTTAATAAGTAACTTTATAAACATTTTTATGTAATAGCAGAAAGACCACCATCACTATCGCTGGATTAGAGAATATTGGCTTTTGTAAAACTAATCTCTACTGCGCAGAAGTTTTCCGCAGGAAAGGCATTTGTGGCAATATGACCTGCCTAAAAGGCCCATGAAGATGTAGTTTGGCTTGCCGCATTGGCATTGCTTTCTGGCAAGTGCTATTTTATAATTGAAGTAAAAGATTGCAGGGAGAATAAGGAGAATAGAAAAAGGTGCCAGATTAATCTTCCAAACCTGCAAGGCAATAATTAAAAAAGTAACGAGCACAACCATATAAATCGAAAAATTCACTATCAACTTCTTATTGTTCTGGGGAAGAGGCACGCTGGAAAATAACTCAACGAGTTTTCTCCCCGCCTGCTCTCTTAAGCTCAAATTACACCCGGGACAGGTAATATTAGCAAAGATGGTGGGAGTATTGCCAAAATTCATCTTATTGTTGGGAACCCAACCCTGATATATCGGTTTCACCTTCTTCTGGCACTGGGGACAATCAAGCTCTTCCTCCCAGCCATGGTTCATTTTCATGGCTTCGGCGTACTTCTGCATCATTTCCTTGTATCTCTTAAGCATTCTCACCTCCTGGTTATAGAAATATTATAACCGAAGCTAACAAAAAAACAATGAAAAGACTGCTTCGAGAAACGATTTACAGAAGTAAGGTTTTCTTGTATTTTAGTGCTTTTCTGTTATAATACGCCCATGAAAAAGAACTTTCCGCACTATCTTATCTGGGGCTTGCTCACGGCTCTCTATACCCCTGTGTTTATCCAGCTTTACCGTTCCCGTTGGGAAACCATAGACTACACTCACGCCTATTTTATCCTCCCTCTATCGCTCTGGTTTGTCTGGACGAAGCGAGATTTTCTCGTTAAAAATACACATGATTCGACTTCGGCCGCAAGTTTTGCCAGCTTAACTTCTATCATAATCGGGTGCGCAATGTTCGTTTTTGGCTGGAAACAAGATTATCTTTTCATTGCAACCTTATCGCTCATTCCCATTCTTTTTGGAATAATCCATTATCTCTATGGAAAATATATTACCAAGGCTCTGCTGTTTCCCATCCTATACCTTTTACTCTTGGTTCCTCCTCCGTTAGGCATCCTTGACTCGATCACTCTTCCCATGCGTCAGGGAATCTCTATAGCCAGCGCAGCGATTCTCCAGACTTTCCAATATCCGATTGTACGAGACGGCCTCCTCCTTTTGATCGGCGATCATGAAATTTATATGGGAGCGCCCTGCAGCGGGTTTCGCTCCTTGATTACTATGATTTCCCTGGGCATTGCTTATGTGTACATTACAAAAAGCCAGCGTAAAACAAAAATCGCGCTTCTCACTGCTATCGTACCTTTGGCACTCTTGGGTAACCTGATACGCGTTACTTCTATGTGCCTGGTAACATTCTATTTTGGAGATGACATCGGCCATAAATACCATGATCTCAGCGGCTTTGTCATATTCATCATCCTTATCCTTGGCTTGATCGGCATTGAAAATATTTTTGAGAAAAAAGACAGAAAGAAAAGCTCTTCAAAACCACCTGCAGCATAAGCATGAAAAAAATAATAATTCTTGGTTCTATTCTTGGTTTAACGCTGCTGGTAAGTTTCGGGCTTCCCAAAACAAAATATAAAAGTCCGGACATACTTTCCAAGCTTGAAATTCCTGCGCGTACCGAAAATTGGCGGAGCAAAGATATATCCACTCAGCTCAACCTGGGTGATGAAAGATATAATTTCATTAGTGAAATATACGCCCGGGCCTACACAAATTACTACGGAGAAACTGTACTTTGGCTTATTTTAGACGCGGGAAATTTTCATAATCCCAAGGTATGCTTCGGAAGTTCCGGATTTACCATCGAAGAGCTTCCTGATTTAGAGATTAAACTCCCTCACCGCACCCTCAAGGCAAAGATGCTCTATACCGGAAAGCCGAAAGAAGGATATCTTCTGATTTACTGGATCACAATCAATAAAAATATCGTTGACTGGACTCAGCAAAAAATTCTCCAGCTGTGGTATGCTCTTTTTAATAAAGAAAAAATTGGACTTATGGTGAGATTCGATATTCCGACAAGCCGCGACCGGATTGAGAACGCCCAGAAAATCGCTCAAGAACTTCTGGTTGAGGTTTTACCGCAAATCCCTCCTGACCAGGCAGAATACATCTTTGGCGCTCCGCAAAAATAACCGCGATCCTTTTTGTCTGCATCAGAAATCCGATAGGATCATTTACCCTTAGCCTGCTTCTTACTTACAATGAAAACGGATGGAAGACCAAAGAGTAAAATGCTGCCTAAAACATTCATGCCGGGTTCGGACACAAAACCAGCAGGGGCGTTGGTTGTATAGGCAAGATCCTGGCCTGCCTGGGCATAGGCAATATAAACGTAGTTTCCAAATACCTGGAGCGAAGTATCTGCCGGATATCCACCCATAAAACCGATATTTGAATAAAGGGTTTGCAATTCCCAGCCTGTGCCGTTAAAATGTGCAAGCTTTAAATCGTGATTTCCGGAAACCGCATTATCTTCAATATAGCTTATGTAGGCATAGCCGTTACTATCCAAATCCAGTGAAGTAAAATACCCAACGTCTCCTACAAAATCAACAGTAGAAATATCCCAGCCGGTTCCGTTAAAGGATGTGTATTTTAGATTACTGGTATTTACGTCGTAATAACTTATCCGGGCATAACCTTGCACATCCAGAGCAAGAGATGAATGCCAGCCGGAACCAGATGCAGAATCAATCGTCTGAGCAACCCAGCCTGTACCGTTGAACGACGTGTATTTTAAATCAGTATTTGTTTGCCCCAAATAACTGATACTCGCGTAACCTTGCGCGTTTAACGCAATGGATGTGTATTGCCCAACATTTCCTGCTGAATCAAGAGTTGAAACTTCCCAGCCGGTGCCGTTGAAAGAGGCGTATTTTAAATCAAGGACACTGCCGCTTTGATAACTAATTTTTGCGTAGCCATCTCCATCTAGGGCGATCGAAGTATAATATCCAACTGCACCGGCAGAATCAATCGTCTGTACAGACCAGCCGGTGCCGTTATATGAAGTATATTTAAGATTCGTATTATCCTGGTCATAGTAACTGATTCTGGCATACCCGTTGGCGTCCAAACTCAACGAACTATAGCTGCCTACTCCTCCTGTATCCAATGTAGTGATTTCCCAGCCGGTGCCGTTGAAAGAGGCGTATTTTAAATACTCATTGGTCATATCCTGATAACTAATATGCACATGTCCCTGGGCATCAATATCCAAGGACATGTACATAGTATCAACCGTTGAATCCACGATCTGTTCGGTCCAGGCGGCATCAAGCGCGGTAGAGGGTAATAGAAAAAACATGAGAGAAAAATAAAGTAAAAAAACTTCCAAAGTACAAGCCTTATGCGGTTTCCCCAACATACGCAAAGTATAGCATAAAAGAATTGATAATTAAATACAAGAGGCTAAAAAAAGAGGGAGGGTCTCTTACGAAACCCTCCCTCTTGGGATCTTCAAAAAAAATGCTTATTTTTTCTTACGGAGCCTTCCGGCGACAAGACCGATACCGCCCAATAAAAATAACGCCACACTTGCCGGCTCTGGAGTAATGGTCATCTTTGAGATATTTCCTCCAAGAGTAGTAACATAGTTACCGTCGTTGGTAAGCACAGTAATAAGATTGATGCTCCAATCCCCTACCCTTCGAACCTCTGGGTTACCGTTTAAACCAAACCAACGATTGTCAGTAAAACTTAAATAATGACCGTTGTTGCCATTGCACAGCACCGGATCCCAATCAACATACGGCGCAGCAGGAACGGTATCCTGCGAAAAAGCGCTTGCCAAATGTACCCAGGTTGAATTCACGGTTCCACCGTTGTAGTTACCGCCAAAGGTACCAAAAACATAATTCCCCGGTATCTTAAAAAATACCCACGGTTTCTGATGATAAGAAAAAGTATCGGTCGCAATCCAGTTGGAATTCTCCCAATACCCTGTCTCAATGGCATCAAAAGGTTCAAGCGCAACAGCAAAACCCTTATCAGAATAGACAGACAATAACGCCAAAGCAAGCATAATCACTGTTATCATTCGCATCGTTATTTCTCCTCTTCTTGGAAAAGTTTTTCCCACTATTTAGTCTCTACTTTTCTCTTCATCCGTCGGGCGACAAAAACCCCGGTGCCAAGAAAGAATAATGAAGCACTGACGGGTTCAGGGGCTGTTTTCACGGTCAAATCTTCTGAATAAGGAACAAATACCCTGCCGGGATTACTGGTTGAGCCATACCCATCAAAATGCAACAAGAAACCAGCCGGGGCATTCGCAATCTTAACATTCAAACTTACGGTATCAGCTCCGCCGAGCAAATGATCATACTCAGCAAGATTACCAACGCTATATTCCACCCAAAAAGCATTTTGGTATATCCCGTTATTTCCGGTCAGATACGGATGACTCCCGGAATGGGCAGTGGAAAAATAAGTATAATCGTACGTATCGGAACCAATTTGTATTGACCAACTTCCCGGATCAACCGCATACGGAACAGCCAATACTAGTTTTGCGTCTTGAATTGTCTTGTTGGTAAAAGTATTGACCAGGTTGAGCGTAAAATCTGTCTTTTCAGTCACAAACCCTTCATGAAACCAAGGGTCAGAAGAAGCGTTGCTATATGTCGTATCGTCGGTAATAAGCCGCAGTTGTCCAGCATGTGCTGTGTTTGCACACATAAAAAAAACCGTACAGATGAAAAAAAGAAACAATTCTTTTTTCATGCTGTTCTCCTTCTTGAAAAACGCTTTCTAAGCGCCAACGCTCCTCCGCCAAGCAGGAATAATGACACACTCACTGGCTCAGGGGTCGCGGTAACATTTAATTTTGCCAAAGCAAACTCACTGTAACATGAAGAACAAGTCCCCCTGGGAACAAAAAATCGTAAAGCGTCGATCATGATCGGTGTATCAAAACTCAAAGTTTTGATGCCATCGGTTCCCGTTGCTTGTTCGGCAACCAAGTCATAAAAAGAAAGGGCGCTCCCTCCCAGAAAGAGCCGCACTCTTGCTTTTTCAATACCATCGGCTTCCTGAAACAAAGAACGCACTTCCAAAGACTGTAAATAGTATGGTTTTTCGAACTTAATAACCAAGGCTTCGTTGCGGATACCATAACCATCAATTTCGTCATTCTCTCCGCCCCAAACGCCTAACCCACGGTCGCCACGGTGTGAAAGATTGCCTCCTCCTCTGGCAAAAATTCTGGCATCTCCGCCTAAAAGGCTCCAGTTTCTTGTGCCGAGATTAACCAGGCTTCGATCAACTGACCAGCTGGAAGTATTGCCATCAACACCTTGCAAAATTTCGCTTTCAAAGTTGATAAAACTTATCGTCTCAGCATAGAGGATAGCTTGCGCGCCCAGGCAGAACAATAAACTCAGCATCATGCATTTTTTAATCATCGTCTCTCCTTTGATCATTTCAGTACTGTCTTAAGTATATCAATATATACCACGATATGCCAAAGCATATCTTTTATTTTACATCTCTCCGGAGCCGGATCTTCCCTCCGATAAGCCCTGCTCCACCGAAAAGAAAAAGCAGAAAACTGACCGGCTCTGGAGCAAACCGGAAAGCGGTACAGCCTAAACGCAAACCATTTGTGAATGAAAGATTCGTTCCCTGTACGCGCCACCAGCCTTCAATCTTCGGAATATCATTCCAATTCAGAGTAATCCATAAATCCTGGTATGGCACATCTTCCGTAGGCCATCCCACCCACCGAGTATCCTGGGTGACAAAACCAGCACTATCAATCCACTGGGAAAATGTTAAACTGCCCAAACGAACTGGCTGAGGAAAATGAAGATATAAATACGGAGTGTCCGTAAGATGAAAATTTATCCTCTGAAGAACATCCTGATAATCAGTCATGTACCATTTAAACCCATCCGGAGTTTCGGTGGCAAAAGAAAGGAAAGATATGCTGCAAAAAATTGCGATAAAAATAAGTTTTCTCATTGCTCAAATTTTTAAATGCCTGAATAATGACCTAATAGTGCCAACCTAATGAGGTGCATTGACTATACCATAAGCCTGAGTTTTGTCAATACTTTTTAAAAAACTTTTTTTAGTTATTTATATCACTCATTTTATGATTCCTTATCCTCATCTTTGGAGAAACAGTCATTCTTTGGATATCCAAACAAACACTGGTTCAGATATTAGCATATAACATATTGCTATTCATACTGTTACGCCATTAATGATAATAAGTATGCAAGTGATTATGTACAAAAATGCTTGCCAGCAGAAAGTACTTGACATTATCATACACCAGAGGTATAGTAATGCCCAATGTATTTTACCTAGTAACCACTAATAGAAAGGACTGGTATCTCATGGCTAAAAGATTTTTTCTTCTGATCGCAATGGTTTTACTCTGCGGCACTTGCGTATTTGCTGAAGTCGACACATTTTATATGTATATGACCCAGAATACTGCAACAACAGCCCAAAAAACAGATGCTTACGGATACAATGACCTTCCCCATCTTTTTGTGCATATCCCGAATCTCAATATCTTGACGGACAAAACAAATACATTCTGGTTTTTAAGCGATTTCTCTTCGTTTGACGAATTATTTGAAATCGCTCAGGAAGATACGACAGGCGGCGTGCGTAATCTCTGGCTTACTCCGGCTAACTGGTTTAGCGGCAATATCCGTCAGGCTGGAGACTGGGGAGTCCAGGCGAAATTTTTCAGTGCATATCCATCAGGCGCGCCAAAACTTGAAGGAGCCGGCTGTACTCGTTTTACGATAAACGCGGTTCCCGAACCAATCAGTTCAGCATTATTCCTTTTAGGCGGGGTTGGACTTATTGGCAGAAGACTCACTCGGCGGAACACAAAGGTTTAAAAACACACCTTTCTTTTCATTACTAATTACCAAAGGGATGGCGCAAAGCCATCCCTTTTTTATTTGAATGTATCGTGTGATTATAGCGCGAGCGCTCGGATAAGTGCCTCGACAATCGAGTGATCATAGCGGGTTCCCTGACAGCGTAGCAGTTCTTCCTTTGCCTGTTGATGACTCATTGCCTTGCGGTATGGCCGGTCGGTTGTCATCGCGTCAAATGAATCGGCAACCGCGAGTATCTTTGCTTCAATGGAAATCGCATCGCCGCGCAGATGGTCCGGATATCCTTCTCCGTTGAGCCATTCGTGGTGGTGGCGGATAGGATCCCTCAGGACCGAAAACCCCCGAAGCGGAATAATAATCCCTTCTCCAATAACCGGATGTTGCCGCATAATTTCCCACTCATACCCGTTCAATTCCGCTGGTTTTTTAAGAATATCGTCGCTGATCCCTATCTTGCCCACGTCATGCAACTGAGCCGCGTCTTTTACGATTTTTATCTTCTCATCTCCAAGCCCAAGCTGAGCAGCTATTTTTACCGCGTAATCTCCAACCCGATCGGAATGGCCCCGACTATACATATCCCTCGCTTCTACGGCTAAGGCTAAAGCAGTAATCGTTTCGAGGTATGACTTTTGGGTATCGGCGTTCAATTTCGCATTCATGATCGCAAGAGCAACCTGAGCTGAAATATTCGAAAGAATAATCATCTCCTCTTCGCTGAAGCTTCCTTCCCTTTCCCGGTTATTGATTGCCAAAGCTCCGATGATGGCATTCTGAAAAATCAGAGGAACACAAATAAATGGAAGCTCCAAGGCAGGATCCGAACTCTGCGAAGGAATTGTCGTGCGCTGCAAACGCGGAATAAGGAGCGGCCGCCTCTGGACTAAAATCCAATTATCAACATCACTCTCAAACGGAATCTGTCCCAAGCGAATCAGCTGAGAATTTTCCAAACCATAAGAAGTTTTGATCGTAAATTTTTTTGTTGTTTCATCGAGCAACAGAAGCACCCCACCTTGCGCAGAAAGCGCGGTTACCGTTGTCTGCAAGATGAGCTCAAGGAACGCGTTCAAATTCTCGCTGAAAGACACTCCCCGAGCAGTCTTAATTAACACGTCCTGAAGAGTTCCTCTTGATTTCTCAAGCTCTTTTATCGTTGTTTCAAGTTTTGAAACTACATCGTTAAAAGACCGCGCAATCTGGGCAATCTCATTATCCGTTGCCTGCTCAATCCCTTGTTCATTGCCAATACCTTTCGGAACTTTTTTGGCAATCTGGTATATCTGGAGAAGGTGCGAAAGGACTTGCCGGATACCGAAAAATCCGATCAAAATAAACACGCCGGAAAAAAGCGCCATAAGAAGAAGGTGGTCGGAGTTTAATTCAATCTTATGCTGAACGTAGAAGAAAAAGATTACCTGAGCGGCAAACGGAAAAACTGCGATAAGAATAAAGAGCGCGGATATTTTACGGGTAATTGAAACTTGCTCAAGTGACTTTAACTGAAATTTTCCCATTGATTCAATTGTTTATAAAATTATACCATAAATTGTTTTATATGCCTAAAATTTCTTGAAAAAACCCAAGGTGGTTGTTTTTGAAGTTACGCACGTCCCCGCATTCATCTCAAGCAATCAGGGTATCCGATTCTCTGGTAACCCGTTATTCCCTTTCTTCCCACTCGCACGGTGAAATACAAAAAAGAAAGGCAGGCTAAAAAACAAAATTCTTCCAAACATCCCTAATCCCGGCTCAGGAACAAATCCTTCGGAAAAATTGGTAGTCATAGCAAGCCCGCCATGTCCATAGGCAATGTAAAGGTAATCATTGTAAAGCGCAAGCGAAGTATCTGAAGGATAACCACCAGCGGTATCAATATTGCTATACAAAGTTTGCACATCCCAGCCCGTGCCATTAAAAGAAGCAAGCCTTAAGTTATAAATACTTCCTACTTTTTGGATATAGCTTATGTAGGTATGCCCCTGAGAATCAAGACCTAAAGAAGTCCCGCCTCCCTCATTTGCTCCAGAATCAACGACCTGGATCGTCCAACCGGTTCCGTTGTAAAAAGCAAAGGTCAATGCTCCGCTTTGGCCGTTGTAGTAACTAATCTGCGCATAACCGTCATTATCCAAAGCAAGAGAATTACTGTAAACTCCGCCACCTATACTCACATGCTGGGTAACCCAATCGCTGCCGTTGTAAGAAGCAAAATCAAGACCAGTCGTATCTATATTCTGGTAAGCCATTTGAGCGTACCCTTGCGCATTCAATGCAAGAGAAACAGGACCGCCCAGCATCTCAGGGTTATTAACTGTCTGCATATCCCAGCCGGTTCCATTGTAAGAAGCAAGGTGAATTGTGGCAGTAAGATCCTGTGAAAAAGTAATCTGGGCGTATCCTTGCGCGTTCAATGCTAATGATTGATTCCCACTTATAAATTCCGTCCCACTACCAGTAACAGATTGCAGGGTCCAGCCAGTACCATTAAATGAAGCATAGCGTACGGTTCCAGTAATTGCGTCCCAATAACTCATGTGCGCGTGGTTTTGGGAATCAAGTTCGAGCGAAACCGGTGAAGTCGCGGCAAGATTGTCTGCATCAACAATTTGCACAACCCAATCTGTACCATTATAAACAGCGTACTTCAATGGTCCGCTGTTCTCGTCTGTATATCCTATATGCGCGCGTCCTAAGCTATCGATGTCAATAGACATCCTGCCAGCATCATTGGAAGAATCAATAATTGCTTCAGTCCAGGCAGCAAAGCATGAGGGCATAAGAAGATTTACAACCAGAAAAACCCACAAAAAATAACCAAAAAAACTCATAAATCGATTGTTCTTATCCACGAATCACGTATGCCATTTCACCTTGAAACAACCAAGAATACCACCTCTTTCGTTATCCTGCGCTGCTTTTACTTTCATGCAACTGAAAACTCTGAATATTGAGTTATGAACTCCAATAAGATCTCTAAAGGTTACTGTTCTTTTTTATATAACCCAATAAGCTCAGCTTTATCAAGAACATGCCCTTGTATAGCCTGCTCTAAATCAGCCTTAGCAATACCTGCGTTTAGGTTCAGTTCTGTGTCCAGGGCATACACTTTAAAAAAATAACGGTGAGTTCCTGAAGGTGGACATGGACCATGGTATGTGAATTCTCCGGCGCTATTTACCCCTTGCGTTCCAGGAATACTATCTTCCTCAATGCGCTCAAGCACCGGCATATTATACACAACCCAATGAATCCAGGTTCCCCTAGGAGCGTCTGGATCATCAACAATCAGCGCAAGACTTTTCGTTTCTTTCGGTATTCCGCTTATAATAAGCGTAGGGTTTATATCGTCTCCTTGACAGGTAAATTTCCTGGGAATCGCCTGATTATGCTGAAATTCTGGACTGCTTATTTGCATAACTATACCCTCCTCAGCCTTGCTATACAATATTCCGGTTAAAAGGAAAAAACTCAATAGAAGAAACCGCATTACCCGGATTCGTGTCATCATCATATCATGCTGTGCCTAGAAACCTGATACATACCGCCATGCTAAGCCTTAGCCTTTCTCTTATAACCCCAGAAGAAAAGAAACAGCAGACTAAAGAACAACACCTTTCCAAGCATATCTAATGGAGGCTCCGGAACAAAGCCGGCTGGGGCGTTGGTAACTACTACAAGGTCGCGATTTCCTTGAGCAAAAGTAATATACACGTAGTTGTTGTACATACCCAAAGACATCTCTGTCTGACCGCTGAGATTTGAAATATTCGTATACAATGTCTCTATATCCCAGCCTGTCCCGTTAAAATGGGCGAGCTTAAGATTATGAACCCCTAACGCGTCAAGATTTTCAATATAACTTATATAAGCATACCCAGAAGCGTCTAAAGCAAGAGAATTGCTGGCTCCGCTCACAATCGTAGAATCAACCCGATACACTTCCCAGCCAGTGCCGTTATACTGGGCATATTTTAGAAAATAATCATTGTTATCCTGGTAACTTATCCGCGCGTATCCCTGAGCGTTTAAAGCAAGGGAAGGATTATCACCTACATGTCCTGTATCTGCAACTGTCTGGATTTCCCAGCCAGTGCCGTTAAAAGACGCGTATTTTAAGTCATCGCCGTCATACTCATTGTAAGCAATCCGTGCGTACCCTTGGGTATTCAGTGCTATCGCCGACATGGCTCCAGCCGATATGCTTGAGTCAACCATTGACACAGTCCAAGTTGTCCCATTATATGAGGCATACTGCAATCCCCCTGTGGTTTGATCCTGAAAACTTACCCGTCCATACCCTTCTGAAGTAAGCTCAAGAGAATTGTTTCCATACGCACCGCCACTGCCGCCAACAATCGAAGAGGTAGTCCATCCAGTTCCGTTATATTCCGCATAGCGTAAAGCCCGCACACCTGCCGTACCAGCTCGCGCATAGCTTATCCGCGCGTATCCATCAGAAGTAAGCCGTAACGAACTGTCAATTCCAACGTTGTATTCAGAATCTACGGTTTGAAGAACCCAGTTGGCGCCATTAAAGTATGCATACTTGAGGTTGTCGTTGGTATCATCGTAGTAACTGAGATGCACAAAGCCGCTGTTATCGATATCTAAGGACATATACCGGGCATCGATGGAGCTATCGACGATTTGCTGGGTCCAGGCGGCATAAGCAGTAGGCAAACAAAGAATAATCACCAAACCAAAAGAAATGATACCTAAGAATCGAAGCATCAAATTTCGCAGGCGCATGTTAATTGCTCTTCCTCTGCCATATAAAGAATACAGGCAGGCTGAGGAAGAGAATCTTCCCTAAAATATCCGCCGCAGGCTCAGGAACAAATCCTTCGGAAAAATTGGTAGTCATAGCAAGCCCGCCATGTCCATAGGCAATGTAAAGGTAATCATTGTAAAGCGCAAGCGAAGTATCTGAAGGATAACCACCAGCGGTATCAATATTGCTATACAAAGTTTGCACATCCCAGCCCGTGCCATTAAAAGAAGCAAGCCTTAAGTTATAAATACTTCCTACTTTTTGGATATAGCTTATGTAGGTATGCCCCTGAGAATCAAGACCTAAAGAAGTCCCGCCTCCCTCATTTGCTCCAGAATCAACGACCTGGATCGTCCAACCGGTTCCGTTGTAAAAAGCAAAGGTCAATGCTCCGCTTTGGCCGTTGTAGTAACTAATCTGCGCATAACCGTCATTATCCAAAGCAAGAGAATTACTGTAAACTCCGCCACCTATACTCACATGCTGGGTAACCCAATCGCTGCCGTTGTAAGAAGCAAAATCAAGACCAGTCGTATCTATATTCTGGTAAGCCATTTGAGCGTACCCTTGCGCATTCAATGCAAGAGAAACAGGACCGCCCAGCATCTCAGGGTTATTAACTGTCTGCATATCCCAGCCGGTTCCATTGTAAGAAGCAAGGTGAATTGTGGCAGTAAGATCCTGTGAAAAAGTAATCTGGGCGTATCCTTGCGCGTTCAATGCTAATGATTGATTCCCACTTATAAATTCCGTCCCACTACCAGTAACAGATTGCAGGGTCCAGCCAGTACCATTAAATGAAGCATAGCGTACGGTTCCAGTAATTGCGTCCCAATAACTCATGTGCGCGTGGTTTTGGGAATCAAGTTCGAGCGAAACCGGTGAAGTCGCGGCAAGATTGTCTGCATCAACAATTTGCACAACCCAATCTGTACCATTATAAACAGCGTACTTCAATGGTCCGCTGTTCTCGTCTGTATATCCTATATGCGCGCGTCCTAAGCTATCGATGTCAATAGACATCCTGCCAGCATCATTGGAAGAATCAATAATTGCTTCAGTCCAGGCAGCAAAGCATGAGGGCATAAGAAGATTTACAACCAGAAAAACCCACAAAAAATAACCAAAAAAACTCATAAATCGATTGTTCTTATCCACGAATCACGTATGCCATTTCACCTTGAAACAACCAAGAATACCACCTCTTTCGTTATCCTGCGCTGCTTTTACTTTCATGCAACTGAAAACTCTGAATATTGAGTTATGAACTCCAATAAGATCTCTAAAGGTTACTGTTCTTTTTTATATAACCCAATAAGCTCAGCTTTATCAAGAACATGCCCTTGTATAGCCTGCTCTAAATCAGCCTTAGCAATACCTGCGTTTAGGTTCAGTTCTGTGTCCAGGGCATACACTTTAAAAAAATAACGGTGAGTTCCTGAAGGTGGACATGGACCATGGTATGTGAATTCTCCGGCGCTATTTACCCCTTGCGTTCCAGGAATACTATCTTCCTCAATGCGCTCAAGCACCGGCATATTATACACAACCCAATGAATCCAGGTTCCCCTAGGAGCGTCTGGATCATCAACAATCAGCGCAAGACTTTTCGTTTCTTTCGGTATTCCGCTTATAATAAGCGTAGGGTTTATATCGTCTCCTTGACAGGTAAATTTCCTGGGAATCGCCTGATTATGCTGAAATTCTGGACTGCTTATTTGCATAACTATACCCTCCTCAGCCTTGCTATACAATATTCCGGTTAAAAGGAAAAAACTCAATAGAAGAAACCGCATTACCCGGATTCGTGTCATCATCATATCATGCTGTGCCTAGAAACCTGATACATACCGCCATGCTAAGCCTTAGCCTTTCTCTTATAACCCCAGAAGAAAAGAAACAGCAGACTAAAGAACAACACCTTTCCAAGCATATCTAATGGAGGCTCCGGAACAAAGCCGGCTGGGGCGTTGGTAACTACTACAAGGTCGCGATTTCCTTGAGCAAAAGTAATATACACGTAGTTGTTGTACATACCCAAAGACATCTCTGTCTGACCGCTGAGATTTGAAATATTCGTATACAATGTCTCTATATCCCAGCCTGTCCCGTTAAAATGGGCGAGCTTAAGATTATGAACCCCTAACGCGTCAAGATTTTCAATATAACTTATATAAGCATACCCAGAAGCGTCTAAAGCAAGAGAATTGCTGGCTCCGCTCACAATCGTAGAATCAACCCGATACACTTCCCAGCCAGTGCCGTTATACTGGGCATATTTTAGAAAATAATCATTGTTATCCTGGTAACTTATCCGCGCGTATCCCTGAGCGTTTAAAGCAAGGGAAGGATTATCACCTACATGTCCTGTATCTGCAACTGTCTGGATTTCCCAGCCAGTGCCGTTAAAAGACGCGTATTTTAAGTCATCGCCGTCATACTCATTGTAAGCAATCCGTGCGTACCCTTGGGTATTCAGTGCTATCGCCGACATGGCTCCAGCCGATATGCTTGAGTCAACCATTGACACAGTCCAAGTTGTCCCATTATATGAGGCATACTGCAATCCCCCTGTGGTTTGATCCTGAAAACTTACCCGTCCATACCCTTCTGAAGTAAGCTCAAGAGAATTGTTTCCATACGCACCGCCACTGCCGCCAACAATCGAAGAGGTAGTCCATCCAGTTCCGTTATATTCCGCATAGCGTAAAGCCCGCACACCTGCCGTACCAGCTCGCGCATAGCTTATCCGCGCGTATCCATCAGAAGTAAGCCGTAACGAACTGTCAATTCCAACGTTGTATTCAGAATCTACGGTTTGAAGAACCCAGTTGGCGCCATTAAAGTATGCATACTTGAGGTTGTCGTTGGTATCATCGTAGTAACTGAGATGCACAAAGCCGCTGTTATCGATATCTAAGGACATATACCGGGCATCGATGGAGCTATCGACGATTTGCTGGGTCCAGGCGGCATAGGCATTGTGTGGATAAAAGAATAGAAGGTAGATAAAGAAAAACTTACCGATATTTAACAATACAGAACCACTGGACATAAATCCTCCCCACACAAGTAGTATATCATATTTCTTGCTGATTCTGCAAAACAATACGCGTATCTTTCCTGCGGCGGAAGATAACAAATAGCGGCAAAGAAAACAATAGAATCTTTCCTGCGATGCCAAGCCCCGGCTCCGGAACAAAGCCGGCTGGAGCGTTGGTGGTAAGAATCAAATCACCGTTCTCGTTCATAAAAGTAAAATACACGTAATCCTGATAAATCCCAAGGGAACTTTCCGTGGGCATCCCGCCGTACGGAAGATTATTGTACAAAGTTTGCACATCCCAGCCCGTGCCGTTAAAATGCGCAAGCTTTACTATGTACGCATCACCCGTATCTTGGAAATAACTAATGTAGGCATAGCCAAAAGAATCAAGTACAAGGGAATTGGGAGACCCTGCCATTTCATTCGAATCCGCCACTTGACTAACCCAGCCGGTTCCGTTAAAAGAAGCATAGTACAATCCTGATCCTGACTTAAAATAACTCATATGGCCATATCCGCTGCTGTCTAACGCAAGAGAATCATACGCGGTTCCGTTATACACAAAAATTCCTGTTGCGATCGTTTGAATGCTCCAGCCTGTACCGTTATAGGCAGCATACTGCAAAGTAGTGCTTGTCTCATCATAGTAGCTTATCCGGGCATAGCCATTGCCAGCTAATTCAATCGAACTTGCCCTTCCTACTTGTCCAGACACGGCAATATTCGACAAAACCCAATCGGTACCATTGAACGAAGCATACTTTAAATTTTCGCCTGCCGTATCATAAAAACTTATCCGAGCGTCACCTTGGTCATTCAATGCTAAAGAAACCTCTGCGGGTACCCCTGAAACTGCTTGGTCCCATACGGTAGCATTACTCCAGCCACCACCAGAAAAAGTTGCACACATGACAAAACCAGAGCTATCGGAATACGCAATCCGGGGATACCCCTGGGCATTAACAGCAATTGATGTTGTTATGCCTCCTTCCAGGCCGCCCGCAAGTTCACTAACATTCCAAACACTGCCATTCCATTGAGCATGCTTCACAACAGACCCGCCCTGCTCAACGTAACTAATGTGAACAAAACCGTTTGAATCAACATCGAGCGACATACTCGTAGCCGGAAGCGTCAGAGTACTATCAGCAATATAAGTGGTCCATGCCCCATAAACAACAGGGAAAAAAGAAAATTCGTGCGCCAGAAAAAAAACAAAAAGTGAGATTCTCAAAATCGTCTTACGAGAGCACATGTTAATTTCCTTTTTTGCGCCGCAGAAAAATAAGTGGAATGCCGAGAAAAATAATTTTTCCAAAAAAACCAAGGCCCGGCTCCGGAACAAAGCCGGCCGGAGCGTTGGTGGTAACCGCAAGTTCTCCCCCGGTTTGCGCATAAGTTATATAAACATAATCGTTGTAGAGAGCGATTGCCGTATCAGTAGGGGCACCGCCCCAGGCAGCCACATGAGTATAAATCGTTTCAAGCTCCCAGCCTGTGCCGTTAAAATGAGAAAGCATTAAATCCCATCGCAATGAAACCTCGCGGAAATAAGTTATGTACGCGTAACCATTACTATCTAAAACAAGTGAAGAAGAAACACTTGCTCCCCCCATGCCCAGGGCTGTATCAACAGACTGGATTGTCCAGCCTGTGCCGTTGTAGGAAGCATACTTAAGGGTTTCGGTATAATAATCAAGATAGCTAATTTGCGCATACCCTTGGGCATTTAACGCAATTGAATCACGAAAAAGGCCGCTATTGGTATCAACCGTTTGGATATCCCAGCCGGTTCCGTTAAAGACGGCGTATTTCAAAAAACTATTAACATCCATATAGCTCATCCGGGCATAACCGCTCGAGTCAAGCGTAATTGAACCATTAGGACTTCCGTCATTCCCGGGAGCGACATCCTGCACAACCCACCCGGTTCCGTTAAATTCCGCGTAGCTTTGGTTACTGGTTATATCTATAAAGCTGACTCGCCCGTAACCAGTGGCATCCAAGGCTAAAGAAGTAGGTGTATAAGGAAAATTCTCGGTTGTAACAATTTGGATTTCCCAGCCAGTACCGTTAAAAGACGCGTATTTCAACTGATACCCATCATCTGAGTAGCTTATTCGTCCATACCCAGAAGCGCTAACCTCCAACGAAGTATAGTGTCCAACATCTCCAGGACTGTCGACGGTCTGGATAATCCAATTTGTTCCATTAAAATAAGCGTACCGCAAATCCTCGTTGGTCTGATCGCGATAACTTAAATGTACCCGGCCTGAAGAATCAATATCCAAAGACATATGCACTGAAGATGTAGTATCCACTATCTGCTCTGTCCAGGCAGCATGAAGTATTTCAGAATACAGAAGAAAAACTACAGAAAAGAAAAGAAACATGAGGAATCTCCTGGGAATAAATCCTGAACTTTTGACGCTCATAAAAGAAGTATAGCACAAATAAAAGAATGCCAGAAGATATAAAATACGGTAAAATTGGGTTTCGGTAACAGGATAAAATAAAGAAAAGGAAAACGCCTCGAGAAAGTAACTTGTAAGAACCAGGCGTCCTTCAACTTCAATGAAAAAAGGCAGAGCCTCTTACGAAACTCTGCCTTTTTATATCTTTGAAAAAGATGCTTATTTTTTCTTATGAAACCTTCCAGCTACAAGGCCGATGCCGCCCAATCCAAACAGGAACATCGAGAGAGGCTCAGGAACTACTGGGTTTCCGGTCATCCGCACCGCAAAACCGTCGTCAACAGTTGGAGCCCAAACATCCGGATGAGATGGCTCTTTAGCCACATATTTCAATAATGCTTCTTGAAAATGAGGAGAATCAGTATCTAAGCGCGCCATACGCGCTCTGCTGTCAACAGTAGTGCTCAAAGCCTCAAACGCCACCCAATATGTTCCGGCACTCAGCTCCCAATCAAGCCCGGAGATTCCCCGCCATGCATTAACCGTATCATTCGCGGTAAGCTCAAAAGAACCTCGATATTTTTCAAGGCCCGGTAAATCCGCTGAAACAGCCGGATCATAAATTACAATATCAAAGATACCCGGATAGGAATTTGACCCGCTTAAAACTCTTATGTACCCGGTAATACTGTCGAGAGTATACGCTTGATCAAGCTCAAATTTCCCAGCCGACCAATATTTGGAACCGCCCGGCGACTGTATGTACTGATTCCCTGTTCCCGTATCAAACGGCTGGTCAGTCCAGGGAAGCTCAGCGTGCGCTTGAAACGCGCACAGAAGAAGGACTAAAACAAAGAACAATCTTTTTACTCCCATCACTACCTCCTTATTCTTTCCATAGTAAGCCAATTATTTTCTTTGCCTGCGTAAAGCCATGACTACTCCGCCCAATCCAAACAGGAACATCGAGAGAGGCTCAGGAACCGCGCGAACAGGAATAAGCTGTCCTCCGTTGACTAAATTATAGGTACCGGAATTTAAGTACGCATTCTCAGGTAAAGATGCCAAGTAATACATATTCAGACCATTTCCATAGATATTACCCAAGGTGCCTGTCCCATAATCGTTTAACCCAAGGATTACTCCTGCGTAAAAAGCGGCACCAACATTACCGCTATTTCCATCCTCAAGCGAAAGGAAAGTAACCCGGGTTAAGTCTAAACTCTTCCAGGCAAAGTTATTGTGAAAACCAGTAAGGGTATCGCCTAAATCTGCTCCGGCAAGCGCGAAGGTATGTCCGCCGGTCAAGCTAAAATCAAGAGTGGCTCCGAAAATATCCCCTCCGATGCTTGAAAAAGTATTCCAGAGGGTATTCTGGGTGCTTGTGTTAAAAAAGTTGCCGGCGATGCGATAGGTATCGCCGTCTGCCGCCTGAATATATCCTGCCGCGGCAATCGTTAAATTGTCAAACTGGAGCACTGAAGGATCGCTTACAATCACTCCATAGTTATTGAAATCTCCATAAAAGTTTACTGAAGCATTTGTTGCTCTCACAGTACCATAGTTGTTCACCGCCGCGTTGACTGTCGCCCCGCTGCCACCGAGATTAATGGTATCGTTATTATGAATAACACCCGCGGCAACAATACCTCCGTTTATATTTAATGTTCCTTTGCCGCCATCGCCAACCATAATTGTTTTCCCGCCATGCAGAGTACCCGCATTGATCGTGTAAGTCCCTTCCCCTGTTGTATGCTCTCCTAACTTCATGCCTTCGGTAATCGCATAAATACCGCCATCCTGGATGAATGTTCCCTTGCCTGCTCCGCCGATAGTGGCAAAAGCGCTTGAAAGCATGCCGTCAGTGAGCAAATAAGTACCAAACCCTGATGTATTCCCGCCCATCCAAAGACTCTGGGTAACTGTGTTTATTCCTCCATACTGCTTGAAAGTTCCTTCACCGCTAAGACCGACCCGAAGTTCGTTGGAACTCAAAACACCTGGGTTATTCAATTCATAGATACCTTGACTGCCTGTTTGATGAGCGATGTTTACTATATTCGAGACTGAATGGTTGCCTCCTGCCTGCATAAAAACAGCAACACCTTTTTCACCTACGACAGAATCCACTGTAGACAAATTACCGGAATGTAAATAATAGTTCCCATGGGAAGCCCAGGGATCACTCTGCCGGGCTAACTGCAAACTGTTAACGGTAACTGTACCGCCATGCTGGAAAAACTCACCAGTTCCTCCCCATTCACCAAGCGATAAACCGCCGCCGGTTAATGTACCTTCGGTCATTATGTATTTGCCGTACGCATTGCTGCGGTCTCCTAGGTATAGAGCGCCTGCGTATTGGAATACCCCGCCGTTCTGCTCAAAATACCCGGCATTCTCAGTCCCAATCTTAATTTCATTCCCCTGCATATCTAAAAATCCGCCGTTCAGAGAGAACGTGCTCCGGCCAGCAGCAGTTCCATCATCAAAAACGCTGTTCACTATAAATCCGTTCTGCACGGTAAGTGTTCCAGAATTCTGGATAAATTTACCGACTCCCCAGCCTCCGATATTAAGAAACTTCGTAGTTAAAGTCGCAGGACCCGGAGAATCCTGTAATATATAGGTACCATATCCTGTGCCTGAGCCGTTCCCCAGCGAAACATTCTCAGCTACCATAACGTCTCCACCCTGTTGGGTAAAAGTGCCAGGGCCAAACACTCCGACATGAAGCCAGCCAGCGCCAACTGCTCCCCGGCCTAAAAAGTAAGAACCGCTGCCTGTTGCGCCGGTGCCAACGATTAATCCCTGCCCAACCTGAACAGTTCCGCCATCTTGTTGAAATGTTCCGGTTCCATCAAGGCCAACATTCAAGTTCCTTCCAACAGAAAGCTCTGCTGATTCTACTTTGTCAGAAAGTGCATACGCACCACTGCTTCCTTCCATCTGTCCGATATTCAAATCAGTGGCGACAAATACGCTGCCGCCATCTTGGGTAAAAGTACTCGCGGTATTTGTTCCATCACCTTCAAAACCAAGAAATAAAACATTGCCTACGGAAAGATAACCCCCGTTCATGACATAATCACCCTGGCCATACGTTTTCTCAATTACCCAGCTTGGCTCTTCGTCTGTCCCCTCATTCACCCATGTATCAAACGACTTGCCGAGAAATAAAGAATCCGAAACGGTATGGATACTGCCGTTGTTTTGCTCAAAATATCCGGTTCCCCCAACGCCAATCTCCTCATTCCCATACACGGTAAGTACGGGCCCGGCAATTGAAGCCATGCTCAGCGAAAGAGGTTTTGAACTCAGCAGCAACTGATCTTCTCCAAGAATATATTCTCCGTAACTTCCGGGCTGAAAACCGATCACAAGATTTCCCGTATTCTGGAACGGGTCAATGCCAACGGTATGTGTTCCTCCTGCCTGATAAAAATACCCGTTCCCTAAAAATCCGACAAAAGCATCGATAAAGAAAATATCACTGCTGTCACCCACGTATAAACTGCCATTATTCAGATAATAGGTGCCTGTACTGCCTGCTTCCGCGGCAATATTAAAATGATGACGTATTGTGTTCGTTCCGCCGTCCTGGGTAAGAACGCCAGTGCCCCACCTTCCTATATATTCCCAACCGACATTCAAATCGCCGCTTGTCAAGTTATAGGACCCAAAACCATCGGGATTATGCCCGAGATAAAGATCATCCTGGACAAAATGGGTACCGCCGTCTTGATTAAAAGTGCCTGTTCCAGATTCACCAATAAGCTCCCAGTAATTCACGCTCAGCTGGCCGTCACCGCTTAAATTATAAATACCCATGGTATTAACAAGCTGTCCCAATGTAAGAAAATTGCCGACCGTGGTAACCCCTCCGCTCTGAGTATACACACCGGAGCTTGCAGCGGAAGAACCATCGCCGCTTTCCGAACGCGCGCCGATAATTAAATCCTGAGAAAAACCCGCTGAACTTGCGCCTGATTGTTCGAAAGAACCAGAACCGCCTTCATCACCAAGATAAACATTGCCGCCTACGGACAATTGCGCAAAATCGCCCAGAAGAAACGTTCCGGTTGAACCTATGTCTTGGCCGATAATCAAATCCTGAGAAATTTGATGAATGCTATTGCCCGACTGGTTTACAGAACCAAGCGCACCCGCATCACCTGCTATTTCGCGCGCAACGTACAGTTCCCCTCCGGAAAGATTATACGTACCATTACTGCTTGCAAATCTGCCAATGATCAACTCAGAAAACTCGCCAAAAGAATTACCCCCGGTATCAAATCCGACGTAATTTATCCCGCCTGTCTGATTAAAAATTCCTGTTCCTTCGTTTCCTATAAATTCATTGTGGGCGGAAAGAATACCATTATCACAAAGCTCATACAGACCATGGCTGGTTGAACTGACGCCAAGCAACAGATCCTGCGTAGCATGAATACCGCCACTTTGGTAAAAATTTCCAACCCCTGCGCCGCCAACTGAAGTTCCGGCCCAGCCAACATTCAAGTTTCCTCCAAAAAGATTATACCCTGCGGTACTTCCCTGAGTATCCGATAAGAATAAACCGCCTGTCGCGTGTAATCCGCCATACTGGTTCAACACACCGGCTCCAATCGGACCATAATCTTTCCCGCCAATGACCGTAAAACCCATCAAACCATTGCCGCCTACGACATTTACAATTCCGGAATATAGGTTATACTCCGATAAAGCGGCCATATCAGAATTATACCCCACATACAAATCCCCGGTCGTATGCACTCCGTCTCCGGCGTATGCTCCGCTATCAGCATCAAAAAAACCTAAGTTAAACTGCCCTTGCCCCAAGTCACCGACGATCGTAGCATGCGCGACATTCAAATTCCCGCTCGCCAAATTATAGGTACCCCTGCTCCCGGACTCTTTACCTAAAATAAGCCCAGCGGATTGTGTCCAATTAGGATCCCAAGGAGCCTGCCAGATTTGATATCCACCGTTTAGATTAGCTTGCCCAATAGCATGCTCGACTATTCCTGTGCCATATTCTCCTACGATCGTACTCCCTGAAACAGTAAGCGTATGGTCTGCGCCAAACGGATCATTTTCGGTGAACATGTATGTGCCGTTCCCTGAAGATTCTTTTCCGATAATCAGGTCACCGTCTATTTCGTGAATACCGGAATTAAGGCTGAAATATCCTGCTCCTCCGTTACCGATAATCGAGTTACCCTGAACTTTCAGGAAAGCTGGGCTCCAGTTGTATGACCAGAGATAATAATTTCCTTCGCTCGTTGCGGTGTTGCCTAAAATGAGATCTGTACCTACCGTATTGGTAGCTCCATTGTGATCAAAAATACCAACTCCCGCATTCCCAATCAAAAGATGTCCGTATGTTTGGATATCATTATCAAAAAGTCCTTTATTAAAACGGATTCCGCCATCAATTTCTATAAGGTTCAGCGGCGCGGAAGAGATATCATAGACTACGTCTGACTGGAATGAAGGATCAACCAGATACACGCTGTCCCCGTCCTGAGGAATGCCGACATCTCCATTGGTATCAATCCAGTTATCCGGGTTCGACCAATAAATGCTCCCTCCATCGCCCAGCCAAAATCTATCCCAAGCAAATCCTGTTTGAGAAACAAAAACAAGTAACGCAATCGTCAAAATTATTCGCCGCGTTTTCATGCTTTTCCCCTTTTTGTTATACGATTTTTTAGGAAATGTTTAAAAGCCTGAAGTACAAGTAAAAGTATTCTAATGGAACAAAATAATTTAGTCAACAACTTCTTAAAATAATTTAAAAAGTTATTATAAAATATAGATTTTTGTTGGCTTTTTTGTGATAGGAGGCAGGAATATGGACTTAGTTGATCTTATACCGGAATACTAAAAGCAATGGAAAGAAACCAAGAAGAATCTTTCCTAGGATATTCACCGCAGGCTCAGGGACAAATCCTTCAGAAAAATTGGTAGTCATCGCAAGGCCATCGTGGCCATAGCTGATATACAGATAATCATTGTAAAGCGCAAGCGAAGTATCTGAAGGAGATCCTCCGTAAGTATCAATATTGGTGTATAGAGTTTGTATGTCCCAGCCTGTACCATTAAAAGAAGCAAGATTTAAGTTATAAATACTTCCTGCATGCTGAATATAACTTATGTGCGCATAGCCTTGAGTATCTAAACCCAAAGAAGTCCCGCCCCCCTTGTTCGCTGCAGAATCAACAATCTGTATCGTCCAACCGGTTCCGTTATAAAAAGCAAAGTTCAATACTCCGCTTTGGCCGTTGTAGTAACTTATTTGCGCATATCCGTCATTATCTAGAACGAGTGACGTATCCATGCCCGATCCTCCTGTATCATCAACGAGCTGAGTAACCCAGCCTGTCCCGTTGAACAAAGAAAGGTTAAGACGACCGGAATCTATATTGTAATAGCTCATTTGAGCATATCCCTGTGTATCTAAAGCAATAGAAATAGAACTGCCTACCATTGCGGGATTATCAATTGTCTGTAAAGCCCAGCCAGTGCCGTTAAAAGAAGCAAGATTCGCGGTTGTGGCAAAGTCATTGTAATAAGCAATCTGCGCATACCCCTGAGCATTCAATGCCAACGAATGACTGCCGCCAAGAAATTCCGCTCCGGTCGTAACAACAGCCTGAGACGTCCAACCAGTTCCATTATAAGACGCGTACCTCAATGTTCCTGTGATCGCGTCCCAATAACTCATGTGCGCGTGGTTTTGGGAATCAAGTTCGAGCGAAGCCGGAGAATCTGCGGCAAGGGTTACTGCATCAGGAGTTTGTATAGTCCAGCCCGTACCGTTATAAAAGGCGTATTTTAAAGGGCCCATGGAATTATCAACGTAACCGATATGCACATACCCATTACTATCGATATCAATGGACATATTCCCCATCATAGCAGTAGAGTCAATGACGGTTTCGGTCCAGGCGGCATAAGATAAACTGCTGGATAGGAAAAGAATGACACCCAATAAAAATTTTGGGAATAGTTTTAAAACTCGCATCCTAATTTCTCTTCCTCTGCCGCATAATAAACACCGGGAGACCAAAAAGAAGAATCTTCCCCAGGATATTCATCGCAGGCTCAGGGACAAAACCCTCGGGGGCGTTGGTCGCGGTTATTAAATCATTCGCGTTGTTGGCGAATGTAACATACACATAGTCATTAAAAAGATGAAGCGCCGTATCAGTAGGAAGTCCTCCCAATGATGCAAGATTCGCATAGAGCGTCTGAATTTCCCAGCCAGTGCCATTAAAATAAGCTAGCTTTAAATTATAGGTAGTATCCTTATCTAAAATCTCCTCGATATAGGAAATATACGCGTAACCCTGAGAATTAAGGGCAAGCGAAGTTTGATAACCAACAATTCCCCCGCTATCGATGGTTTGAATAACCCAGCCACTTCCATTAAATGATGCAAACCTAAGAGCATCATTCCCTTTGTAGCTTATCTGTGCATATCCCTGAGCGTTAAAAGTGACTGAATTATCCCATCCATTCGCACCATCAGTATCAATCGTCTGAGTAACCCAGCCTGTACCATTGAACGATGCGTATTTCAGCTGAGTATTGCTGACGTCGAAATAACTTACCCCGGCGTACCCGCTTGAATTTAGGGCAATGGACGTATAATACCCAACATTTTCCGTGTTATCAATTGTCTGGAGATCCCAGCCTGTACCATTAAAGGAGGCGTATTTGAGAGCTTCACCTGAGTCACTCCGATAGCTTATCCGTGCATAACCTTGCGAATTAAGCTCAAGAGAAGTATACTCACCCTCATCGCTTAAAGCGCCATCAACGGTTTGTAAAGTCCAACCAATTCCATTATAAGAAGCATATTTAAGATTCGTGCCTCCTGAATCATAATAGCTAATTCGTGCGTACCCTTGCGCATTCAGGGACAGAGAAGTATAACTACCGACGTATTCTTCACTGTCAACAACTTGTAAATTCCAGCCTGTACCGTTGAACGATGCGTATTTAAGAACGCCGTTATATGAATCTTCATAGCTAATATGCACAAAACCATTGCTGTCGATATCAAGAGACATAAACTGTGTATTCGTCGTGTTATCTACTACTTGCTCGGTCCAGGCGGCATAAGATAAACTGCTGGATAGGAAAAGAATGACACCCAATAAAAATTTTGGGAATAGTTTTAAAACTCGCATCCTAATTTCTCTTCCTCTGCCGCATAATAAACACCGGGAGACCAAAAAGAAGAATCTTCCCCAGGATATTCATCGCAGGCTCAGGGACAAAACCCTCGGGGGCGTTGGTCATCATGACCAAATCGCCACTGCCTTGAGCAAAAGTAACATACACGTAATCATTATAAATAGCCAACGCTGATTCTCTTCCAGCGGCGTAAACATTCGTTGCAAGTGTCTGTAAATCCCATCCGGTACCATTATAATGAGCGAGTTTGATATTCCACACTGAACCGGTATAGGCAAGATAACTTATATACGCGTACCCCTGTGAATCAAGAACAAGAGAGCTACTCTGCCCGACATCCCCAGCGGAATCAACTGTCTGGCTGATCCAGCTCATCCCGCTCTTATAGAGATAAACAAGATCTTGTCCGGTAGCATAATAACTTATGTGAGGATTATTTGATCCGTCTAAGCTCAAGGACATAGTTGATGTATAAGAATTTTCGGGACTTCCAGTAAATTCATCATCCCAGTTTGTTCCATCGAAAACAGAATATACCATGCCAGAACCCAGTTGCTCGTTCTGCACAATTCGAGCGTGTCCATCAGTGCCGACTGCTATCGAAACCGGAGAATAGTCAGGCGAAGGTAGTGTTTGATTAACTTCAGTCATACTCCAACTCGCTCCATCATACACGGCAACTCGCGCTCCTGCGTTTTCAACTGTATACACAATGCGGCCGTACCCTTGAGCATCCACCCCTAAAGCCGTAAAACCGTTTACCAGAGAAGGCTCATACGTTTGAACGGTCTGAATTATCCAATCAGTTCCGTTGTATGCAGCATACTTAACCGTTGTGGAAGACCCTTCATAGGCAATCCGGGCATAACCTTCGGAAGTAACCTCGATGGAACTTCCATAGCGTCCTCCGCCATCTAACGATTGTATAATCCAGTCTGTGCCGTTAAATTGGGCGTAACGTAAGCCGGAGTCTGAAGCATAACTTAAATGCGCATACCCCTGCCCATCAACAGCTATGGACATCGAATAAGTGTCTCGTGAACTGTCTATGACGCTAGTGGTCCAGGCGGCATAAGATAAACTGCTGGATAGGAAAAGAATGACACCCAATAAAAATTTTGGGAATAGTTTTAAAACTCGCATCCTAATTTCTCTTCCTCTGCCGCATAATAAACACCGGGAGACCAAAAAGAAGAATCTTCCCCAGGATATTCATCGCAGGCTCAGGGACAAAACCCTCGGGGGCGTTGGTAATATATACTAAGTCTCCTTGCTGAGCATATGTAAAATAGACATAGTCGCCTAGAACATCGAGCGCTGACTCAGCAGGAAACCCCCCGTAAAGTCCGATATTCGAATAGAGCATTTGCAAATTCCAACCGGTTCCATTGTAATGAGCAAGCCTCAAGTTATAAGTGGCTCCTGAATTCACGGCTTCAAAATATGCGATATACGCATATCCCTGGGAATCAAGCGCGAGTGAAGAAAATTGATAGTTTCCCATATCACCAGCAGTATCAACTATTTGAATATTCCAGCCACTACCGTTAAATGACGCGTACTTAAGATCCCCTGTTGGTCCTTCGGTGTAACTTATTTGAGCGTACCCTTGAGAATTCAGAGCAAGAGAAGAAGCAAAACCGACAATTCCCTCGCTGTCAACTGTCTGAAAATTCCAGCCAGTCCCGTTATAGGATGCGAACTTCAGATCATTCGCAACTTCAGAGTTGTAAGCTATCTGAGCGTACCCTTGAGAATCAAGAACAAGAGAAGTAAAATGCCCGGATTCTCCATCAACAGTTTGTAAAGTCCAGCCAGTACCGTTAAAGGACGCGTACCGAAAATGACCGTCTACATCATTGTAATAGCTTATCTGGGCATAACCCTGAGTATTAAGAGCAAGGGAGGTGCGGTTTGCAACATCACTAAGCTCCACGGATTGAATATTCCAGCCGGTACCGTTATAGGAAGCGTACTTAAAAGCAATATCGCTCAAACTGTAATAACTTATTTGAGCATACCCTTGAGCATTTAAAACAAGAGAGGGATATTCACCAACATACCCCTCTGCGGCAACTGTCTGAATATTCCAGCCGGTACCGTTATAGAAAGAATATTTCAGATTCAGATTAGTTGCATCATAGTAACTAATATGCACAAAACCATTTGCATCTATATCGAGTGACATGTTTTTGGTATCAACTGAGCTGTCAATAATCTGTTTTGTCCAGGCGGCATAGACTATTGATGGTAGCAGGGAAAAAATCGCGGGTAAAAGAACTGCCAACACTAAAAAATGCTTACCGATATTAAAGAATGTAACTCCAAGATACATGTGCCTCCCAACAAAAACAGTATAGCATATTTTCTGCAAAAAAACCAAAAAAACAAACCCGATTGCAGAGGGAGGATGAAAAAAAGAAACAGGATATCGAGGAAAATTCCTGCGGAAGGTTTCTGCCGAACGTTATATCGATTCAAGCATCTTCACCGCGCTCTTACTTAAAAAAATAACGTTCCGGCGTTTGGTGATATCGTTGAGAAGCTTAAAAGAATGAATTTCCTTGACGTTGGAAAATTCAGCATTCGTTACCGCGAAGAACGCTTCTTTCTGGTCGTTGAGAAAATCAAGTATCCGCTCGCCTTCGTTTAAATGAATGTACCCTTTAACCAGAGAACCGTCTTTACACATAATGTTAACCTTATGCCGAACCTTATCAACTTTCATGAATTCTTCTCCTTCTGGGTTGTATTTCATCATATAGAAAGCAGTTTAGCGCGCGGTTTGATCCAGTCAAGTCTATTTTTTTGCTCTTCGGCGAAACGCAAATGCCCCTCCACCCAAAAGAAAGAGCGCCGCGCTTACTGGTTCAGGCACGACTTTCACCGGCATGTCCGGCTTCCCGGTTGAAGCGATGTGAAGCGTGTAGGTGGCGCCTGCGTGAATTCCTTCATAATACACAAAACCATTGTGCACCACTTCCTCGGAAAGTCTTACATAATATGTTCCTGCTGCAAGGTTACCAACCGGATAGAGATAGGGATCCGGTGTTCCTCCATACTGCCATGATAAACTACCTGAATCAGCGGCCCAATACCCGCTTGTCGAAGAAAAAGAAGGGTTCGAGGGGTTATTAAAAAGCTCCATGAAAAGATTTACGTTTGCCGGCGTTTCATTCTGTTTCCAGGCATAATCAACGTCAAAGTGCACTGAAGAAGGTTCCAAGAGGCTAAATTTAAAACAATCCTGCGTTCCGTTCCCTGTGCCCTGGACTGAAGCTGAATACAAAAACCATGAATACCCGTTATTCACGTCAGGGTCCCAAACGCCCGTGGTAAATCCATTTTTTATATCCTGAGCGGTAAGCAGCGTATCGTTTGGTTCTATTTCACTTAAAATTCCCGCGTCGGCGTTACTCCAAGCGCAAAACACAAAAGCTGCTACGAAAAATACAACCATCCACTTCATTTCAAACCTCCTGAATTTATGATGCCGGATTTTGTTTCTTCTGAAATAAACCCCGCGCAATCAGATTGAACCCTCAAAAACGATGCAAGAGTATTGAAAGCGTAACTCCTCTCAGAAGAAGAAACGACAGGGGCAGGATAAGAAAGAAAAGAAAAAAGATAAACGACTGTTCCCGAACACGGAAACTGTACCTTGCTCAATCTTCTCTCCTTTCCTCTCAGAAATGACAGAAGCAATGTAAAAAACAGCGCTGAGCGCGCGCCAGAAAGATGCGGCTAGAAAAAAATATTAAGCTCTCTTTTTCCTGAATGCGCCAAACGCCAATCCGCCGATACTAAACAACAACATTGAGGCAGGCTCGGGAACAACTTTTCCGTTGTACTGGAAGTTATCAAAATACACGCTATTGTTGCTTCCGCCTACGCCCCAGAATTTCACGTAGCTGATATCTGAATTCGTAGTAACACTCAAGAGCTTCCCTCCGGAAAGATCCCAGGGAAGAATCGCGCTGTCTGAACCAATCAAGTTGCCAAACGTATCATACGCCTCGAGAAAAATACTGTCCTGGTCTGAATTAAAATCACCTAAAACCACAGAAACATTGGTAATGCCGGCTAAAGAAAAATCTGCTCTGCTTTTGTTGTTCGCGGTTTCAAAATAATCAGGAAGAATTGACAGAGGACTGGTAAAGGGAACCCCCGGATATGCTTCCTGAACGCGAAGGCTTCCGTCGGAATTGCTGAATACAACCCCCAAAACACCATACTGCGAGCTTAAAACATCGCCCACAGCCAAATCATCGAAATTAATCAGCGTATCAGCCGCATAGACCACGGTACCGAAAGCAAAAACGACTAAACTCATCAAAATCGTCAGCATAATCTTCTTCATCTGAAACTCTCCTTTCACTTTCTACCCTGTAACTGAATTACCTTTTTTCGTCTCAATACACCAAGCGCAAGGCCGCCAATACTGAACAACAGCATTGAAGCCGGCTCGGGAGTGATATTGCCTTTTACTACTGTAAAATTCTCAAAATACGCGTCACCGCAATTTAAATTTGCTCCCTGTGACCATCCAGAAAAATACACATTCACATCCGAAAGATTGAGTGTTTGTAATCCCTGGTATCCCGCGCCGTGGCGCACCACCCAGTTTCCAGCGTCTTGTTCCAAAGCAAGAAAAATAAGGCTGTCAGTTGAAGCATTGTAGGAAGCATAGGTAAGACCTTGGTTGCTGAACCGTTCATCGAAGCTTTGCTGGGAAAAACCATTTGCAGTTTTGGTTTCTGCCCAATAGATACTCTTATTGATTAATTCTTGATTTACTTCAAAAACAAAATTATTCGCGCCGATCTGAGAAGAAAAAGCCGGGTTTAATGCTCCCTGCTTCCAGGAATAGACGCCCATCGCGATTGCGCCCTGGTCATTTGCAAACTGCCCGGTATGATCATACCGATACGCGGCATAAAACTCAAAATCCTGATTAAGCTTAAGCCCCCACTTTGAGCTATACACTCCGTACTTACTTGTGCCATCATTCCAGCCCGAGGTAACCCAGTTGAGCCTTTCGCCAGTCCGCGCTAAGTTACTTACTGAAGCATCAGTAAGCGCGGTATTCCATTGGCTTTGGTCCCAATACCAGTTGGACGCGTACACGGAAGGAACAGATAGGAAACTTACGATGAGACTCAGAATAAGAAGAAACTTTTTCATCTTGACCACCTTAGTTCGAGATTTATTTGGAGGGAAGACTACTGAAACCAAGTTCCAGGAAACTGTGAAATACTTTAACAAAGTTTTTAGAAATTGTCAATCGAAACTATTTCCAAAATTACCTTGATTTTATTAGATATTTTAAGAAAATGCTAAAAAGTTATAAACTCTTATATACAGAGAGCATCTCCTGCGCTATGGTATCCCAGTTGTAGCGCGCAGAAATCATCGATTGTTGAGCAAGTTTTTGAGAATCAGACAGAGGAAATTGTATGAAGGCTTGTATTTTCTCGGCAAGAGCAGAAATATCCCCCGCTGGGAAAAAACGTTCTTTTTCAATCGGCACTTCTCTATTCGCTGGAATATCTGAAACAATGCATGACAATCCATAACTCAATGCCTCAAGCAATACTATCGGTAAACCCTCGTAGTAGGAAGGTAGAATGAACAATCCGGCATGGCTATACAATTCTTGAAGCGGTTTACCTGATAAAAAACCAGTCAGAACAATTTGGGAATTCTGCGCTGCTTTTTGCTTTAAGGCAACGCTGTAAACATCTTCATGATCCGCATCCCCCACAATGACCAATTTCCAATCTCCAATGTGCCGCTGACTTAGGGCTGCAGACTGGGAACATTGCCCTGCTGTTCCTCTGCCCTGCAGCATAGTATAGGCGTCGATTAAATCCCCAAAGCCCTTCTCCGGAACGAATCTGCCGACTGCCAGAATGTACTTTTCTGATTCCAGATGATACAGTTGTAATGCATTGTTGGTTTTCAATATCTCAGGAATCACTACGCCGTTCGGAATAAGAAAAACGCCTTTCTTCCGCAGCTTCTCAATCTGTTTTAAGATTGTTTGGGAAATACCGATGACCGCGTTTGAAAAAACGATTCCTAAAAATTCTCCTATCCGTAAAACCAGCTTTGCAATCCAATTCCATTTCACTCTTTTATAATCAGGTCCGTGATGCGTCATCGCTACCCGTAATCCCAGAAGTTTCGCGAATGGAACAAACAACGAAGGCCCTATGGCGTGAATATGAAGAATGTCCGGCTTTAACCTGCGGGCGGCAAGCACCCCGCGTAGCGTATGAAAAAACGCTTCACAGAATTTATGCTTTGGGCAGGACAACGGAAGTATCTGTATTCCTTTATATCTATACTCTTTTTTTCCCACGTAGGGCGCGCGGGCAAATACAATGACCGTATGCCCCTGTGCGGCGATTCGAGGATAAAGCTCCTCGCAATGCTTCTCAACCCCTCCCTGCACATTGGGAAATCCGCGCGTTCCAAGGACGACAATTTTCACTTTAGTTCTTGGTTAGTAGTTGGTAGTCAGGAGTTAATATCATTATAGCCAGAAAATGTTTTACTTTAAGTTTTTAACTAAACCTGGCAACATCTTGGAAAGCTCAACGCAATTGGACCGTAAGTTATTTTCGGTTGTATCGTCAATATATCCTCTCATTAATATTAGTTTCTTTTTCCTTACTCCCAACTATTTACCCCTAACTCCTAACCCCACACTCCAAACTACCCCCTGATCTTCCTCCTCATCACCCACAGAATCGGCTTCACCGGATGCGCAAATATTGCCGGGGCAGCGCTTCCAATCATCCAACAGTTCTTCTTGCAGGCTTTAACCATACTTCTTACTTCTTCAGCGCGCGCGCTATGCCAAATTTCATTCCAAGCTTGGGTCTTTAGATTCCCCAAGGGTTCTTTTGTATTCATCCCGTTACACACTAAAACATCGCCAGTAGGATCGATAAAAAACCCGTTCTTCCCCATCTCGCACGGTAAAAATCTTGGTTTTCCTTGGATATAATTAATCAATCCGTAGTTAAAATAAGCCCGCATCCATTCCTTTGGCTTTTTTGACTTTAAAAGTTCACGGATAAGCTCTTGCAACGCGCCAATCACTTCAGTTTTATGCGTAATCAGGTTATCCCATTTATGGAAATAGTGGGAATTGTGGGTAGTCGCAGTGGCAAACTCATACCCAAGCCCATAGGCCATCTTGTATAAGGGAACCAAATCCTTGTAGTTTACATCCTGCACAGTCATCGCAAACCCGATGTCCTTCAAGCCCATCTCCTGGAGTTTACGCAAGGTTTCCTGGGTCCTTTTATAGCCTTCAGGAATCCCCCGTATTTCATCATTGGCTTTTTCTAAACCTTCGATGCTGATACGAATCCCCAAATCCGGATATTTTTTGCACAGTGAAATAATTCTCTCCGTAAAAAATCCATTCGTGCTTATGACGATCCGTTTTGTTTTCTTGCGAAGTTCGGTAACAATTTCAGGTAAGTCCTGGCGCACAAACGGTTCCCCGCCGGTAACATTGGTAAAAAACATCTGGGGAAGCTTCTGAATAACCTCTAAGCCGATTTCATCTTTTGGGTTTGTAGGAAACTTCCATACATCGCACATATTGCACCGTGCGTTGCATCGATAAGT
>CAZWJT010000009.1:19877-102087 GCA_964634935.1 uncultured Planctomycetia bacterium | reverse complement strand
TGGCTGCCCCGTCTGGATTCGAACCAAAACTAACTGGTTCAGAGCCAGTCGTGCTACCATTACACCACGGGGCAAATATCTTATATTAAAAGAAAGACTCTCTTGTCCAGAGAGCCTTTGTTTTTGAAGACACAAAGGAAGAATATCCACGATCGAGAAATATCGTGGATAAAAATTACCAGTATTTTTCCTGAAACTTCTCGTCGGCTTTCTTCAGCACCTTATAATCCTGTTCCATTCCGTCTGCGATGCACTTACCCATTGCTGCCGTTCCTTTGGCTGTTCCATGAAGAGTGTTGCATCCGACAAGGCTGAAAACAAAAACCACCGTCAGTGTTCCAAGTACTACTTTCCGCATCTATCTCCTCCCTTCCAATAGGCTATCAGGTTTTCGAGTCTCTGGAGCGTTTTCTCTTTTCCAACAATTTCCATTGTCTCAAAAAGCCCGGGGCCAATTGTTTTCCCGGTCAGCCCCGCCCGCACAGGATGTACCAACTCTTTGGTTTTCAATCCAAGCCGCTCGGCAGTGGTGCGGAAAATTTCTTCCGTTATAGTTTTATCAAAGTTAGCGGCATTTTTCAAGTTATTTTTTAAGACTTCAACGGCCGCGGAGACATTCTTCTCAAGGACCGCCTTCGCTTTTTCATCGTAAACAATGTCTTCACGAAAACAGAAATCTCCCCAGTCAGCGATTTCTTCAAGCCGGGAAATACGCGGCTTAAAAATCGAGATGATTTTTTTGACATACTCTTCGGGGAAACGATCAACCACGATGTTCTTTGCCTTCAGGTGCTCTACAACCAAAGGATAAAGCGTGTCCTCGCTTTTTTCTTTGATGTAGTGTGCATTTACCCAGTTGAGCTTATCAAAAGAGAATGCCGCGGCTGTGGTGGTAACATTTTTTATTTCGAAAACCTTCGTTGCTTCCGTAAGCGAAATGATTTCCTGGTTTTCTCCGGGAGACCAGCCAAGGAGCATAAGATAATTTACGAGCGCCTCCGGCAAGTATCCTTGTTGACGATACTCAGTGATCGCGGTTGCGCCCAGCCGCTTGGACATCTTCCCCCCTCCTTCTGCCTTAATCAAAGGGATGTGGGCAAACAGCGGCAGCGCAAACCCCAAGGCTTGATACATCAGAATTTGCTTTGGAGTATTGGAAATATGGTCTTCACCACGGATAACGTAATTAACACCCAAGAGCGCATCATCAACGACACAAGCGAAATTATAGGTCGGGCTCTTATCGGATTTAATGATCACTTCTTCGGTTTTCGGAAGCTCATTGAACTCAATCTTGCCGCGGGACAAATCATCCAAGACAATGGTGGAAAATTGATATTTAAAAAAAACCGCTCCGTCTTTCTCGTAGGCTTTCCCTTCGCGGACTAACTTGTTCGCGTGTTCACGATAAATATCGAACCGCTTCGACTGGTAAAAAATTTCATCATAATCCATACCCAGCCACTGTAGGCTTGAGAGGATTTCATCGACATACTCCTGCTTTGAACGCGTAGCGTCTGTGTCTTCAATCCGCAGGATAAATTTCCCTTGCGCATGCCGGGCAAAAAGCCAACTAAAAAGCGCTGTGCGCGCCCCCCCAATGTGGAGCATGCCCGTGGGAGATGGAGCAAAGCGGGTAACAATCATGGTTTCCTTTCTGATTTCCTACCGGTAAAAAAATCAATTGCCGCTCTATTTTTCTTAAGAACCTCCTTACGCGTATGCAAATATTCCTGAAAAACTTCTTTACAGGTTGTCCGGTTTACAATAGGCCGGCATGTAAGGAGAAGCGCCAAAGCCAGAATATTGGCAACTTTCTCTGAGCCAAGTTGCAGCGCGATATCGGTAAGGGGTTCGGCAAGAAGATGTATGCCTCGGGAGATTTTCTTCTTTATGGCTTTGATGTCGGCTAACGAGGAGTTTGCCACGACTACCCCGTGAGGTTCTACCCGGGGCAAAAATTTATCCAGAGACGGGGCATTCATGGCAATAAGTATTGTCGGCTTGTCAATATAGGGGGAAGCAATCTCTCTTTCGGAGAGACATACCGCTGCCTGGGCAGTTCCCCCGCGCATCTCTGCCCCATACGATTTGAGTAATGTCGTACATTTATTTTCTCGTACCGCTGCCTGGGCAATCAGCAAGCCTAGAAACATAATCCCCTGGCCACCGGATCCAGCAATTAAAACTTTTTCGTCCCTGTTTTTTTGAGTCATTTGATTCGTCCCACCGGAAACTGTTTGGTCATTTCCTGCTCTACCCAAACAACCGCATCCCGGGGAGTCATCCCCCAAATGGTCGGACACTGGGAAAGAACTTCGATAAGCGAAAATCCTTTTTTCTCCTTCTGGAGCATAAAAGCATTTCGAATCGCTTTTTTTGTAAGCAGAATTCCGTGCGGTGTCGCAACCGTCGTCCGCTCTACAAAAATAACACCAGAAAGCATTGCGAGCATTTCTGAAATTTTCAAAGGGAATCCTTCTTTATCTGCCGGATTGCGCCCCAAAGGGGTAGTCAAAGTTTTTTGTCCGACCAGTGTCGTAGGAGCCATTTGCCCTCCGGTCATTCCGTAAACAGCATTATTTACAAAAATGGTGGTTACATTTTCTCCGCGATTTGCGGCATGGATTGTCTCTGCGGTACCAATGGCTGCGAGATCACCGTCACCTTGATACGTAAACACGAGATTCTCCGGACGAACCCTTTTGATTCCAGTCGCAACAGCCAAAGCTCTTCCATGAGCAGCCTCAGTAACATCAAAATTCCAATAGTCGTACGCAATAACCGCACAGCCAACAGGCGCAACGGCAATTGTTTCCTCGCGCAAACCAAGCTCATCAACAACTTCAGCGATGACCCGGTGGATAATCCCATGGCCGCATCCTGAACAGTAGTGGGTTGCTCTTTCCTGTAAACTCTCCGGTCTTTTTTTCTGAACCATTATTTTCTCCGAATCCGCTCTTTTCCTCCTGGCAACAATCGTTCATGCTGCAAGAATGAAAGAACTTCTGTCTGCAGCGGAACTCCTCCGCCAGCCCGCCCATAAAAAAACACGGGGGGTTTTCCCAAAAGAGAAAGTTTGACGTCCTCAAGCATCTGCCCGTAAGACATCTCAAGCACAAGCACTGCTTTTGTTTTTGCCTTGTGTGTAACCGCGCGCAATTCTTCATCGGGAAAAGGCCAGAGAGTAACCGGCTGAAAAGCTCCTGCGCGCACGCCACGGCTGCGCAACGTAAGAACTGTTTCCTTAGCCAAGCGAAACATGCTTCCGTAGGCAACGATGAGCAATTCGGCGTCTTCGGCGGAATATGAACAATGTCTCCGTTCGCGAAGTTTGATCTGCTGATATTTCTTCTGGAGCCTGAGATTGTGTTTTTCAAGCACTCCTTCACCCAAAAATAACGAGCGGATGCTGTTCGGCTTACGCCCAAGACAACCAGTCAAAGCCCATGTTTTTTTAGCAAGTTCGTACCGCCCTTCGAATACTTTACATCCGATACCCTCAGCCATTTGGCCAATCGTCGCATCGGAGAGGATAATCACGGGCGTCCGATAAAAATCAGCAAGCGTGAAAGCAAGGCTAGTCAGAGAAAAGGTTTCCGCGACCGAGGAAGGAGCAAGAACGATGCAATGGTAGTCGCCATGACCTCCTCCTTTGGTCGCCTGAAAATAATCACTCTGGGCTGGATCGATATTCCCAAGCCCGGGACCACCTCTTTGGACATTGACAATTACCACTGGAAGCTCGCATCCCGCACAATACGAAATACCTTCTTGCTTTAAAGATACCCCCGGAGAGGAAGAAGAAGTCATAACCCGCGCCCCGGCTGCGGCCGCGCCAAAAACCATATTAATGGCTGCCACTTCCGATTCAGCCTGAATGAAAACCCCTCCTGCCCGAGGAAGATGCTCAGCCATATACGCGGTGAGTTCGTTCTGCGGGGTGATCGGATATCCGGCATAAAACTTGCAGCCAGATTCAATCGCAGCCTTACCAGTTGCTTCATTGCCTGTTAACAATATCTTAGGCATGGCGGTCAAAACCTTCTTACTCTTCAATTTCTATGGCAACATCCGGACAAACGGTATAACACAATCCACAACCGGAACAATTCTTTTCCTTAAGATATTCAACGATGAGATATCCTTTCTGGTTTAATTTCTTGCCCGGAACAAGCGCCTTCTGAGGACAGACGGCAACGCACAAAAAACATCCTTTACATTTTTCCGGGAGTAACCTGACCTTCGCCATTTTGGTTTTTCTGTTGTGAATGCAAATCATAAATTGTTTGAAAAATCTTATTCGCTGACAACCCTAGTTGCTCTAAGAGAACATCCCGCGCTCCGAAAGTCACAAACTGAGAAGGAATTCCTAAGCGTACAATGCGCGTATTTTTCATCAAATTTTTCTGGGCTATCAGTTCAAGAACCCCAGCCCCAAACCCTCCCTCTAAAACCCCTTCTTCGAGAGTCACGATGAGCGGGTAACGCTGAGCGGCATCTTCGAGCATTTCCTGATCAAGAGGCTTTGCAAAGCGCGCATTGACCACCCGTGCAGAAATGCCAACCGCCGAAAGACGCTCGCCTACTTCAACCGCTTTCTCCACCATGGAGCCAAAAGCGAGGAGTACACAATCGTTACCCTCACGGAGAAGTTCGCTTCTCCCAAGAACAATCGGCGCTCCGGGAGACTCGGGAAAAGAGGCAGCGCCTTTTGGGAAACGGATGGCCACGGGACCTGGATACGCAAGAGCAAAATCAATAAATCCTTCCAGCTCGCTCCCATCTCGAGGAGAACCGATAACCATATTGGGGATCGTGCGTAGATACGCAATATCAAAAATCCCATGGTGTGTTGGCCCATCCTCGCCGACAAGCCCGGCTCGGTCAATAATAAATATGACTTTTTGTTCCTGAAGCGCGACATCTTCGATAATCTGGTCAATTGCTCGCTGAAGAAACGTCGAATACACGCAGACAAAGGGAATAAAACCCTTTGTAGCAAGCCCGGAAGAAAAACTTACCAGATGAGCTTCGGCGATCCCCGCATCGAAGAAGCGCTTCGGAAAATGCTTGGCAAAAGGCTCAAGGCCTGTCCCTTGGCACATTGCCGCTGTTAACGCAACTACTTTTTTGTTTATCTTTCCGCAGGAAAGAATTTTCTCGGAAAAAACATCGGTATACAGAGCAATCTTGTTCTCTTCCTGAATAATCTTCCGGGAAAATTTTGGAGCGCTATGGAATATCTCAGGATTACGCTCAGCAGGCTTATAGCCTTTCCCTTTTTTGGTTACTACATGAATCAAGCGGGGACCTTTCAGCGCTAGCACGTTCTGCAGAGTAGGGATCAACTCATCAAGGTTATGCCCGTCCAAGGGACCAAAGTAACGGAATCCCAATTCTTCGAAAAAAATCCCAGGAACGACTAACCCCTTCATCACTTCTTCCACCTTGTGAATCCGCGGGATGATTTTTTTTGCGAGATGAGGAACTTTTTTCAGGAGCGTATCGATTCCTTCACGCAAACGGTTGTAAACCGGCAGGGAAATAATCTTGTTCAGGTAACTGCTTAATGCTCCCACGGATGGAGCGATTGACATTTCGTTATGGTTAAAAATAACGATCAAATCGCTCTGAAGATGTCCTGCGTTATTGAGCGCCTCGAAACACTCTCCCCCGGAAAGGCTACCATCCCCCACAACGGCAACAACATGGTGACTTTCCTTGAGCGCCTTCATTCCTTCGGCAACGCCGAGCGCAAGCGAAATCGCGTTTGAAGCATGCCCAACTGAGAACGCATCATACACTGATTCGTTGCGGTTCGGAAATCCGGAAATTCCTCCGTATTCTCTAATCGATGCAAACCGCTCATTCCTCCCGGTAAGGAGCTTATGCGCGTAGCTTTGATGTCCTACATCAAAAACCAGAGTATCAGCGGGCGTATGCAGGCAATAATGGAGCGCTATACAAAGCTCAACCGCCCCAAGACTTGAAGCTAAATGCCCTCCCTTATGCGTGATGACTTCAATAATTCTTGCCCGGATTTCCTCTGCAAGAACCTTGAGCACCACACGATCAAGCTTCTTCAGATCAGACGGACTTTTGATGATTTCAAGATACATTCTTTGCTACAACTGCCTTTTGCTAATTCTATCCAGAAATACGCGAAGCCGCTTCTGGTTTTGCTCGGTCATATCAGTGAACTCAACCCCGACATCAAATAATAACGCTTTATCGCTTGCCGTGGGGTGCATCTGCTGTACCCAGGCGATTCTACCTTTGCAGGCAATCGGAGAAAGCTCAGCGAAGAGCTCAAGAGAAACTACCATATTCACGGAAAGCTTTTTATCGGAGATAACCCTCAACCCCCCGAGACTGATATTCTCGGTGTGAAGCGAAAGTGCTTCCTGGCTTAACTCAGGAGAGAGAATAATCCTGCAAGGAAAATTTACCCGAGGCGCTTTTCTCCGTTCAGCCTGGTCCCACACGATAACCTCCTTGGTTTCTTGGCTTATCGACCGTTATTCATCCGGTCGACCAACTTGCTTACTAACTTCTCAAGCCGTTCTTTGCATTTTTCTGAAATCTCAATAAACTCAATGCCTACGTCGAACAAATAGGCGTTCTCGCCTTCCATCGGCTTAATCTCGCTCACCCAGGCGATTCTACCTTTACACACGATCGGGGAAAGCTCAGCGAAAAGTTCGATCTCAACGGTGTTGTTCACCGTCAGCCTCTTATCCACGATGAGCCGGATGCCGCCGGCGCTGATATTTTCTGTATGCAGAGAAATAACCTCCCGTTCATCGCCGGAAAAAAGGATAATTCGGCATGGATAACTTGCTCGGGGAAATCTTCTTCTGTCGGAAAAATCAAGCATATGCCTCCTTTCTTGCAAGATACTTCTTGCTTCAGGATGTTTCGGGTTTCTTACTTGAATTCAACCCGGGATATCTTTAAGGCCTTCCCAGTCTCTATGTCTACCTCGACTTCAACCCCTTGTGCTCTTACGTCTTGTTCTGCCACGTTAAAACAGGTAGGGATGTTTGTTAAAAAACGCTGGAGCACGTCTTCTTTTTTACGGCCGAGGATGGAATCCCAGCTACCCACCATACCCACATCGGTAATATAGGCGGTATGCCCGCCAAGGATCCTCTCGTCGGCAGTAGGAATATGCGTATGAGTCCCAAACACCCCCGAAACTTTTCCGGAAAGCATAAAACCCAATGCCAGCTTTTCCGATGTAGCTTCAGCGTGCATATCCACGAATATCAAAGCTTGCGGCTCTTTGATTTTTCCAAGAAGTTCCTGAACCCCTTTGAAGGGACAGTCAACCGGCTGCATAAAAACCCGTCCGATCAAATTAATAACAATGATTTTTATCCGGCTGGAAGATCCGCTTACTTGCCGCTCTTTGATGCTATATCCGCGACCCCATACGGCCTCCCCGTAGTTCAGCGGCCGGATTACGTCCATAGTATTCAAAACTGTTTGCACATCTTGCTTTTTAAAAGCGTGGTCGCCTAACGTAAGAACGTCTACTCCCGCAGCAAAGATTTCACGGGCTGTCTTTTCGGTGATTCCGGAACCTCCTGCGGCATTTTCTGCGTTGGCAATCACAAAATCATAGTGATTTGCTTCGCGGATTCTTGGCAAATTGTTGCGCAGAAAATTCCGCCCGGGGCTTCCAACGATGTCACCGAGAAATAAAATCTTCATTACTCTCTGGGGCTCACGCAAACTTACTTCGCATATTCAACAACCCTGGTCTCTCGGATAACTGTGATGCGGATCTGACCAGGATAATCCATTTCTTCCTCTATTTTCTTTTTCAGATCACGCGCTAACACTACAGTGTCAGTATCGCTGATCTTATCGGGCTGAACAATAATCCTGATTTCCCGACCGGCTTGAATTGCAAAGCTTCGCTCAACGCCCGGGAAAGAATTCGCAATACCTTCGAGTGTCTGAAGCCGCTTGATATAGGTTTCAAAGGTCTCCCGGCGTGCGCCAGGCCGAGACGCAGAGATCGCATCAGCAACCGCGGCGAGAACAGCATAGATGGAAATCGGTTCAGCTTCTTCGTGGTGCGAGGCAATCGCATTCAGAACGATTTCTTTCTCCCCATATTTCTTCGCTAAATCCGCGCCCAAGAGCGCGTGGGTCCCCTCCATCTGATGGTCAATTGCCTTACCGAGATCATGAAGCAAACCGATGCGCCGGGCAAGGCGCACATCAAGACCAAGCTCTGAAGCAAGGCCGCCCATGAGTATCGCAACTTCTTTTGAATGTTGAAGAGCATTCTGCCCAAAACTCGTCCGATAGCGCAGCTTGCCAAGAGTCTTGACAAGCTCGATATTGAGATTATGGATATCAACCTCAAAACAGAGATTTTTCCCTTCCTCCAAAATCTGCTTCTCAAATTCCTTCTTTACCTTCTCTACGGTTTCTTCGATGCGCGCCGGGTGAATTCTGCCGTCGCTGATCAGTTTTTCAAGCACCTGTCTGGCGATTTCACGGCGGATGGGGTCAAACCCGGATAAAGTCACGGCTTCTGGCGTATCGTCGATAATCACATCGACGCCTGTGGCCATTTCTAAGGTCCGGATATTCCGGCCTTCACGCCCGATAATCCTCCCTTTCATTTCGTCATTCGGCAGAGGCACAACACTCACCGTTGTCTCTTGGGTATGATCCACCGCGCAGCGCTGGATAGCCAAGGTGACAATTTCCTTTGCTTTCTTATCGGCTTCCAGTTTTATTTCTTCTTCCATATGCTTCAGCATTTCGGCTTTCTCTTTCAAAATCTCTGACTCCAACCGCTTCAGCAAAATTTCCCTGGCTTGCTCAACGCTTAACGAGGAAATATCCTGAAGTCTCTTTTTCTCCTCAGAAAGCAGCTCATTGAGTTGGTGGTTCTTTTTTTCGAGCGTTTGCGTTAACGCATCTAATTCTTCTTTCTTCTTCCCAGCCTCTTCTTCTTTCTGCTGGAGAAATTCCAGGCGCTTCTCAAGATTTTCTTCCCGCTGGAGAAGTTTTTTCTCCAGACCGTCCATTTCTCGCTTTTTCTGTTCGTTTTGCGCCTCAAAATCAACGCGCAGCTTAAAAAGCATCTCTTTCGCGTCGAGCTCAGCTTTCCGGGCTATATCCTCGGCTTTGCGTTTTGCCTGATCGACAAGCGCCTGCACTGAATCTTCAGCCGCCTTATGAGCCTTTTTTTCGCTTTGGATGCCGATGCGGTACCCGAGAAAAAGTACCACCAGCACTCCGATGCTTACAACAATACTCTGTAGCATGTCGTTTTCCTCCTTCTTGTTTCTATGTCGTGGATGCGTTATGCGCTGACTACAAAATTGACCTTTGCGTCGCGCAGAGGCTCTCGTGGCAGGTTATCTTGGATTTGGAATGAAAAACACACTCCGATTTTCACAGCAGTATCCTTTGTGGCGCAGAGAAAAGAATCATAAAATCCTCCTCCTCGCCCAAGGCGGTTCCCTTGCCTGTCAAAAGCGATACCCGGAACAAGAAGCGCATCGATATTGTGTGTTTCGATTTCCTGTAAGCCATTTTCGCGTGGCTGCCGGATCCCCCATGGCCCAGCTTCAAGAGAACTCAGGCTTTCAATCCGACACATTTTTAGTGTCTTCCTGTCGGACAATACCCGAGGTAAACCAACCACTTTTTGTTCTCCAAGTGCCTGCACGATGAGCGAAATAACATTCACCTCTTTATCCAACGGATAATAAAATACAATTGTTTTTGCTTTCTGGTAGAGCGGTAAAGATTTGATCTTCCGACAAACATCCTCGCTCCTCCTTTCTCTGTCTTCTAATGACAAACCGCGAAGCAGCGCTTTTATGGTCCTGCGCATCTGTTGCTTCTTTTCGTGTACCGTAGTATCCATAATACCGGTTATCTGACCCATTGCACTAGACTAGCTGGACGCTGTTTTGGCTCTGGCTTCGAGAGTGATCCTGCGGAGCAAGGATATCTTTTAAAGACGGCTTTCCAGCAAGATGTTTGTGTATCTCTGCCCAGGCACATTCTTTATTCTTATCAACCTCGCATTTCCCGTGCTTCGTTCCTCCACAGGGTCCATTTAAAAGACCCTTGGAACATAATGCCTTTGGGCATATCCCTGCAGTAAGCCCTAAAACGCACTCTCCACACAAGAGACATCGCTTCTCAAGTATTTGCTGGGTAGTCGTAACTCCGGCAAAAATAGTGTTTAAGGCCGGAATCGCCCTCTTCTCTTCCCGAAGATTTTGACGGACTGATTGCACCCCTAAACCACAGGAAAATACTAAAATCGCGTCCGCTTTCTTAAGTGCCTGAGAGTTTTGGGCAAAAGTTTTACGCACAGAAGCGGCATTGCAACCAACCTCGGCAACCCCATGCCCGGAAATTTCTATTCCCTGATTACGCAGATACTGAGACCACTGAATAAGGACTTCCTCCGAACCCGTCTTACAAACAGTCGCACAATCTCCGCAACCAAGCAAAAAAACCCGTTGGACACCGAGAAGCAGAGAGAAAATCTCGCTTTGTGGCTTTATTTTAGTTACAATCATATAAATTCTCTATCCTAGTTTACCCGAAATTAAGAAAATTTCAAGGCATAATAAGACTGGATGAAATGCACCACAAAGAGGATGGAAAGATTGAAGAAAAGAGGGGATTTATCAGGCACCCCCACCGTTAGCCCGAAGCAGTAGCATCTTTAAGTCCGTTGCTTACTTGGGCACCTCCTTGAACCGCTTTCGCAGAACAAGAGTCCAGCGCCCCGGATATTTGTGTTGGCTCAAGATCTTCCTGCTTCGGTGCTGGCAGGGAATGTTTCAAATAAGCTATCTTTACTATACCAGATTTTATGAAGAATTTCAAGCCCCCGCAGAGGAAAAAATTAGCGCAGGAGAAAATTCTCTCGAGAAGCTATCGCCTGTCGCAAGGAAGTATGCAGAGTGTCAATCTCGCCTGACGTGAGCGTACGCGTTTTGTCCCGGTAGTAAATCCGGAGCGTGAAACCAATGAAATTTTCCGGAACAGACTTACCTTCATAGATATCGATCACTTCAAAGCGCTCCAAGAGAACCCCGAGTTGCTTTCGGACAAGTTTCTCAACTTCGGAAAAATCACCGTTTTTATGCAAAGCCATACTGATATCTCGTTCAATCGCGGGATACAAAGAAAATTCCCTGAACAGCGGTTGCCGGGCAATCTCACTAAGAAGCTTGAGCGAGAATTCCGCGATAAAAACTTCTTCGGACAAGCCAGCAGCTTTCCGAAATTCTCCGGAAAGTCTCCCAAGGAATCCCAAATGCTTTTCTCCAACAAAAAGAAGGCCATACCCGCTAAAGCCTTCGCGCATTTCCTTGCGAAACGTCACTTTTTCTCCAAGCATCGCGAAAAACCCGTGAATTTTTCCTTTAAACGAGAAGAATTCGTTCTTGCTTTGCGCGCTCATTCCCAGGCAAATCACTGTTTGTTCCTGGGGTGCCGAATCTCCCTTGCCAAAAACATTCCCGATCTCAAAGAAAGAAATATTTTTCTCTTTCTGAAATAAATTATACTGTATTGTTTTGAGCATACCGGAACACAGGGTATTCCGTAAAAGATTCTCTTCGGAACGCAAAGGATTAACTAACGCGATCAACTCATCTTTTGACGAAAATGCCTCTTGGGCAGCTGAAGAAAAGCTATAGGTAATAACTTCCTGGAATCCAAGGCTGATGAGTTTTTGGCGAATTTGACCCTTAAAACGGAATGCAAAACTAGATGGATTTTTCTTAAAAAACGGCGTGCGCGGAGGAATCTTCTCGTATCCGTAAATCCGAGCAACTTCTTCGAAGACATCCTCTCGGATACAAACATCTCTCCGGTATGCAGGGGGAGTTACTGAAATTTTGCTTCCCCTAACAGCTACCGTCATGCCCAAAAGAGAAAGGATATTCTTGATTGTTTTTGTTGATGGAGAAACCCCAATGTGTTTTTCCAGTTGCGCCGGTGAAAAAATAATCCGTTTTCTTTCTGCACCTGGAATCTTCCCGGCTACTCCCCAGACAGAAAGCTTGCCTCCGGCATACTTTTCCAAAAGCCATAAGACTTCCCGAAAAGCCTCAAGAGTATACGGAGGATGTACCGAACGCTCGAAACGGTATGAAGAATCGGTAGAAACACCGAGCATTCTGCGCCCACGCCGTATAACCAATGGGTTGAAAATAGCCGCTTCTAAAAAAACTTTTTTGCTTGCGCTGGTAATTTCTGTATTCTTCCCGCCCATAATCCCGGCAATCGCAACCGGCGATTGTTCATCGGCGATAACGAGCATATCCGGTTTTAAAACATATTCGCGCCCATCGAGCGTCGTAAGCTTTTCTTCATCCTTGGCTCTCCGAACAACGATCTTCCCGTGCAGAGTATCCTGGTCAAACGCATGGAGTGGCTGACCCCATTTCAACATGCAATAGTTGGTGATATCAACCACGTTATTGATTGGCCTTATTCCTGAGCAGGTTAACCGGTTTGCTATAAATTCCGGAGAAGGACCAACGGTGATTTGCTCTACCCGTGCTCCGTAATACAGAAAACAATCTTTCGGATTCTTGATTTCTATTGTTTTTAAGGTCGCCTCTGGAAGCCTGTATGCGGCCTTTGGAAAAACCATCTTTTTTTGAAACAATGCAGAAATTTCGTAGGCAATCCCAACCAAAGAAAGCCAATCATACCGGTTTGTAGTCACCTCTGCTTCAAGCAAATAATCATCCCCGCGTTGTTCGACAGCCCCAACCTCTAAACCTGCTCCGGTAAGGCGAGAAGCAATCTCTTCGGCTGACGCTGTAATGGGGAGTATTTCTTTCAAAAAATTAACGCTCAGTTTCATAGAATTGTTCTAAAAATTTCCGGTGATTCTGACAGAAAAGCCGTATGTCGTTAATCTGGTACGTAAGCATGGCGATCCGTTCCACCCCCATCCCGAACGCAAAACCTTTCATTTTCTTCGCGTTGATCCGCGCCGCCTTCAGAACATTGGGATGAATCATGCCGCACCCAAGAATCTCAAGCCACCCGCTCTGCTTGCACACCGAACATCCTTTCTGCGCACAAAAAATACACGATACATCGACTTCCGCCGATGGCTCGGTAAAAGGAAAATAGTGGGGCCGAAAACGGAGCCGAACTTCCCGAGAGAAAAATCTCTCAGCGAAGGACCAAAGCACCCCTTTTAAGTCTGAAAAACAGATCTCCTCGCTCACCGCGAACCCTTCCACCTGATGAAACATAAAAGAGTGAGAAGCGTCTGAATTATCCGGACGATAAACCTTCCCGGGAACCACTACCGCAAGAGGCGGCTTACGTTCCTGCATCATCCGTATTTGCGTGGGAGAGGTGTGGCTTCTCAGAAGATACTTGTAACCCTTGGCGTCAGCCGGCGCATCAAGATAAAACGTGTCAAACACATCCCGCGACGGATGTTCCAGGGGGATATTCAGCGCTTGAAAATTATACCATTCCGTCTCTACTTCCGGCCCTTCCTGCACTTCAAAACCAAGCTCTTCGAACACCCGGCAGATCTGGTGTATCACCAGAGTAAGCGGATGCATACGCGCAGCATGGATGTTTTGACCAGGAAAAGAAATATCAAGTGTATCTTCGGTTTTACTCAGCTGCGCTGCCTTCTCCCGGAAAACAGCTTCCAGCTCCTGTTTAATCTGGTTGAGCAATTTCCCAACGATTGGCTTTTCTTCCCGGGGAAGATCCGGCATCTTCTCGGAAACCGTAGCCAAAAAAGCCTTGCGTCCTAAAAAAACTACCCGCAGATTATCCAGCTGCTCTTGAGAGTGAACAGCCTGAATTTCATTCTTGGCTTTCTCTAAAAAAGATTTTAATTCCTCAACCATGTCGCTCTCTTCGTCTTAAATACAGAAGGAATAAAAGGCAAAATAAAACAGCGGCAAGCAATGCCGTTTCTTTCTGCTCGAGTGATACGCGCTGCTTTAACTCGCTTCCCGGATAAACCACCCGCACCGCGGAAGCAGCGACGAGCGGCTCAAAAAAATCAGGATGTTGCTTGTGGAATGTTCCCTTGATTTCAAGAATATCTCCTCGCACCTGATATGATCCGAAATGAGCAATATCCGGTACTGTTATAGATTTATCAACCCAGATTCCGAGTGACGATCCGCGATCGACAATATTGATCCACACACCCTGCGCGCGCGGCAAAAGATCCAACGCTTCCCCGCGGATAGTAATTTCTTTTTTATCATAAAAAGTAAAGTTATTCAACGCCTCGCTGAGGGAAATCTGTTCGGCGCTCACCTGGAGAATTACGCAAAGCAATAACCCAAAAACCGTTATAATCCTGTACTTCATCTCTTCCTTACCAGCGAATAAAAAAATCCAAACGCGACAATTACCACGATGAATTCAAGACGGCCAAACCACATGAGTATAATATAGGTAAGTTTCAGCAATAAAGGCATGGCCGGAGTGGTAATTCCCACCGAAAGACCAACATTTGCCGTGGCAGAGGTTGCCTCAAACAAGGATGGCAGAAACCCATATCCACAGAATACCCCAACCATCGCTCCGATGAAATAGCTCGCGCAGTATAAACTGGTATAGATAAAAGCTCCTTTGATTCTTTTATCTTCCAAGGGTACATCGACAAGATGATGATATTTTTCAACAATCTTCGCCCGTTTTGGCAGAAGCCACTCCTTCGCCTCAAGAAAAATGCCTTTGCAGATAACGCCCAAGCGCATAAGTTTGATTGCCCCGGTCGTAGAACATACTGAACCGCCAAGCGCCATAGCACAGATAATACTCACAAGGGCGCCGTCATTCCAGCCTATAAAATCAGTCAGGTAGAGGTTGGTGAATCCGCAGCCGGAGTGCGCGGAGAGAAGCTGGAAAACAGCGGTCCGGAAGTTCAAAAAAATATTCTGCTTTCCGAATAAGAATAAAAAGCTGCTGAGGCAAAAATAGAGTATCGAGAAAGAAAAGAAAAAAGTGCGCATTTCAATATTCCGGAAAAGCTCTCCTCTTTTCTTGAACCATAAAAAATAGTGCAAATTGAAGTTCACTGTCCCCAGAACCATAAGAACCATCGCGATAACCTCATAGAGAAAACTATGGTAATACAAGATACTCAGCGACTGAGGGCTAAAACCACCGGTATCAAAAGCAGCCATAAAAATAAACAAACCGTGCATCACTGCCTTGGCTGGTTTCAGTCCGGCATATATTCCGGCGACCGAAAGAGCAAAAGTCCCTAGGGTTAAAAAAACAAGGCTCACCAGCCAAATAAATCTCGCAGTATCAAGAATATTGGGAAGAATTTTCTCGTCTCGAGCCTCCCCGAAATATAACCCTAACGCGGTAGCTGTGGTTCTAATCAAAAAGGACAGCGCGATAAGCACGATTCCCTGGCCGCCCAGAAACATGATCAGGTGCCGCCAGGTATTCACCGCATAGGAAGCATGATCGATACGAACAGCGAGCGAAAGCCCGGTGGTCGCGAATCCGCTCATCGCCTCAAAAACAGCATCGAGAAAACTAAGAAAATGTCCGGAAAGCCATAAGGGGATCGCGCCGAAAAACGCGACCAAGGCCCAGGTTAAAAAAACAACGACGAAAGCGGCAGAAAAACGCATCTCTTCCCGGAAGCGAAAGAACACCATGAGCAGAAGTCCGAATGCCCCGGTGAGAGACAGAGAGAATAAAAAGTTCCAGAACGGCTCTTCTTCGCGAAACAGATAAGCGACGCAGAGAGGAATTGCCATGGTAAACGAAACCCCCAAAAGAACTCTCCCGAGAAGGTGGATTGCGCTGGATATTTCTTGCTTGGTAGGAACCAAAATCATGATTTATACAAGAATCTGACGAGCGTAGTAAGAAGAAACCCGTACCCGATCAGAGATAGAACTGCCATGATTTCAAAAAGAATACCAAGAATTGGCTTCATAGATTTCCTACGAGCAGATTGACGATTTCTTTTTCTTTTTCGATCGTGGTCAGCGCGATGACTTCATCGCCTACACACAACCGCGTATCTCCACGCGGAATCAAAACATCATTTCCCCGGAGAACCGAAACCAGAACTGAATCATCGGGCAGATGAATGTCTTTTACTACTTGGTTGATAACCGGTGAATTCTCGGGGATATCAACCCGCACGATAGAAAGCCGGCCTTTTTTAATGCTCAAGAGATTCATAAAATCTGTAAACGAAGCTTCTTCTTCGACAATCCGTGATAAAATAGTCGTTGTGTCGATCGGCACATCGATGCCCAGCATTGTAAAAACCTTGATATGTTGTGGGTGATTCACCCGCGCTATCGTCCGCCCTACCCCAAACAATTCCTTTGCCAACTGACAGATAATGATATTATCTTCATCGCTCGAAGTCAGCGCGATCATAACATCGGCGGTTTCGGTTTTAATTTCATTCAGAACTTCCGGGTCAGCCCCATCTCCATGTACGACAAACAGTGAAGTGGTAGAAGCGATCTTTTCGCAAACGCTGCTGTTTTTATCCACCAGACACACCCGATGCTTGTCTTTGGCAAGTTTCATAGCTAAATAAAAACCGATATTGCCTGCTCCAACGATCACTATATACATTTTTTAAACTCCTCGAGAAAAAGTTCACCCCGGTTAATCGCCACAATACCGCTTCCTTCAATAATCTTTTGCTTAGAAATATCCGCCAATTGAATGACGACTTTTCCGACTTGAAACATTTTCTTCGCGATTTGGGCAATCACCAGATTCGCATTGTCACTACCGGTAAGAACAAACAAGGCATCTGCGTTTCTAAGCCCTGCCTTCTCTAAAACTTCCACATCGAGACCGTCGCCGTGGACTGTAACACCATTGAACCATCCGCTGAGCAAGCTCAGTGCCCGGGGAACTTTGTCAACAAGCACAACATTGGCATTGCCCCGCGCGAGATTCTGCGCAAGATGCCTGCCAATCCTGCCGCATCCGACAATAACAACGTACATTATCCCCTCTTCTCTTTGGCGATCCGGACAAGTTCGCCGAAAACTTTCGGCTCTTCGATTGCGCAGTGTGCGAGCATATCGCGTGAAAGCAAAACCCCTCTTTGCTTCAGGGCAGATATAAACTCGCCATACCGCAAACCATGTTCGCGGACCGCTGCGTTAATCCTGCTAATCCAGAGCGACCGGAACTCTCTTTTCTTGCGCCGCCGATCCCGGTACGCGTAAGCGAGCCCCTTGATCACCGTATCTTTTGCCCGGCGAATCCGCCGAGATCTTTCCCCCCGCGCTCCGCGTGCCAACTCTAACACTTTCTTTTTCTTCTTATGCGAAGCGACTGCGTGTTTCACTCTGCTCATACATCCTCCTTATCACTTCCCTTGGTTATTTCTATTCTAAATATGATACGGTAAAGCTTGCCGCGCAATCTTCACATACGCGCTGCTCAAAACCGTTGCCTTTCTCAGCTTGCGCTTGCGATTCGCCCTTTTCCCCGAAAGCAGATGAGACTTCCCTGCTTTCCGACGCATAATTTTGCCGCTCTTGGTAATTTTAATCCGCTTTAATAGCGCTTTTTTTGTTTTAAGTTTTTTCTTGGCCATACCTACTCCTTCCCTTTCGGTGACAATACTGTGATTAATGCCTTTCCTAATAGCTGCGGTGTTTTATCGATCTTGCCGAGAGGTTCAACATCGCGGATAACCCGCTCCAAGAGATTCCGCCCAAACTCTTGGTACATCATCTCTCTCCCCCGGAAAAAAATAAGAACCTTTACCTTATCCCCAGCTTCAAGAAATTCCTTCATGTGCTTTAATTTGATCTGATAATCGTGTTCATCTATTCTCGGTCTGAGCCGCAGCTCTTTCAGTTTTAATCCTTTCCGGTGCTTCTTTACTTCCCGCTCACGTTTCTGCTGTTCGTATTTATACTTTGCGTAATCCATGATTCTACATACCGGCGGATGTACTTGGGCTGCTACCTCTACAAGATCGAGATTGCTCTCTTCTGCCTTCAGCAACGCATCCCTTACCGCCACAATCCCTAATTGCTCTCCCTGGGGACCGATCAACCGGACTGTTGAAGCACGGATACCTTCATTAATTCTTAAATTCTTAATAATCCACCTCCTTAGTTATTGGTTTTCGGTGACTAGCTCCAACGCGCCTTTCCGGGAAACTTCCTGTTGAAGCCTCCCGATAAAATCTTCGATCCGCATGACTCCTAGGGTGTTCTTTCCGGTTATGCGGACATTTACCGTCTGCTCGCTTTCCTCTTTCTTGCCTACAACGAGAATGTACGATGGTTTTTCCAGCTCACTATTCCTGATTTTCTTTCCCAGGGTATCTTCGCCGTCGTATACCTCGCAACGGATTCCGCTCTGAACAAGTTTTTCGCGAACAAGCTGGGCGTAAGAAACATTCTCCTTGGTAATCGGGATTACTTTGACTTGCAGAGGATTGAGCCACACCGGAAATCTGCCCTTGTAATGCTCAATGAGCGTTGCCACAAAGCGCTCCAGACTACCCAAAATAACCCGATGAATCATCACAGGTGATTTCTTTACTCCATCGGCATCAATATATCCCAGTTTAAACCGTTCGGGTAAAGAAAAATCAAGCTGAACAGTGGCACACTGCCAGCGTCTTCCGAGAGCATCCTGTAGTTTTATGTCTATCTTCGGCCCATAGAAAGCGCCGTCGCCCCTGTTGACCGTAAAAGGCATTTTTTCTCCGTGGAGCGTTTGCTCAAGAATGCTTTCGGCTTTATCCCAAAACGCGGGATCACCAATATATTTTTCCGGACGAGTACTGAGCTCTGCTTCGAATTGAGTAAACCCAAAGATGCGCATTGCTTCTCGCACGAATGCCAAGACCTCCTTGATCTCGCGTTCAAGATGTTCGGGGGCGCAAAAAATATGCGCATCATCCTGGGTAAAACCACGCACGCGCAATAAGCCGTGAAGAACACCGCTTTTTTCATGGCGATATACTGTCCCAAGCTCAAAAATTTTCACCGGAAGATCTCGATAGCTGTGGAGCTTCGATTTATAGATAAGAATATGCCCGGGACAATTCATCGGCTTCAAGCAAAAATCCCCTTCTTCCGTAGGAACCATATACATGTTTTCTCTGTAGAAATCAAGGTGCCCGCTCTGTTGCCATAATTTTGCATCCAAAATATGGGGAGTATTCACGATTACATACCCGCGCTTTATATGTTCTTGAATTTCCCAATCTTCTATGAGCCGTCGCAGAATAGCACCTTTTGAGAGATAAAAAACAAGGCCCGCTCCTGCCTGCTCTTGATACATGTCAAAAATCTCAAGTTGCGGGCCGAGTTTCCGGTGATCCCGCTCTTTCGCCTCTTCGATTCTCTGAATATAGGCATCCAGTTCTTCTTGAGTCTGGAAAGCCGTGCCATAGATCCGCTGTAGCATTGGGTTTTTTTCGTTCCCCCGCCAGTAGGCTCCAGAAATTGAAAGCAGTCGAAAAGCTTTTATCTGTGATGCCCTGTCAACGTGCGGCCCTTTACAGAGATCCGTAAACCCACCGTGTGCGTAAAGAAAAACTTCTTCACCGGGAAGCTCCCCAAGAAGCTCGAGCTTAAATCGCTCGTGCTCAAAAAGCTCCCGCGCTTGTTCTTTGGAAACCTGCGAACGGACAAACGGTAAATCCTGGTGGATAATTTCGTGCATGCGCTTTTCGATGCGCGTTAAATCATCCGGAGTAAAACTTTTTTCCCGTAAAAAATCGTAATAAAAACCATCTTCGATGTCTGGGCCAATCCCCAGCTCGACCTCGGGAAACAACTCTTTGACCGCAGAGGCAAGTATGTGGGCACAGCTATGCCGGAGCGTTGAAAGTAGCGGGGTATTACTCATCTTCGGAAAATATTTTTTCATCGAGAATTCCCGCGCGCTGAAATTCATTGAAGAATTTAGGAAACATCCGCATGCACGGCCTCAAGGATCCTTTGATCCGCCGATGCTCATCGCGGCCTTCTTTGCGAAAAACAAAAAGATCCTGGATGGCAATTTCCTCCCGCTCAACACCCCGGGCTTCTGCAATATGAGTAATCCGGCGAGTGCCATCATCAAACTTTTCTTGCTGGACGACAATATCTATAGTGTTCGCGATCATCCTCCGGATATCAAGAAGCGACAACTTGATCCCGCTAGAAAGAATGAGCGTCTCCAGGCGGGCAAGCGCTTCCTTGGGTGAATTCCCATGCAGAACGGCGAGTGTCCCCCGATGCCCGGTTGACATCGCCTGAACCATATCAAGCGCCTCTGGACCGCGGACTTCTCCAATAATCAGCCTGTCCGGACGCATCCGGAGAGAGTTACGAATAAGATCGCTCAAGGTTACCTCGGGACGCCCGCTCTGGTCAGCATCCTGGGTTTCCAATGAAACTAAATTTGTGTGGTGCATTTTGAGCTCCGCGGTATCCTCAATAGTAATGATCCGCTCTTGCTCGGGGATGTGATAAGAAAGCATTTCCATAGTTGTTGTTTTCCCTGTTCCTGTCCCGCCCGAAAACAAAATATTTAATCTCCCCTTAACCGCGGCAATGAGAAACTGAGCTGCCTTTGGGGTAAGCGCGTTGAGTTTAACGAGATCCCCCAAAGTCTGTATCTCCTTGGAAAACTTCCTGATTGTCACGGTTATCCCCTGGAGGGCCAACGGAGGAATAATGGCGTTTACCCGCGATCCATCCGCCAAACAAACATCCCCAAAGGGATGGTTTTTATCTAAGCGTTTTTCCCGCGCGCCAAACATCTCGGACAGCATGCGCAAAAGCTCATCGTTGTCTTGAAACTTATATTCAGTAAGAACTTTATGCCCATGCCGCTCGATAAAAACCGACTGAGGACCATTGATCATAATTTCGGTAATATCCGGTTCGCTTAATAATTTTTGTATTATTTCCTGCGCTTGGCTCATATTTTTTCTCTATTCAATGGGCGATACAGGGATCGAACCTGTGACCTCTACCATGTCAAGGTAGCACTCTATCCAACTGAGCTAATCGCCCGCGTCTTTCGCCGAAAATCCCTGGCGAAGATTGCCGGGGGAGGGACTCGAACCCTCACGTCCGCACGCGAACATGGGATTTTAAGTCCCAGGCGTCTGCCATTCCGCCACCCCGGCACAAAAAATCTTTCTACCCCTTGCAAGAATTTTTTTCTTACGGGGCGGGTACGAAATGATACCTTTGTTCACTATTCGCATGCACGAACAATGGGCATTTATTTCTTTTCTATCCGAATAGCTTTGGCTTTTAACTCGGCAAGTGCCGCGCTTACTGGTTTATCGCGGTTGCAACCTTCGGTCAGCATCTGACCTCCGGCGGCAATTTCTTGTGCCCGACTCGCTACTGCCAAAACAAGCTTAAACAGGGAATGTCCTGCTTGAGGAATTACGTATTCCAATGATATGTGCTCAGGCTCCATGAATCCTCCTTAATCCTTCGGCTTGCAAAATACCCTTTAGTTCCTCCGTAGCTTTTGGCAAAAGATCGTTGATAACCCAAAAGTCATATTTTGTAGCATATTCTACTTCTTTTTCAGCCAAACGCAACCTCTTTTTTAAAGCCGTTATGTCTTCGGAGGTTCTCCCAACCAGCCTCTTTTCCAAAGCGCCTCTTGAAGGAGCAAAGATAAAAATAAGCACCGATTCTTCCGGATAGCGGCGGCGCACATCAAGTGCCCCCTGGACATCTAAACATAACACAAGATGTTTCTTTTGGCGGCGCGCTACTGAAAGAAACTTTCTCGGGCTTCCGTAAAAATTGTCAAATACTTTTTTTGTTTCTAAGAAATACCCTTGTTTGACTTTCCGCAAAAAAGCCTCTCTGCTAAAAAAATAGTAGTCCTGCTTATCTTTCTCTCTACCCCTGGGAAGGCGTGTCGTCGCAGTGATGGCTTTCAGAAAATGTTCCCGGATACAGCGGTCTTGAAATGTTTTTTCCAAAAGAGTCGTCTTGCCCGACCCGGATGGACCGGAAATAACAAAAATTTTAAAGAAAAAATTATTTTTCCTCATCGCTGATCCGCTCAAGCATAGTTTCCGGGTGGAGAGCAGACAAGATAAAAAATCCGCTATCGGTAACAATAATGCTTCGGGTTTTTCTCCCCGAAGTCGCGTCGATCACTTTATTTTCTTTACGCCCTTGTTCAACAAGCCGTCGGACCGGGTTTGCTCCAGAAGCCACAACCGCAACAACCCGCGCCTTTACAACCGCGTTATTAAACCCCAAATGAAGTACGTCCATGGGTTTACTCTATATTCTGGGCGTGTTCCCTGATTTTCTCAATTTCCTCTTTCATGTAGAGCGCTGCGATTGAAGCCTCTTTAATCTTAACCTTGGCAAGCAAGGTATTGATTTCTCTCTGCATTTCTTGTGACAAAAAATCGAGAATCTTCCCGAATGAATAGCGGCGCGTATCCGCTAACACTCGATGCACTTCCGTAAGATAAAAAGAAAGTAGCGTAAGCTCTTCGTTGATTTCCTTGGATAACGTCTCCTCGACCTGCCGTGCGAGCGCATTCCGCAGACGTCCCATTTGAGATTTGATGGTACGCAGCTCTCTCCCCACTTCCCGAACAATGCAGGCACCTTGTTTTTCTTTAAAACTAACGAGCGCCTTTATCGCTTCTCGAAAGAGCTTGAGAATAACATCAGATCTCAGGTTTAGACCCGGGAAAGACGATCTTTGCTTTTCCGCGGCGAACAAAACATCAGTAATTTTCACCGGTTCTTTAATGGCGCATTCTTTTTTTAACTTATTGAGCGCCAGATAGATACCTTTCATATTCTTTGGATAGAGTTTGGCAGCCAGCGTTGGCGCTTCCTTCACGCTGATTGAAACCTCTATCCTCCCCCGCTCAAAAACTTGAGACAGATATTCCCGCAGCTTCGCCTCTAAAAGAACATACCCTGCTGGGTAGAAATTTGTCACGACGTCCAGATATTTCGCGTTTACCGCACGGATCGTAACTAAAATCTCGCTGCCGGAAATTAAAAGACGTTTAGAAACAAAACCGGTCATCGCTCGGGGGGAAGACATATCAACACCACTCCCGTGTTTCCAATGTACGCTGCGCAGTTTTTTTACTTGGATAAAGTTCATAGGTAATTTCTTCCGGGGAAAACCACAGTTTAATCTCTCGCTCCGCTTCGCCCACCGAAGAAGATGCATGAATAACATTCTCATACAAACCAGTAGTTAAAATCCGCCCGTATGCGCCTCGGATGGAAATAGAATCTGCCTCTTCGGGGTTTGTCGCCCCGGCTATATCCCGAATCTTTGCTATCGCATCTTCCCCGTAATAAACAAGAGCCATCACGCGATTCTCGCCGTGCAATTTACCGGTAATATATTTAAGTAACTCTGGGAAAAATGGCTTATCCACCAAGTGGCTATAGTGCTTTCTTGCAAGCTCTTCCGAAACCTTGACTACTTTGGCCGCTATTATTTTGAGCTCTGTTTGAGAAATCCGGGAAAGGACGTCTCCCGTTAAAGACTTTTTCAGCCCATCCGGCTTAATGATTACCAAAGTTGCTTCTTTCGCCATATCACGCCTCCTGCACACCTAAAGTTTTTAATAAATTTTCCAGATCTTCTGGAGAATAATACTCAAGAACTATTCTCCCTCTTTTTCCCCGAAAAACAACTGTTACCTTGCGCCCAAGCTTTTCTCTCAGTGCCTTTTCTATGTTTGCCACATATAAATCAGGAACGCGCGCCCGTTTTTTCCCGCGGATCGTTCTCTCAAGAATATTAACTGGTATTTTATTCGTTAGGATGTTTTCAAATAGATTGAGCATCTCCGCTTCGTCCTTTATGCCCAAAAGCGTACGAGCTTCTGACTTTGTGATTTTTTCATCGATAACCGCCCGCTGGATCACTTGGGGAAGATTTAAAAGCCGCAATGCGTTGGTAATTGTTGACCTGTCTTTTCCTAGTTGCTCCGCAATGGCTTCGTGAGAAAAACCAAACTCATCAATCAACCGCTTAAAACTCTTGGCTTCTTCGATAGAATTAAGATCTTGCCTTTGGAGGTTTTCCATAATCGAAAAGATGAGGGCTTGCTTATCATCCAAATCTTTAATAATTACTGGTAACTTATTGATTCCCAATGACTTACAAGCTATATATCTTCTGCTCCCCGCAATAATCTCGTATCCAATCCCTTTTTTCCGGACAATCAGCGGCTGAAATACTCCTTGGGCTTTTATCGAATTTTTCAGTTCTTCAAGCTCTTTTTCTGGTATATGTTGCCGCGCCTGAAACTGACTAATTACCAATTGAGCTATATCAATATAGATGTATCCTGTTGTGTGCCCTGGATTGATTTGCTCCGGAGATTCCTCTTTGTTCACCCGCCTCGGAATCAGTGCCTCGAGTCCCCTGCCCAACACTTTCTTTTCCATCATAAACTCCTTTTATTTCTTCTCCTAATATCTCTTGAGTAAGGTTGAAGTAGGCCTTTGCCCCTAAACATGAGTTATCATACATATACACAGGCTTTCCAAAACTTGGCGCCTCAGAAAGTTTGACATTTCTAGGAATAATTGTTTTATATACTTTTTCTGGGAAAAATTTTCTCACTTCTTCGATAACTTGCAAAGTAAGCCTGGTTCTGAAATCTGCCATTGTTAAAATTATACCCTCTATCTCAAGCCCTGGATTCAGGCTTTCTTTAATTAACCGTATAGTTTCGAGGAGTCTTGACAACCCCTCAAGCGCATAATATTCACACTGAATTGGTATGATAATGCTATCGCTTGCCGTAAATATATTCAGAGTAAGCAGCCCTAATGACGGCGGTGAATCAATAAATATATAGTCAAAATTACCCCGGATTTGATCAATATTCTCCAATAATTTATACTCCCGCTTATTGGTATCAACAAGCTCAATCTCTGCCCCTGCTAAGCCAGGAGTTGCGGGAATAATATATAAATGCTTTATATTCGTATTAAGTATTGCTTTGTGGGGAACGATATTGTTGAGGAGAATATCGTAGCTGTTGGCGCTTATTTTTTCGTGGTTTATACCAAGGCCGCTTGTTGCATTTGCCTGTGGATCCATATCAATAATTAGAACTTTTTTATCAGCCAATGCAACAAATGTGGCTATATTAAGAATGCTTGTTGTCTTGCCTGTCCCGCCTTTTTGATTGCAAAATCCGATTACTTTGCTCATATATGTTTCATATGAAACATTATCTTGATAAAAAGATTATAAAATAAACGAGCAGCAGTGTCAATATTTAAGTATTCCCGGAAAATTTGAACTGATAAAAAGTGGTAAGCAGGCTATTAATGAACCAATAGATAACCAATCCTGATGGGAAATTATAAAATAATATCCCAAAAAGAAAAGGGAAGACAACGGTCATCATTTTTTGTTGCTCTGAAGAACCACCTGCCGGGGAATTGAATTTTTGCTGGAAAAACATAAGAACAGCCATAAGAATAGGAAGAATATTGAAGTTGTTCCCAATGAATGGCAGAGACACAGGGAAAGTAAATAAAGCGTCTGGTAAAGACAGATCTTTTATCCAGAGAAAAGAAGTTCCTTTTATTTCAACAAAACGCATAAGCACCTGATATAGCGCAAAAAATATTGGTATCTGTAAAAGCATCGGCAAACAACCGCTGAGTGGATTCACTTTTTGCGCCCGATATAGTTCCATTATTTCTTTATTAAGCTTCTGGGGTTCATTTTTGTAGCGAACCTTTAGATCCTCAATTTTTGGCTGTAAAGCCTGCATTCTCTTCAAGGACTTTGTGCTGATAGCAGTCAAAGGGAAAAATATAAAAAATATGGCAATGCTAAATATAATAATGCAAAAACCCCAGTTATGGACGATCGTGAAAAGAAAATAGAGAAACTCTATCAATCCAATAGCAATCCAATGGAATGTCCCATAGTGCATAATGTCAACCAGATTATACTTACGTAGTAAATCAATCTTTTCTGGCCCACTGTACATATTAAGTAATAGTTCTAAGTCTTTGTTATCCAACAAGATACGAACCTTATTGTCCAAATAGACAAACTCGATATCCATCTCGTTTTGGGAAGAAAAGGAAGTAATATAATAGCGGCTACGAAATCCGCAAATCTTTGTTCGCACTTTCAGGTTGTTCTTTTTAAAATAATCGAAGGGCTTGTGTTGTATCTTTTGCGCGTCGCCGCCAAAAAAGAATTCCTGATACCGCTGTTCGTTCTGGTCTTTCGCCTTTTCTGTCGAACACAATTCTATCTGCCCAGAAAAGTTTGTTTTTACTTCATAATAATAGTCGTCTACCGGGGTTATTGTTGTACGGCTTTTTTTGGATTCGATCTTCAACCCCTGGTTCGTTTCCTGGAATAAATGCTTTTCTTGTTCATGCCCACGGAAAAAAAGGAGACTTGAAAGAATGCTCTCTTCCTTATAGTCCGGATAGGTAATTTTTTTGATGTACCCACCGGGGTTGGCAAGAGTCAAAGAAACTTTCCCTAGTTTTTGATCAAAAAATTCTTCCTCCCCGGTTTCCAGAGTAGCTGCTGTTCTGTTTTGTTCTGAGGAAGAAGGGACAGGGGGAACCAGATTTATTGTAGGATTATCTTCTTGCAACTCATTGCTGTGCAATTGTTTAGATACTTTTTTCTGTTTCGGGACGATAAAAGACTGGAAAGCAAAAAGTATCAAAAGGGACAAGAAAAATGCAAGCGCGATTCTTTTTTCGGTACTCATTTATTTCTTAATAAGCGGGTCATATCCTCCTGCGAACCAGGGATTACAGCGCAAGATTCTTCTCAGAGAGAGAAACGTTCCCTTGAAAAATCCATAATGTTCATACGCGCACAGAGCATATTCGGAACAAGAAGGTGTGAAACGACACGTTCGCGGCAGGAATGGAGAAAGAAACTTTTTATAGAGCCGCAGCAGGCTTTTGACCACTCGTACCATCAGACAGAAAGCCTTTTACGCCCCCTTTGCCGTCGCCGGCTCAAAACATCTCGACCGGATTTTGTTTTCATCCGGCGCCGGAATCCGTGCTTGTGTTTTCCTTTCAACTTTGTGGGTATGCGTATGTTCTTTTTCATAGACGAGAATTGTAACACAGAACATGCCTCTGTCAAGTTTTATCAGTCAGGGTGCCGGTGAAAGAAAAAAATTTCCTTCTCTCCGTTTTTTCTTGAAATTAATTTCGCCTGCGCTATAATGCAGTTCTATTCGCCAAGCCAACAAAATAATGAGTACCCCGTGGGAACAAATTTGTGAAGCATTAAAAAACAAGATCGGAGACACTGCATTTGAGACATGGTTTGCTCCGATCAAAACAAAAACCAATACGAACGAAACTGTTATTGCCGAAGTCCCTGATAAATTTTTTAAAGACTGGATAGAAGAACACTACGTCTCGGCGCTTACTGAAATTCTGAAACAGCTCGGCCGTGAAAAGCTTTCTTTAACGTTCGAAGTAAACCAAACATTGCTCCAGCAAAAAACCCACCGTTCATTAAAAAAAATTGGAGAGAACTTCCAAGATATTCCGGCAGATTCCTTAAAGCTCAACCCTCGGTTCAACTTTAATAATTTCGTTGTCGGACCCTCGAACCGCATTGCCCATGCCGCTGCGGTCGCGGTCACTGAATCTCCGGGCCGCGTTTATAACCCGCTCTTTATCTATGGAAAAGTTGGCTTGGGGAAAACCCACCTTATGCAATCCATTGCCCAAGAGGCTTTGGTCAAAAATAAAGCCCGGGTGAAATATATTTCTTCCGAAAAATTTACCAACGAACTTATCACCGCAATCCAATATCGATCTACGGAAAAATTCCGGGAGAAATATCGGACAATTGATATTCTCCTCATTGACGATATTCATTTTATCGCGGGGAAAGAATCGACCCAGGAAGAATTTTTCAACACCTTTAATGTCCTCTATGATCATCACAAGCAAATCATCTTGTCGTCTGACCGGCCCCCGAAGGAAATAATCAACCTGGAGGAGAGGTTGGTTTCCCGGTTTCATTGGGGCCTTATTGTCGACATTGAACCTCCTACGCTAGAAACAAGGGTTGCGATTCTCAAAAAGAAACTCGAAAACGAAGTTGTAAAGGTTGATGATGCGGTGATTTATTTTATTGCGGAAACTGTCACAACCAATATCCGCGAACTTGAGGGAGCGCTCATCCGGGTCATGGCTTACAGTCTTATTGAAAACAAACCAATATCTCTTGAAATGACCAAAGGAATTTTGAAGGATATGGTGAAAGAACAAAAACGGAAATTGGATCCCGGGGTTATTCTTGAAAAAGTTGGCGATACCTTCGGGGTTTCAAAGGAAGAAATACGGTCAAAAAAGCGGAGTAAAAATTTAGTGCTCCCTCGCCAAGTTGCGATGTACCTCTTGCGTGAATTGACCGAATTTTCTCTTCCGGAAATCGGCGGAATCCTTGGCGCAAAACATCACACAACAATTCTCTACGCTCACAAAAAAATCAAAGAAGAAGTAAAAGGAAACGAAAAACTCAAGGGAACCATCCACAGAATACTCTATGAGATTAACAATTAACCACCGGTTTTCCACAGGATTCCACAGAGAATATCCTGATGTTTTAAAAGGCAAATTTTATTATACACAGAATTCACAAGCTATACTATAATGAAGATTACGGAGGATTTATATTTATGAAGATATTAATAGAAAAGAATTCACTTGAAGGGATTTTGCAAAAGGTGAGCGGAGGAGTTTCTAATAAAAATACCCCAGCGCTTTCTTCTGTTTTAATCGAAAGCTTAGAAAAAAAAGTGCGGGTTACCGCAACAGATTTGGAACTTACTATTTTCTATACCCAGGAAAGCGAAGTAGAAGAAAAAGGCAGTATTTGCGTGCCGTTTAAGAGTCTTCTTTCACTTACCAAAGGGTTGCCGGAAGGAAAGGTGGATATTAAGGCAACCGAGGATAAGATGTGGATAAAATGTGGAAAGTGTGAATATATTTTGAATGGGTTTCATAAGCAGAATTTCCCGAAAGTTTCAACCAGCAAAGAGAAACAAATTATTCGCGTAAATTCCGAGGAACTGCAGGAGATGATCCGGCTCACGAATTTTTGTGCATTTACCGGAGAGAGTAATTATGTGCTTTCGGGGATTCTTTTTGAACTCGAGAAAGATAAATTGAAGCTTGTGGCAACCGACGGAAAACGTCTTTCGCTTACCCAAAAAAAATTCCCGCGGGAACAAGCGCCACTCACTACAAAAATTTCTTTCATCGTGCCTTTAAAAACAATGAATGAGGTGGGGAAAGCGCTTCGGGAAGCACCGGAAATCTATTTGGGGATTGGGAAAAAACAAGTGGATTTCGAGATTGGTAATCTTCAGATCAATTCTCGCATTATCGAAGGAGAATTTCCAGCATATGAGAAATATATTCCACAGCAACAATCGGAAAATCCTTTCACGGCGGACAGGGACATGTTTCTTTCTGCGTTGCGCCGGGCGAGTATTTTAAGTACCTCTGAGCATATGGGGATAAAAATAGAACTTGCGAAAAACCAAATTACCATTTCCCAGGTAACTCCGCAGATCGGAGAATATAAGGAAGTCATCGATGCGGAATATTCCGGGAAAGCAATGGTGATCGGTTTTAACCCGGAGTACCTTATCGATATTTTGCGGAATTCACAGGCGGGGAAAGTAACGTTTGATGTTTATGAACCAGATAAGCCGGTAGTTTTGCGCGGAGCCGAGTGCACGTATTTGGCGCTCCCGATGAGGTTGAGCTGATGGACACGCTACGAGAAACTCTCAATCAAATTCTCAAGCAAGCCGAACGGAAGAAGGACGTGTATGAAGTCTGTCAAAGCGTAGTTGGGTCCGGCGCAGGCCCGCACATTAAGAATATTACACTGAAAAATAAACGACTCATTTTTTTTGTAGACTCAGCGATATGGGCAGCGGAGTTGAGGATGTGGAGGAAAGAATTAAAGGATAAAGTTCAAGAGGCAACAGGCGAAGCAATCAAAGGCATTACAATCGCTATCGGGGGGTAAATGGAAAAAACACAGCCGAAATCAGTTTATAACGCAACGACGATCCAAGTTCTCGAGGGTATTGAAGCGGTCCGGCGCAGGCCCGCAATGTATATAGGAGATACGTCAACCCGTGGACTTCACCATCTCGTCTATGAAGTAGTTGATAACTCGGTTGATGAAAATCTTGCCGGTTTCTGTGACAAGATTAAAATCATTGTTCATGTTGATAATAGCGTAACGGTTGTTGATAATGGACGGGGCATCCCGGTTGATATCCACCAGACAGAAAAAAAACCGGCGGTAGAAGTTGTTTTAACTACGCTTCATGCCGGAGGAAAATTTGACCACCGTAGTTATAAAGTTTCCGGAGGGTTACACGGCGTAGGCGTGAGCGTAGTGAACGCGCTTTCGGAATGGCTTGAAGTTGAGGTAAAGCGCGATGGCGGTGTTTTCCATCAGCGCTACCAAAAAGGGAAGCCGGTCACGAAGCTTAAGCAAATCGGAAAGAGCAACTCCACGGGGACTAAAGTTACCTTCAAGGCAGACAAAGAAATTTTTGGTGCCGTCGACTACTCATATGATATTCTTGCTGCCCGGGCCCGGGAGCTGGCTTTTCTGAACAAAGAACTGGCGATTGAATTTTCTGATGAACGAAAAGATAAAACAGAGACGTTCAAATTCAAGGGCGGCATTATTTCTTTCGTGGAGCACCTGAATACCAACAAAGAAGAGTTGCACAAGAAAGTAATTTACTGTCAGAAAGAGAAAGATGATATTATCGCTGAGTTTGCCCTGCAATACAATGATGGATATAAAGATAACATTTTTTCTTTCGTCAACAATATTAATACCATCGAAGGCGGGAGCCATCTTTCCGGGTTTAAGTCTGCGCTCACCCGGGCGATTAATCAGTACGCACGGAGCAAGAATCTTTTAAAGAACGAAGTAAGTATTACCGGTGATGACGTACGCGAAGGGTTGACCGCGGTTATCAGCGTAAAGGTACCCAACCCGCAATTCGAAGGACAAACCAAAACCAAATTAGGGAACTCCGAAGTGGAAGGGATTATGTCTTCGATTGTTTTTGAATCGCTCTCGAGCTTCTTTGAGGAAACCCCGCCCGTCGCAAATAAAATTGTTGAAAAAGCCCTTTTGGCCGCACGCGCTCGCGATGCCGCGCGGAAAGCGCGCGATTTAACGAGGCGCAAGGGAGCCCTTGATTCTTACAATCTTCCGGGGAAGTTGGCCGATTGTTCAGAGAAAGACCCTAGTGTTTGCGAACTTTTCATCGTGGAGGGTGATTCGGCTGGCGGGAGTGCAAAACAGGCACGGAACCGGTCGTTCCAGGCGATTTTGCCAATCAAAGGGAAGATTATCAACGTTGAAAAGGCACGTTTAGACAAAGTGCTGAGCAATGATGAAATTCGGACGATCATCACCGCCTTAGGTACGGGTATTGAAGACGATTTTGATCTGGGGAAATTGCGGTATCACAAAGTAATTTTTATGGCCGATGCGGACGTGGACGGCTGTCATATTCGGACACTTCTTCTGACGTTTTTTTACCGTCAATTCCCCGAGCTCGTGCAGCAAGGAAATGTTTATATCGCCCAGCCGCCTCTTTACCGCATTAAGAGCAAAACGCGGGAGGAATATATCCACACTGAAAACGAAATGAGCGATTTTATCCTTGAAGAGGCATCCGGAGAAATTACGGTTAAAGTGAAAACCAAAGGAGTGGAAAGCATCCTGGGGAAAGCCGAAATCAAGAAACTGCTCCAGTCGTTGCTTGAGATTGAGACGCTCATGCGTTCATTGGGGCGCAAAGGAGTGAAGGAGGAAGAGTATCTGGCGGCATGTAACAGCCAGAAAAAGAAATACCCGCTCTACCTGCTTCACAAGGATGCAGAAAAAAAATTTCTCTACAGTGAAGACGAGCTTTCCGAGTGCGAAGCGGGCGACGAATCGCAGGCGATAGAACTCTACGAGACGAACGGGATTCGGGAGAAAGCGAAAATTTTTGATGCGCTCAAGATGACCGTTGAGCAGTACGGGAAGATAGATTCTGAGAAAAATGGGGTGGTGCTTGAGGATCGGCAGAAGAAAAAGGAACAGCCAGTAGGGTCGCTCAAAGAATTGCTTGAGCGTATCCGCGCATTAGCCCTTGAGGGAATTGCTGTCCAGCGATATAAGGGCCTCGGAGAAATGAATCCGGAACAACTTTGGGAAAGCACTATGGATCCCGGGAAGCGGACACTGCTAAAAGTTTCTTTGGATGATGCGGTTGAAGCCGACAGAATATTTACTATTCTCATGGGAGACCAGGTTGAGCCTCGGCGTGCTTTTATCCAAGAGAACGCCCACGAAGTTAAGAATCTAGACATATAACATCCAAGGAGCACAAAAAGAATGAGCGCTGAAAATCAAATCACCGAGAGGATACTTCCTCGCTATCTCGAGGAAGAAATGAAGGATTCTTATATTTCCTACGCGATGAGCGTTATTGTCGGAAGGGCATTGCCGGATGTCCGCGATGGGTTGAAGCCCGTTCACCGCCGGATTCTTTACGCTATGGATCAGTTGAATATCCGGCACAACCAGCCGTTTAAAAAGTGCGCTCGTATCGTTGGAGAAACCTTAGGAAAATACCATCCGCACGGCGATAGCGCAGTTTATGATTCTTTGGTCCGCATGGCGCAGGACTTTTCCTTGCGGTATCCGCTTATCCATGGACAAGGGAACTTTGGTTCCATCGACGGTGATCCGCCAGCTGCGATGCGCTACACCGAAGCCAAGCTTGCTCGGATCGCCGAACATATGCTCGAGGATCTTGATAAAAATACGGTGGATTTTGTCCCCAATTTCGACAATTCGCTGCAAGAGCCGGTTGTTCTTCCGGCAACGCTTCCCAATCTTCTGGTAAACGGGTCTTCGGGAATTGCTGTTGGCATGGCAACCAATATCCCGCCACATAATTTGGCGGAAGTGTGCGACGGTATTATTCATCTGCTGGATAGTCCCGACTGTTCGACCAAGGAACTTCATCGAATCATCAAGGGTCCCGATTTTCCTACCGGAGGAATTATCTGCGGCAAAGCAGAGATTACGAAATCCTACGAAGAGGGAAGGGGGAAATTGGTAGTCAGGGCAAAGGCGGTGATCGAGCAAGATAAGAACCGCAACCACATTGTGATCACGGAATTGCCATACCAAGTGAATAAGGCGAACCTGCTCGAATCAATCGCCGCCCTAATCACCGATAAAAAACTTGAAGGCATCAGCGATTTACGAGATGAATCGGACCGCGACGGATTACGCGTTGTTCTTGAGTTGAAAAGGGAAGCCGAGCCCAGGATCATTTTGAACCAACTTTTTAAACATACGCAGCTGGAAACGACTTTTGGGGTTATTTTGCTTGCGCTGGTGAATAATAAACCGGTTGTGTTGAATCTCAAGCAAATTCTTCAGTACTATATTCAGCACCGCAAGGAAGTCATTGTGCGCCGGACTAAATTTGATCTGGATAAAGCACAGCGCCGGGCGCATATTTTAGAAGGACTGAAGATAGCTCTGAAGTACCTCGATGAAGTCATTAAGACAATTAAATCGTCCAAGTCTCCGCAAGAAGCGAAAGAGCAGTTGATGAAGAAGTTTAAGCTCACCGATGTTCAGGCGCAGGCTATCTTGGAAATGCAACTACAGCGGCTCACCGCGCTTGAGCGCTCAAAGATTGATGAAGAATATCTGGAGCTCATCAAGAAAATAGAGTATTTTACGAGCATACTCGCTTCGGAGAAAAAACAAGAGGCGATTATCCAGGAGGAAGCAAAAGCATTGAAGGAGAAGTTCGGGGATGAGCGGAGGACGGAAATTGTGGGGGAAGCAGAGGAGATTGAAGTTGAAGATTTGATCGTCGAAGAAGATGTCGTCATCGCGATATCGGCAGACGGCTATATCAAGCGGCAGCCGTTGTCGGCTTACCGTAAGCAAGGGCGCGGCGGGCGTGGTATTACAGCGATGGCAACAAAAGAGGAGGATTTAATCGAACACCTTTTCACCTGTTCAAGCAAGGAAACCCTGCTTGTTTTTAGCAGCCAAGGAAAAGTTTTCGGGGTAAAAGCCTATGAGGTTCCGGTAGGGAGCCGGACTTCTAAGGGGCGGGCTATTGCCAATTTGCTTAATTTTTCTCCCCAAGAAAAAGTTGCCGCTGTATTAGCGATTAAGGAATTCAACGACAAGCAATATTTGTTTATGACCACAGAGTACGGAGTGGTTAAAAGAGTTTCTCTTGATGCTTTCCAGAATTTACGGAAGAGCGGCATTACCGCACTTTCTTTAGAGAAAAACGACAGCTTAATTGGGGTTGCGCTTGGTGATAGCGACAACGACGAAGTTATCTTGAGCACGCAAAAAGGAAAGGCGATCCGTTTTGTGGTTTCGGATGTGCGGACCATGGGACGACAAGCTCAAGGGGTTCGGGGAATCCGGCTGCAAGACAAAGATAAAGTGCTTGGCATGGTTTTAGTCAATGCTCAAGTGAAGAAGCAAAATTTGTTTCTCCTTACTGTCACGCAGAGAGGTTTTGCCAAGAGAACTTCGGTGAATGATTACCGGAAGCAGTCGCGCGGAGGCAAGGGTGTGATCGGGATTAAAGTTTCTCCAAAAGTGGGAGAGGTTGGCGGTGTTGTGCTCGTGGCGGAACAAGATGAAATTATGGGGATTACTCAAAAAGGGGTTTTGATCCGCTGTCAAGTGAGTACGATCCGATCGTCGTCCCGGAATACCCAGGGAGTCCGGTTTATCAAGTTGGAAGAGAATGATATTTTGGCAACGGCAACGCGCATCGCCGCTGAAGAATCTGCCAAAGAGTTTAACGATTGACAAACAATGGGGGATTTGTATAATCTTTCCACTTGTACGGTGTGTCCCCATCGTCTAGCCTGGTTCAGGACATCGCCCTTTCACGGCGACGGCGCCGGTTCAAATCCGGCTGGGGACGTTTTCTTTTTGCACTTACCTACCAAACCATAAGCCCAAGAGTGTATGGACGAAGAAACAAACGGTGATCCTACGGTTCCGAATGACCAAGGCGTTGCGCCTACTCCTGGGAAGAAAATCACGGTATTACTATTTTTTGTTGGTCTCGGTAACCTCCTGTTGGGAGCGATAGGGGTTATTTCTTGTTTGAGACTTTTGGTTTCTCCCGAAGAGCAAAAAGAAATGTTGAATCTTTTGCAAAAGGTCGCTTCTGCCGCAGTAAGCCAGGGACAATTTCAGTTGATCGTCGGGATTACCTGTGTTTATTACTCAGTTTTTATTCTCATTGGTGCCGGGATTTTAAGGCGCAAAGAAAAGATACGTAAATTTGCTGTATATTTTGCTATATTTCTGGTAGTGATAACGCTCATTACCGCTGTAGCCGGAGGGGGTTTTTCGCAGATTTCAAGCCCATTTACTTTTTTGTTTCTTTCTTGGATTTCCTTGATGGTTTTTGCTCTTACCCGGAAAGAAGCGGAGCTGATTTTTAAATAATCATGTGTGGAATTTTTGGTTATGTTGGGACCAAGAACGCTCTTCCTTTGTTGATCGATGGGCTCAAGCGCCTTGAATACAGAGGGTATGATTCCTGCGGCGTTGCATTGGCGGCGCAAGACAAGGTCATTATAAAAAAGAGATCGGGACGAGTCCACGCCCTTGAGGCAAGCTTACAGAATTCGCGTACTGTCCTGTGCACAACAGGGATAGCGCATACTCGTTGGGCTACCCATGGAGCACCAACCCAGCCCAATGCTCATCCGCACCGCGATTGTTTAGGGAGCATTGCTCTTGTTCATAACGGAATCATCGAAAACCACGATGAGTTAAAACGAGAGCTTTTGGCAAAAAAGCACAAATTTTCTTCAGCCACCGACACCGAGGTCATCGCGCATCTTTTGGAAGAGTTGATGCGGAAAGGAAAATCTTTTGAAAACGCTTTGCAGGAAACCATCCAAAGGCTCAAGGGTAGCTTTGCCTTGGGTATTCTTTCCCGCGATGCCCCAGGGAAAATCTGGGCGGTCAAGAAAGAATCCCCGCTTATTATTGGGATAAGCCGCAATGGGATGTTTCTTTCATCGGATCCTTCCGCCCTTCTGCCGTTTACGAACCAGGTCTTCTATTTGGACGACTCCCAGTACGCGGTCCTGGAACAAGAGCATATGACGCTCAGGACATTTTCCGGGCAAGAACGTACGCCGAAAATTTCTTGCATTGTTGGAGATGCCCGGTTAGCTCAAAAGGATAACTTTGAGCATTTTATGCTTAAAGAAATCCATGAACAGCCGGCGATTATAGAGAAGATACTCTCGCTCTATGTAGCCAAGGGCCGGGTTTTTTTCGGAAAAGATTTTCTGCCGGAAACATTCTTGAAAAAGATAAAGACCGTTCGGATTGTTGCGTGCGGCACAGCCTATCACGCAGGATTTACCGCAAAATATCTACTCGAAAAAGCTTTACCGGGTGTCCATATCGAAGTCGATGTTTCTTCGGAGCTGCGCTACCGGCAAATCCGATTTACTCAGCGCGATCTCGTGATCGCGGTCTCCCAGTCAGGCGAGACGGCCGATACGCTTGCAGCGGTAAAACAGGCTCGCGTTCAAGGCGCCCGAGTTCTGGGGGTCTGTAATGTGTTGGGTTCGACGCTTGCCCGCTTTTCCGATGCGCTCCTCTACACGGCGGCAGGTCCTGAAATCGGAGTTGCGTCCACGAAAGCATACACGGCACAACTTCTCTGTTTGATGTTGTTTTATCTTTTTTGCGGCCGGATATTCCGGACGATACCACCCCGAGAGATCCAGCAGTATCTAGCGGCTTTGCGCAACGTTGCACCCTTGCAGCGAGAAATTCTCTGCAAGCAGAGCGCGGCAATCCGGAAGATTTCACATTCGTTTGCGCACTTCGGTTCGTTTCTGTTTTTGGGCAGGGGGATTCATTATCCGACTGCCTTAGAGGGTGCCTTGAAGCTTAAAGAGATTTCGTATATCCCTGCAGAAGGATATGCTGCGGGGGAGATGAAGCACGGCCCTATTGCGCTGATTGATGAATACCGTGTCGTTGTCTGTGTTGCCCCCAAAGATGCGCTCTATGAAAAGATGATTTCAAATATTCAAGAGATTAAAGCGCGGAAAGGAAAAGTTTTTGTTATCGCGACCGAAGAAGATCCGCAATTTGATTCCATCGCCAACGTAAAAGTAATCATTCCTAAACTTTTCACTCCCGCGCTGCCTTTGATTACGGTTCTTCCGCTTCAGTTATTCGCCTATTTCGTCGCCCGCAAGCTTGGGCGTGAGATTGATAAACCTCGGAATTTGGCAAAATCAGTCACGGTTGAATAAGCGCTCGGAGCGCTCAGAAAACATGCTCTACATAATCGCTACCCCTATTGGGAATCGTGAAGATATGACTTTTCGGGCTGTCCGCATGCTTAAGGAAGCAGATGTGATTCTTGCCGAAGATACCCGGGTATCCCGCGCCCTCCTTGAGCACCACCAGATTTGTGGGAAGCAAATACTGAGTTTTTACGAACACAATGAAACGGGACGTATACCGCAGGTAGTGCATCTGCTTGAAGAAGGAAAAACTGTGGCGTTGATTTCAAGCGCCGGGACGCCTCTCGTTTCCGACCCCGGGTTCCGCTTGATACGCGCCTGCCGTCAGAAAAACATAAAATACACGGTGCTCCCAGGCCCTTCCTCGGTAATCAACGCAGTGGTTCTTTCTGGTCTTGAGTGTGAAAAATTTATCTTCATCGGGTTTTTACCAAGAAAAAAAGGTAAACAGAGAAGTCTCCTTGCCACTCTTTCGGCTTTTCCTTACAGTATTTTTTTGTTTGAGTCGCCCTATCGGTTGGCAAAAACATTGGACCTGCTCAATGAATTTTTTGGTCAGAGGGAATGCGTTGTGCTGAGAGAGATGACGAAGCTCTATGAGGAAGTGCGACGGGGCACTTGCGGTGAACTGGCCGAGTACGCAGAATCGCATAAGATACAAGGCGAGATTGTTATTGGAATAGGGAAACAGACGCAATGCGAAGGCGAGGGGTAAAACCCAGAAAATATACCCTTGCTTTTTTCCGGTTTTCATATATAAATAAAATACCAGAGTTCTGAACGATCAACGGCAAAAGGAAAAGGAGGATTCTATGGTTACACGAATCGTCGTTTGTATTTTTCTTGCGAGCATGCTTGCTGGATGTGCAACATCAAGGAAGCACACCTCTGGTACGGAGGTAGAGGAATTACAATCACGGGTGAGCGACCTTGAATCGCAGCTTCAGCAAAAAGAAGAAGAGGTGCGTAATTTAGAACAGGAACTCAATAAGTCATTAGGGGGCGAGAGCGGGGTTTATGCCGGGGGAGATAGCGCCTTGACCAAGGCGACGCCGAAGCGGATTCAGAAAGCATTAAAGAACGCGGGATTTTATAGCGGACCGGTTGACGGGAAAATCGGCAAGCGGACGCGAAAGGCGATCAAAGAATTTCAGAAAGCAAATGGATTAAATTCGGACGGCGTTGTCGGTCAAAAAACATGGGAGAAGCTTCGCAAGTATTTTGAGTGATAGCGTGCCAGGGTTTATGCGACAGCGTACCTGGCGCATTTTTCTTCTCTGTATTATTTTTGGTGCTTTGTTTTTCCAGGCACGATATCTGACGGGGCAGTTTCTTTTCCCGTATCTTTTGCGGAATTTTCAGCGTTCATTGAAAACGCGGTGGGGAGTTGAACTTGAGGCTGGAGGGATTACCAGGAGCGGTTTTTTTGGCTTTACGCTTGCCCATGTTGTTCTGAAAAAAATCCCATACTGCGCCCGGGAAGTTGAGCTGCGCGGCAGGGAAGTCCAGCTACAAACAAACGTATTCAAGGTTTTGAGCGGGGACTTTGTAGTCCGCTTTCAGGATGTGAGGCTTGTGCATAAGAGCCTGGAAGTCCCGCTCACTGTGGAACATACTCAAGAAGTGATGAAGATTCTTCTTGAAAAGCGGACGTGGCACTTCGAAGATTTGCTCGATGTATCGATAGTGCGTAAATTTGGTCTTTCAGGAGCGGTTGCCATAGGCGGAGAAGTGACGCTGAATAAATTTTCTCCCGAAACAATCAACCTTGCATTCGAGAGCAAGTATATACAGGTTCTTTTACCCTCAGAGTTACGCGTGCAGTGTGCGGTAAAGCTTCTGGTGAGCGGTTCTGCTTCTCAGCCAAGGATAGAAGGGAATATTAAAGTTGCGCGGCTTTCTTTTTCCGATGAGCTTTCGAGTCTTGGGTTATTTCATGAGCAGTTACGTTTACTCAGGCAGGGATTTTTAGAGAACGCGATTCTCGATATCAATATCCATGGGACAGAGGTTCTCGCAAGTAATGATTTTCTTGAGGCGGTGCTCAGCGTATATCTAAAATGCCAGAAAGAAAGAAACGCTGATCCTTATCTTTTGGGAAGGATAGATGTGTTGAAGGGGACGACTGAAGTACACGGAAATGCCGCCCAGATTAAAAAAGGACACGCTGTGTTTGTGAAAGAAGGCTTAAGCCCTTTTCTCGCTATTGAAGCGGAAATGAAGATACGGAAATATAAGATCCTCTTGCATATTCACGGCACACCCGAAGATTCTCTTTTGACAATAACATCAAATCCAGAGTTGAGCCAAAACGAGATTCTGAGCCTTATTGCGCTAGGAGGCGGAATCCAGGCTGATGCATATGCTGAACAGCGTGGTTTTACGCAGGCAGAATTCAATGATCTTGTGATAAACGACTTATTATTGGGGAAGGCCGAAATAAAAATCGCTCGGTCTTTGGGGCTTGATGATGTGCAGCTTAAGCTTGGCTCTGTTCAGGAGGGAGGAAGCGGCTTTGGGATTGTTGCTGTCGAGGCAGGGAAATATTTCTTTGCCGATACCGTCTACTTTTCTTATGACGTTGAACCATCGACTGGCACGGATGTCTGGCGCCAGTCTTTCGGAGGAGAACTTGGGCTGACAGATCATATTAAAATCCGGAGCATACGCGAGTGGGATGGTTCGAGTCAGGCAACAGTAGAAGATAAAATTAACGTTGAATTCCAGTGGAAATTTTAAGGGGTAAGCCCAAGGAGGCGATGCTTATGAGGAACAAATTAGAAAAAAGTCTGGCCGGGAGTATTTTTTCTTGGTTTGTGGTTTTCTTTTGTGCCGGAGGAATCATCGGTCATGCCCCGGTGTGCTTCGGGCAGGTTGATTCCGAATCACGCCGGCAAGCAGAGATTGAACGACTTCAAGAAAACTTTCAATGGTGGCCAACCGATGCCCAGCCAAGCCCCGTGAAGGATGAAAAGAAAGGCGGATACTGGTGGTGGCCAAATACGCCCGGCAGCGCGCAACCTTGGGGGAACAGAGGGTATATCTATGTATATAAGATTATTTTCGACTACAAGAGCGATGAATTGCCTGAAGCTAAGCCGCAAGAGTTGAGACCCTCGTTGTTGATTAAAAAAATTCTGCGGAATGTGAAGGTGTATTTTGACTATAACAAGAGTGCTTTGCGCCCCGATGCTGTTTCTCTCCTTGAGCGGGCAGTGGCAACGCTTCGGAGGAACCAAGACGCGAATATCCTGATCACCGGGAATTGCGATGCTCGGGGAAGCGAAAAGTATAATTTTGATCTCGGACGCAAGCGAGCGCAAGCGGTTGAACAATTTATGCTCAAGGCGGGGATTGATAGTTCAAGAGTGCGCATCGTGAGCAGGGGAAAATTGAATGCCGTCGCCCCGGTGGATGATCTTGTTGGGATGCAGAAAGATCGGAATGCGCAGTTTATGATTGCCGAGGTTGAAGAGGTTATGATTCCCGCAGCGGATATTTCCCGGCGAGAGAATATCCAGCAAACAGAGGAGGGAAAATTTTTAGTCGAAGAACAAGAAGAGGTCGAATCGGAACCAAAGGTTACGACTCGCGAGTATATTATCCAGAAGAATGATTCTCTTTGGACCATTGCCGAAAAAGAGCTTGGGAAAGGATACCGCTGGAAATATCTCTACGAGTTTAACAAAGATCGGATTAAAAATCCGAACCGATTACGGCCAGGCAAGACCATTCTTATTCCCGAAGAATAATGAGAGAGTGATTTTATGCGACTGCAAACAGGAATGAATTTTCGGCAACCATTTATTCTCACCGCTGCATTGCTGGTTTTAACCGGATGCGCGGGATTTACCGAAAAAATTTCCGGGTTAAAAACCTTGTCTGCTCTGGGCCAGAGCGAGAAAATTAAGCAGCAGGCACTCAATCAGGAAACTAAGAATTTCCGGAAAATCGAGAAAGCGGTAGCAGGCGGGGTGCTTCAAGAGGGGCAATTTTCACATGAAGTGCGCATGCGCTATGGAGATCCCGTGGTTGTTGTCCCGGAAGGGCGTATGGAAAAATGGGTTTATAAACCTGGGTATGAAGATTGGATGGGCGGTGAACGGATTGAGCTGTATTTTGACGAGAACGCCAAGCTTGCTCAATGGCTTCATCGGGGCGCTCCCGGTCATTGAAGGAACTCATGGAAAAAGAAATAATTGTAATCGGCGACAAGGTTTTGGTCGAGCCGCAGACGCATGAAGAGATGACGGCGAGCGGGATTTATATTCCCGACGCCGCTAAAGAAAAAGAAAAAGTCCAGGCTGGTAAGATTGTGAAAACGGGTCCCGGGTATCCTGTTCCTGACCCCAGTCTTTTGAATCAAGAGCCGTGGTCTGGCAAAACTTCTCCGGAAAAGTATTTTCCTTTGCAAGCGCAGGTAGGTGATTGGTGTGTTTTTTTGCGCGAGCAGGCTGTGGAAGTAACCCTGGATCATAAAAAGTACCTCGTCATTCCTCATTCGGCAATTCTTCTTTTAACTCGCTCTTTTCCCGGAGATCGCGCTTCCGAGCTCTAGTCGCGCATGTTCTGCGGAACGCCTCGCATCCTGCTGGTTAATCCGCCAACAGCTGATTTTTTTTCGACACCACAAAGAGCGTATCCTCTGGGCATCCTGTCTCTGGCCACGATCTTAAAACAATCCGGGTGTCTCGTTGAAGTTTTTGACAGCCAGATGCCGTTCCGGAGCAAGCAGATAGATTTCCCTCCGCAGTTTTCATACCTCAGGGAATTTTATCAGAAGAATATATCGCCTATGCGGCTTTTTAGTTCTTTCCGTTATTTTGGTGCGTGTCGGGAGGCTGTTGAAGAAAAGATCCGGGTTTTTGAGCCAGATATGATTGGCATTTCCGCAAACTTTTCTTCCTACCTGGATCAGGCTCTTGCAGTCGCAACCTGGGCCAAAGATGTTTGTCCAGACGCCCGGATAGTCTTTGGCGGCAGAGCCGCCACAGAAATGCCAGAGAAGGTGATGGAAAACAAAAATATTGATTACCTTATCCGGGGAGAAGCTGAATGGTCTCTCGTCTCACTGTGCAATGCGTTGAGAGCCCATCGGAAACCGCGTAATATTTTAGGGCTTTGTTTTCGTTCCGGAGGCCGGATCTTAGTGAGCGAGGAAATCGCCTATCTGCCCGATCTGAACGCTGTCCCATGGCCCGACCGCAGGTTTATTGATTATAGAAAGTATCAATGGAGAGGCTTGGTTCGGACTTCGCTGGTGGCTTCACGGGGATGCGTCCGTCGGTGTACGTTTTGCGGGATTAAGGAACCGATGAGAGCGCGTACTCTTGAGCATGTCCTGGCAGAGGTGAGAGAGTGTTTCCGTTTGGGGATACGGCACTTCAACTTTGAAGACGACGCACTTAATCTGCATCCTCAATTTCCAGAATTAATCCGGGCCCTGGGGAAAGAGTTCTCGCGCATACAAATTTCTTGCATGAATGGACTCCTTCCTTACAGGCTTTCGCTCCCAGTGTGTCGAAGTTTCTTAAGGGCCGGGCTTACACATGTTGATTTTTCCTTGGTGAGCTCCCGGGTTCGGGTGCGGCGCGCTGTAGAGCGGCAATGTCATCGAAAATCCGAGCAAGAAGCCATAGGTTTTTTTGCCAAAAAGAAAGTACCTGTTACCAGCCATTTTATCATTGGACTTCCGGGGCAAGAGTACAAGGATGGGCTTACGGATATAAAGTTTCTTTCTCGCCAGCAAGTTCTTCTGGGTCCAAGTATTTTTTATCCGGTCGTTGGAAGCTCGATCTTCCAGGAGCTTGAAAAAAAACGTATATGTTCCAAGAATGACTACATATTTTTCCGGAGTAGCGCAGTTTTTCTTGCCGGAAAACTCAGCCGTGAACAAATTTTCTCGCTTTTTGTCTGCGCCCGGGTCGTTAATTTCGTCAAAGAACTGCTTGATGCGCAGCGGCTTACCGAAAGAGGGTTTTACCGGCTGATCATGCAAGTACAACATGAGCTATGTTTTGAACATCATAAGTATTTTTCTCGAGAAAAAATACCAAGAGCAAAATTCGGTATCTGGATTTTAGGAAGAATGCTTCTTGAGCGAGTGTTCTATCGGGTTGAGGAGACGCAATGCCAGAAGGGATTTTTTTACCGGATAGAAAAAGAGAAATTTATCACGAGTAATTTCCTCAAGGAATTTACCAGCCGCTGCATGATTGTTTCTCTTTCCGGCCGGCGCATTCGTTTCCAAAGATGTTGTATAGAGCAGTGGAGAGATTTGGAAAATATGCTATAGTAGAGCATGATGGGAGCGTGTAGAAGAGTATTCGTTTTTCCCAAAATCGCCATCCGCCTGCAGCCCTGGATTGTGTTTTCCGCCGGAGCAGTGAGCGGTTTTTATCTTTTTTACCCGTTTTATTGTTATGGTCAGACAGCCGTGCCGTCCGGCAGTTGGAGAAGCATTCTTTTTTGCATCCTTGTATTTCTTTTTGGGTCGGGGTATCTCTTGGTCTGGCGCTTTCTTAGAACATGTATGCTTCGGCGAGGAGAAGAGCCTTCTCCTACTGCAGGGTATATGTTTTTTCTTTGGTTTGTTTTGGGGTTTTTTATTCCTGATACGCTGATCGGAGAAAGCGTCCCGCCAGGTCTTGCCGCGGGATCGTTCCTGCTCGTGGCATTCGCCTTTACATTCCTCTGTTTCCTGTTTTTTTCCCCTCGGCACAAAAACATTTTTCGTTTCCTTTCCAGGGCGCATCTTTGGTTTTTTATCTTGTTCATCGCGTATTTTTTGTTTTTTCTTGTGATCAATCTTGTTCGTCACGTACACCTTGGTTTCTGTCACCAAAACTCGAGCCTGCTTTTGCAGAGTTTATGGAATATGGCTCGAGGGGACATATTTGAGGGAAGTCTTTGGCAGGGTGGGTATTTTTCTTCCCATTTTGCCCCGTTTCTGTTTTTATTGCTCGTTCCCTATCTTCTCATCCCTTCATTTCACACGATAGCGGTTTTTACGCTGCTTTCGGTTTCTTCGGCGGCTTTTCCATTTTTCCTTTTGGCCAAGGAAAAACTGGGGAGAACCACCGCTTTCGGCGTTGTTTTCGTCTGTATGTTTCATCAGAGTTTCTACGGGGCAATGAGCTACGAGCTTTTTCTGGAGCAGTTTCTTTTGCCTGTTTTTTCCTGGGCGATGTATTTTTTTCTGCGCCGCCGGTTTACCGCTTTCTTGGTCTGCTGTTTTTGTGCGGTAGGTATCCGAGAAGACGTAGGGTTAACGGTTTTTCTGTTCGGGGTACTTGCGCTCTTCTGGCGCAGGAAGGCACCATGGGTTCTTTTCCCCATGGTTCTCGGGGGCGGATGGTTTTTCTTCTCCGTAAAAGTACTTCCTTTTTTTATCCCGGATTTAGGGAGGTTTGTGGGAAGTCATTTTTCGCATTTAGGTGTCCGCGGGTACGGAGAACTTGCACTTTTTTTGCTCAACCCCTGGAATCTCTTGAAGGCATGTTTTTCCATGCACGCGTTCCTCAAGCTCGAATATGTTTTTTTGCTGCTTTTGCCTTTTCTTTTTGTGATACCGTTTCTTGCTTCGCCATGGCTCCTTGCATCAGCGCAGCTGCTTGAAAATTTTACCTCATCATTAACCTGGACATTCCGAGTCGACGAGCATTATTCCCTGCCTGTTTTTGTTTTCTTCGCTTTCTCATTCATTCTGGGGCTAGAGCGGATTTATGGCATTGTTGAACGGAAAGCGCGGCATAAAGAATTTTGGAAAGCCTGCATAATCATAAGCGCGGTGCTTGTTTCTTTCCTGAACTTTTTTCGCGCGGATCTTTACGGATGGGTTATCGGCCGGAAGATATTCAAGCCTCTTGCGGTCGGCCGGGTTTTGCCTCATGCGGCTTCGCTTTCTTCGGGGCTTTGTCCCGGGGTTATCCCCCCACGCGAATATTACTTGCACAAGGACTCCGGTTATCTGCAGGCCTTGCGGCGCGCCTTAGGAAAAATTCCTAAACACGCATCCTGCATTGTTCCCCGGTATTTACTTATTTGGTGTGCTGAGCGTAAATATGTGATCGACCTTTCACCCCGCCAGATTTTTCCCGAGGTTTTCCGGAGCTATGAATATATTCTCGTGGACACAAAGACTAAAGATCCGTATACTCAGGCTGCTCTGGGAAACGATTATATACGATCTTTGCCAAACGATGAGTTTTCGCTCGTTTTTAGTGAAAGCGGGGTTTTGCTCTATAAGAACACAGGCCGGCAAGACGATGCTCGAGGCCGAGATTTCTGAGATATAGTTTTTCCTGAGCGGATTTAATGGTATAATAAAAAGCGCGATTGAAAGATAGAACGAATACCGAGGAGGAAACGATGAATCGAGTAATGATTTTTATTGATGCTGAATACGTCATACAGAGTTTGCGGGATTTGCGTGGCTTAAAGAAGCCGATCCGCCTGAAGAATATTGAGTGGCCGAATATTATTCGTTGGGTTGTTGGTTCGCGGTCTTTGGTGCGATGCTATTATTATTCTGCAGAGCTCAGCAAAGAAGAAAATCTCCAGACATATCAGGACCAGCATGAATACCTGCTTTATCTCAAAAAAACGAACCCCTATCTTGAATACAAGCTTGGGAGACTTATGCGTTTTGGTAAAGCCTGGATCCAGAAAGGGCTGGATGTCAAAATAGCGATTGACATGCTTGGGAAGGCGTTTATGAATCATTATGATACCGCGGTTCTTTTATCCGGCGATTCAGACTTCGCCGAAGTAATTACGCAGGTGAAAGAGAATTATGGGAAGCAAATCGAGCTTTATACTTTTGACCGTAATGTTCACGAAGCGCTCGCTGTGGCTCCTGACAAGCACATTATTATCGATGCGCACTTAGGGCAAAGATTCCATTTTTGGTCCGAAACCTAGGTTTTTCAACATTTTTCCTCATTTTTCTCGCCGGAAGCCTGGAAAACAGCCTTGACAATATGGGGGTTTAGCTGTAGAGTACCACAGAAAGAAGTATAGCTTGATGTGTTATGGGGATTATTAACGAGGCATTCAAGAAAAACAGCGAGCAAGGTTTTTCTGCTCAAAATAGCGCTGATCCGGCATTCAGCACAGTAGCGCGCAAACCAGCCAGCAAAGTTATCCCGGTATTATTTATTGTGACCCTGGTTGGTATTGTTGTTGCGTTTCTGCTGCAGCTGAGGACGCTGAATCATATTTCTCTGTTGCCACAATCCGGGGTAGGGCAGGAAGCAAAAGGAACTGAAGAGCTGGTTGCGCAGAAGGAGGCTTTGGAGGCGGAACTTGCGCAAGTGAAAAACCTTTTGTACCAAGCCGAAAGAAGCATGCAAGAGCTGGCCAAAGAAAATCGGTTTTTGACCGGGCAAAGCAAGAGCTTCCATCAGAAGATAGCCCGCTTGCGTGATAAAGTACGCATGTGGGAGGGTAAGATTAAGAACCTCGCTGAAGGCTCTCAAGTGGCCCAGATGCGCAGGAAAAGTGCGCGAGAACTTGCGCTGCGTATTCAGGTTTTTCGGAAGAATGCTCAACAGGAGATAGATCGCCTTAAATCATTGGCGGGTAATCATGGGTATCTTGTAAAGAGCGGGCAGTCTACGTTTGTTTCTACAGAGAAGGCAATTGATCTAAGCGGAATAGTGGTCAGTGGAGAATAAAGGCGCTGTTCAGGATAGTGTATTCTCTCTTTCTTTTTCTCATTTTTCCCTGTACCAATTTCGATCCCTCCCAGGCAGAGATTAAACCCAACAAAGACATCAATGTTAGTTTCTTTCCATAATGTTTCCAAGCGGTATGGGAAGCGAGTCCTTTTTGAAAATGTTTCGCTGAGTATTCATCCTCAGGAAAAGATAGGACTTGTTGGGCCAAATGGAGCAGGGAAAACCACCATTTTTGAGCTTGTTCTTGCTGAAAGCGAGCCATCATCCGGAAATGTTTGTGTGCGGAAAAATGCGCACATTGGCTATCTGCCACAGGAAGCAAAGTTTTCTTCCCACCAGACTGTCTTGGGAGAAGTGCTCACTGCCGACAAGAGAATTCAGGGACTTATCCAGGAGAAAGAGGAGCTCGAGAATACTCATCGTGCCGCCTCTCAGCGATACGGGGAAATTCTGCATATTTTGGAACACTTGGGATATTTTGAGCTTGAGCATAGGGCGAAGAAGGTTTTAACCGGGCTAGGGTTTAAAGCCGAAGATTTTCATAAGCCGATTTCGCACCTCAGCGGTGGGTGGCAGATGCGAACCCTCTTAGGTAAGCTTCTGACGCTTCCGTATGACTTATTGCTGCTTGATGAGCCAACGAATTACCTTGATTTGAAAGCCGCTGTGTGGCTGAAGGAATACTTAGTTGGATTTTCCGGAGCGTTTGTGCTTATTTCCCACGATAAAGTATTTTTGACGGAAGTTGTGAAGTATACTTTAATTCTGGAAAATTCTTCAATTACCAGAGTGGAGGGGAACTACGAGCATTACGAGCAGATTCAACAGGAGCGCCGGAGGCATTTACTCAAGCAAGCCCGGGAACAGGAGAAAAAACGGGAACAACTCGGGAAGTTTATCCAGCGATTTCATGCTCAGCCAAACAAAGCTGCCGCGGTTCGGGCAAAGAAAAGTTTTTTAGAGCGAATGGAAGAGATTGCCGTGCCCGGAGAGCGTTCCGAGAGTATCCGCGATTTTCATTTTCCCGCCACCCAAGAGAGCGGGCATAAGGTAATTGAGCTGCAGGCAGCGGAGAAATCCTATGGGCCTCACACGGTGTATAAGGGTTTGGATTTGGAGGTAACCAGATCTGAAAAAATAGTTTTAGCTGGGGACAACGGAGCAGGAAAATCAACGCTGCTGAAGATTTTGGCCGGAGTGATCCCGATTGATTCCGGCCGGCGCATTTTGGGGCATAATGTAACACTCGGGTATTTTTCGCAAACTCGGCTGGATGTTCTCTGCAGCGAGAGGAGCGTTTTAGAAGAAGCTCATTCCGCGAATACCCGCGCACTCTCTACGGAAACATTGAGGACGATGCTGGGGATTTTTTTATTCACCGGAGATGATGTTGAAAAAAAGGTCAGTGTGTTATCCGGTGGAGAAAAAAGCAGGCTCATTCTGGCGAAACTGCTCATTTCTCCGCCTAATTTTCTCTTGCTGGATGAACCAACTACGCATCTGGATCTGGATGCCGTAGAAGCATTGGTCCGGGCGCTTCGCGCCTACGAGGGAACACTTATTTGCATAAGCCACGATATCTATTTTGTTCGTTCAATAGCCAATGCAGTTTACGAAGTAAAAGAGGGACAGATACGCAAATTCTTCGGCGGTTTTGACTACTACCTTACCGCAAGTTTGGAAAATAATCCTTCTTTTTCCGGCAAGCCAAGAATAGCTACCACGCAAGATACCAAAGGCGGTGCGTATGAAGTGTGGCGTCAGCGGAAAGAAGAGGAACGGAAGAAGCGCGTTGCGGAACACCAAAAGAAAAGACAGGTTGAACTTCTAAAAGAACAACTGAAAAAGATCAACAGACAAAAGGAAGAGCTTGAGATTGAACAGTATGCGAAGGCAAGAATTTTAGCTAACCCCAAGAGCTACAGAGATGAGCCTACTGCCCGGGAATTCGGCAGAAGATTAAAGGAGATTGAAAGTACGCTTTCTTCTCTCAATCGAGAAATCGCTTGTCTCCAAGAAAAGATTGCTCAGTGCACGCATGGAAGCCAAGGGAGTTTTTCCTAAGAAAAAGGCATCACGCTTTTCAATTTTTTGGTATAATACAGAGTATCGCGAAGTATTCTTTATAGTTTCGCCATCAGACCAAGGCTTAAGGGAGGGAGGGTGATGATGCTGCGACGGGAAGCTGGAGGAAAAAAGTTTTTCATAGCCCTTTCTTTTTTTACCCTCTGTGTTTTGCTGCGCGCAGATAATACGCTTGAGCTTTCTTTACTCTCTTCAGGTCCGAATCCGCCGGATAAATTTGGCACTTACTATGTTGCCTTGCCCGTTGTATCGCTCGAGCCAAAAAAATCCATAGCGTTACCGCTGCCAATAGAATCTATCGAAAATTACAGCACTCTTTCTATACCATTCAGCAGTCAGGCGACGGAGCTTCTCAGGCAGAACGGGTTTGTTGTCACCCACTACGGGCAATTTGAAGATGCGCGTGAGCTATACCAGGACATCCGGGAACGCGATATCCCGATTGTCATCACCACTGATATGGTTCTGCACTATTATTCTGCCTATTTTCTCAAGTTATTTGAGTCGCTCGAAGAGGACGTTCTCTATTCGGAACTCATCTCATTTAGCCGGGCGATGCTTACTCAATTTCAGGGTTTGTATGAAAGTTCCAGCGGCGACATAAAAGAGGCGGCCCGTAGAAATATCGGATTTTTCATCGTTGGTCTTAAATTGCTTGGTGAGTCCGTAGAAATTCCCACTTGCGTATTTAATGAAGTCCAGTGGGAATTGGCTCAAATTGAACAATATGCCGGAACTCGAGGGAATTTACCCGAAGGAAAAAGTTTACTCCCGGAGGAACGCTCTCTTTTCTTCTATGCTCAAGATTACACGAATTATCTGCCTTCAGGGCACTATTTGGTCAATGCAAGACGGGAGCAATACTATAAGGGTTATACCTGGTATAGCAACTGTACTTTTTTGCTCGAGGGTACGAAGTCTATCTCTACCGGAAAAGCTCAAAAGGGGATTGCTCCCGGGATAGCAAAAATGCAGACACTTCAAGCTGCCCTTATCGCTGCGTATATTGATCGGGCAACCTACGAGGGTAAAACCGCCCTGGATTCATGGGAAAAGATTTTTTCAATCAGCAGTTATTCCTGGAACCTAAGCCATCTTTGGACAATCTATGCGTACCGAGATGCCCTGCGTGCGGTATTTGGAAAAACCCTCTCCTTGAGCGCGCTTGAGAACGCGGAGAAAATGTCTCTATTTCAAGAGAGACTACTTGCGCTTTCTCAGGGTGAACCAGAAAACGATCCAGTAAAGCCTCAGGGGCAGCCGAGTTTCTCCGGGAAAGGCAAAGATGGACAAAGCCTAAAGGGGATGAGTATCTTCGGGAAAAAGTTTTTTCCAGACGCCCACATTTTTTCCCAGCTTACCTACCCTGCGGTTGGAGTTGCCGATAAAGGAGAAGCAGCGCGGCTCTCAACCTCATATGAACTATCCGATACAACGGTCCGTGGATTTTCCACCATTCTCGATCTATTCGCGGCGCTGGGGGTAACACAGGCACAGAAGAATTTGGAGTCTTTTGGTTACTCAGCATATGCCGGGTTTTCTGCTCAATTGGAGAAGGTCAAGCGCGAGGTAACCCGAGAACAGCAAAACGCGAAGACAAAAAATATTTATTGGGGTTGGTTAGAATGCCTGAGCGTTTTAGGAAATTCTTTCTCCGGCGCTCCGGCGCATACACAGACCGATGCCGCACTTTCCAAACAATTGAACACTGCGGCTGGATCATGGATTTTCATGCGCAATGGAGAAAGCATGTTTTATGAAAAGACACAAGATATAGAGCCCGGTCTATCCAACACGGCAATGTCAAACGGGTATGTTGAGCCGTCTTTTGGTTTTTATGAGAAGATTCTTGCGATGACCCGCATGCTTTCTCGCACGCTCAAGAGCCTAGGTGTTCTCAGCGGCCAACAGCAGGAAGAGTTTGGGCAGTTGGAAGATTTACTTTTGCGGTTGCGCGACATTATCCAGAAAGAGCTTGTAGGCCAGGATCTTTCCCAGGATGATTACAGCTTTATCAATGCTTTTCCAGAGCAGTGTGTTGCGATTGTGCTTGGCAAAGAAACCAAGAAAGGACTGCGGGTTATCCAGTCTACCTGTTTTTCTTCTGGCTCTTCCGGAGTTTCTTTGCATGCCGTTGTGGGTTATTTCGATCTGTTGCTATTGGTTTATCCTGGCCCGCAAGGGAAACTGTTTATCGGAGGGGGCCCGGCGTTTTCTTACTATGAGATGAAAAATAAGAATGTCTCGCTCGGCGAGGCGCAGATACAAAGCGTGCTCTCGGGAGCAGAGAGCGGGCACTCTCCTGAATGGGTAGATTCGTTCCGTGCCGAATGAGGAAAGGGATTAAGCGCAATAATCGGAATGCAGAAAAATAAGAGAACAACCCTTAAAACAATCGAGGCTCTTCTGAAGGAAACTCGATTCCTTGATGTCGCAACTTGTGATTTTTCGGGAAGGCCAAACATCGCCCCAAAGTTTTTCTTAAAGATCGAAGGCAATAAGCTGTATCTTGTTGACTACACTTTGGCGAAGACTTACCAAAATTTACAGAAAAACCCGCGGGTATCCTTATCGTTGATGGATTTAGATTCTCTTACGGGATATCAGATTAACGGGGTGGCGACTTTGGTAAAGCGGGGAAAAGAATTTTGTGACTGTGTAGCTCAGCTTGAAGAGAAAGAAGTGCGGTATTCAGTGCAGCGGGTCATCGAAGCGGTCCGCAGAGAAAGACGGCATGAGCATTTTGAAGTTGCTTTACCAAAAAGAGTGGTTATTATCCGAGTCGGGGTTCGAGATATCGCGGAAATTACACCTCATGGAGGCGTAGAGCGTAATCCTGTGCGATGAGCCATAACGTAATCCGGATGGATACCATGCGCGCACTAGAGGCAGAACTGCATGCTTTTGGGATATATGAACGCGAGATTCAAGAAAAATTTATTCACTCAGGCGGCCCAGGGGGCCAGCATGTGAATAAGGTGGCGACATGCGTCTATCTCAAGCATCTCCCCACGGGTCTTGAAGTGAAATGTCAGCAGGAACGGTCTCAGGCATTAAACAGATTTTTTGCCCGGAGGCTTTTGCTGGAGAAGATAAAAGAAAGGGTTTTCCATGAAAAGTCAGAGCGTCAGCGGCAGATCGAGAAGATTCGCAGGCAGAAACGGCGGCGTTTGCGCCGGACAAAAGAAAAGGTGCTTGCGGCAAAGCGGGCGAGGGCAGAAATAAAACAGGGAAGAACAAAAGTGCATTTCAGCGGGGCGGATTTTTCTTAAGATAGGAGAAGGTATGGCTTCAGGAAAAAAAAGATGGCGGTGGATCAAAATCTTCAAGGCGATGACTCAGGAAGGCCTTAAGTCTTCATTCCTTGAGAACCGAGAGTACACGCTTGCGAAGGATGAATACACGGCAACCGCATACGACAATTTCATGGCTTTGGCTATTTCTGTCAGAGACCGGCTCGTCGAACGCTGGATGATTACCCAGCAACGGTATCATAAGAAGAATGTAAAGCGCGTCTATTATCTTTCAATGGAATTTTTGATTGGCAGGCTCTTAAATACCAACATTCTCAATCTTTCTTTGTGGGAACAAGCAAAAGGAGCGACAAAGGGTTTTGGTTTTAATATTGAAGAACTGGAAGAGGAAGAACGAGATGCTGGCTTGGGGAACGGCGGTTTAGGAAGACTTGCCGCCTGTTTTCTTGATTCTATGGCCACCTTAAAGATTCCGGCTCATGGGTATGGCATTCGCTACGAGTATGGGATTTTTCATCAACGATTGATTAACGGGTACCAATTTGAATCACCTGATGAATGGCTGAAGCTTGGCAATCCGTGGGAGATCGCCCGCCCCGAATACACGGTCACGGTAAGATTTTACGGTTCTACCTATATGTTTCATGATAAACACGGGCGGCTTCATGTGAAATGGCATAACACGCAAGACGTGCTTGCGATGCCGTATGATATTCCCGTGCCAGGGTATAATAACGATACGGTGAATACGCTAAGGCTTTGGGCAGCACGGAGCACAGAAGAGTTTGATTTCGGGTATTTCAATTACGGCGATTATGAAAAAGCCGTGTACAATAAAGTCTCTTCAGAAAATATTTCCAAGGTACTCTATCCAAACGATGTTTCTAACCAAGGGAAAGAGTTACGGTTGAAACAGGAATATTTTTTTGTTGCAGCTTCCGTCGCAGACATCATCCGGAGATTTAAATCTGGGAATGAAGATTTGACCAATATTGCCAAGAAGGTTGTCATTCAATTGAATGACACGCATCCCGCGCTTGCGGTCGTAGAGTTTTTGCGTATTTTGCTCGATGAAGAAAATTTCAGCTGGGAAGCGGCTTGGGCGATTGTTGTTGAGACTTTTGCCTATACGAATCATACAGTGATGCCTGAGGCGCTCGAGGTATGGCCGGTTTCATTATTTGCCAGTCTTTTACCGCGACACTTGGAGCTTATTTATGAAATCAACTTACGGTTTCTCCGGGTTGTAGCGAACCGATACCCCGGAGATAACGCGAAACTGGGAACACTCTCGTTGATTGAAGAAGGGAGCGTGCAGAAAATCAGAATGGCATATCTCGCAATTGTCGCCAGTCATTCGGTAAACGGCGTTTCGCGCCTGCACACCCATATTCTAAAAACTAGATTATTTCGAGATTTCTTTGAATTATTTCCGGAAAAATTCAACAACAAAACAAACGGTATTACTCAGCGCCGCTGGTTGCTTAAGGCGAACACAAAACTTTCCGGTTTGATTACCGAGTGTATCGGCGACCGATGGGCGACCAACCTGTATGAGCTGGAGCGGCTTCTGAAATTTCAAGATGACGAGAATTTCCGGAGACGCTGGAGAGCGATTAAGCACGCGAATAAACAATCCTTAGCGAACTATATTGGCCGTACAACCGGCATCCGGGTTGACCCCGAGGCGATTTTTGATGTTCAAGTAAAGCGCATTCACGAGTACAAGCGCCAGCTTCTTTTTGTTTTCTATATCATCCATGAGTATTTGAAAATCAAAGAAAACCCCAAGGCGCCATATTGTCCCCGGGTTTTTCTGGTGAGCGGCAAATCAGCCCCAGGTTATTTTATGGCAAAGCATATCATCAAGTTTATAAATAATGTGGCGGATGTGATCAATAAAGACCTGTCGATTTCCGGAAAGTTAAAGCTGGTATTTTTGGAGAACTACGGAGTTTCGCTTGCGGAAAAGATATTTCCAGCAAGCGATCTTTCTGAGCAAATTTCCACTGCCGGCTCGGAAGCGTCAGGAACAGGGTGCATGAAATTCATGGTGAACGGGGCGCTTACCATCGGAACGTATGACGGCGCGAATATTGAAATGGCGGAAGCCGTGGGTAAAGAAAATATATTTCTTTTTGGGCTCTCCTTTGACCAAGTCCGCAAACTCAAAGCCAAAGGATACCGTCCCCAGGAGTATATTCAACAGATCCCGCGCCTGAAAGAAATTTTGGCCCTGATCCGGAACAACTTTTTTTCTCCGCAAGAGCTGCGCCTCTTTGATCCCCTTGTCGAAAATATTTCGAACTATGACGAATTCTTAGTTTGTGCGGATTTTGCTGAATATTGCCAGACCCAGGAACTGATTTCTCGGGAATATCAGAACAAAGGCGCATGGACGAAAAAGTCAATAGAGAACGTTGCGCGGTCTGGTTATTTTTCGAGTGACCGGACGATTCAGGAGTACGCAAAGGAAATTTGGCGGGTTCCGTACGATCGGAAGTCATATCAGAGAGTCAAGGGAGGTAATTATGGGAGACGAAAAGAATGATTCTCCGCAGAAAGAGCTTGAATTAGGAAAACAGCAGCTTGTTTCTGATGTTGAGAAGATTATCGAAGCGATTGCAAAAAAAGAAGAATACATTAAAGCTCTCCAGAAAGAACTTGCGGATACTCAATGGTATTTAGGAGAAGAGCGTTCACGGGTGCAAGAACTTGTCAGGAGCATCGACGGCAAGAATTCGTATATTCAGAAGATCGAACAAGAAACAAAAACCCTGAAGCGTAACCACGAAGAGTCTGAGTGGTATTTAGGAGAAGAGCGAGTTCGCAGAGAGCAAGCCGAGCATGCCCTCCAGTCGCTGCGGGAACGCCTTTCGGGGCAAGAAGCGGAATTGGATGCTCTACGCAAGCATTGTGGGCAATTGGAAAAAGAGTTGCATGAAGCCAAGTGGTATCTGGGTGAAGAGAAGGCAAAACACGCTCGGTAAATGAATTTTTCCCAAACGCTCCCTCCCACAGCTTTGCCGATTCCGGAATACCCGATATTCCGGCCGATCGAACTTTGCGATAAAGAATTCTTTGATGCGGCATTTCAGGCGGACGCTCCCGAATTGTCAGAATATACTTTTACCAATCTCTATGCGTGGAGAAATATATACCGATTTACCGTTTCTCTGCGCGACAGGTTCTTATTGCTTCGTTCTCAGCGCGGCCCGGAAATATCTTATCTGTGCCCAGTTGGGAAAGAAGACAAGAGGGTGATTTGTGAGAAGATATTGAGCGAAGAACACGCAGGCATAATCAGAGTTCCCCGCGAGGTGAAAGAGTTAATCAGTGGGTTGAAGTTTGTCAAGGCCGTTCCTGACAGGGATAATGCAGATTATCTCTATAATACAGAAGACCTCGTGTTTTTAAAGGGGCGTAAATATGACGCAAAGAGAAATCTTATAAAAAAGTTTAAATCCCAGTACGCGTATACCTATGAACCATGCGCACATCCATTAGCAGAAGAGTGCGTTCAGTTTCAAAAAGCATGGTGTGAGGTGAAAAAGTGTGATGCGACCGAAAGCCTCCGTCAGGAGGGAGAAGCGGTACAGGAGGTATTGGATAAATTTTATTTCTTGAATCTGCGTGCAGGGATTATCCGTATCCAAGGGGAAATCCGCGCCTTTGCTATTGGTGAACCGTTGAACCGGGACACGCTTGTCGTGCACATTCTGAAGGCAGATTCTTCTCTGAGCGGGCTCTATCAAACCATGCTCCAAGAATTTATTGTTCAAGAGGCGCGCAGTTTTTCCTATGTGAACCTAGAGCAAGACCTGGGGTTTGAAGGTCTGCGCAAAGCCAAACTTTCCTATCATCCAGCGCGGTTGTGCGAAAAATTTATCCTGAGGGAGGAACACTGATCCGAAGGTGGCAAGATGAGTGAAGTAAAATGCAAGATGTGCAAGGTCCCGCTTACCGGGGTTTTGGGGAAAATTGCCCGTGTTCTTTTTCGAGTCGCGCCTTCAGCGCACGATCCAGAGCTTTGCAATAAGTGTGGTCCATCAGAAAAGAAAATCCGGAAAACATACGGGGAATCTGGATCAGAAAAAGACGGGAAGTATAAGTGTCAAATTTGCCAGAGAATGATTCATGAGAGTAAGGCGCTTGCTCACGTGAAAGCCGAAGAATTCATCCTGGAGTTAATTCGCAAGGAACATCCGCAGTGGCGTGCGCAGGATTTTACCTGCACTGAGTGCATTGAGTATTACCGGAGGCTCATCCGGGAGACGGAAATTTAGCAAAGAAGCAAAGATTCTCAGAAGCTAAAGAAACGAAAGGAGTTTCTATGACAAAAGCACTGGGGCGGTTTATGTTTCTTTTCTGCGTTTTGCTTCTTACCTATTCAGTATGGGCTGGCAGTCCCAACGACTGGGAGTGGAACCGCACAATCTCTGGAAAATATAAGCAAGGAAAATCGAACATGCAGTTCTCGCCCCAAGAAGAGAACGAGCGAGGTTTTCCTGTTTCGGATCAGACGGTGCATATGGAATTGCAGGATGGCCGGTCAAGGCGCGCCCCCAATAATCCGGCGTCGGCGGAACACCTTCAAGCCGATCGCTCGAATATCAATCCGGTTGTTGCCGCCAGCTCCTATGCGGTATACCAGAGCGAATACAAGATTAGCGTTGATGAAGAGCTCGCGTTTGTGAAAGGCGAAGTAACTCTCGAGGTTTTTGGCAAAGGAGGAGTGATCGAGATTCCCCTGGTGAGCAGTCAGGTTGGATTGCGCGATGTTGCATTGAATCAACGCCCCTGTTTTGTGACCCGCAAGAACGAGAAATACTATATCCGCATCAACAAAGAAGGACAGTATGTTCTTGAGTTTGAGTTTTTTATGAAAGTCGCTCGAGAACGTGAACGTGGACCAGGGTCTTTTTCCTGTGATGTTGTTTCTTCCCCGATCTCGATCCTGAACATTGAAATTAAACAGTCCGATGTAGAAATTTTTGCCGAACCCTCAATCAAGGTTGAATCAAAGCGTGAGAAAGACAGAACGCTCGCGGTTGCCATCCTTCCTTATACTGAGCGCGTTAATCTGCGGTGGAGTAAGACCGTGGTTCAAGAAAAATTACCTGACGTTAAGCTTGATCCAAAAATCTACGCTGAAACCTCAACGCTGGTTTCACTGGGAGAAGGAGTCGCTCGATGTAAGAGCACGGTAAATTTCTCCATTCTGCAATCCGAGGTGGCGAACTTGAAACTCTTTTTTCCTGAAGATGTCGGCATTCTGGATGTCGTAAGCGATAATCTGCGCAACTGGAAAATAACCAAAGTGGACAACGGGCAGGTGCTGGATGTCTATTTAAACTATGGAGCAAAGGGCTCCCATACTCTTCAGGTCGAATATGAACGCACCACTGGTTCCGGTTCTGTAACAACGCAAATTCCGGCGATGAAAGTGCTGGGTGCTGAGCGGGAGAAAGGCTTTATCGGCTTGCAGGCCCAGGCGAATATAGAGATTAATCTGAATAAACTTGAAGGAGCCTCAAGCGTGGATGTGAAAGAATTGCCTAGGATGATTTGGTCTGCCGCGGATAATCCGATACTGCTCGGATTTAAATATCTTGAGTACCCGTATGGCATAACCGTGGATATTATTAAGCATTCCGAAGAACCTGTTTTAGTCGGAGTGATTGACCAGGCGGATTATACAACCCTGGTTACCAAGGAAGGGAAAGTGCTTACAAAGGTTGTTTATGTCGTACGGAACAACGTCAAACAATTCCTGAAGCTGGTGCTTCCTAAGGGCGCAAACTTCTGGAGTTGTTTTATTGATGGAGCACCGGTGAAGCCGGGACGCGACAAAAGCGGGCATATTTTGATCCCGCTCAAAAAATCCCAAAAAGATAGCGCGGACCTTTCGCAATTTACGGTAGAAGCCGTGTATTTGAATGTAAGCCCCAGATTGGCGCTTTTCGGAGGGGTCGTATTGAACTTGCCAACCCTGGACCTTCCCCAAAGCGAGCTTTTCTGGACTCTGTATTTGCCAGACAATAAATCGTACTTTTGGTTTCGCGGCGATGTTGAACAGGTGAGCAGGAGAAGCGTGCCTTCGAGGGCTTACCCCGCAATTTCAAAATCCTACGAAAAAAAACTCCAGGTTAGCGAATATGCCCAGAAAGATGAATACGTGCAGCCACAGAATACGGTCGTTGCTGTCGACCAATCATTCCAGCGCGTTGCCGGGGTTTTGCCGCTCAAAATCGAAATACCCCAGAAAGGACGTGTCTTTCAGTTCAGGAAATTGCTGATTACCGATGAGAGCCCGCATCTGTCCGTACGCTATGTTACGCAAGTTTTAAAAAGCACTCTTGTCATTCTTGCGTTTGTTGCAGGCATCCTCGTGCTGATTCATTTGCCGATTTTTCATGCGAAAAAAAATACAACCGAAGGGTAATCAGAAACATGGCCCAAGCGATCTTACTTATTTCTTGTCCTGACCAGAAAGGGATCACCGCATCGGTCACGGATTTTGTTTATCGGCACAATGGGAACATCGAGCATGCCGATCAACATATTGACCAGCAGACAGGAACATTTTTTATGCGGATTGCTTGGGCGTTGGATGATTTCTCTCTTTCTCCAGAACAGGTTGCCCCCCATTTTACTCCGCTCGCCCAGAAATTTTCCATGGACTGGCAGCTTTTTTTTAACCAGGAAGTTCCCCGTGCGGCTATTTTTGTTTCGCAGAGGCTCCATTGTCTCCACGATCTTCTTCTCAAGAATGCCGCAGGGCAGCTTCCCTGTGTTGTGAGCGCGATTATCAGCAACCACTCAGCGGCGCGAGCAATTGCCGAGTATTTCAAAATACCTTTTTTCGAGTTTTCCAAAACCAAAGAGAACAAGCAAGAGCAGGAAGCAAAAGAGAGGGACTTGTTAGTTGCACACGGGGTTGAGCTTTTAATTCTTGCTCGATATGGACAGGTATTCAGTGGTTCTTTTGTCGACCATTTTCCGAACAGAATTATCAATATCCATCATTCTTTTCTCCCTGCCTTTGTCGGGAAGGATCCGTATCGGCAGGCTTTTTTAAAAGGAGTAAAGATTATCGGCGCAACGAGTCATTTCGTCACTGCCGAGCTTGATCAGGGCCCGATAATCGAACAGGATATCGTGCGGATCAGTCACCGGGATTCGGTGAGCGATATTGAGCGTCAGGGCGAAGACCTGGAGAAAATAGTTTTAGGCAGGGCGGTAAGGCTTTATCTTGAACGGAAAATACTCGTTTACCGGGGCAAGACAGTTGTTTTTGACTAATGGAAGAAGCGGTTCAAACCATCGGATTTATTTCAGCGATTGTTTTGCCGTTTTGGAATGTTCCGTTGATCTTAAGGATTGTGAAGCGCCGCTCTTCAGGCGACATTAGTATTCTTTGGGCGATTGGCGTGTGGGTTTGTCTCTTAGGCATGCTTCCCTCGGGACTTATTTCTTCTGACCGGGTATGGCGCACGTTTAACCTGCTCAATTTTTCGCTTTTTACGGTCGTATTTGTGTGTACGGTAGTGTTCCATAAGAAAAAATAACACAAGGAGGGTGTATGGAGATACTGAGTTTCATGGCTGATGTATGTATGCCGGTAGGAATGCTTTTAGCGCTCAGTTTTTTTGTCCTCTTTTTTATTGGGAAAGGCGTTGTTTCTGGAATGAGGGTTTTCGGTTATGTCATTCTTTTTCTTCTTTGGTTCTCCGCAGGTTCGCTGTTATTTAGAGGAACCTATGCTCTGCTCCAGTATAAGAATCAAGAGGCTCAGCAAAAAATGAGTATGGCTCAGCCGAAACCAGGATGTGCGAAGATGCAGCAGCCGCCGCTTACCCCTGGGGTAAAAGCACAGCCATAATATTTTTCTTTAAAAGATTTGTTCTCGGTGGAAATTATACTCGCGTCGCAATCGCCACGCAGGAAAGAGCTGCTTGCCAAAATTATCCCCAATTTTCGCGTCGTCCCAAGCTCTGTTGATGAAGCTACGCTTCCCTTCCGGGGGGCGGAAGCGTATGTTATATCTGCAGCTCTGGCAAAAGCCCAGGAGGTTGCTTCTAGGATTCCCGAAGCCTTAGTCATCGGCGCTGACACCATCGTTGTTTTTCGCGGCAATGTTTTTGGTAAACCAAAGACTATTGTGGAAGCTCGGGAAATGCTGCGTACGCTTTCAGGGAACCGGCACCAAGTTTTCACAGGAATTGCTTTTGTCCAGCAGAACAAGAAAAAAATTCTAACTCAAGTCGAGATCTCGCACGTGACCTTTCGGGTTCTTTCCGACGAGGAAATTGAAGCATACCTGCTCCGGGGTACGTTTTCCGATAAGGCGGGTTCCTACGCTGTGCAAGAACAGAACGATTCTTTTGTCCAGAGCGTGGATGGCGACTACGAAAATGTTGTTGGTTTTCCAACCCGCGTGGTTTCTGAGCTTTTGGAATGTTTTCGAAAAGGCTCTCTTCCGTGTGAAATTTCAGATAATGCGTTGCCCGATGGATATGGCGTGGCAAAAGATGGCAATCGGACACTTTTTGTTGCCCGCGCAGTCGTGGGAGATTGTTTGTGGGTTTGTCCTATTCGCCAGCAAGGGAAGGTTGTTTACGCACAAATTTTGGGGTTCTCACGCTTGTCTTCTTCTCGCGGGATTCCCCTGTGTCCCTCTTTTGTCGAATGTGGGGGGTGTGTTTTCCAAAACATAGTCTATGAGCAGCAACTTCTCTTAAAAAAGAACCACCTCCTTCAGGTTTTCCAGAGAATTGCCAAAATCAATCTTCAAGAAGACAGAGTCCAGATTTTTGGATCGCCCGCGCCGTATTTTTACCGGACAAAAATCGAACTTTCGCTTGGGCTGGAAGAAAATAGAGTGGTTCTTGGTTTCCACGGCAAGTTTCCAGAGGTGTTTCCGGCGCAGAAAAAAATTGTTCCTATTCAGGAGTGTTGTATTTTTAGTAAGGATGTTCCAGATGTGCTTTCAGTCCTAAAGGCATGGGCAGCAAGATATCGAGATATACTTTGGCCTGGAGAGAAAGGCAACATTATTCACCGGGTTATCCTGCGTCACTCAAAGAAGACTGAGAAATTCATGGTTGTTCTTGAGTTCCCATCGCTTCCCGAAGAAGCGCACCGGGTTCTTTGGCGGGAGCTTTTAGAAAAGTCAGAACAGGTCACAAGCCTGGTAATCTATAAGAAAAAAGGATCTCAGAAAGTGGGTTTTCCGGTTGTCTATGGAGAGAAATTTCTCGATGAATCTGTGGCGGGGAATGCAATGCGGGTGAGCCCGGGTACATTTATCCAACCGAATATCTGGGGAGCAGAGGCGCTCTATCGGCAAATACAGGAAGAGACCCGCACGAAAAACTTGCGGCATCTTTTGAGTTTATATTGCGGAGCAGGAGCAATTGAGCTCTGTCTAGCAAAGGTTGTTGAGTTTGTTGTTGGCGTCGATAGGGGGCAGGCTAACATACATGCTGCTCGGCAGAATTGTCGGCTCAATGGGATTGCGAACTGCCAGTTTATCCAAAGAGATCTTGAAAAGAGTATTCCGCGGTTCTCAAGGAAGTTCGATTGCATTATTCTGGATCCTCCACGGAAGGGCCTTACTCGCAATGTGCAGAAATTTATTGCGGCATCTCAAGCCGATGTTCTTTTGTATGTTTCATGCCACCCGGCAGTGCTTGCCCGGGATATCGCAGGAATTTTAGAGGCAGAATATGTGCTCTCTCGGGTTGTTGCGTTTGATTTTTTTCCTCAAACAGCGCACATGGAAACGCTGGCTGTTTTTCAGAAAAAGAGGTGATTATGGCGATACTCGGTGTATTTTCTCAGCGGGAGAGTGTACGTGCTTATGCGCCGCGATCTGTATCAAGAGAAGTTCTTGACCGTTGCCTTGAAGCTGCTCGGCTTTCTCCTTCGGCTTGCAACAGCCAGCCCTGGTCGTTCGTTGTCGCCGATACGCCAGAGGTTACGCGAGCGATTGTAACTCAGGCTTTAAGCGGAATCTATGCGATGAATTCTTTTGCACGCACATCCCCGGTGATCGTTGCTGTACTCAAGAAGAAATCAGGGTTTTTTGCTTTTCTGGGAGGTTTATTCCAGAGTACCCAGTTTTCATTGGTCGACATCGGTCTTGCGTGCAGCGCGTTCATGTTGCAAGCAACGGAAGAAGGCTTGGGAACTTGTCTTCTGGGATGGTTTAACGAGCGTGCCGTGAAAAAAATTCTGGGTATTCCCAGACACCAGACGGTCAGCCTTTTGATTACTGTTGGGTATCCTCTCGAAAGAAAACCCCGAGAGAAAAAAAGGAAAAAATTGTCGGAGATCCGCACGTTTTATCAGCAGAGAGTATGAGAAAAAGAACGTTTCTTATCATAGCCGTTCCTGTTGTTTCCTTATTAAGCTTTTGGTTCTTGAAGGAAAAGATTCTGCTGCAAGTCGCAAGCCGGATCCTGAAGGAAAAAACAGGCATCGAGGGTACCGCACAAAGCTTGGCTATTTCCCCCGCATCTTTTCAGATAAAGAATCTGCGTCTTCGCAGAGAAGGTATGGATTTTCGTTGCGGGAAAATAAGCATTCAATTTTCCCTAACCTTAAAAACAGGGTTCCTGGTAAACAGCATTGTTGTTGAAAGCGGGGAGCTTGTTCTTAAAAAATTCAGCAGCAATAGCGCGAATCGTTCTGTTTCGTCTTCGGGTTTTTCTCAAGATGGCTTTTTGGGGTTTGTTCCTCGGTGTTCTTTGATCCTGAAAGACATTTCTTGCGCGTTTGATGATGTTTATGGCGCAAGCGGCGAAATCCATTTTTCATTTCAAGGCGATTTTTTGAAAGGTCGCCTACAGCCCGGGGAACAGCTTTCTATCCGCAGATTTGATTGCGCCTACAGGGATTTCAAAATTGAAAAATTATCGTTGAACAAAAATCACATCAGCGGGGCGCATATTTTACAAATTACCAAATTGGTTCTCAAGAGAGATGAAGTACGGGATCTATTCATTCCTTTCTACTACGATGGAGAAAAAATCATTTTTCCCCGGGCGCACAACGGTTTTTTTGGACCGGAAGCATTCCTGAACGGCGCTGTGGCTTTTCCGAATTTTCAACCCCAGGCAGCGTCTCTTACTCTCGAAAACGCCTCTCTGCGGAACCTGATCCGCGTAGTGAATGAAGATATCGACCTTGAAGGACTTTTTAGCGGAGTAGGTTCTTGCGTATTCTCGAAAGGAACGCTGGCGGGCATACAGGGTGATTTTACCAATAATCGCGGCGGAGCGCTTACGGTGAAAAAAGAAGCATCGCTCGATTTTTTAAAGCCGTATCTTGAGGCAAATTCCTATAAAGCTCTGATTGCGAATCTTCAGAATTATCAGTATAATAAAGCGCGCATAGCTCTCGGAAGTTCCGGCAAGGACATTACTCTTACTTTTTCTTTTGACTCAGAAGCGGCAGGGAAAAGGACTATAACGGTGGTGTTCCATACAACTCAAGGAGGGCAAAAATGAAACAAATGTTGTTTTTTCTGGCAATCTGTACATTTCTCGGGTGTGCGAAAGTGAGTTTACAGACAGCTCAACCGCTCAAGGTTGATATCAATATGCGGGTGGATGTCTATCAGCACGTGGTTCAGGAAGTTGAATCCATCGAAGACCAGATCTATGGATCTCCGGAAAAGAAAACAAATTCTTTTTCATTCATACGAGAGGTGTATGCCGACGATGGGGGTTCGGTGGCTGGCGCTATTGAGCGGCGGAAACAGCGTGTCGGACAGATTGAAGAATATTTTCAGCAAGGGTATATCGGAGAAAATAAAGATGCCTATCTGCAGGTTTTGCCGAGTAATGTGCCGCAAGAGAAACTCAGCGGCATAGGGGAGCTGATTCAGGCTGAGAATCAAGATCGAGAGATACTCTATCAGGAAACAGCCCGTAAAACGAACGCAACGCTTTCCCAGGTACAGAAAGCATCTTTTGCCGACCGTTACCGAAGAGCCGGAAGCGGGTTTTGGTTTGAAATCTATGATGAGCAGATGGACAAATATGTTTGGAGTAAAAAATAAGCGCCGGCTGTCCTTTGGTATTTCAAAATTCAATATGTCTGATTTTCTGTGAGTATGGAGCAAGTCGAAATTGCAGTTATCGGAGCCGGAGTAGTTGGTCTTGCGGTAGCCCATGCCCTCTCCGGACATTTTCAGGGTATAATTGTGCTTGAACAGCATAGTTCCTTTGGCCAGGAAACAAGCTCGCGGAACTCCGAAGTCATTCACAGCGGGATTTACTATCCTCCGGAGAGCCTCAAAACAAAACTTTGCATAAGAGGGCGGCGTTGTTTATACGAGTTTTGTTCGCGGCATAAAGTTCCCTTTCACAAGCTAGGAAAGTTACTGGTTGCTACCAATGCCTGCGAGCAGGCTGTTTTACAGAAGCTTGTGGAAAATGCTTCTGCCTGCGGGATTGAGAATGTTCGTTCACTTTCCCGCTCAGAAGTTCTTTCTCAAGAGCCTTCTCTGCGTGTGCGTGCTGCTGTTTTGTTTGAAGAAACAGGAATCGTTGATTCTCACGCCCTGATGAATTGTTTACTCGCTCTTGCAAGAAGTCGAGGCGTTGATTTTTCGTTCTCGGTAAAAGTTGTGGGGATTGCGCACGAGAACAACAGATACCGCGTCACCGTTCAGGAGCCAAATGGAGAAAGATTCTCGTTCTTAAGCAACTGGGTAATCAACTGCGCCGGACTCAATGCTCCCTCTGTCGACGAGTTTTTAGTAGCGGGCAATCAAAAAAAATATCGGCTCTATCCTTGTAAGGGCCAATATTTCCGGATTATGCACCCTGAGAAATTCGGAATTCGCCATCTTGTGTATCCGCCTCCTACAGCCGTGAGTCTCGGTATTCATCTTACTCCGGACCTCGCCGGAGGATTACGCCTTGGTCCGGATGCTCAATATGTCACGGCTATCGACTACGCGGTGCGCGAGTCCGATAAAACTTTATTCTTCGAATCCGCACGCACTTATCTGCCTGATTTATCGATTCAGGATCTTGTTCCTGATATCGCTGGCATCCGGCCAAAACTCCAGGGTCCCGATGATCAATTCCAGGATTTTATCGTCAAAGAAGAATCTCCCCGGGGTTTACCACGATTGATCAATCTTATCGGGATAGAGTCTCCGGGGCTTACTGCTTCTCTGGCGCTGGGGGAGTATGTGCGCGAGGTGGTAGCAAAAAATTAAGGGTACAGCATGGATTATTTTATTGTTCAGCTCGGCATTGTTTCTGTTTGGACCGCCGTTCTTTCCTATGGCGCGTTTATCCTCAAGCAGCCGATACTTATTGCGTATGTTTTAGGTGGTTTTTTGGTCGGGCCCTCGATGCTGGGTTTTATTCAGGATGTCTCGTTCTTGAGCGCGACATCACGCATTGGGATAACGTTACTTTTATTTCTCGCGGGTGCGGTGCTGCATCCCCGGCATCTCTTGAGGCTTTTTCGAGACACATCGCTCGTCACCCTTGGTGCCGGAATATTTTCGTTTGCTGGAACCTTGTTTGTATCGCTTCTTTTTGGTTTTTCGCTTCCCGAGAGCCTGCTTGTTTCGGCAGCTTTGGCATTTTCGAGCACGCTGCTTGTAGTGAAACTTCTGCCTACCACGAAATTACACCATGCCAAGATCGGAGAAATCAGCATTGGTATTTTAGTGCTGCAAGATTTACTTGCCATCGGCGTACTTGTCTTTTTAAAGAGTCTTTCTTATGGCCAGAATTTCTTTCTTCCTTTGGAATTTATTGTCCTTAAGTTTTTCGGCTTATTCTGTATCCTGCTTTTTTTTGAACAACAGGTTCTTCGAAGGGCGCTGGCCCAGACGGATAAGTTTCATGAGCTCATTTTTGTTTTTGCCTTAGCGTGGTGTTTTGGCGCGGCATCGTGTGCTCAGTGGATTGGTCTTTCCTATGAGATCGGAGCATTTCTTGCAGGAGTCGCGCTTGCGCGGCACCCAATCTCACTGTTTATCACAGAAAAACTTAAGCCGCTGCGGGATTTCTTTCTTGTCCTTTTCTTTTTTGTGCTTGGAGCTCAGATCAAACCAGGAGTAATCCAGCCAGTTTTTCTTGGAGCAATAGTTCTGGCGGTTTTCATCTGCCTCAGCCGCCCGTTTTTCTATATTCTTTTTTTCCGTCTTTCCCGGCAGAAAGAAAAACACCTGGTTAATGAAACGAGTATCCGGCTTGGTCAAGCAAGCGAATTCGCCTTGCTCATCGCGATTCTCGCCCAGGAAACAGGGAAAATAAGCTTAACCGTTTCGCAGTTTATCCAGATCGTTACTATTCTCACGATGATTTTTTCCACCTATCTGGTTGTTTTTCTTTATCCGACGCCCTTGGGGATTAAAGAAAGACTGTTCCGGGATTAAAACAATCTATGCCGCTCTGTAAGGTAACACCACGTATTAAGAAACTTATTTTTGCCGGGCACCACCGGGATCCTGCTATCAGTTGCCGAGTCCTGGCTCGCAGGATAAATCATGAACATAAGCTCGATCTCTCAAAGAGTCTTGTGCAGCGGGTACTGGCAGCGAGAGGATTTCGTTCTAAGGCAGGGAGAAGAAAAGAAGAAATCAGGCTTTCCCGCCATTCATTTTCAAATTGCGGGCTTGTTTTTCTCTACGGTCTTTTTTATCTGGCTGGATTCTTGCCAGTATTCAAAAAGCTCAAATTACCATCTGAGCAGAAAGAACACCTGCGTTTCTTTGTTCGTTTTTTGCTCGATCGCCTTGGGGTTATGCCAGAACATCAGAAAGATACTCGCGCGATGGTAAAGATGTTTTTTGGGATAGACAGCCTTACTGATGGCTCACGGTTGGATGAAAACTCGCTTAGGATCCAGAAAGAAGAATTTCTGGGCGACCTTCAAGAAGTAGCGGCTTACAAAGTTTACTTTTCGGACGGTTTTTCTGTGTATATCGATCCCTATCTTAAAGGAATCTGGGTAGATATAGGAAATATTCCTTATACTTACTATCTTCCTTTATCTTCCGCCCGCAAGCGGCTTGAGCAGATTATCGGCCAAGGGGTTTGGTATATACTTGCTAGCCAGTCTTTGGATGAGTTTTCACCATTCTTAATTCGTTTCTTCAAATCATCATACCAGAAAATAAGGAAGATTGAGCTCATTGATGAGCATAATAAAGTAGTTTCTACTGAATATCCAACAGTAAACTATTTTAATTTTTGTTTAGGGTATTATTCTGAAAAGATTCGCCAGTCGTTTCATGTGATAAAGAAAGAAAAGACAATGAATACCATGGTTGGACAAAGGAGATACCATATTGTTGATTATGATGTAGAATATTCACAACTATATGGTATAAATAGAGTTATATTTAGGAATGTCCTGATAGATAACAACAAATATAAATGGGGTTTGCTTACAAATATTGAGAGGACATCTTCATCTTGCGGCAAGCTTACTTTGAATTATCTCGGTTCATGGCCAGAGCCAAACAATAGTTTTATACGAAAACTCGATTTAATCAATAAAATATCATATAATATTCGTTCTTTAAATAAAAAAAGTCTTTTTTCCAGCAATAATTCTCTATCTGAGATCGCATTAATTTTGATAAAATCATATGCTTTTGAGAAATTTGGTATCCCAGATGATCAATTACCTGTATTTTTGGCGCTTCCTGGTTTTTTTCTGAAATCCACCAAGACAGCAAAGAAAATTGCCCTTAAGGGAATGCAGGAAGACATCTTTGCGGCTGCAGTTGATTCGTTTAACGAGAGTCCAATTTTTTTCAATTCGCGGAAAATCTTTCTTCGCGGCTAGTTCTTGCGAAAACGCTTCCATTCTTTTCATAAAAAAAATCTTTATCCCCTTGATTTATTCAAATCATTTATGATATAGTTGAGGTGAACTTTTCAGGGAGGCGGAAGAAAAATCAGGGAAAGATTTTAGAAAGAGTTTATATACTTATGGAAGAAAGAACTACATCAAAAAAAGCGCAGGCATTTCTTGAATATGTGCTTGTGTTTGTTTGCGTGATGCTTGCGGTGATCGTCTTAGGGAATTTTTTAAATAAGATACGCGGTGATTCAGCTCACCCTGAACGGGGAGGGTTTGAGAAGACTTTTCGCGATGAAATCGTAAGGATGCTGTAAGATGAAACCAAGAATGAAAAAATCTCAGAGCATGATGGAGTACGCTTTCATCTGGGGCATTGTCGTCATTTCGCTCATCGGGATTACCGGATACATGCGGAACTCTCTCTCGGCGCGCGTCGAAAATATCCGGCAAGACGTCAATAGTGTTTTGCGTTCCCATGAAGCTACAACTCCCTTTGGCTATGGCTCGCCGCTTGAGATTGTAAATCTGAATGACATTGGGCCAATCAGCAGGCTTGAGGCACAGGTTGGTCAGCTGGACAGCGCGCTTGGCTCCGTATTTAATATCGCCAACATCCCGATAGGGCTGGGGCAGAGGCTCTCAAATGCCAATAACGCGCTTAGCAGTGGAAATTTATTTGGGGCGCTCGCGAGCATTATTGCCGCTGGAGATACCGTAGCGAATGCTCCGAATACAGTGCGGAGCAATTTCTCAAATCTGAGAGATTCGCTCGGAGGTAGAAATTAAAATGATGCATTCACAAAAAGAGAGACAGGAAAAAGCACAAGGAATGCTTGAGTATGCTTTTGTTATCGTGATTGTTGCAGCGGCCCTCGTGACCATGGGCACCTATATCAACCGCGCTATCACGGCGCAGTCACGCATTGCCCATGAGCAACTCAGCGAGAGCCTTCGGGAACGGAATACGCTCCCGCGGCTTGCCGCGCTTCCTCCGGATATTTCAACGCAACTTTCCCAGGTAATTCAAAACGTATTTTTAGGCGGCGGAGGAATTCAAAGTATTTTTGACACAAGAGCCCAGGAAACAGATCAGACTTTTGCCGGAGAAAATTTCGTTAATTTTAGTTCGGGCGAAAATGAGGCAATGGCCTCTTTCTTTAATATGATTGGCGGAATGAATTTCCAGAATGCTGACGGCGTGCCGAACAATCTAGCACAACTTGGTAACTTTATCCAGAATCCGCCAACTCTTTCGGTAGATCTTCAATATGCAGAACAACAGAGAGATAATTTTGTAAACTATAATTCTGGGGATGGGCAGGATAACCAAAAAGCTCAGCCTTAAGCAGGAGGAATGATGAGAATAAAACATGGTCAGAGCACACTTGAATACACGCTTATTCTCGCAGCGATTATAGCGGCGATTATCGCTGCTTCAGGACACGTGCAGCAGAAAGTCACTGCCGGGATTCAGAACGCAGGAGATGTCATGGCGAATGCTGCAGGACGGGTGAATCAGGCGGTAAGCTCTATTCCCAATAGTAATTCCGGGAGCGGGACAACTCAATAATAAAACGATAAAAGGGGGGTGTTACGATGAAGATGGTACGCACAAAAGCACAGAGCACACTTGAATACACACTTATTCTCGCAGCTATTGTTGCAGCGGTTATTGTTGCTTCGGCGCATATCAAGACGAAGGTAGAAGATAGCATTAAGGAAACAGGAAATGTTACTGAGTCAGCGGCAAACCAGATTAGCCAGGTTGCCTTACAGATTCCCACGGGCAATACCGGAAATTAAACGCAGCAATGAGTATAAAGGTAAGGAGGTGGAAATGTTAATACAATGTATAAAGTTTCGTAAGGCTCAATCAACCGCGGAGTACGCGATTCTCTTTGCTATCGTCATTGCTGCGGCAACGGCAATGCAGACTTATATCCGCAGGTCACTGAACGCAAAAATGAAGGATTCGGCATACGCAGTTACTCGGCAGTCGGGGACTATCGGTGACGCAACGGTGAATCTAGCCCAGACAGAACAGTATGAACCATACTACACGGGCCGGTCAGTCAAAACAATCACCGACCAAGATATCACAACGAGGGATTATACTCACGGAAACCAGACAGACGTCGGCACAGTCACACGGCATTCTGCCACAGACGCGACAGTATACGAAGGGTATAACGGTAATAACCCAGCTCTTCCGGCAGATTAACCCTAGAGGAGGTGGAAATGTTAATACAATGTATAAAGTTTCGTAAGGCTCAATCAACCGCGGAGTACGCGATTCTCTTTGCTATCGTCATTGCTGCGGCAACGGCAATGCAGACTTATATCCGCAGGTCACTGAACGCAAAAATGAAGGATTCGGCGGATGTGGTTACTGCCCAGCCCGGAACCGTCGGGACGTATACGTTGGATACGACACTCACGCAATACGAGCCAGACTATACGTTTCGCGACGTAACGACAAAAACAACGAATGACAGTACGAATCGTCAATACAATACAGCAGGGCATAAGATGGAAGATTTCCAAAAGACAGACAGGGATTCCAACACGGTAGCTACCGTTATTGAAAGATAATAAGTATATACGAAGCTGTAAGGAGGTGCAAATGTTAATCCAACTTAAAAAAGCGCAAAGTACGCTTGAGTATGCGGGACTTATCGCAACCGTTGTCGCTGCGATTATCACCATGCAAATTTTTGTGAAAAACTCCCTTTCCAATAAGCAGAAGACCAGTGCTGAAAGTATCAGCGAAGAAGCATTTAACCCCATGCATACAACGCTCAGTGAAACAACCAGGTTACCAGAGGGTCAGGTAAGAACCGAAACCCAAAAAAGAGAGTATACAGGGGTAACAACGTCGAAGAGTTTTGGCGTTACTGACGGACAGGGAGCCCAGACAACATTTACGAGCACGCGAACGACCGATTACTCAGAAGGTAACTTTGTAAAATAGGGCGTAGCGCATACAATTCGGGTGTATGATGAAAGTGAAATCTCAGAGTACGCTTGAGTACGCCCTGTTCATCGGGGTATTCGTACTTTCCTTGGTAACGATGAGCTTCTTCTTGCGCGCTCATCTACAGGGGAAGGTACGGAAGGATTCACAGCAAATTTCCACTTCACTCTATATACCCGGCGAAAGTACCATGATGCAGAATAGCACCATTGTTACGACAACACTTACGAGTTCTGATGACGCGGAATCGCGTTCATCAACATTTCAAACCATGCAAACGGGGAGTACGGAAGTTACGAATGTAAAATAGGAATGAATCGAATTAAAAGAGCTCAAAGCCTGGCAGATTACGCGATTGTCCTGATGGTGGTGTCCTTTGTCCTGTTCGGGATGGCAACGTATGTGCGCAGAAGCATGCAGGCAGAGACAAAGCAGTTAACTGATGCGTTCATTTCTACCCAGCAACGCAAACAGCTTGTTGCAGGCACGCAATCCCGCTCGGGTTCATCGGCAGGGTATCAATCTGATGACCGGGAAACTCAAGGTATCCGCGCCGTGCAGAATACTTCTACGGCGCAATCATTAACCCAAGGAACAACGCCGAGAGAAGATTCCGATCGTTTTCAGATCGACATCCCCGAGTTTTTGGCCAATGTGTTTGTCGGGGATTACCGCCGAGAAACCGTATATGACAAAGCTGTTTCCAACGCCGCCAATGATTTTTTTGGCTCGCAGGGTTCCCAGGCCATTACCGATGGCACAAGCCAAAACCTGCAGGATGCAGGGTTCACCGCTGATGAAGTAGGCCAGGTGTTTCAGACCATCGGCAATCAGTCCTTACCTGAAGTTTTTTCGAGCACAGCTTCTGCTTCTCAAGCAAACGCGGACAACTTTCTCGGGGGGGATGTTTTAAATGTTATCCCCGACAACCTTTTGAATAACGGCGCCCCTGGGCAGGGTGTTTCTCAGGTAGCCCAGACTGTTTTTAATGAAGTGTTACCAGGCGGGCCGAATGCCGATTTCTTTAATCACATTCCAGAAGAAATCAAGGGCTATCTTTCTCCGGACACGCAAGGCGGGATAGAAGATCCTGGTTCTTCGGCGGAAACGTTTGATGACTTGCCCCCGGAAATCAGGAATGGTATCATGGATACATTACAGACAAATAACGCACAGCAATACATGGATTTACTTTTTGATACTTCGCAGTCTTTTGAAGATATCGCCAAAGGTTTTTCTGAAGAAGAGCAAGCGCGCATTGCCGCGATGACCGAGGAAGAAAGAACGCAGTATATGGCGGATGGGCAGAACAGACTCGATGAGGCACGGAATATTTTGTTTGGAGAAAACGAATGAGGCGCATTTATTTTCGAAGACACAAGAAGAGTCAGGCCGCGGTTGAAATGGGGATATTTGCCGCATTTATTTTTGTAGTACTTGGGGTGCTTTTTAATTATATCGAGATTCTGAATTATGACCAGATGGCTACGATGGAATCATTCCGCCGAGGATTAAATTTTGCAGGGAACAACAATTCTGTGGTAAGCTATAATCTAATGCGGCATCGGAAGAGCGTCAATGTGCAAGGGGACTTAGGGCAAGGCAGTCGTGCTCAATCGCAGGGCGCGGCACAAGTATATTGGGCAGTACCGTTTGTCGGGGAATCTCCAAAATCAGATTTGGTCTATAAAATTAACGACGAATCAAATCCTTTTCAGGATATGCTTCAGGTGAATTTCGGACAAATATTTTCTTCGCTCTACCAAGATGCGTCTGCCCAGACAGGCGGTAAAGAAACATATCTTGGCCAGGGTAAAACTCTCCAGGCAAGTGTGGGGATGAAGAGCGACAAAACTGCAACCATGCAGGATAAAGTTGATGTGACATTTGAGGGTTCTTGGGGGTTTACGCGGCCGACTGGCAAACAATTTTATCTTGAGGTTACTCCGGAAGGTTTCTACAAGTATGTTTCAGCAGCAGGCGATAAGCCGATTGTTGAAAGAGTACGGGATTGGAATCCAAACGGTCTCCCCAAATAAAGGTAAAAGAAGATGTCTATCCAGAGAAAAAAGCACCTTGCCCAATCAAGCATTGAAGTGGTGCTGATTTTTTCTCTGATGATTTTCTTTAGTTTATTGATTATCAGGGTTTGGGCGTGGAGTATTGAATCTTTCGCGCCCCGGCAGATCAATTACAATAATACGCGAGTGATTGCCGGGATTGCTCCTCCGGTTAAGTTTTTCAGAACCCCGGTAATCTGGCCGATATACCAGCACAGGCCTTTAAATCGGGAAGAGGTTTTCGGATCCCATTAAGAGCATGTTTATACAATTCACAAAACAGAAATTCAACTACCACAAAGGACAGCTGACCCCGTTTTTTATCGTTCTTATCGTAGCGCTGGTTATTGCTTCTCTGGTAACGATTAATATCGGGAAAGTTGCGCTGAACAAAACCTACTCCGCAAACGCTTCAGACGCAGGGGCTTTGGCTGGGGCTTCTGTGATGGCTTCAGTGTTCAATAACATCGCCGTTGCGAATAGCGAAATGATCGTCATGTATGACGAATATATGGCAACGACGAGCATCGTAACCGCCATCGCGCTTATCGGAGGACTGCTTGCTTCCAATGTGTTAACCGGGGTTGCAAGCCTTATCGATATCAGTTCAATTCCTCTCTTGTTTAGTGATCCTTGTCAGGTAATCACGAATCTCGAAACCGCCGTAAGTACGATCGCTTCAGGAGCAGCTTCAGCGGTGCGAGCTTTAAATACGATTTTCATACCGGCAATTGCCGGTTTGCTCGTTGCGGTTACTGCGTTTTCGATCGCCCAGTTATTCCAATACAACATTATCCGGCAGATGGCTGAGAAAGGCCGTGAGAGCGCTCTCGATACTGCCTATCGTTACTTTTTTTCCAACAGCGGGATAAGCCAGCGTTTAAGGTCAGACCAACGGGATGCGTTTTCAAATTATTTAAAATATGCCGGAAAGTCAAATCTGTCGAATATCGATAGTATTTTCGCAGCCTTCTCTACGATCTTACAGCCGGTCGCGTTTCTCACCGCAAAATCCGGGTTTAGCAATTGTTATGGGAGAATTTATAATTGGCAGGACTCCTGGAATAACGCCCATTTTGTGCACGGGCTTGTTCGTATTAACGAAGTCGACAAATTTGTGCTGCAAACAACACTTATGCCGTATCCGCTACAAGCAGCTATTCTGGGAAGTATGTTGAGTTACGCTTCTCTTCTTTCCACGGCATTTGCCGCGAATGGCGGAGAACACGAGGCGATTAAGCTCGGGTCTGTTGGCATCGCCTGTGGCTGTTTTAACTGCTGCGGTCCAGGCTTGGGGATTCTCTGCTGCATTTGTTGGATTGCCGCCGCTGCGGCAGCAAGCGTGCAGATTCTTATGGCGCTTTTTACGTTGATTATGCTTTCGACGTTTGGCATGTTTGCCTTGTATGCTATGCTTGCTATGGTATGGGTGGGCAATATTCCCGGAGGAACGACTGTCAGCACAAGCGGATTTGACGCATCCTGGGCTACTATTTGCTGGATTGATGATATTATCCATGACCGGATGGTTTATGTTTTATCCGATCAATTCCATCAAGGGACCGATCTGGGGCTTTGGCAGGAGAAGTATCCGCCGCCCGTGAGTTTCACGATAGCGAATTTCCAGGGAAAAGGGAAGATTTTCCCGCCGACCCCGTATCATGACGCGTCGATTATTATGACTGATTTTTCAGTTCTCGGGACGCTCTTGTCTGGGCAGAATAAGTAATGAGCAGGATAACAAGAAGGCAGGCTTACCCATGAAAAAATCCGTTCTTTTTTTCAGTCTTTACTTTGTCTGTTGTCTTCTGGCCGCTTCTCTCGAAGCATCTTTCTTCGATGATATCAAAAATACTTTTACCGGAAATAACCTTCCGCTTCCTCCGGATACAACCGAAGTGCGGCAGATGCAAGAGGTAAAGATTGGCGATATAGCCCCAAAGAGTACGGTTTATGAGTCATCGCTTTCCGCGGAAGAAGTCCTTTCTTTTTTTAAGACACAGCTTCCGCGTTATGGCTGGAAAGAAATTGATTATCAAAAGAAGATGGCGCAACTGTTACAGATAGATCCAAATGCTTCGCTTCGCGCCGCCCAAGGCATGGGTGTTTCTCCTCAGAGTCTGCAGAACCTCATCGGAAACACCTCGGTATACAAGATTATTTATTTCACCAATGAGCAGAATGAAACGTTAATCTTAAGTTTTCTTCCGGTTGGTTTCCAGAGCCCTGGAGGTAAGAAAACTCGTTTCTATCTGAATCGCGCGACCAGTCCGGGGCTTCAGAAATCCAACAAAACGCTCCAGGAATTCTTTCCTGAACAGCCGCAGAAACTTCCATTTATGCCCCTCTACCCCAGGGCGCAGCAGGTATATCTTATGAAGAGTTCTGCGAATCGAATCACGGTAGGCTACATTACAACCGATGATATTGATAGCGTCGCGCGCTTTTACGTTGAGCGGATGCCCGAGAACGGATGGAGATATTCAACACTGAGCGCCGATTTAGATAAAAAGATGAATCTCGATGAAGTCAAAAGACAGGTTGCTCAGCAAAAGGAAAAATCGCAGGATTGTCCGAATTGTCCCGGAAAAGAAATAACTCCCCAGAGCCTCGAGCAGGTCGCGAATTTTATTGAGAACATGCGGATGAAAAATATCGTGTTTGTGAAGGGCAATAATGAATCGTGCACCATTTCGATCAATGAAAATAAATTCGGAGTCGGCGGAGGTTCTGCAAGTACGATTATCACTGTTCTCTACACCAAGAAATAAAAAGCAAAAGCAGGAATGAATCGGGAAATAAAAAACATCTCAGGAAAAAAATCACAAAGTTTTTTACAATATGCGCTTTTGATTGGTATAATAAGTTTAGCGCTTGTCGGGTTAGCGCATTTTTTTCAGGGAGTGATTTCTGGAAAATACAAGGCAACAGCAGATTCTTACGGGCGCGGAGAGCAGTTTGATATGAACGCCATGAGCAAGTACAACGACGATACATATAGAGTGATCCATAAAAACGACGTAGGCACAGAATACCAGAAGCATTTCGAATAACACATAATGGAAGCAAGCCTCCTCATATCTTTACTCATCTTCCTTTCCGTTCTATTGATTACCTATGTTTTTATCCCCTGGGCAGGAGCTCTTTGGAAGGATATCGAAAAAGAGCGGGCTTCCGAAGACCGGGCTGCTCTTGAAGATATGTTTGTTTTTATCAAGGAAAAGTTCCTTTTTCTTCTCTACATCATTTTCCCGGTAATTCTCGGGCTTATCCTGTTTTTTATCTACAAAAAGACCCCATTTATCATCGTCGGCGTGGTAGTTGGGTTTTTACTACCTCTTCTATCGACCAAACTGAAGGACCACCGCCGCCGTAATAAATTCAAGCACCAACTCATCGATTCCCTTCTGATTATGTCAAGTTGTCTTAAGGGAGGGTTGAGTCTGGTCCAGGCACTTGAGGTTTTAGCCGAGGAGATGCCAACCCCGATGCATGAGGAGATAACCCTGCTTTTGCGTGAACACAAGATGGGCGTTCCTATTGAAAATGCCCTAGAAAGGCTCAATAAACGCATGTATTCTGAAGAATTAGCGCTTATTGTGAGCGCCATTCTCGTTGCCCGCGAAACAGGAGGAGATTTAACCAAGGTTTTTTCAAGGCTTATCGCTACAATGCGTGATAGGTTCAAGTTGGTTGAAATGATCGACACCCTCACGTTACAGGGGAAATTACAGGGTTTTATCATGGTGCTTATTCCTATATTTTTTGGGTATTTTGTCTATAAGACGAATCCTCATCATTTTGATATTATGTTTCAGACGGATATTGGCCGTATTCTTTTGGGTGCGGTTGTTGTGGCAGAGATTATTGCTGCCCTGCTTATATGGAAATTTAGCATAATCAAAGTTTAACCATGGAATTCTTCTTTATTTTTATTCTTACATTCGCTGCTTTTTATTTTATCCTCCTGGCAATGGCCAAAAAAGAGGATGAGCAGGTCAGTCTTGCTGAGCGAATCGGAAAAGAAGAGCAATTACCAGAGAAAAAATCTTTACTTTCCGTTTTTTCTCCTTTAAACCTGCTTTTACTTAAGAAAATAGGGCTTACGAACCATTACAATAACCGGTTATATTTTGTAAGAGACAAAGTTCTCTGGGGTCCCGGAGAATTTTTTGCCTTAAAAGAGCTTCTTATGGTTATTTTGGCTCTTGTTTTAGCGATATTTAATCCTTTTGATATTCTTCGCAAACCATGGATTTTTTGCGGTATTATTTTTGGAAGTTTCTTTCTACCGGATTTCTTCTGGTTGGGACCAATGGTAAGCAAGAGAAAAGACGGAATACGCAGGTGGCTTCCAGAGACCGTGGACCTCCTCTATCTTTGCGTAAGTGCCGGGCTTGATTTTCTTTCATCGCTCAAGTGGATTTTACGCAAAAGCAGGCGTAATCCCATGCTTGATGAACTAAAGATAGTTATGGATGAGATAAATATCGGTAAATCAAGAGTTCAGGCGCTTAAAGATATGAGCCGAAGATTGAATATACCCGATGTTTCTTCTTTTGTTCAGGGGATTATCCAGGCTGAACGAATGGGAACCCCGGTCGCTGAAGCTTTTACTATCATTTCTGAAGATTCACGTTATCGGCGGCTGCAGCGGGGTGAGCGCATGGCTTTAAAAGCACCAATAAAGATACTTCTGCCACTGATATTCTTTATTCTTCCTGCAGTTATGATAATAGTCGGTGGTCCAATACTGATAAGGTTTCTGCAGGGTGGATTTAATATGAATATGTGATATTCATAAGTATATATAATTCATATACTTATGAATCTAAATGTCCCATGTCTCTGATTATGCCGAATTATTGTTCGAAGATAAAATTAATTGTAATATCCGCATTTCAAGATATTTCTGATAGTAAATATTTTACTATTTATCAGAAATTATGAAACACCAATCATCTGAATTGATCTATATCTACTAATTCCATCTTCAGCTACCTCGGTAATTATTAGCAATCTTGGTATTTTTCATCAGGAGAAATCAAGGCTTTGCACTTTATAAAAAGATTAAAAATATATAATAAATGACTTGACATATTCAATATCTATATGCTATACTTGCCTTGCGAAATTTCCCGAATCGGCGAATTTTGGGAGAAATCCCAAAATGAGCAAAGCCACGGTTCCTAAATTTTGGAAGACGCATCCAAAGAATTTTTCTGCTGTTTGATTTTGTGGATGCAAATGATGTATGGAGCCGGGCTGCCGGGAAAAGGCAACTCGGCTTTTTTATTGCTGAGTAAAAAACGGCAAGATGAAAAAACAAAACAGAGATCACCAAAGAGTTTTTCTGGGGAAAGGGGAAGCTCTGGCCTGTGAAACCCTCAGAAAAATTTTCTGTATCTTCCTCTGCGCTTCTTTTATTTTTTCTTTCTGCGTTCCAAATTCTTTTGCTCGCGATTCAGGCGGTGGAAAATTAGCAAAGTTCGATGTTGGTAAATGGGCTGCAGGTCAAGCAATTGGTCTTGGTTCGTTTGCAGTGGGAAGTGTCATTGGTTCTGGGATCTCTGGGGCGTTTTCCACAGCGCCCAATGCTTCGTTTGCAAGCGGTATTTCAAGTGGTATCAGTAACCTCGGTAATGTTTCACAGTGGGCAGCGAATTACAGTGTTATGGCAGGAGCAAGCCAGGTAGCCAGGGCAGTGAATACCGCTGGCCGTTATTACGGATGGGATCCAAGCGTTACGATTATTGCAAGTTCTGTCGCGTCTGGTGCAGCAGCAGGTGGGATTAATCCTTCAAGCTATGGAGTTACTGGTCCGCTTTATGGCGCGTCCATGGGCGCTTTTGAAGGAGCAGTAAGCGGCGGTGTTGAAGCCGCACTTGCCAAAGACGGAAAAGTTGAACCCTGGATGGGCCTTGTAGGCGGGCTTGCCGGAGGAATGGCAACAGGATTTGTATACGGGACTTTTTCCCAGGGTGATACACGTATGTATACCGATGAATCTGGGAGATCTTTTATAGCAAATACACAGCATTTTTCTCTAGGCAACAAACCCGATTTTGGACGGGGTCTTTCAACGGCGGTTCAAGGTGCCATTACTAGTCTTCCTTCACGGGCAATACGCATGGGCGTTGATTATCTTGCCCAGAACTCAAGCGACTATCAAGATCGAGCGATGATCCAAAATGCTTTTTCCGGAATTTATCCGATTGTCGGAGCAACAGTGCAAGGTATTACAGAACAACTTAGTTCCAAGGTAAAGGAAGAGAGATATGATCCAAAGAGTAGCAAGTTTTATATTGAGTGGAATAAGTCGGCAGCAACAACACAACCCGCAGCTGCGACTCAACCAGCAGCATCACAAGTCCATGCAATAGATAACGAGCAAATGGTTGGTGGTGTTGATCTTTCCACTGACAAGGTTCAATTCCAAGAAGCTACGGGCGCTACCAAAGCAAACATGAATACAATAAAGACGCGTATTGACGCGGCATTTGCCGCTGAACGGGCAAAGGGGAACAACCCAACGAGTGTAACTATTGATGATCCCGAAAGGCCAGGTCAAAAACTGATGGCTGTTGCTATGCCCATGGGGAGCGAACGCGGCATATCGACTTCGCAGCCTGCGACTCAACCTGCAGAAAATTTACGGCCAGGGGTTATACAGAAATGGGAAAATTCAGACAAAGTAAAAATTTATGATACAAACAAGGCAAGCCCCTCTCTCTTCGATGCTTCATCTCGCGTAGCAGATGTTTCCAGTCCTTTCTCCACAAAAGACAGCGCGATACTCTCAGGTTTCGGGACCGAGCCAATGACCACATCAACCGGACAAACAGTATACGTTCCTTATAAAAGTTATGAACGGCAGCGCGATGTTCCTTCTTCGCAGCCTACCTCAGCGCCGGCTTCAGCGACATCACGGCCGGCAGTTGACAGCAGTACATCGAGCGGTTTTTCTCTGCCCCGGAATCCTATTTCTTTGGGCAATACTGATCCAGTAAGTGCCGGAGCGGCTTCTTTTGGCAGCACTCCGAGAATCGAATTGCAATCAACAACGCCATCGTTTATGCTCCCTTCAGGGCCGGCATTTTCTCCGGCTGATTTTTCGTCAAAGTCTTTCGGTTTATCGCCGAATAGTCACGCAACGACCACGCAGCCGAGCGCGTCGTTTGATACCATGAACTTCAACTTAAATTTAAATAACCAAGAGAGGCATTAGAGAAAAAGATTAGTTTAATTCAATAATGGAAGAAGCAGTAAAAATAGGCATAATCGCTCAGGCTCAGAAGCCATATTTTAAGCCCTGGATGAGAGTGGTGGCTTTGTTTGTCTGCTGCTGCTTTTTCTTTCAGGACATAGTCTGGGCAGTAGGAGGAGATTTTCCCTCACAGTTTTTCTATCAGCAATTCAATCCCCGGACTATTAACTATGATGTTTTAGCGAGTCTTTTTGAATCCAACAAAGCTTTAGCCGGGGAATTTGATCTTTCACTCAGCCAGGCAGATCCAACTCCAACAAATAACAGTGGTGCTTCTGGAAGTGATAATTTTAATTTTGATCCAGGGCCAATGCGGCTTGGGTATGGAAGTGATCCTAAACCAGCAGCGCCTGCACCAACCACCCAGCCATCCGGAGGTTCTTCCTACTCAACGCCATCTACCCCAACGACGTTTGGTTTGAGCAATAACCCTACAACGTACAGCACGCCATCTACAAACAATTTTACCTCTCAACCATTAACGTTAAGTCCATCAAACTACGGGAATAACAATAATTATGGGAATGCATATACCCCAAGCACTCTTAATTTAAACCCTTCAGCAACATACGGATCATCGCCGAGCAATTACTCAAGTCCTTCTTATGCACCATCCTACTCAGCACCACAGACACCAGCGACATTTGGACTTGGCTATACTACGCCGACAAACTCAACTCCACCCAACTACGTTGTTGATTGGAATAGCCCTTCAGCAACCCAGGCATGGAACCAGGCAAATCCGAATAACCAATATCATCCCCAGCAGCAGTCCTTTAATTTACCGTCCTATGTTGATCCCTATCCGTCTTCCAACTATGGTTCTTCGCAGAGCTATGGTCCCCGGACGGATTTTAGCACCTCAGTAACACCAAACTATCCGACAAGTCTTACGTTAAGTCCTTCAGCAACATACGGATCATCGCCGAGCAATTACTCAAGTCCTTCTTATGCAGCACCGCAATCTTCTCAGAGTTTCGGGTTAAGTTATAATCCAGCTCCACAGAATTACAATAATAATTCCTATACTCCGAGAACAGATTTTAGTAGTGCAGCACCAACTTTGAGCTTAAGCCCAAGCGCGCTCTATTCGAATCCTACACCATCGTATTCTTCTCCATCCTACTCAGCACCACAGAATTTTAACATCAATCAAAACTTTGGTTTAGGCTATACTACGCCGACAAACTCAACTCCACCCAACTACGTTGTTGATTGGAATAGCCCTTCAGCAACCCAGGCATGGAACCAGGCAAATCCGAATAACCAATATCATCCCCAGCAGCAGTCCTTTAATTTACCGTCCTATGTTGATCCCTATCCGTCTTCCAACTATGGTTCTTCGCAGAGCTATGGTCCCCGGACGGATTTTAGCACCTCAGTAACACCAAACTATCCGACAAGTCTTACGTTAAGTCCTTCAGCAACATACGGATCATCGCCGAGCAATTACTCAAGTCCTTCTTATGCACCATCCTACTCAGCACCACAGACACCAGCGACATTTGGACTTGGCTATACTACGCCGACAAACTCAACTCCACCCAACTACGTTGTTGATTGGAATAGCCCTTCAGCAACCCAGGCATGGAACCAGGCAAATCCGAATAACCAATATCATCC
>CAZWJT010000009.1:13452-19777 GCA_964634935.1 uncultured Planctomycetia bacterium | reverse complement strand
GCCCTTCAGCAACCCAGGCATGGAACCAGGCAAATCCGAATAACCAATATCATCCAGAGAATGATTTTTCTGTGTCTAATTTTGGTTTATCATTAGATGTTCTTTCCAGGCCAAGCCCGAATGTTTTTAATGGTGGAGGATATGCAAACCCTGCACCTCAGGTAACCCCGGCATCTGTTGGGGCAGACAGAGGAATTACGAAATGGGATGCATTAGGCGCTGCCGTGTCTCTCGTGTCTCCTACGGCAGGAACGCTTGTGAGCGCTGGCGGCAATTGGCTGTCTAGTTCTGCATCAGCGCCGTCAACCGCGCAGACGCGCTATGATCCTAGTCCGGCAACAGGATCTGGCAGTACCAGCATTGGTTTTCAAACAGGATATAATCCAAACGTTCCTACACTGATAGGCCAAACTGATCAGGGGAGATTTAATAATACTGGTACGCTCGTACCAGAGAATTTAGGTGGTGGGCAAGCTGCTGTTTGGCAATACCGCGCTATTCCCGATAGAGTGGCAGAAGCGATTGCGACAAAAATACTTGGAGTAAGCCAGCAAGATTATGCAGTAAGATCAAATGCGACAAGCGCGAGCGTACGATCAATGCCGGTTATAGGTCCTTTATTCGAAGCGCTTATCGGATCGGTGCCTCTTAATCCTTCTCAGGGAGATTCTGGTACTCTAGGCTGGGAAAGGCAGGTTAATAATCAAACACACAATGTGCTTGTTGGAATCACTCCGCCATCCTCGGCTGAGAGCCGGCTTTACGGGAATAATAATATACCGATCCAAGCTTCGTGGCACGTTGACTCCGTTGACAATAACCCTGTAACAAATGATTGGGGCCGGGTTTATCTAAACGCCGGACAAGGAAATTTTTATGATATGACCTCCAATCAATGGATGCAGGGGGCAGTGTCCGGTAATCAAGTTAATTTTAATGGGGGGCTTTCTCTGGAGCGTACGCCAGTAAACATCAATGGGACAACCTATGATGTAGTGCGCAGCCTGCAAAACGGAACGCCAACTTCAATCAGCGGTACGACAGGAAATATCTATGGTATCGGAGTGGGCGGTTTTACGGATTTAGGCCATGGCCCCATCGGTCTTCCCAATGTTGATGGCGCCCGTCAGGGAACGCTCTTTGCCGGGATTCCCACAGTAGTTTCACCGAACAGCGGAACTCCAAATTTACACACAACGCAAATTAGTTTAGCTGCAGTTTTTGATGCCAACAATCTCCCCGGATATTCTTTTTCTCCAAATTCCCAGTCAGGAAATCCAACGAATGTGCAGAGCCCATTTGTGCAAAATGCGCTTTTTGGACAACACGCTCAAAGCACATTCGATGTTTGGGGGAATAACTTTACTATAACCAACAACTTTGCAGATAACGGTAAGCTTGGGCTTGGGCCGCAACTGGTTGCACTCTCTTCAGTGGATTTAGCAAATAAAGGAGAGGTGGCCCCGTTCACTTTCAATATAACTGGTGCCGGGAGCGCGTATCAGAACATGACCCAACCTTCTCGTATTTTCCCTCAGGCCGAAACCCCGCTTACTGATAAAGTCAAGATTAACCAGGGAGATATTTTGTCGTTGGTAAGATATGCTCCTGGAGTCCAAGGGCTTGCAATTACTCCTACTTCTGGAGAAAAAGTTGAGTGGAGAGAATCTGGATTAGCTGGAAAATTGCACTCGTGGTCTCCTAACGAATTTGTTGCGCAAGTGAATAACGGGTTACGTGCTGCTGGAGCGATGCGGGAGAATGGCGAATACTATCAGATTTCCGCAGGCAATTACCACCCTCTTTTTAAGCCAGAGATACAAAAAGAAGCTTTTACTGGTGCTCGAGACTATTTTGCTGCCATGAAGTCAGCAGCTCCCAGAAGTAGTGAAGTCATGCCTTCTTACAATATTACCGGGATGGATTTACCAAGTTTCTTTAATGCTGAAAATTCCGGAAATACATTACGACTTACCAGCCACCCTGTTACAATCGGCTCCGGTAAAAATCAGACTTCTTTTGGAGGATTATGGAGAGTGACAACCCTTGATTTAGAGGGAAAGAAAGTTTCTCAGACAATTACTGATGGTTTTGTTTGGACCAACAAGGCTGATACGATTGCAGGTTTAACAGTTCCCCAAGATCCAGCAATAGGATTAGTTAATGTCGATGGTTTTCGTATGGATAAGTTAAAAAGTGACAACAACGTAGTCGCTTTTGCAAACGGGTATGGGTTTAATCTTGCTGGAGCGCTGGTGCAATCAGGAGGAGTGAAAGGACCGGGGCTTGGGCAAACGTATGGACAATTACCGCCAACGCTTCTTGACGGTTTTCAGGATGTTACAGGCACAGGAACTTTTACCGATCAAGCGGGAAGAACGCTTACCACCACATATTCTAATGCCACGGCTTTGGTCGAGCGGCATTTCTTCAGAGATAAAACTATTGATATTCAGGGAAGAAAAGGTGGTTCTATTGATCAAGCCTTGACTGGAGCAAATCTTGTGGATGTCGTAAGGCACGCGAATGGTGCTCTTAAGGGAAGATTTACGCAAGATGATTTGACAGTAATTGCAAACAACATGAAGCAAGACGCTGACGGAATAAAAGTACATGTTGATTTGGCAAAAGTAATCGTAGGCCTGGGTGATTCCGGGATGCGGCTTTTTACCCCAGAGAATACTGTCATGTTTTCACATTCTCCGTATCTTGTGATTTCCAAGGGAGGCAGTGCTGCGCAGAATGACGGTGTTGGGGTTGTTCTGGATTGGATAGCGCCGATAGCTGATAAGTCAGAAATTAATATCCATCGAGGAATAGCTGGGTTACGGGCTACACCCAAAGGAATAGACAATGTGACCAAAAGACCCACAGGATATAATCTAGATTTTAGTCCTACGTATTCTCGTGGCGCACGGTGGTTAAGCACTCCGACATTCCAAGATGCTCAAACGATGTATGAAGGGGTAAGCGGTCCGAAATTGCACGCTTATAAAGAGATTACTTCCGGGGTTAAAATTGCCGACAAGATATATATAGGTAAAATAGGTGATGAACAGGGCGGGATTGAAATCGGGAGTCTTTCAGATCTCAACACCTTTACTCCTTTAGACGGAGCATCCCGCATTGGTATTCGTCAGCATGCACAAACTTCAACTCCGCTTGTTTCCGAGACGCAGGCAAAAGCCATAGGGAATCTTACCTATGATGTTATGCTTGATAAGTTTTTGGCTGGCGATGGAACAGGAGCTGCTTTTAAGGGTTGGAAAATCGATCTTCCCAATCTTCACGCGCAAGGCACCGCAACTGAGTCAATTGAAGGAATGGCGCCGCGCTCTTGGGATGTTATTGGTGTGAAGTTAGTCACCAAAGGCCAAGACACCATACCCACATTTTTAAATTCAGGCAGTCCTATTGTATTCCAAAAGATCACTCGCGGCGATGTTCCTCCGGATAATAACACATCCTATGTAGGCAATACCAGCGAACTGAGATTAGATAAGGTAATTTCTGGATACGCTCTTTCAAGTGGAGAAAAAATTCGCCTTGCCGAAGCAACAGGTGAATGGTTGCAGCCGTTCGGGTTTACTCAGGAGGGAAAACTGGCAGTCGATAATCCATTTGCTTTGACTTCACCATTAACGGGCGCTCAGTGGTATGGAGTTGACAAGGCCCAGACATTCAGGATCACCCGCACCGCAGATAATAACAGCGGCGCTTTTGAGATTAACGGGCAAAGGGTAACCTTTACGATCGCACAAGGTAAGGTCGAGTTACAGAATTTGCCGGATGGCATCAATGCCGATGCTCTGAAAACACAAATTATTCAGGGTCATAACGAAATACTCTATTTTGATACTACCGCCAAGCTTCTGCCCGGTGATATCCATATAGATAAATTTGGCAATAAGACTGATACTTCATTTGGGCGCAATCCTCTTGCTTCAGGAGAAGCACTCGATTATTACGGACAGTTTGCCGGAGAAAAACTCGTAAGCGGAAGAAATATTCTGAAACTTGATGAGTACCGCTTAGCGAATACTGCTCACATAAAAGAAAGCGTCGGCAGTGCTTTACCCGAGGCAGTACGCAGAGAGCTTGCTACTTTAGTCAAGCCAAGTGAACAACAAATAAAAGAAGTTTTGGCAAAGCACGGTTTTGATGGAGAGAAACTGACAAAAGCAATCCAGAGCGTTACCAATTTATACGCCGAGGGACGTATGTCTCTTGCAGATGTGCTCTCTACCTCTGTAACTCACTCGAAAGATTCTTTTGCCCAGCTTCTCTGGCAGAACCAACAGAGCGGTGCTTTTGAAGTTCCAGGGATTAATAATAAAAGCTGGGGAATCGATCCAAAACAATTCGGTGTTGCTTTTGGCAAAAACTTAGCCGAGGCACACATAACTCAGTGGACAGCCTCAGTTGGCGGAAAAGAATTATCCGGAAAGTCCAACCTGATTGGTCAAGAGCCGGTTGAAACTACTATTCTGGTTGACGGGAAAACAAAAACGCAGTTTGTTCCGGCAAGTGTATACAGTAATCTTCCTTTCATTCCTTCGGGATTGCGCGGGAGCATTGGTCAAGATATCAAAGCAAGCGACGTTACTCAGCATGGAATCAAAATTCTCGGTAACAATCCGGAGAAGCAAACTGCGGAAATAGAATGGAATGGACAAAAACACACAGTGCAAGCAGGATTCGACACAGGGAAAAACATTACTACAATCTCGGTGCCGCTTAATGCACAGGGAGCTGTTGAGTTTTCTGAAGCAGCAGGATTACCCAAGATTATGAATGGGTGGAAATACGGGGTCGAGAATATCACCGGTGGGTTAGTTCAAAACAACTGGGGGACGCTGGTTTTAGAGAATATTGATCCTAGCACTGGAAAGTTTTCTTTTTCTCCGTTATCAATCGCGGGTAATCTCGAATACCATAATACAAGAGTCAGCCAAACTTATGCACTTACCAATGCCAAGAGCGTAACGATCAACGGAGAAGACTTATCTCTTGCGAGCAGGGTTGAAAATACCAAAGAAGGGAAAAAGACGGTATATGATCTTGTCGACACGAAAGGGACTGTTCGTTTTGCTAACATTGATTATGCTGACGGCAATGGTTCTGTACGCGTCGCGGATGTCAAATGGAATGACGGTGCTTCTGCATTGCCTTGGAGTTTAAACGTCAACCTCGGAATAGACGGAAAACCAAAATTAGTCGAATTAGGGTATATAGGAGGCGCTAACACTAACTTTATCCGGTTCGATGAAACTGGAAAATTGGTTGAGAGCTTGGGGGTAGGGCAAATAAGTTCACAGCATTTATTGAACCTTACTGGCGTGAAGGCAACCACCACCGATAAGGGAGAACTGGTAACTATGGGGCCGGTGGTTCAAAAGTATAGCGAACTTAAAAATGGCACATGGCAGATTCCTGATGGTAGGACATATTTTGGTGATAATCTTGTATTCAAAGTGTTTCAGAGTGTAAACGGCGGAGCATTTGAGGCAAAACAAGTTGTTGCGCAGGATACTCGTTCGAATCTCGGCCTTCATTATTTAATAAAGAACCTTGCGTTCGTTGAACCAGGCAAAGAAACAGGATCAGGTCCAGCAAATCGCAGTCCTTCAGAACTGGGGTATGCACTGCCGAACACAAAAGAATTATTCAGTAATGACCAGGGAATTCTTCGGTCAGGGAATGCCTTGATGCCGGCATTGCTTGGAGCTAATCAAGATGGAAGTTTACAGTTTAGTCCGATTTCAGCTGCAAAGGGACTTGAGTTTGGCTGGGAACGATTCTTGCAGCATGAAGAAATTAACGAACGGATCATCAACGAATTTTACCGCGACGCTTTAGATTTTACAAGACGCGGCAAGAATCAAGGCAATCAAGAGCTGGCTGAGCTGTATTGGCAACTCGAGTATTATGATAAGAACAAGCCTACAAAGGATAACTATTGGAACCTTGTTGATATTCTTGCAAAAGTAAGTGCTGTTGCCAGAAAACAAGACGACGCAAGAAATTTGCATGTTGGCAACAAATATTTTGCCCGCTACTCAGATGAATTACAGCGGTTAATGAATTATCAGACCGTTTCTCAAGGAGAAAGATCGAGTCTGTTAAGAAATATACTTGCTGCCCGCGAGGCCGCGAGACGACATGATGAACTGGAGAGAGAAAACCCTCTGTTCAAGGACGAGTTTTATCGAAGCGCCATAGGGCGAGGTTTATCCCGGCCAAATGGCGATGTTGATTTTTTGAGCAAGCAAGTCCAAGACGAAATAGCAACAGCATACAGCGGTTTGATTCGGAGAAAAGAATA
>CAZWJT010000009.1:0-13352 GCA_964634935.1 uncultured Planctomycetia bacterium | reverse complement strand
CAATGGCAAAAAGGAAACAAAGAAGCAGCGCGTGGGTGGATATTTGCCCTGGTTTCTGGAGAGAGAGCAGCGGATGAAGCTGAAAAAAGACGAGGAGATTTAAGCAGCGTTCAACTCGAAGGGGAACTCATAGGGCAAAGATTGAAAGCTGCGAATAAAGCAATAAACGATGCATGGTTTTTTGTTCAAGGGGATATTGATAGGAAAAATAATATTTGGAACAACGAACTGATTCCAAACCAGGGACGCGAAACCCTGGCAACCAATCTTTTAAATGCTGCGAAAGAAAGGAGAGACAATGTTCTTACTGCTATTCGCCAGATGATGTCAGCTTCTTCCCCTGAGCAAGAAAAAACACTGCTTGAACAGGGTCTGAACACGCTTCTCCAGGTTGAGACCCGACATCAAGAAGTAGTGGAGCAACAGAATAGGTTGGTTTCAGACGCAGTTGCAGCCAGAGTAGAACAAAGCAGAACAGCTGATCAAGTTACTTTTGGTTCCAGCGATGATGCTTGGGCGAGGGAACACCTTGCCAAGGTAAGTGAGAAGGTATACGAAGTCGCGCGCAATATCGGCAGTATTGATGAAGACAGAAGAAACACATTTGGAGCATACACACCGCAAGGCGGCGGTTTACGAGGAGATGTTGCTGACACTGATGCAGCAGTTTTGGCCGGCAGGCCAGCTTCAGAAGCCGAGCAGATGTATACATTTATTGGGGCCCGCGCTGATTTTGCAACTGCAAGGATTAACCGAGATGTCAACCAGTACGAATCAAATTACGCCCAGAAATATGATATCCCGATTATGCAAGGCGAGGTTGCTTCATTAGGGAAGAAATACGCCGCAGCAATAGAAGCAGCTTGGGATAGTTATGAAATGTCGCTTGCTATGGCGGGAGTTGAAGGCGGAATGGATATGAGGCAGTATGGAGAAGCGCGGCGTACTGACCGTGCACCTGAAGGTATGCAGCAAGACGTAGACAGAGAAAACAAAGAATATCATCAAGCGCAAGCCACGCTTGCAAAATTGCAGAATGAAGAACAAACACGTCAGGAAACGCTTGTTGATCAGAACCAAGATATTCAGAGTGCCCAAGAAGGTTTGGCAGAGGCTCAGCAGAATATGGGCAAAGAAGAAAACCGCAGTGCTTTTGAACAAAGTGTTACTTGGGCCAAAATACGCAGCGCTGCTTCACGAGTTTCCGATGCGTTGCTCCAGGCGAAGCTAGCAGTTTCCAATTATGACCACCAAAATTATAGAACTGACGGCGGGGTAAAATTTGAGGATTCAGCAGCCCAGGCTCCCAGTGAAAGCAGTTATGCCTATTCCGAGATGGACGAAGAAACATTGCATAACCGCAGGGCAGAAGCAGGTGTCATCAATAGTCTTTTTAGGACAGCGCTTGAAAAAGGCAAGGAGAATATTGAAGGTGTACAGTTTTTCTTAGATCGCGCCAGTGAGCGTATTGGAGATTTGGCTGAGCGGGCGAATCTTGCCGGGTATGCCGAGACAAAACTTCGCAGTAAAGATGAGGGAGAGAATTTATTTCTTGGAAGATACAAAGATCCTAAGTGGTACCAAGAATATTTTACTTCAGGTTTTCAAGTAATGGGAGATGCGATTGCTGACGGGTTATACGGAACCTATGATTCGATACAAGAGAGATTTTCTACAATTGAATCATCAGCGCTTCAAGTAATGAATGCGGTGCGAGATGAAGTTAATACCGAGCGTTTAGCTGAAACATACGATCGCGTAAAAGAAGTATTTAACAGTAAAGCCTATAATGAAGAATTAAACAGTGACTTAGTCAAGCATGTAATTACCCGAGAAGTTGCTAAAGAGACAGCGGAAACTTTGTGGGTTGCTGCGCTTACTTTTGGCGTCGGCGGCCTGGTAAAGGCTTTTGGTAGTGCGGCAAAAGGAGCAGAAGCTGTTGGCACAGCCGTAAAAACAGCAGATACAGTAAACGATTTAGGAAAAGCAGCAAAATTAGGCGATGCAGTTTTAGACGCCGCAACAACCACAGAGAGAGTTGTTGATACCGCGGTTGATGTTGCTAAAGCAGCAGATACAGTTGTTGATACAGCAAAGGGTGTAGGGGTAGCGGCAAAAGCTACAGAAGCAGGAGTTTCTGTAGCAAGGACTACTGCTACAGGAGTTAAGGTTGTAGAAACCGGAGAAGCTGCTGCTGCTACTGCTAAAACTGCGAGTACTGTTGTGAAGGCTGCAGATACGGCTGTTGATGTAGGGCGAACCGCAGAAACTGCTGTTGGTGCAACGCGCGCAGTAGGAAGTGCTGCCAAAACAACAGAGGCAGTGGTGGCTACCACAGGCGCAGTTGCAGACACAGCAAAAGGTGCAGGAGCAGCAGCAAAAGTCGCAGAGGTTGGAGAAACCGCAGCAACTACTGCTAGAACTACAAGTGTTGTTGCAGAAGCTGCAGATACTACTGCTGGTGTAGCTCGGGCAACGCAAGTAGCGGGAACCGCTGCGCGGACAACTGAAGCAGGCGCAACAGTTGTAAAAACTGCTGATGCAGGAGCTAGTGTTGCAGGCGCTGCAAGCGTTGCCGGGAGATCAGCAGAAGCTGTTGGCGCTGGTGAAAAAGTAGCAGAAGCAACCAGAGCTTATAGAGCAGGGACGCAAATACAGAAAAGCGTTGGAACAGGTCTCCGCTATGGCGCCTATGGCACAGGTATTGGGGGCGCTTATACTGCAGGAAGCTCACTGTATAACACAGGCACTGTTGACCCGCTTGCTGTTCTTCAAGGAGCGAGCAAGGGTTTTAAATTTGGCTATTATGCGGGTTTTGGAAATTCATTAGGATTTTCCGCAATCCAAGGACAACCTTGGTATGTTCAAGGCCTTACCATGGCAGGAGTGAATGAAATAACTGGCCAGGGATTAAATTATATGGCAACAGGAAAGTTTATTGGCGCAAGTGATTGGAAAGCGCATGCGCTCTTAATAGGAAGTGGATTTGCTGCTGGGGTTGCTCCTGCTATTGCTAGCAGTGGACGTTTAGCAGATGTCGCGGCCGCCGGGAGATTAGGTTTGGTTACTGAAAAAATGTCTGGATTGCGTACAGCCTTTACATACGCAAGTGGGTATGGGTGGCATATTGGCAGAACTGCTCTTTCTGAGGCAGCTTTATTCGGAGAGATTAATCTTTTAACTTCTATGGGTTCTCGGGCTATGGATGGCAAGGGATTTGACTATAACTCTCTTAAAGGAGAGTATTTTAAAGGGGTTACTACCGGAGCAGTATTTGGTGCCGCATTCGGGGGAACCTCAGTTTTTATTAATGCTAAGAATTCAAAAATAGTTTCTTCGTTCAGTGATAGTATTTTGAAAGGATATCCAACCGTAGCCCCAGTTCTTAAATTTGGTGCGCGATGGGGCGGCTCAGCTCTTGCAGGAGCAGTTGCATATCCTTTAGCAAGAACGGTCATTGAGTACGAAAGTTTAAAGCCCACCGAGAGTTTCTGGGGGAGACTTGCGGAAAATTACACCGGAAAAGATGCGGTTGCTAATTTTGCGCGAGGTGCCATTTTAGGAGTTGGAGCGGCATACGGATTTACCGGCGGGAGAGGAATTTTGAGAGGCGTTTTACGTGATCGGGCAACAATCGAGAGTGAGCTCAAAGCGCTTAGCGCAACGAAAGAAGCTATACCGCAAGCGCTTGGATGGCTTGCCGCGAAAAGAGCAATTTTCGGTAGTACAACCGCGCTCACCGCAGGAACCGGAGTTAATCTCTTTCGGGGTAACTATGGAAGTTTGAACGATATCAATTGGCAGAAAATGGCGTTTGATAGCGTCGGCTATGCTGCGACTGGAGCTTTAACCGCTCTCTATTTAGGCAGAGAAAACGGAAATCTTTTCCGCAACCTTAAAGAATACTCTTCCTATACAAGAACTGGGCACCAAGAAGAAAAAGCATTGTTTAATATGGTTAATCTTGGTAAAGCCAACAATGGCTCCCGTCTTCTTTTTAATCGATCTCTTGCTGGAGCTCTTGACTGGACTATTGTTTCACCGGCATTCACTGCGGGAGGGGCATTTTGGGATAGCGTGAAAGCGAAACTTGGTGTTTACAATGACATAGCAGGAGCCGGAAACCAACAGCGTATCGAAAACATTAATTTACTAAATCCGGCAACCTGGCTTATCAAATCACAAGATAATCAAGGGAATCTTCAGTTTGATACATTGGGCATAACACAGCTTGTTCGTTCTGCCGTAGAGGGTCCGCGTTCTGGTGTATGGATGAAGCCGATGATTAATTTGTTTCAAGCAAAAGCCAGCAATCCAACTGTATTGAATTACGGTGGGCTTGGCGAAAAAGTGCTCAATGTCGGGAGAATTCCTCTCTATGGCCGGGAAGGCTTTAAACGCTTTGCTTGGGATAGTGCTTCAGGTGCGTCATCGCGTTTAGTAGGGGCGCTTCGTTGGGTCGATTCTTCGGTAGTCTGGATGCCAGCAGTAGTAACAGGTATTGATGCGGTGATGGAAGAGGTTAATAGCCTTTCGATTAAAATGACTGGCGAAAAAATATCAGACGGTATGCGAAACTACAACAAATGGTTACCTTTCTTTATGGCACCATCGTTTAATCCAAGCTCCGATGATCTTACGATGCTCCACATGAATAAGGCGGGGCGGAGCTTGACCACTGCGGAATATAGGGATTTCCAGACTATGCGGCAAAGGGTTCAAGAAGTTGGCGGATTACGTCAAGCTCTGGCCAAAGATCCTGAAGTAAGAGCAAATGTGCGAGGAAAATATATTGATTTTGCTGCACAGGCAATTGCTGAGCAGCAGGGTGGACAAAAAGATAATTATCGAGAACTTGCTGAGAGGATCGTTGATGGCGCAGCAGGTTTAAGCAGAGAAAATATTGTCCGCGAGCTTGCGCAAAGACAGTATGATATCCGCCAAAGCAAGGGCGAAATTCAGGGTTATACTGCCGAGGGTGACTGGAAACACGCCGAAGATATTTATACCGGTTTAGCGTATTTAACCAGCGCGTATCATCAAACCCTGTCAGGCAGCGTTGAAGGAATGAATAGGGGATTGCAGAATTATACAGCGCATAGATTATGGCTTGCTGCTGGTAAACCTGCGGTAACAATCGAAGGCATGGAGCATGTTGCAACATCAGGGAATCTTCGTGTTGAAAATGACGGCTCGACCTGGAGGCTTACTGTAGATAAAACAAGCAGAGTTTCTGGAAAAGGCGGAAATACCTATGTCGATCCTTCCCACGTTACGATTGCTGTTCGCGACAACGGAATGATTGAAGTTCGACTTACTGGAGCAAAGGGGACCCAACAGATTCTCGATAGTAACGTTACCGTGAGTGTGCGCGGCGGAAAGTTAATTTTTGAAGGAAGACCAGGCGACCTCAGGAATCAAAATGTGGTTATTGAAGTAAAACCAGGAGAAATTGTGCGTGTCCAAGGGAAAGGAGCAGAGCGTGCTTTACATGCTGATCTAACGCCTGCGAAGCAAAGCGATGTGCATTGGGATCTTGCAGGGAAAATTTTAAGCGCATCTTCTGGCGATACAGTAAAAATAGATACCGTATTAGCAAACTATCAGAAGGCGAATAACGTTTCGTTGCCGGAGTCTCTTGTTACGGCCGCGCGAGGCATGGGTAAGGATATGGCAACTTTGAAAGGGCAATTTAGCAATGATGCAGAGCTTGCCCGTGCACGCAATCTCTATGTGGAACATCTGATTAAAACAGGACAGGCTCCTCGGGAAATATACGAACAGGTATTTACAGCCGATCAACAGAGCGTCGATCGTAACAGAAGTGATGCGGTTGTTACGCTCAAGGGCGTTGAAATACCATTTGCAAGTGGCGATGGAATTAGGATGGATGTTACGCTCAGCGCCAGAAATATTGACAATCTCCGTGCCAACATTTTTTCAGCAAACAGAGAACGGGGTATTTTTAATACTGAGACACTTGCCGAAACTTTGCGGATGCGGATTGCTCCAAACGCGCAAAAGACAGATGTTTTCATGCAGGCTGCGGAAGAAATTCTTTCTGGCAGACTTTCCGTAGGCGCAGGCAGAAAGTTGTTTCAGGTTATGGGCGGAAGAGCGGAGGAAAGGTCAGCAGCTTTGAGAAGGATTCTCGAAGAAAGCAATCCTTACAATCGCCTTATTCTTCCTGATTCAAAAGAAAATTTGAGGCTTTCTCAATTTGGACGGGAAAGCATATCCGCTCTTGTTGTCCAATATATGAGCGCTCGGGATATTGCGCGGAAAGGCAGAGAAACCCTGGAAACTTCAGCAACTTTAGCCACAACACGATCCGAGAGGAAAAATTACAATGCGCAACTTGAATATGCCCGAACTGTCGAGCGCTATTGGCAAGATATGCTCGCGGGTAGAAATTCCAACCAACTCAACACTATTTATCACGATGTGGTAAGAACCGGAGAAAGAAGCATCGTTGCAGATTATAAATACCAAAGGGAAAGAGCAAGTAGTGAGCTTGCTCAAGGTGCTCTCGAGACAGCGCGGGACGCAAAGCTTTTAGCTTTTCGGGAAAACCCATTGTCTGGTGTGCCACCCACCGAGGTTGCGATTGGCCGTTTCCTGACCGTCAAAGGAGCTTCTTTGGAAGATCTTCATAAAGCCTTTAATGCTTCTTCGGTAACGGGAGACCAGATTGCTGAGATCCGTCTTGCGGGAGGAAAGAAAGCCTATATTCGTGTTACTGATCGGCGTCTTCTTGAGGCGGTGAGTTTTTATGAGCGAAAAGGCATTGAAGGAGTACGGCGCGCATACGCCGAGATCACAAAACCGGGGAAAGAGTCAACGGACGTAGTTACTGAAGACGGAGTCCGTTTTGCTATCTCCAAAAAAGATCAGGATATTGTGCGGTATCTGGAAATGAGGAATGAACTCTCTTCCTTTGAGCGTTTGCTTGAAAGTAACCCTGCTGTGCTCGAAGCCTTGAGTTTGGTTCATACCAGAGACGGGAGAATTCAGTTACGACTCAGCTTAAAAGGACGTGAAACTGCTCCATCTGACCGAGCGTTTCTTGAAAAATTCGTCAAAGAATTTAACGCTGCATCTACGGATCTTGAGAATGTGCGGGAAGCTGTTTTGAAAGATGCTCAAGGAGACAGTGTAACCATCGCCGCTCGTATTTTGCGCGCATCTTTTGAACATGCCAATAAACACTACGGCATGCTTGATTTAGCAAGAGCCAATGAACAGATGAGGATGGTTTTTGGTTTGCTTGGAGAGAATAGCATCGGTATGAAGGCCGGCGGAGGTAAGACTTTAGGTTCAGCGATTGAACTCATAACCCGCGCGATGATTTTTAAAGATAAAGACATAAACCAGCTCCTTGTAGTAAGAAATGGAGAGACCGCGAAACTCTTTGGAGAAGAAGGCAAAGTTGTGACCACCCTTCTTGAGCGGTTCGGACTTAAGTTAGAAAATGGCAACGCGCTGGCCCCGGAAGCTCTGCGGCAATATCTTGGTGATTCCAAGAAGATCGTTGTGTTTGATTTCAGCGATTTTGGCCATTTACGCAATAGGGCGGACAATGAATTAATTGCGAAGCTCCAACAGCAGGATGTGGTGCGTATCGATGAAGTGCACGTTCCGCTCTCAGACAAAAGCAGTTATATCGTTGGAGGAGAGCGTATCCCGATAGTAAAACTTCTCGCGCAACAGTTAAAATTAGATTCTTCCCAACTGAGCGCCGAGCTAGATCGAGTAGCCTCTTCCATAGAGAAAAACATCAAGATTCTTGAAGTGGGGAGAACTTCTTTCAGCAGAACAGAGTTTATGCGACATAACGAGGCAATGGGCTATCGGAATGGCCGCACTGGTGAAATTGTTTTGAACGATGCCGCTCTGCGATTTATTGACGGCCAGGGTATCCGGCGCGATATGGCACGCGCATATTTAGAGGCAAACTTTGCCGAAAGAGACGGCAAGAACGGTTATACAACTATTGTTGAAGGTGGCCGGAGGCGTATCATTCCCATTGAAAAACATATTCCTCAGAAAGACCGGGTTATCAGCGATGAGATGTATCTTGCATTTTTAGCGCGCAGGGAAAAGATTAAACTAGAAGACGTAGACACCACCAAGACCCTTAATCAGGCAACGCTTTCTGAAATACTTCGTTTTAAGCCGACCACGTCACGGCTCGGTTTTACGGGAACCTTTGAAGGGATCGAAATGCTTGCCCGGTTGCAACTTGGTAAAAAGCCGTATGTCGTAAGCGAAACGCATTTTAATGCCCAGGTTCTGCGCGTGAATGAGCAATCACGATTGGAAGATATCCAGAATCTCGTTCAAAGAATTGTGCATGACAGAAAACAAGGGATTACTCGTGGGGTAGTTATTTTCTATGATAAGAGCGACATCGGCGCAAAGCTTGTAGAGCGTTTAACGAGGCTTTACGGAAAAGACAAAGTAGTAGAAATTAACGGTGAAACAACAGACGCCGATATCGCACGGCTAACGAGCTCAGAAAATCAAGATAAAATTATAGTATCAAGTACCCGAGCCGCGACTGGGTATAGTTTCCATGATAAGACGACAAAGGATGGGACCAAGCTTCTAGGCACAAGAGATGTTATTATTGCTGACGGTGAGGGATGGACGGTTTCTGATCTTTACCAAGGTATTTACCGGAATAATAGAGATCAATTCCAGGCAGGAAGAAGGTATGTTTTCTATGATGCTGATTCTTTGGTGCGTGCCGATAAAGATTTTTCAGCCGGAATGCGGAGGGAAGTTACGCGCTTGTTGAATGACCGGGATGATGGTCAGTCGAGACAATCAATGATCGAACGGGGGATCCGGACGGCAGTGAATAGCGACAAAGCGCATGTAGAAGAATTACTACTTAACGGGCATCATTTGGAATTATCAAGTAACTCCCAGGCGTTGTTACACCAGGCGAGAGAGATGCTTTATTCTCGACAGCTTATAGAGCCATTGAAAGAAATGATTGCCAAAGCTTCTGCTTCAGGCAGGGAATCCGGAACACACTCTGCAGAGGTTGAGTTCCTTGAGGGCAAATTTCAAGAGGCAATCCGCCACTCTCGTTCATCAGAGTTGGAGATGGCCACTTACGAATTGTTTGGCGAGGCTCGGGTTGCACAAATGGCGAAGAATGTTGCACAATTCTCAATTCGCATTATGGAGGAAATTCTAAGAGGCAAAGATGTGTCGCCATTAAATAAAGTACATGCTTTGCAATTACGGAATGCGGCATACGAAGTAGTTGATAAATATGATGCCATTGGGGCAGATAAAGTTTCAATTAAGAACGTTGGGGATATTGTGGGAGTTGTCAAAGCGTTAAAAGCATACCAGAAGTATCTTCTCCCCACAGATTTACTCGTGGAAGGGGATATTTCTAAGAATATGCAAACCGTAAAGATCATTGAAACGATAGAAAGTGCTAGAAAACAAAGTGGTCAATCTATGGGATTGAACCCAGAGGATAAAGCAAGGATTTATCGAGAACTCCACGAGCTTATTATTTCCAATGGCACGCGAGGTTCACCCCGGACACTCATAAATACTGTAAGTGGATTTTTACCAGCAAATTCGCCTCTAAAACATACCTTGGGTGATATTCTCACAAGAAACAATATTTCTCTCAGTACTCCCGCTCACGCCAAACAATTTTTGAGTCTTGTCAACCGTTCTATAATGGGGAATGAACAAATTGCTAGTACGGTACACGAAAGACAACAAGTGGCCGATCTAGTTATAGGCATGGTAGCGCCGAATGTAACTTATGACAAATTAGCTTCCGGAATACAATTTGCCGGAAAGTTTGATCAAACAACCCGGACGCAACTCAGAGAAAACCAAGGTTTATTTGTGCGTTTCTTGCAGTCTCCGGAAGAGATTATCGGCGGACAGCTTAAGAATTATCGACCTGTTTTTAATACTCTTGCCGTTGTTTTTGGACGACTTACCGGGAACGATACTTTAGTAAACATGAGCTTCAAAGACATTCTTCGAGGCATTACGGATGTCGGCTTATTAGGCAGTAGAAATCCTCTTGTTATGGTTGCGCGCTCTCAACAAAGAAAAGACAGCTTTCTCCTTGATCCATTAAAAGGTCTTTTCGCGCAAAATAACACACATGTTGGTATCTCGGTGCGACAAGTAAGGAAAATAAATGAGAGTGTTTTAACGCCGCAAAGCGGGCGAGAAACTTTTAGCGCGTTGCGTCTTTCAAATCCTGATCTTTCCTGGAGCGATTTTCAGAAGGCAAAAGGATTCGCCAGGGAGCTGAAGGCTGCGGGGTTGGATGGTATTTCATTGAGATTTGGCGCATTGTTTGATATCAAGAAAGAATCGGAGCTGGGGGGCATTCGTCAGCAGCAGAAAGCAATCGCAAAAGCTTTGGACCAGCTCGATAAGCAAAACGGTTCGGATGAACTACGGCAGCAACTCATCCAAAGTTTAGTCGCTTTGGGACAACAAGCGCAGCAGATTGAAAGCAAAAAAGGAAAATTTTTAAGCCGCTTTGGCCTTGGTTTATTTGGTTTGGGGGCTACAGGCGCACTTTTCGAATCCGCCTCAGTTACTGCAGCTCCTCTTGCCGCAGGTCCTATGCTAGCGATGGTTTCTCTGCCGCAGATTACGTTCTCAGCTGGAGCACTCGCCAGTGCAACTGGAATTGGAGCTTTGGCGCTTGTTGGTATTGGAGCAGCGTTCTTAGGATACAGGGCATATAAATATTCCGGGCAAAAATTGATAAGCGCTGAAATCCTTACCCAGGCAGCAAGCTCTGATTTAGGGCTACTTCCTATATTGCAGCGTTCAGGTAAGGCTGGGAAATATACAGCTGGTATTGAAAAGATAATGCAGGCATACGCGAAGGACAAAAATGTTACTTTGGATGAAATAGTTCCGAAGGCAGAAGATGCGGATAACCCAACAAAAGAGGAACAGCAGGCACGAAAAGACACCGAGACAATCATTCGGTTCATTAATCCAGAGAGTTTAGAACTTGCGCAACTTGAGGCGCGCGACGCAAAGCTTACAGGTATTCAGACAATGGTTGAGAAGTATGTTCAAGCAAGCGATGATGAAGAAGGTAATCCAGACAGCGCTCTTCTAACCAAGATAAAAGATCTGCGCAAAATTCAAAATCTTACTGGTTCTGAGGAAAGCTTTGGTATCGCCAGCCGAGAGCTTACAAAACGTGCGCACGAAATAGCACTTGATCGAGTAAAAGAAACTCTTAAAACATACCGTGGAACGCGCGTAGGAAATCCAGAGAAGATATTAGAGGCAATTTCCAAAGGCAAGGGTTCTCCGGCACAAAGACAATTTATTGGAAAGCTTGTCAGCAAAGAATTGAAACGAGTTGGTCTTCGTTATGAGAGAACGGTCATGGGTGAGCTTTTCAGCGAGTTAGCCCAAGCCCAAGCAAAAGCTCAGGAAAATATCGCAGCACTCAAGGCATCTTTGAGTCAAGATAAAGCAGAAACACCAAAAGTCGCTCTACCGAAGGCAGAACCAGCAAAAACTCAGAAACCCGTAGTGGTAAGTGCCAAGAAAGCTTCAAGGAGCAATCGTGTGCAACCTCCAGCTCAAGCTCCTCCAGAAGTGAAAGTGAAAAAATCAGCTTCTGCAAAGCCTGCAAAAGCAGCTGCTCCAAAAATAGAAAAAGCTCCTAAGGTCGAGAAAACAACACCTGTTGTTTCGACTTCTGTATCAAAGCAACCAAAAGCAAAATCTCAAAAAAGAACAACCCCTTCTGTCGTTCAAGCTCCTGCTCCGGCTGTCCAACCAGCGGTTACTCCAAAAACAAATACTCAAGCTACGCCAGCGGTACCTTCAACTCCAGGCGTTCCGCAAGTTGCAAATGCTTCTACGCCAGAGGTTCAACAGCCAGCCCAACAAGGGCGAGTTCGTGGATGGTTCTCTAAATTAGGAGGTATTTTTGGAGGAAAGAAAGAAGCTCAAATATCTTCTGAGCAAACACCTGCCCAACCAGCAGTGGTTGTCTCAACGCCAGTCCAAGAAGCTGCGCAACCAATAACCCAAGCAACAGCAGCGCCGGTTGCAGCCAAGAAAGTAAGGGCAGCAAGAACGCCCAAGGCACAGGTAGTTTCTCAGCCTACGCAGAATACGCAAAGCGATACTGCTCAGCCTGAAGCCATACAAACAACTGAGATTCCTCAGTCGGAAGTAACCACCGTACCTAAGGTACAAGAAGTAAAAACAGCAAAACCAGCGAAAAAACCAAAGGCGCGGGCACCTCCAGCAGTTACCGCTGCTGCATCTGCAAGCACAGAAACAACAACTACAACAGGAGCTTCAGCAGCATCACCAACAGCAGAAAAACCTGTACAGCAAACTGATACTCAAGGAACGCCCAAGGACACTGAAGAGCAATTTCCTTCTCGGGGATTAGATGCTACTACAGCAACCGCTTCGACTGCAGCAAACACAGAAACAGCGGGTTCCCAAGATACCACCAGTCAAAAAACAGCAGAAACAGCTGAGACTGCAAAGACGACGGCAATAGCCCAGGAATCCGATACAGCCGAGGTTGCTCAAGCCACTGCTCAGCTAGCTCAGCCAACAGTTGTTCCACAAGCAGATACCCAGACCACGGCAGAAGGTACTCTAACGTCAGCCCAGGAAACTACGCAACCAGCAGTTCAAGTAACAGCGGCATCTGGTGCGGCAACTGCTGAAACAGCCATTGGTTCGCAAGCGCCAGCAACTGCAACACAAGCGGTGCAAGGAGGCACAGGAAGATTCGGAACTTTACGACGCGCATTAGGCGGATTGTTTGGCGGCAGCAAAGAAAAACAAAAGAAAATTATTCCTGTTCGCGGCATCGCAGCGCTTCAAGGAAAAGTTGTTTCCAATGATAGTCTTATCGAGTTTTTAAAAGCCATTGCCGCTGAACAGCAAGGTCCAGATGGAACATTACGCGCGCCGCGTACTGATTTAACCGAAGATGGTTTGAAAGTTCAAGAAGTAACAGTGCGAGTATACACAAAGAATGGCGAACCGGTTATCCTTGCCAATGCCTATGACGAAGCAGATAAAAAATTAAATGATGATGAGATAAGTCAACGCTTTGGTCTTACTCCGGTTGCAGACGCACAGGGGAATACTTTGACGATTTTAGTAAAGAATGCTGAAGGCCATGAGCGCAAATTTTATCTTGATCAGGATTTAACCGTTGTATTTTCAAGAAATGGAACTATCAAAGCCGTATATTTCGGCAGGCTCGAGAAAAAAGATATTAAAGATTTCGCTGAAGGCGATACTCTGCGGCATGGAGTTGCATTTGATGTGAAAGGCGCAGGAAC
>CAZWJT010000008.1:108370-146185 GCA_964634935.1 uncultured Planctomycetia bacterium | reverse complement strand
CTTTTGATATACTTGTCATAGTTCGGGGCGTGGCTCAGCTTGGCTAGAGCGCTTGAATGGGGTTCAAGAGGTCGCTGGTTCAAGTCCAGTCGCCCCGACCATAAAGGCAGACAATATTTGGAGAACGCAGGATAAAACACAAGGAGGAGGTATGGATTATCAAGGTCAGGAAAGACGTGTCCATCCGAGAATACATGTGAGTTTTATAGTTAGCTATCGTATTCTCGATGACGAAGATACTGCCGATTTATCTCAAACCAAGAATATGTCTCAAGGGGGCATGCTTCTTACCACCAATAGAATGTTCGATCCTGGCACCTTTCTTAAGATGTTTATCCGAGTTCCTTTAGTGAAAGACAAGCTTACTTTAGTGGGTAAGGTTTTAGAGTCAAAAGAAGTGGTGAAGGGTTTGATTTACGAAACGAGGATCGCTTTTTATAACTTGGAAGAGGCAATAGGGAAAATTCTCAAGGACACTGTGGAAACTTTCCTGAAAGCGAAGAAGAAGAAATAAACCATGCGTGAAATTCGTATTGGCATTATTGGTTTGGGCACTATCGGCTCAGCTTTAGTCGAAACTCTTACCAAAAATAAAGTCCACATAGAGCGGACTTTTGGAGTTTCGGTGATTATTGTTGGACTTTGTGATGTAAATGTAAGACTTAAGAAGCGCTATCGCAATTTTTTCTTTACCGCTGATGCGCAACAGATTCTTATGCATAAAGAGATAGATGTAGTTGTCGAGTTGATTGGCGGCAGACAACCAGCTCTGACTTTTATCCAGCAAGCACTTCGGTCTGGCAAGGATGTCGTAACCGCTAACAAGGCCCTTTTGGCTGAACAGGGGAAAGGGATTTTCGCTCTGGCTTGTCGATATGGTCGTAACGTGAAGCTCGAGGCTGCCGTTGGAGGGGGAATTCCTTTGATCAAAAGTATTTCCGAGAATTTGATTCTTGCCCGGATTAAAAGTGTGCATGGGATTGTGAATGGTACGACAAATTTCATTCTTTCGGAAATGTCACAAAATGGAGAAAGTTTTGCTAAAAGCCTTGAGAGAGCGCGCGAACTTGGTTTTGCAGAAAAAAATGCTTCATTGGATCTCAATGGGGTTGATTCTCTTCACAAGATCGTAGTGCTTGTGTATTTGTGTTTTGGTGCATGGGTTGATTGGCGGAAAGTTTCCGTCGAAGGCATTACTTCGATTACTCCCTCTGATATCGTTTATGCTCGAGACCTTGGGTACGCGATAAAACTTTTAGCGGTTGCAAAAAAGATTGATTCACAACTCGAAGTCCGGGTTCATCCGGCGCTCGTTCCTTTTAAGCATCCCTTATCGAAAACCAATGGTTCTTTCAATGCGATATTTTTAGATACTGAATTGGCTGGGGATTTTCTCTTTTATGGTTTAGGCGCGGGAGGAAGCCCTACTTCCGTAGCTGTTCTTTCCGATATCCTTACGCTTGCCCGGGAAGAGAAAGAAAAGAGTTTCTGTTCGGCATGTACGAGCATAAAAAAGCCCTTGCGGAAAAAGGGTGATCTTACTTTTCGCTATTATATACGGTTTACCGCTTTGGATAAACCAGGCGTACTCGCGCAGGTTTCTCGTATTTTAGCCGAGCGCAAGATTAGTATTGCTTCTGTAACCCAGAAAGAACGACAGAAGGCAAGGTATGTTCCCATTGTTATTCTTACTCATCGTGCGCAGGAAAAGAATATGCTCAAGGCCCGTGAAAAGATAGACAGACTTTCTTTAATTAAACCGCCTATACAAGTTATCCGCATTGAAGAGCCATAAGCCATGGATTTAAAACTCTACCAAGGTGTTATTCACCGCTATCGCGAGTATCTTCCCGTTTCTGAAAAAACTCCGATTGTAACGCTGCTCGAAGGGAATACTCCGCTTATTTTTTCGGAAATGCTTTCCCGGAAATTAAGCCCCAAGGCGCGCGTATATTTGAAGTTTGAAGGCGCAAACCCTACAGGGTCTTTTAAAGATAGAGGAATGACGCTTGCTGTTTCGAAAGCAAAGGAAGAGGGTCAGGTTGCCGTAGTCTGTGCTTCAACGGGAAATACGTCGGCATCCGCAGCTGCGTATGCAGCGCGTGCGGCCTTGACCTGCATTGTGCTTATTCCTGAAGGAGCGATCGCCCTTGGGAAGCTTGCTCAGGCGTTGATTCATGGGGCGCGGGTAATTTCTATTAAAGGCAATTTTGATGATGCCTTGCGGCTTGTGCGTGAAATTTCCAGCGCTTATTCAGTGTGCTTAGTGAATTCGGTTAACCCATACCGTATCGAAGGTCAGAAAACTGCTTCGTTTGAAATCTGCGATACGCTTTCCGGGGCTCCAGATTTTCACCTTTTGCCTGTCGGGAACGCAGGGAACATTACCGCATACTGGAAAGGGTATAAAGAATATTTCGAGCGCCAAAAAATTTCTGCTCTTCCTGTAATGCTTGGTTTTCAAGCGCATGGCGCTTCTCCAATTGTAAAAGGAAAGATTGTCAAAAATCCACACACAATCGCAACGGCAATCAAAATCGGAAATCCAGCAAGTTGGCAGCAAGCAGTGGAAGCGAAAGAACAATCCAACGGGGGGATTTTTTCTGTGACTGATCGCGAGATCCTCAAAGCCTATGCAATGCTTGCTCAGGAAGGCGTGTTTGTTGAGCCTGCTTCAGCCGCATCTGTTGCCGGCCTTCTGAAGCTCAAGGAGAAAGGTTATTTTCAAAATGTTTGTAAGAGGCAAGAAGCTTTTCGTCTTGTTTGCACGCTTACGGGGCATGGTTTGAAAGACCCCAACGTTGCGATCGCCAACGTTAAAGCTCCCAAGCCGATCGCCCCGACTCTTCAGTCGGTTATTCGTGCCGCTCGAATCAAGCGATAACGAGTTTTATGCCGCGGAAACCTAGAAAAGCCGTAGCCTTTTTTGAGATAAAAGGGTGGGAGATGCGTTATTTGCGGAGGAAGCTTCCGGACTATGACCTTTTGTTCTTTGAAAATCCTCTTTCTCTGGAAAACGTTCCTTCCGCGGTTTCCTGTGATATTCTTTCTGTTTTTATTTATTCGAAAATAACCAAGGAGATTGTTTCGCGCTTCTCTAGGTTAACCTTGTTGACAACCCGTTCAACCGGTTTTGACCATATTCAGATTTCCGAGTGTAAAAAGAAAGGAATTGTTGTCTGCAATGTTCCTTTCTATGGAGAAAATACAGTTGCTGAGCATACGTTTGCGCTTATTTTATCGCTTTCCCGGAATGTGCATAAGTCATATCTGCGTACTTTGCGCGGCGATTATTCTATCGAAGGTTTGCAGGGTTTTGATCTTCAAGGAAAAACAATCGGGGTTGTTGGAGCGGGGAGGATTGGTCTGCATGTTATTCGTATTGCTCAGGGTTTTGGGATGAGGATTCTTGTTGCCGATCCTCATCAGGATAAATTCTTAGCCAGTATTCTTGGTTTTCACTATGCGCCCCTTGAAGAACTCCTGGCACATTCGGACATTATTACTCTCCATCTACCGCATACCGAAACTACGCATCATTTAATCAACAAGCAGAATGTCTCTTTGATAAAACGCGGAGCTTTGTTCATTAATACTTCCCGGGGTGGTTTAGTTGATCCCGAAGCACTGAATGACGCACTCGATCAAGGTATTTTAAGCGGAGCGGGGCTTGATGTTCTAGAGGGGGAAGAATTTATTAAAGAAGATAAACAGCTTTTGTACGATAAGAAAAATATGGAAACACTGAAGAATATTGCAGAGGGCAAGATTATTTTAAGAAGAGATAATGTTGTTTTTACTCCGCACATTGGTTTTTATAGTCACGAAGCGTTAGAAAGGATACTCGAGACAACCGTCCAGAATATCCAAAGTTTTATCCAGGGAGCCGCTCAAAATAGAGTCGTTTAAGCCTTAGGAAGACCGGGATAAAATTTTTCAAGAATACCGTAATACCTTTTCCCTTTTATTTTTCTGTTGATTTCAATCCTGGTCTTGATACAATATCACCATTCTTAGACTGTCGCCAACCTGCAAAAAAAGGAGAAAATCATGGCTAATAGCAATCTAAACAAAAAAGACGTATTGCGGATTGTTAAAGAAAAAGACGTGCATTTTATCCGTCTTTGGTTTGCGGATATTACCGGACAAATGAAAGGGTTTGCTATTACCCGGGAAGAACTTGAAGGGGCGCTTGAAGAGGGGATGGGGTTTGACGGTTCTTCGATTAAAGGATTTGCCCGGATTGATGAGTCAGATATGATCGCCATGCCGGATCCGACAACTTTTACAGTTTTGCCCTATCGGCCGCAAGAGAAAGCTGTTGCCGGGATGCTTTGTGATATTTTGAACCCCGATCGGACTCCTTATCAGGGAGATCCGCGCTATATCCTCCGGAAAGGACTTGAGCGGGCTCGGGAAAAAGGTTTCACGTTCTATGTTGGTCCGGAACTTGAATTTTTTATTTTTAAAGATGAGAAATCGACTCAGGTTCTTGACGAGGGTGGATATTTTGATATTACGACGTTGGATGCAGGTAATGATGTTCGCCGCGAAATCATTTTAACGCTTCAAGAAATGGGGATACAGGTTGAATACTCACATCATGAAGTCGCGCCTTCTCAGCATGAGATTGATTTACGCTATACTGATGCGTCTACGATGGCTGATATTGTTATGGTCTATCGCATGGTGGCTAAAGAAATTGCCCAGAAGCATGGATTTTACGTGACGTTCATGCCGAAACCAATTTTTGGCGTGAATGGTTCAGGTATGCATGTACATCAGTCTCTCTTTCGAGGTTCAAGCAATGCTTTTTTTGAAGCCCAAGATAAGTACCATCTCTCCCGAGAAGGCAAGTCGTATATCGCCGGAATTCTGAAACACTCCAGGGAAATTACCCTCGTTTGTAACCAATGGGTTAATTCCTATAAGCGTCTTGTTCCCGGATATGAAGCTCCGGTTTATATCTGCTGGGGGCGCCGTAATCGCAGTGCTCTTGTCCGGGTTCCTATGTACAAACCAGGCAAGGAAAAAGCAACGCGAATTGAATTCCGTTCTCCGGATCCTGCTTGTAATCCATACCTTGCGTTTGCCGTGATGCTTGCAGCCGGATTAAAAGGCATGGAAGGAAATTATCCGTTAGTTGAGCCGATGGAGCGGGATGTGTATCATCTGTCATACGAAGAGATGAAAGAGCTGAATGTTGAATGTTTACCCGGTAGTTTGATTGAAGCAATTGAGCTAGCCGAACAGAGCACTCTGCTGAAAGAGGCGCTTGGAGAGCACGTTTACAATAACCTTTTGCTCTGCAAAAAAATAGAATGGGATGAGTATCGTAAGTGCGTTCATGAGTATGAGATAAAAACCTATTTGCCGGTTCTGTAGGATTCAAGACAATGCCTCTGAAACACTCAGATTATAAAGAATATGTAAAGGCGCTTACGAAGATAAGCAATGCCATTACTTCCGATTTATATCTTGGTGATGTCTTGAAGCTTATCGTGACGCTTACCGCGAATGTTATGAAGGCAAAAATTTGCGCGTTGTGGCTTCTTGACGAAAGGACAAATGAGCTGAAAATCAGGGCAACGCAAGCCTTGAGCGCGGAGTATTTGAAAGAACGGAGCATTAAGTTTGGAGAGGGCATCGTTGGCTCAGTCGCTCAAGAGAAAAAACCGCTGGCGATTCCAAATGTTCTTACCGACGAACGCTACAAGGAGAAGACATTGGCTAAGAAAGAAGGGTTTGTATCGATGCTCAGCGTTCCGATGATGGTAAAAAAAAGGGTTATAGGCGTGATTAATTGTTATACAACGAGTTTCTATGAATTTACTCAGGGTGATATTGATCTTTTAAGCGCTGTGGCAAACCAAGCAGCGGTTGCAATTGAGAATACGGAGCTTATGGTAAAGACGAAAGTCATCCAGGATGAGCTTGAGGCTCGGAAGAAAATAGAGAAAGCAAAAGGCATTTTAATGCGGGAACAGAATTTAAATGAGGAAGAGGCATACAATCTTATTCGGAAATCAAGCATGGATAAGCGGGTTCAGATGAAGGATATTGCCGAAGCGATTGTGCTCTCGTATGAAGTGCGTCGGCAGAAATAAAAATTTTCAATTTTAGTCTTGACAAAATAGAAATTCTGTGTTATAAAAAAATTGACAACGAAGTTTTAGAGCAAAGAAGCCCTTCCTAAAAAGGGCTTATTTTTTTGGCGAAGGTGCCCTTTGAAAGCAAAGTCTGCTTACAAAGGGTTTTTTTATTGCTGGTTACCATGGAGTAACCAAAATTTCCCTACAAGGCGGTATATAACAAAGGCGTTCAAGGATATTGAACGCCTTTTTCTTAAGACAGAGACGTCTTTAGATCCTACGACGGAAATAAAGGCGTTTTTTGTTTTAAGAAGGAGGTTTGTATGAGCAAAACAGAAAGAATGTTCAAAATAGTTCTTTTCGTAACTTTTTTTACAGGGAATCTTTATGCTCAAAGTGCTGCTGGGATTCTTGATGCGCTTCAAATAAAGATTCAAACGACTTCGGATTTCTATTCAAGTTATGTCTGGAGAGGATTCATCCTTGACGCTGATCCTGTTTTTCAACCGGGAATAAGTTTAAGCAGGTCCGGTTTTACGTTTAATTTCTGGAGTAGCTGGGATACTGATAACGGGGATAGTTTGAATTCCAATGAAATTGATTATCTTGTTGACTACACCAAAGAGATTGGTCAGATTGCCATTTCTTTGGGGCATACCTATTATGATTTTCCCGGAGCAAATACTTTCAGCAAGGAGTTTTATCTGGGGATAGGGTTGCCAAAAACGTTTCTTACTCCCAAGATTACTTATTACTATGACTATGGGACTCATCGGCAAGGCGGCGGGCATGGGCAATATGTTGCATTAAAATTGGCAAAAAGCTTACCTGTTTTTTCTGATCCTGCTGTCACTTTTGATTTGGGATTTCAAGCCGGCTATAACTCTCAGCTTTTTATTGACGGTCATGGACAGAATATTCTTTTATCCTGTGGTTTTACCATACCGCTCAGTAAAAATATCACTTTGGTTCCAAATATAAACTACTCTATGCCTTTTTCTCGTCTTAAAGATTCTTCTGATGGCAATCAAAAGAATCGTTTTTTCGGGGGTTTTAGTGTTGTTTGCACGTTATAAAACTTAGGAGGTATGATTATGGATCCTAAATTTATGGTTGACACTATATGGGTTTTGATGACGGCAAAGCTTGTATTCTTCATGAATCTTGGCTTTGCGGCAGTCGAAGCCGGATTTGCCAGAGCAAAGAACTGCGTGAATATCCTTTCAAAGAATTTTGTGGTTTTTGCGGTATCATCAATAGGATTTCTTCTGGTTGGCTGGGGGGTTATGTTTGGTGATGGCAATCCATTTTTTGGACTTAAGGGTCTTTGGTTTTTGACTGGACCGGATAATTCTCCCGCGACTGGCACTGCTTATCAAGGCGTATATACTGCTCTTGCTTGGACGGGCGTGCCGTTATTTGCTAAATTTTTCTTTCAACTTGTTTTTGCAGGAACGGCAGCGACAATTGTTTCTGGTGCTGTTGCTGAGCGTATTAAGTATCTTTCGTTCATTGTTTTTTCCTTTATTATGACGACGATCATCTATCCAGTTGTCGGACATTGGATATGGGGTGGAGGATGGCTTGCCACTCATGGTATGTTTGATTTTGCAGGGTCTACTGTTGTTCACTCGGTGGGAGGTTGGGCCGCTTTGGCTGGGATACTTGTTCTTGGCCCACGCTTCGGGAAATATGTGAATGGGAAAATAAATGTCTTTCCAGGCCATAGCTTATCTCTTGCGACAATCGGCACGTTTGTTCTCTGGTTTGGCTGGTTTGGTTTTAATCCTGGATCGACGATGAGCGCGGATCCTCATGCAATAAGCCATGTCGCAGTGACTACAAATACTGCGGCTGCGGTCGCTATTTTAAGCGCAACACTTATGTCATGGGTTATACTCGGGAAGCCAGATCTTGGCATGACTCTGAATGGCTGTCTTGCTGGTCTTGTGGCTATTACAGCTTCGTGCGCTTTTGTGAGCGTTGTGAGTTCTATTCTGATAGGTGCTATTGCCGGTGTGCTTGTGGTTTTGGCTGTTATTGCGTTTGACAGAATGCGCATCGATGATCCTGTCGGGGCTTTATCCGTTCATCTTGTAAACGGTGTTTTTGGGACGCTTTGCGTCGGCTTGTTTGCCCAGGACAAGATAGCGGGGACTGCTACTGGAAATGGTCTTTTTTTTGGCGGAGGCATGAAATTGCTGAATGCGCAATTTTCGGGCGTGCTTGGGGTTGCTGCGTATACATTTCTCATTTCATTGATTGCCTGGTTTCTTATCAAGGTTACCATGGGTGTGCGGGTGAGTTTGCAAGAAGAAATTGAAGGACTCGATGTGGGAGAGCATGGTAATGTGGCGTATCCGGAATTTATCGGACGAAAGCCATCGTATTCGTACCTTGAACCAGCGAAAAAAGACTAGGAGGGTGCTTTATGAAAAAAATAGAAGCGATAATACGACCAGAAAAAATAGAAGGAGTTATCTCTGCCCTTGAAACCATAGGATGCGTGGGAATAACAGTTACAGAAACTGAGGGGCATGGCAAGCAGAAGGGAGTAGTGCAGCAATGGAGAGGAGAGAAGTACACGATTTCTTTGCTTCCAAAAATAAAGATTGAGATGGTGGTTGCTGATTCCGATGTTGCCAGGGTTACCGCGCTTATCGCTGCGAACGCAAAAACAGGAGAAATGGGCGATGGGAAGATTTTTATCAGTTCCATTGAGAACGCTGTACGTATTAGAACGGGAGAAGAAGGGAATGCGGCGATCGGTTAACCGGATGGCGGAAAACCATGTGTGATTATTTTGTTTCATCAGCCTCACAGGATACAACTTCAATGAGTATTCGTGGGGTGGGTTTTCTAAAAAAGTAAATGGTTTGCATAAAAAGGAGAAGGGAAAAGGAGGAAGTTATGGTACGGAAGAAAGAGGTGCTTCAAAAATCATCGGTGGTCTCTCAGGATGGTATTGCAAATGCTGCAATACAGAGAGTTTCTCGATTGATCAAGGACAACAATATTAAAATTGTTGATCTTAAGTTCAATGATTTACCAGGATTATGGCAACATTTTTCTATTCCCGTGCAGGAACTCATCGAAATGCCGGATATTATCAGTTCCATCTGGAAAGATGGCATTGGGTTTGATGGTTCTTCCATCCGTGGTTTCCAGAAAATACAGGAATCAGATATGATCATGATTCCTGATCCGGCGACTGCTATCGTTGATCCGGTTTGCGAAGTTCCCACGCTGAGTATTATTTGCGATATTGCCGATCCTCTCACGAAGAAACCGTACACAAGGGATCCTCGCTATATCGCAAAAAAAGCGGAGAAGTATTTGCAAGACAGTGGAATCGCTGATACGGTTTACTTCGGTCCGGAAGCAGAATTTTTTATTTTTAATGATGTTCGATTTGATCAAAATGAAAATTCCGGTTATTACTTTATCGACTCTATTGAGGGTGATTGGAACACCGGGAAAGATGAAAAACCGAATTTAGGGTATAAAGTCCGGTTTAAGGAAGGTTATTTTCCTGTTCCGCCGCATGACCAGCTGCAGGATTTACGGAGCAAGATAATCCTGAAAATGCTTGAATCCGGCATTAAGGTTGAAGTGCATCATCATGAGGTTGCAACTGCTGGTCAGTGCGAGATTGATATGAAATATAATACGCTTACAACTATGGCGGACCATCTTTTACTCTATAAATATATCATTAAGAATGTGGCGAAACAGCATGGCATGGTGGCTACTTTTATGCCGAAACCGCTGTTTGCCGATAATGGTTCTGGTATGCATTGCCATCAGAGTTTATGGAAAGCAGGAGTGAATCTTTTTTATGACAAGAAAGGATATGCATTGTTGAGTCAGACTGCCAAATATTACATCGGCGGTTTGCTGAAGCATGCACCGAGCCTCATGGCTTTTTGCGCACCGACAACGAATTCTTATAAGCGGCTCGTACCAGGATACGAAGCTCCCGTGAATTTGGTTTATTCGGCAAGAAATCGTTCTGCCGCGGTAAGAATTCCCATGTATTCTGACAATCCAAAATCCAAACGGATTGAATTTCGTCCGCCTGATCCTTCCTGTAATGGGTATTTAGCGTTTAGTGCCATGCTTATGGCTGGACTCGACGGCATACGGAACAAAATCGATCCGGGGCAACCAGCGGATATGGACCTTTTTGAGATGAATCCGGACGAATTAAAGAGCATCCCCACTGTTCCAGGATCTCTTTATCGGGCGCTGAAATCGCTTGAGGCAGACCATGAATATTTATTGCAAGGAGGAGTGTTTACGAAAGATGTGATCGATATTTGGCTTGAATATAAATACAAGCGGGAGATTGATGCAGTACGCATGCGTCCGACTCCATACGAATTTTATCTCTATTTCGACATATAAATAAACTCTTGGCAGCCCTCGCAGGAGGGCTGCCAAGAATCTTAGAGAAGATGGTAGCAATACTACAACATACAGAGAATGAACCTTCGGGGTTGATTGGTGATTTTTTTGAAGAAAAAAGATTCTCCCTGAGGATTTTTTCTCTATACCGCGATCCGATTATTAAAGTCAATTTTGACGAGCTCGATGCGGTGGTAGTTCTTGGTGGGCCTATGAACGTATACGAAGAAGAGAAATATAAATTTCTGTCTGAGGAAACTCAGTTCATAAAAACGATAGTCCGCCATCGCATCCCTTTTTTGGGTATTTGTTTAGGAGCTCAATTGCTTGCGAAATCCCAAGGGGCGCGAGTGTACCGCGCAGTAACTCCAGAGGTAGGATTCGGAGAGGTATTTTTGACGAAAGAAGGAAAACGCGACCCTCTTTTCTCGGGGTGCGGTGATAGTATTCGGGTTTTTCAATGGCATGAAGATACTTTTGATATTCCAGACAAGAAACCATTATTGGCTCAATCTCGAGATTGTATAAGTCAGGCTTTTCGGTTGAATTCGGTGGCATATGGTTTGCAGTTTCACCTTGAGGTTACTGCTCCGATGCTCGATCTATGGCAAGAGGGTATACAAAAAATGAATATGATAAACACTTGCAAGAAAGAAAGATGGTCGAATAATGTACATATACGCTCGGGTGAATTACGGCAGCAAGCGTACTTAATTTTGAATAATTTTTTGAAGATTATGCGTACCGCAAGTATATAAAAAAATTTAATAAACGATGCATAAAGTTTAAGCATAATGAATACAGAATCAGACAGAAAAGAATTTTTTAACTACCCTTTGGATAATCTTGAAGATTTGTTGATTTTCAGTAATAAGGAATATCTTTATCGAACAGTCATAGAGGCTGTTGAGAAGCCTTTGATTGAAAAAGTGCTTCAGAAAACACAGGGGAATCAACTGAAAGCTGCTAAAATATTAGGGATCAATCGTAATACGCTTCACGCAAAAATAAAAAAGCTTGGAATCAATATGGTTTTAGCGCGAGAAAGATAAAGGTGAATATGCGGAAAGCGTCAAGATTGCGTTACCATCTGCCGGAACGACAAGGATTATATGATCCTAGGTTTGAGCATGATTCCTGCGGGGTTGGTTTTGTCTGTGATGTCAAAGGACGAAAGTCTCACGCCATGGTTCTTTCTGGCCTTGAAGTACTCCGAAAGCTTTCACATCGTGGAGCTGTGGGAGCTGATCCCCGTACCGGTGATGGGGCAGGAATCCTCATACAGATTCCCCACGAATTTTTGCTCCGCCAGTGCCAGTACGACAAGATCGTTCTTCCCAGTGAAGGATCTTACGGAACGGGAATAATATTTTTGCCCACCGAGCCACGAGAGAGAGATTTCTGTAAACAGATTTTCTCGGAGATAGTCTCAGGGGAAGGGCAGATATTGCTTGGATGGCGAAAGGTGCCCATTGACAATCAAGATATCGGAGTGACTGCCCGGATGACCGAACCGGTTATTGAACAAATCTTTATCGGGAAAGCTGTGAATCTTGATGATTTTGTCGCTTTCGAGCAAGCATTATATCGTATTCGAAAGAAAGTAGAGGGCAGGGTCCGTCTTTCTCATCTGAATCAAAGGAAGTTTTTCTACATTTCTAGCCTTTCTTCCAAGACGATTATCTATAAGGGTCTTCTTATGCCTGAACAGGTGGAAAGGTTTTATTGTGACTTGCAAGATCAATCTTTGATGAGCGCTCTTTGTCTGGTTCATTCCCGATATAGCACCAATACTTTTCCCACTTGGGATCTTGCGCAGCCATTCCGCTTCCTGGCGCATAACGGAGAAATCAACACGGTCCGGGGAAATATTAACTGGATGAAAGCGCGGCAAGGTCTTTTAAAAAGCAGTTTACTTGGCAAGGCAATTGAGGAATTGTTTCCAATCATTGTTCCAGATGGGAGTGATTCAGCGAATCTTGATAACATCTTTGAGCTGTTAGTGCTCAGCGGCCGTTCGCCAGCTCACGCAATGACTATGCTCGTTCCCAGCGCGTGGGAACAAAACCAAGCCCTTGATGTTTCGGTACGGGCTTTTTATCAATATCATGGGTGTCTTATGGAGCCTTGGGATGGGCCTGCGGCAATCGCGTTTACTGACGGTATAAGCATTGGAGCTGTTCTTGACCGCAATGGGTTGCGGCCAGCTCGATATATTGTTACGAAGGATGATTTTGTGGTTATGGCTTCCGAGGTTGGGGTTTTAGATATACCGGTTGAAAGAATTGCTTTGTCTGGTCGGCTCGAACCAGGAAAGATTTTTTTCATTGACACCAAGGAGGGGAGAATTATCGCTGACGAGGAAGTAAAATCGGTTCTTGCCCAGAAAAAGCCGTATGCGTCTTGGTTGTCGCAGTGCTTGGTTACGCTTGAACAACTTCCGGAATCCGGAACATCTCATTCTGTATTAGGAGATATTGAAACATATCAGAACGCGTTTGGATATACCCGAGAGGATTTAAAATTTATCATCAAGCCAATGGCCGAAGAGGGCAAAGAGCCGGTTGGCTCAATGGGTAATGATACTCCGTTAGCGATTCTTTCGAAACATCCCCAGCTTTTATACAGTTATTTTAAACAACTTTTTGCTCAGGTGACGAATCCGGCAATTGATTCAATCCGTGAACAACTGGTGATGAGCCTTGATAGTTTTCTTGGTCCTCAGCAAAATATTCTGGATGAAACAATAGATCATTGTCATAAACTTCTTGTCAAAAATCCGATCTTAACGAATAGCGAGCTAGAAAAGATTCGAATAATTCATTGCAATGGATTCCGGACTAAGACAATTTCCATTCTTTTTGACATTTCACAAGCAAATGGTTTGCAGAGGCGTTTGAGTGATATTTTTCGAGAAATAGAAAAGGCGATCCAAGACGGTTTCGCATTTGTCATTTTGAGTGATCGTGGGATCAGTCCTCAGAAAGCAGCCATTCCAGGATTACTCGCTACGGCGGCAATCCATCATTGGCTGGTGAAAAAATCTTTGCGTACTAGGATCAGCCTGCTGTTAGAAAGCGGGGAACCTCGCGAAGTACATCATTTTGCGCTTTTGTTCGGATACGGCATCGATTGCGTAAATCCGTATCTTGCCTATGAATCTGTTTCTCAACTTTCCAGTCAAAAAGAGCTTTTGGTGTCTTCTGGGGAGGGTATGCAGAATTATCGGAAAGCCCTGACGGAAGGTATTTTGAAGATACTTTCGAAGATGGGTATCTCAACACTTCAGAGTTATCGCGGCGCGCAGATTTTTGAAGCTGTGGGGATTGGCGACAAGGTGATCGAAGAGTATTTTCCTGGAACAGCTTCGCGAGTCGGGGGCGTATCGCTCGATGAAATTACTGCCGAGGTTTTAGTCCGGCATCAAAACGCCTACTCTTTATCGCAAAAAGCTTCGCAGCCGTTCCTTAAGACAGGAGGTGTTTATCAATGGAGAAGAGATGGTGAATTTCATCTTTGGAACCCTGATACCATTGCTTCTCTCCAAGATGCCGTCCGGCAAAATAGTTATAAGCGTTATCGGGAATTTTCTGCGATGATCAATGATCAATCGCAGAATCCAGCGACATTGCGCAGTCTTCTAAAATTTCGCGTTTCTCCCTCTGTCCCGCTTGACCAGGTTGAGCCGAAAGAAGAAATCTTTAAGCGTTTTGCTACTGGCGCGATGAGTTTTGGATCAATCTCTCAAGGTGCTCATGAAACTCTCGCTTTAGCGATGAATCGGATAAAGGGAAAGTCAAATACCGGAGAAGGAGGAGAAGACCCGGAGCGTTTTAAGCCGTTAGCAAGCGGAGAGTCGATGCGGAGCGCAATTAAACAAGTTGCTTCGGGAAGATTCGGGGTTACTGCCAACTACTTGATGAATGCTGATGAGATCCAGATCAAGGTTGCCCAAGGCGCTAAACCCGGCGAAGGCGGGCAATTGCCAGGTCATAAGGTGAGTGTTACGATCGCGAAAACGCGCTATACTACCCCAGGGGTCACTCTTATTTCTCCACCACCTCACCACGATATTTATTCGATTGAAGATTTAGCCCAGCTTATTTTCGATCTGAAGAATGTGAATCCTCGAGCCCGTATTAGCGTGAAACTTGTTTCGGAAGTGGGGGTTGGAACTGTTGCTGCGGGTGTGGCAAAAGGTCATGCGGATATGATTCTTATTTCCGGCGGCGATGGAGGCACAGGGGCGTCTCCGTTAAGTTCCATCCGGCACGCCGGCCTTCCTTGGGAGTTAGGACTTTCCGAAGTGCACCAAACTCTTGTTCTGAATGATTTGCGCAGTCGAGTCCGCTTACAGACTGACGGGCAAATGCGCACGGGGCAAGATGTAGCAATGGCGGCAATACTTGGAGCCGAGGAATTCGGATTTTGCACTGCGAGTTTAATTGTGCTTGGTTGTGTGATGCTGAGGCATTGTCATCTCAATAATTGTTCAGTCGGCATTGCCACGCAGGATGATTTCCTCCAAAAAAGATTCCAGGGAAAAGTTGAGTACGTCGTAAATTATTTTAATTTTGTTGCTGAAGAATTACGCGAAACCATGAGTTTTCTTGGCGTACGGACTATCAATGAGTTAGTTGGGAGAGTGGATCTTCTTCAGGTTCATGAACAAATTATTCCGCAAAAAGCCCGGGGGATAGATTTTTCAAAGATTCTTTATCGGCCGAAAGTTGAGGCAAATGTCGGAGTTTACTGCACAGTTTCTCAGAATCATGCGATCGATGATATTGTAGACCGGGAACTGATTGCACTGGCTCAGCCAGCGATTTCCCATAAACAAACGGTGCGTATGGAGCTACCGATTCACAATACAAACCGCGCTACTGGCTCGATGTTAAGTGGCGAGATTTGCCTGAAATACGGTGAAGATGGTCTTCCGGATAATACGGTTTACTGTAAGTTTAACGGAATAGCCGGACAGAGTTTTGGAGCTTGGCTTATGAAGGGTATTACGTTTGAATTGGAAGGTATGGCGAATGACTATGTCGGGAAGGGTATATCCGGAGGAAAAATTATTATCTATCCGGATAAAAAATCTACTTTTCTCTCCGAGGAAAACATTATACTCGGCAATACTTCTTTTTATGGGGCTATCCATGGAGAAGCATATATTCGTGGAGTTGCCGGAGAAAGATTCTGTATCCGTAATTCCGGATTGCTTGCAGTCGTAGAAGGGGTTGGTGATCATGGGTGTGAATATATGACGGGCGGTCGGGTTTTGATTTTAGGAAAAACAGGAAGAAATTTTGCTGCTGGTATGTCTGGGGGTATCGCCTATGTTTATGATCCGGATAATACCTTCAGTGGCCGGTGTAATCTAAGTATGGTGGAGTTAGAGGAAGTTTTGCCGCGTGACTACAAGTTTCTGCAGGAATTAATAAGTCGGCATTATGCTTATACAAATAGTATGCGGGCAAGAGACATTTTGGATAATTTTTCTGAGGCAATGCATAAATTTAAGGTAGTGATTCCTTTGGAGTATCAGCATATTCTTCGAGAAAGAACCATTACGGGTGATTTGAGTGTCGGAGAAGTTTCAGATGGATAATTTTGTATAAGGAGAAAACTCTATGGCCGATCCTCGTGGATTCTTGAAACTAAAGCGTCAGAATGTTGGGTATCGTCCGGTGTGCGAGCGGGTAAAGGATTATGCAGATGTGGCCCTTCTTCGATCCCACGATCAATCCGAAGAACAAGCATCCCGGTGTATGGATTGTGGAACACCGTTCTGCCATGCCGGATGTCCGCTGGCTAATTATATTCCTGATTGGAACGACGCAGTTTTCCACAAACAGTGGGAGAAGGCCATGTATTTTTTAGAAGCGACGAATAATATGCCGGAAGTAACCGGTAGAATATGTCCGGCGCTGTGTGAATATAGTTGTGTATTGGGTATTAACGATGATCCGGTCACAATCCGAGAGAATGAACTGGCAATTGCTGAGTACGCATTTCAGAAAAAGTTTATGAAACCACGCGTTATTTCCAGAAGAACCGGTAAGAAGGTGGCCGTTGTCGGTTCCGGACCTTCTGGATTGTCATGCGCAGCGCAACTCAATTTGGCAGGTCATTCCGTAACGGTTTTTGAACGCGATGATAAAATTGGAGGAATTCTTCGCTACGGTATACCGGATTTTAAGCTCGAGAAATACATTCTTGACCGGCGAATAAGAATATGGGAACAAGAGGGAATTATTTTCCAGGTCGGTGTTTCTGTTGGGGAACACATACAAACAGGATCGCTCCTGCAAGAATACGATGCCGTATGTCTGTGCTCCGGATCTCGGGTTGCTCGGGATTTGCCGATTGAAGGAAGAAATTTACCCGGCATTCATTTTGCTATGGACTATTTAACTCAATCGAATCGGCGTGTTTCCGGTATTTCTATTCCCCTGAATGAATTAATAGATGCCCGGGACAAAAAAGTTGTTGTTCTTGGCGGCGGGGATACTGGTTCTGATTGCGTGGGTACCGCGCACAGGCAAGGAGCACGCTGTGTTGTCCAAATAGAAGTTCTTCCTCAGCCTCAGAGTGAGCGGACGTGTGAGTATCCTTGGCCGAAATATCCTTTACTCCTTAAAACTTCTACAAGTCACCAGGAAGGTGGAGAGCGTTATTGGGCGGTGTTGGCCAAGAAATTTCTAGGAAAAGATGACCGAGTTGCGAAAATAAGTTGCGTCAGGGTAGAATTTTCCAATAAAAATCAGAAAGGGTGTCCAGTTCTGTCTGAAATTCCAGGGAGTAATTTCGAAATAGAGGCTGATCTCGTTTTGATTGCGGTTGGCTTTTTGTACCCTGAAAAGAAAGGTCCCATTGCCGACCTTAATCTTGTTTTGGATGCTCGAGGCAATGTCCAAACAAACAATGGTTATATGACTTCATATGAAAAGGTATTTTGTGCGGGTGATATGCGAAGAGGGCAATCACTTGTTGTCTGGGCTATCGCAGAGGGGCGCAAATGCGCCCAAGCAGTTGATGAATATCTTTCTGGAAGAAAAGGATAGCGTCAGTTTATTCAAGTTCTTTTCTTGACACTGTTGAACCCCCAATAGATAATAGCTCCAGGCATACCCTATCTTTCTATCCATAGAAGGACCATGTATATATTCAAAAAACAATTTTTTCCTTCCGTTTTCCTTGAGAGAAGTCTTCCGTTGATTATTCTTTTTGGCCTCTGTGCCCGTTTAAGCCAATATCTTTTCAATCGTTCGTTGTGGCTTGATGAAGCAATGCTGGCTCTTCATATTGTTCGAAATGATTTCATTTCCGCTATTTCTTCTTCTACTTCTGCCCAGAGTGCGCCCGCGGGTTTTATCTTGATTGAAAAGCTTCTTGTGCTATGGTTTGGCGACGGCGAGCTTATCTTGCGGTTTTTCCCGTTACTCTGCGCATGTGCCAGTATTTTTCTTTTCTATTGTGTTGTGAGGAATCGCTGCGGTTCTGTGGGGAGGTTTGTTTGCCTCTCACTTTTCGCGGTCAGCGGGCCCCTTATTTACTACGCTTCTGAATGTAAGGTTTATTCCTGCGATGTTTTGTGCGGTATTCTTCTGGTTTTTTTCGGTGATCTGCTTAAGCGTTTTCCGGCATCCCGGCCTATCCGGTTTATCTGTGCGCTCTCAGGGGTGGTACTTCCGTATTTTTCGTATACCAGTGTTTTTATCCTTGGTTCTTGGTTTGCCGCCCTTCTCTATTCTTTTTGGAGTGAGAAGCAGATGCGCTGGTATCTGGTTTTTGTTTTTTTCCTTTGGTCTATCCACGGCATGGTTCTCTATTTTTTTCTTTTCAACAAGATTATCACCAATACTTTGATTATGCAGTATTGGCAAAAAGAATTTCCCAGTATTATTTTTTCTTTGAGATTATATTTTACCTGGATCGTTGATCATTTCGTCAATGCATTTCATTCAGTATTGGGGTTAGAGGCCCATCAGCTTGGGGTTTTTGCTTTTCTTGTAGGTGGAGCGAAGATTCTTTATAAGAGTAAATACGAGGCCCTATTTTTTTTATTGCCGATAGTTTCCGTTTTTGCTTTCTCCTTTTTGAGAATCTATCCGTTTCACGGGAGACTGATACTTTTCTTGGCCCCATTCTTGATTTTGGGAATTGGTTACGGAGTTGAATGTTTTTTTAGAGTCCTTGAACCGAAAGGGAAGATCATAGGGGCAATTTTTGTATTTTGTGTTCTGTTTCATCCGTTTATCCTTGCAGGATATCATCTGGTCAAACCGCGGGTGGTAGAGGAAATAAAGCCTCTTTTGGCGGTTTTACAGAAAGAGCGGCGGGAAAATGATTTTGTGTATATTTATTATTCTTCCCAATACGCCTGGCGCTACTATTCGTCGCGGTACAAGGTTTTAGGTTGCACTGTCGGAGCTTATGGGCGAGACGATCCTTCTCGATACATTGCCGACTTAGAAAAGCTTCGAGGCAAGAAAAGAGTTTGGTTTCTTTTTTCGCATCTCTGTACATGGTGCCCGTTGAATGAGGAGCTTTTTTTTAGAGGTTGGCTTACTCAGCATGGAAGGGAAATTGTTCGTTTCAGAAGCCCTGGAGCCTGGCTGTTACTTTATGATTTAAGTAATTGATTCCCATTGGACCGGATTCTTTCAGATTCAAAACGAATTCCTCCGCGATAGAGCTTTGTGTTCATTTCTTCAATCCAGATTAACTTTCCGAACCGATGTACTGGTTTCAGGCCATCGTTGAAATGGATCCAGAGTTCAATCTTTTCTCCGATGCGGAAGCCATGTTCGGTCTCGATTCCAATGCCGCCAGGTGAGATATCAAAAGTAGTTGCGGAAGTTTCCGTGAAATTCGCAAGCTTTTTTATACTGATTCCTAATCTGCACGGAATGCGGCTGAATTTTCTCTGTTCTTGTTCGTAGGGAGTGAATATTTTTTGCATAGCTCTTAAAAATAAAAAACCTGAATATCGCCTCCCTGAAACGACACCCAGGCCCCACAGCACTTTATCTATATCACATTATTTTGACCAATTTCAAGGGCTTGTCAAAAAATAATTTGAAAAGCAATGCCGCGTATGATTTTTCAGGAGGAGATTGTCTTTGAGCGTGGATAAGCAGGAAGTGTGGTTTTATGCGACCAAATCGTTTTCCGTTTTTTATTGTTTTTTATCAAATCTACGCCGAAACATAATAAGAAATGGTAAGCCAAGGAGCAAGATTTTTCCTAAGATACCCGTGAGTGGCTCGGAAACATAGCCTGCTGGGGCATTTGTTGCATAGGCTAAATCTCCTCCTTGCTGGCCGTAAGCGACATAGATGTAATCGCCAAAAACTTTAAGCGCCGATTCAGTAGGGTAACCCCCCGAAGTGCCTATATTGGTATAGAGTGTTTGGATTTCCCATCCTGTGCCGTTAAAATGGGAGAGTTTCAAGTTATAGGAAGTTCCGCCGCTCACACTCTCAATATAGCTGATATATGCATATCCTTGTGAGTCAAGGGCAATTGAAGTATTGGTGCCAACGGTACCCGCACTGTCAATAATCTGCACTTCCCATCCAGTTCCATTGAATACCGCGTATTTGAGGTCATAGTTGTTTGCGTCATAATAGCTTATCTGAGCATATCCTTGAGAATCAAGGGCAAGCGAGGAAAAGTTGCCGACGTTTGCTACGGTATCGACAAATTGTACTGTCCATCCAGTTCCATTGAACGAGGAGTATTTAAGATCAGCGCCCGTAGCATCCTGATAGCTTATCCGGGCATATCCTTGCGAATCAAGGGCAAGCGAGGAAAAGAAACCCACAGATCCGGCAGTATCAGGTGTCTGCAGAGACCAGCCAGTGCCGTTAAAAGCGGCATATTTGAGATCGCCGCCATTAGTAAAGAAGTAACTTATCTTTGCGTATCCATTGTTATCAAGCGCCAGAGAGGAATAGTTTCCGGTTATTCCCATTATGTCAACATCTTGGAGAGTCCATCCAGTGCCGTTAAAGGAAGCATATCTAAGGCCGTATCCGCCTGTGGTTACTTTATAGCTTATCCGGGCATATCCTTGCGAATCAAGAGCAAGCGATGAAAAAGATCCCAGTGTTCCTGCGCTGTCAACTATTTGTATATTCCATCCAGAACCATCGAAAGAGGCATATCTCAGATCAGAGTTGGTAGCATCCTGGTAACTTATATGCACAAACCCATTGCTGTCTACATCCAGGGATATGTATTGAGTATCGACCGAACTGTCGATAATCTGTTCTGTCCAGGCCGCGGAGAGCGTTGCAGGATACAGCGCAAATTTGGTGAGAAAAAAAAGAGGAAAACCACCAAAAGGTTAGGCATCATTTTTTTATGGGTATGGATAAATTATAGCATAATATTTTTTGGAGAACTATCTTTCTTTTGAAAACAGTTTACGCTACAATACTGGCATCTATGCGAGAAGGAAAAAATACCATAAGACCAGAAATTCTTGCGCCGGCGGGTGATTGGGGCGCTTTGCGGAGCGCAGTTGAAAGCGGCGCTGATGCGGTTTACTTTGGGGTAAAAGGCTTGAGTATGCGTAATTACGCATCGAATTTTGATAGTTCCGAGCTCCGCAAAATCATGAAATTTTTAAAGGGGCATAACCGCAAAGGGTACCTTGCTTTAAATGTGATGATGTTTGAGCGGGATATTCCAAAGATTCGCAAAATTATACAATGTGCCAGCGAGGCCTCTGTCGATGCTTTGATTGTTTGGGATATGGCGGCGGTTATGCTTGCCCAGGAATTTCATATTCCGGTGCATCTTTCAACTCAGGCGGGCGTGGCGAATTCAGAAGCTTGCAAATATTTTTATCGGCTCGGCATTGTTCGAATTATTCTTGCGCGGGAATGTAATATTCGGGATATCCGAACGATGATTACAAATCTTGCGAAGGCGGACGTTCCTTGCGAGATTGAAACTTTTATTCATGGCGCGATGTGCTTAAGTATCTCAGGGCGCTGTTTTCTTTCGGGATACACGTTCGGTAAGTCAGCCAATAGGGGAGAGTGCTTACAGCCTTGTCGTCGGGAATTCGTAGTTTCTGATAGGGACAAAGAAGCCTCGTATATTTTAGGAAAAAATTACCTGTTAAGTCCAAAAGATTTGTGTACGATGAATTTTTTTGACCAGCTTATTGAAAGCGGAATCAGCGCGTTTAAAATTGAAGGAAGAATGCGTTCATCGGAGTATGTTGCAGTAGTTACCGCTTGTTATCGCAGGGCGCTCGACGCGTACTTTGAAGGCGTTCTGAATCGCAGATTAAAAGATGATTTGCTTGCTCGACTGCGGACAGTATATAACCGTGGATTTTCTGAAGGATTTTATTTTGGCCAGCCGAATGCTGATTTATCTCAGGGACTTGAGCACAATCACGAGAAAGTATTTTTAGGTGAAGTAGTGAAGTTCTATAAGAAGTTAGGCGTAGCTGAAGTACGTTTGCGTAACGGCAGTTTGCAAAAAGGTCAAATAGTTCTTTTTCTTGGAAAAAGCCCTGCCTCGTTCGTTGAGGTTTCCGAACTTCAAATAAACCACGAATTTGTTGAATGTGCTCCTAGGGGTGTTTCTGTGGGGATAAAGATTCCATTTCCTGTCCGTCCGCGCGATAAGGTCTATATTTGGAAAAATACCGATAAATACTAGCTTTTTTCTTTTTCAATTGACTTAGCAACAAGCTATATTACAATAATACCATGAAAATCAGCAGAATCATTATTTCTGCTTTGATTGTTCTATTGCTTGCAGGATGCGGATATGATCGGGGAGTAAGCAAGCAAGAAATCATAACTGCTATTGCTGACGAATATTTTAAAGCCTTCCAGAATAATGACTTTGAAAAAGCCCTGGCTTTATATTCTCCTAAGTTCTTTGCTCAAACCCCAAAAGAGAAATGGGCAGAGTCGCTCAAAAAAGTCAAGAGCCAGCTTGGTGATCTGAGCGCATACGAGTTAATTGAATCCGAAACAATTCCTTATTACGGCCAAGATACCCTCTATTTGCTGGTTTACAAAGTTACGTACTCCAACTTTTCCGCTCAAGAAATTTTAGGTTTGGCAAAGCCTTTGTTCGGAAAGATACAAATTGTCCGGCACATTATTATTTCCAAAGGATTGTAAGGCCAGGATGAAAAGAATAAGAAAAGAAAGTCTCGGTTCTTAGGTTCTTTAGTTATTTGTTTTTTGAGGCAACTATCTTAAGGGATATATCGGATCAGAGAAACTACATGAGTTTTTCTGGGGAATAATTCGGCAGGCTTCTAGGGAGAATTCTCACTCAAAGGAAACAGAGGAAAGAACGAAGATGCTACGGCTAACCGAAGGGAAGGAGAGTGGGTATGGATCTTAAGGGTAGGATTGTTTTTTCTTCAGGCAGGACAGGAGATTACGATATTTGGAGTATCAATCTTGGAACGAAAAAAATAAGTCAGCTTACTTCTGGGCCATATTGGAATGATTGTCCGAAGTGGTCACCTGACGGGAAAAAGATTCTTTTTATTTCAAACCGCACGGGAACTCCAGAGGTTTGGTTGATGAATGAAGATGGCACAGAACAAAAACAGATAACAAACAGCGGTAAGTGGCATGATACGCCGGATTGGTCTTTTGATGGCCAGAAGATTGTTTGTTGCGCCAATTATAGCGGTAACATTGATATTTTTACGATGAATGTTGATGGTTCGGAACTTACGCAAATTACCGATTACCCGGGTATGGATTTTACCCCGCAATTTTCCCCTGACAATCGCGAAATCATCTTCGCGTCCGAAAGGTCTGGTAATTGCGATATCTGGAGTTATGATTTAGGAGCCAAACAGCTGGTGCAGCGCACCACTTACAAAACCAGAGATTTTTCTCCTACATACTCTCCAGACGGTTCAGCGATTGCTTTTGTGAGTATGAGGCGGATGCCGGATGGGCGCGAGAATCTTGAGCTGCACCTTATGGATAAAAATGGGGGCAATATAAGAAGGATTACCCACAATGCTGGAATTGATCGGTATGCTGGATGGTCTCCTTGCGGGAGGTTCTTAGTTTATACGTCAGCTCTTCCGGAATCGTTGGTTGAGCGCATTATGATTATGGATGTCGGACAGCTCAAAATGACAAAGCTCGATTTTGACCGAGCTTTTCTTGCGGAAGAGTTGGATGCTCAGGTAAAAAAGATAGGGCTTTTTTATTTTTTGTCTGATTCTTGCGTGCGACTTTTATACCCGAAAGACTATTTTGGCAGCGAGCGTTTTCCCGATTGGACTTCTTAAAATATTGAGGCAAAAAGAATACGATATTTCGGTAACCGGGAAATGTCGTATCGCAGATTCCACCTGGATATCCTCTCCAGGAAAAAGTCAGCAAACATTTCGGGTAAGCCATCATTTTTTTCAAGGCCTAAGGGAGGCTTGGTGCATTTTATGCTGTTTTTTATCATAGCCGAAAGCATGAGAATACCCAATAAAACTAATGTTTTTTGGCGATCAGTCATCTCGTAAAATTAATTGACTTTACCAAAAATCACGGTACAGTATTAATGTTTCCAACCTGCCTATTTGTATGTTGTCCGGTTTTATTTTATAGTAATTTCTGCGAAAACTACTGGAGTATTCGAGGATAAAGCAAAGGCGACAGAGTTTTTTATCAGCAAGGAATCAATATGGAAATCTATCTTTTACGCCATGGTATCGCGGCATTGCCTAGTTCTTCAGGGGAACAAGATGACTTACGTCCGCTTACTGAAGAAGGTAAGGCCAAAATGCAAAAGCAGGCCCGCGGAGCTACCAGGCTTATTTCTCATTTTGATATTATTTTTACAAGTCCGTTACGAAGGGCGCAGCAAACAGCAGAAATTATCGGAGAAGTATTCGAATGTAAAGATAAAATCGAAATATGCCCGCAGCTTACCCCTGGATTTTCTCCCCGAAATCTCATTTCTTTTCTTGGGAAATATAAAGGGAAGAATAAGATTCTCTTGGTAGGGCATGAGCCAGATTTAAGCTGTTTTGTTTCCTTCTTGCTTGGGATAGAACAAACGATATTTGAATTTAAGAAGGGAGCTCTCGGGAAAATTACTCTCGATGATTTTTCTGCCCATTCCCATGCCCGATTCTCATGGTATGTAACGCCAAAAATATTACGATCCCTGGCAAAAAAATAAAAAAGTATGTCACGAAACTTTGATGGAGCGCACCCTTACCCAGGCAGGTTGATCATTGTTGAAGGAATCGACGGTTCCGGAAAATCAACGCAACTGCAGCTTCTGGGGAAATGGCTTGAAAGTTTAAATTATCGTGTTTTTTTTACTGAGTGGAATTCTTCGGCTTTGGTCAATGAGACTATTAAACGGGGGAAGAAGAAGAATCTTTTGACTCCCGCCACTTTCAGCATTCTTCATGCTACGGACTTCGCGGATCGTTTCATGCATTTAATTATTCCCCCCTTGAAAGCAGGGATGATTGTTCTCGCGGACAGATATATCTATACGGCGTTTGCCCGGGATGTCGTGCGCAATGTTCACCCGCAGTGGGTCCGTAACCTCTATGGTTTTGCCGTGCGGCCTGATATCGCGTTCTATTTTAAAGTGCCGATTGAAGTTTCTTTGAAGCGGATTCTCATTGGAAGGGTAAACTTGAAATTTCATGAGGCAGGTATGGATTTGGGGCTTAGTGATGACTTAAAAGAAAGTTTTCGTATATTTCAGGGAAAAATACTGGAAGTATATGATGCAATATCGCAGGAATTTAATCTGACGGTGATTGATGGAACCCAGCCGATTCGGAAACAGCAGACATTGGTTCGGGACATAGTAAAAGAGCGCTTAAAGGATTATAAACCATCTCCTTTTCTGCGTAAGAAAGAGAACGTTTATGCCAAATAAGCCGCGAACATGTTTTGGGGAACATCTTCCTTCTTTAGATCTGCAGGATTTAAGCGGGAAGCTTTTTGTGATCGAGGGTACCGACGGGGTCGGTAGGTCAACGCAAATTAACGATCTCAAGAAATGGCTGGAATTAAAAGGATACGCAGTGTTAACTACTGGCCTTGCTCGTTCTCCCTTTATCGGGAAAGTCATTGAGGAAGCGAAACGCGGGCATAGTCTCAATGTTCATACTTACAGCCTTCTCTATCTCGTTGATTTTGCTGATCGCTTTGAGCATGAGATTGTTCCGGCTCTGAAAGCTGGTTTTATTGTTCTTGCTGACCGTTATGTCTATACGGCATTTTCCAGGGCAATTGTTCGGGGTGCGGAGTCTGATTGGATAAAGAACGCATACAGTTTTGCGTTGATTCCGGACGCGGTTTTTTACCTAAAAATAGAAATCAAGGATTTGATCCCCCGCGTCATTAATACTGAAAACCTAAATGAGCATTATTGGGTTGATCAGATGGGTGAAGGTATGGACTATTGGGAATCTGGGATGGATTTACGTCTTGGCGATGACTTCTACGATAGTTTTACAGAATACCAGCGGAAGATTCTCGAAGAATTTGATAAAATGACAAAAGAGTTTCAGTTTATTTCCATCGATGCTTCCCGAAGTTTTTCCGAGGTCAACAAGTCCTTGAAGCAGAATATTCTTTCGATACTCGAAGATGAGGAAAGCAAATAATCTCGCCGCAATTGACATCGGGACAAATGCTCTCCGCTTATTGGTCGTAAGACCGCTTCTTACCAATGGAAAATTTAGAATAATTACCCGCGCCCGTGAAGTAATTCGCCTTGGTTCAGGGATAACCGATATGAAGCGCATTTCTCAGAGATCCATCAGCCAGGCTATCAAGGTGCTGCAAGGATTTAAAGCTATAGCGCAGGCCTACCGCGCTTCTATTCGGGCAGTTGCGACAAGCGCTGTGCGTGAAGCGTTAAATCAGCAGGATTTTATTCGGCAGGTGAGAAAAGAAACAGGGATTGAAGTCGATACCGTTTCTGGATACGAGGAAGCCCGGCTTATTTATCTCGGTATTTTGCAGGCCTTGCCGTTATTTTCGAAAAAAATTCTTCTGATCGATATTGGTGGCGGCAGCACGGAATTTCTCGTAGGGGAGAAAAGGAGAATTCTCGCGGCGGATAGTTTAAAAATTGGGGCAGTAAGGCTTACCCAGAGGTTTTTTAAGAAAAATAAATTGAGTAAAAACAGCATCAAGGAATGCCGCAAGTATATTGATGGTGTGCTACAACCCATTGTGCGGACCATGCGGACTTTTTCTTACGATGTTGTTGTCGGGTCATCCGGAACCATGCTTTGCCTTGCGCAGCTTATCCGTCTCCGGAAAGGCGCCAAATACCCCGGATCTTTAAACCAGTTCTCTTTCTCAAAGAAGGATCTTTCTGATATTGTTGGGAAATTACTTAACGCAAAAACACTAGAACAGCGGGAAAGAATTCCCGGACTCGATTCAGAGCGGGCAGATATCATTGTTTCCGGAGCACTGATTCTTGAGCAAATTTTTAAAGTATTTTCTTTGCGGGAAATTGTCGTGTCTGAATTTGCCCTCAAAGAGGGGCTTGTGTTTGATACCATCGAGAATAAACACCACGGTACGCGGCTTTCCCAGATGCGGGATATCCGCTATCAAAGTATCGTGCATTGCGCCGAAACATTTCACTATGAGAAGCGGCACGCTCAGCATACGTTATTCCTGGCGCTCCGTATTTTTGATGCGCTGGAAGATCTGCATGGATTCGGCAATGGACCACGCGAATATTTAGAGGCTGCTAGCTTACTGCATGATATAGGTTTTTTTATCTCACACTCACAGCACCATAGACATAGCTATTATCTGATCCGCAATTTTAATCTGTTAGGTTTTACTGAGCGCGAGAAAGAACTTATCGCGAATATCGCCCGGTATCATCGGAAAAGCCACCCGAAAAAAAAACATGAAACTTTCTGGCGTTTGCCCCCGGAAGACAGGCATCTTGTGCGGGTTCTTTCTGCTATTCTGCGCGTTGCCGACGGTTTAGATCGTACTCACCAGAACGTTGTGCGAAATATCCGGTTTCAGAAAAGAGGAAAAACAATCACTTTTATTCTTGAAACTTTTCATGCGTATCCTGCGCATCTTGAGATCTGGGGAGCCGAACGCAAGAAATCGCTCTTCGAAGATGTATTTCATGTAAAAGTTTCTTTTCGCCAGCAGAGGGTTGGTTTTTAAAAAAGACTTGGATAATTCGATAATTTTCTTATAATACTCTTATGGTATCAAGAGGGTGGGCTAAAAAGCTTATCGAAGAAACCAAAGCTTGGGTGTGTGAGGGCCTCATTGATACGCAGCAGCGTGAGAAAATATGCACCCGGTATCTCGGAACTCTTGAATATAATCGCTTGACTTCAGTTATCATCTATTTTGGGTCGATTCTTGTTGGCTTAGGGATACTCCTGTTTATCGGTTCGCAATGGCAATATCTAAACAAACTTTCCAAAATCAGCATTATCTTTTTTTTCATTATTTTTTTCAACAGCCTCGGGTTTCATTTTTCTCATCCTACAAAGACCCACCGCGGTTTAGCCGAAGGCTTCTTATTAATAGGCGCATTTAGCTTCGGATCCGGCGTTTGGCTTATCGCCCAAATTTACCAGATTAATTACAATTTTTCCGCAGGGATTCTTTTCTGGATCATTGGCATTGTCCCTTTCGCTTATTTATTCCGCTCCTGGACAGTCTTGCTGCTGTCGGCGGTTCTCAGCCTTTTCTGGCTCCATTCTTATTTCATAACATATCCTGAGCGGGCCGGGTATGGATTTTTTATCTTGGCGTGCGTCATTGTACTTTTGAGCTATGCCCACAAGCAAAGATTTCCAATATTGCTCATGATCGTTGCTTTTTCCTCTTGGTTCATGCATTTTTGGTTTCTGAAACATACACAGGCAAACGTGGATATTTTTGGAAATGGTGGAGCCTTACTTCAGCTTATGTTTGTATCGCTGCAGGTTTTCTTTGGTTTCATCCTTTACGCAATCGGCATGGGTCATGTGAACGCCGGAAAGTTCACGAATTTTTCAGGTTTTTATAAGATTCTTGGCATCATTTTGATCTTTCTTCCCGGCTATTCTTTGACTTTTGTGCACCATTACGAGGAGCATGCTTTTTCTTTGCCCTTATCGTATCCTCCGTCCCTCCTGGCTTTAGTCGCGTTTCTGGTTATCTGCGCATTTCTTATTTTTATTCAGCTGTTTCGTTTGCGGCATAAGGCGGATGCGCGTGAACTCGAGCCTATATTTTTGCTTTTTCTCTGCACGGTATTCTTATTTATTTTTTCCGCTGTTTTCCCTCATGCGATCTCGCCCATTTTCAATGTTCTACTGCTCATTGAGACGATAATCTTTCTTTATGTCGGTTTTATCCAACAGAGCGAAGGAATATTTCGTTTGTCGATCCTGTTGTTTTTTATTCATATCCTTACCCGGTATTTTGATGTTTTCTGGAAGATGTTCCCTCGTTCGCTTCTCTTTATTTTTGGGGGATTGCTGCTGATTCTCGGCGGTATTTTCATTAACCGCAAGAGAATTCAAGTCGAACAAAAGTGGCGAAGAAAATCCGATGCGTAAAAAATACTTTGCTTTGTTTTTGATAGCTTCACAAATCATTTTTCTTTGTGGCATGGTTGTTTTTCACGCGAATAAACTCCGTGGTTCAGACAAGATTATTTTAAAAACAGTTCCCTATGACCCACTCAGTATTTTTCGAGGTTACTACGCTGACTTGCGTTATGACATTAACAGTATTCCAGTTGAATTCTTCCGGGATTACGCTCCTCGGAATTTAAAAGGGGGAGAGGAGTTTTTTGTCTGTTTAGCAAAAGGGAAAGATTCTTGGACAGTTCAGAAGGTTTTTCGGCAGAAACCGTCCGGAGGCTGTACTTTGTACATACGCGGTAAGGTGCCTTGGCCCTATGTCTATGGCTCACGGGTAAAAGAAGTGTTTCTTTCGTACGGTATTGAGTCATTCTTTCTTGAAGAAAAGTCAGCGAAAGAGGTTGATGCGCTGAGCCGCTTTCCGATGCGCAATTGGAAAGATGAGGAACGCTTGCGCAGAGAAAGAATCGCTGAGCTTGATTCTGAAACTCAGCGTCTTTACCGATCCGGATTTTCTGGATGGTGTTTTGAGAAATGGGAGAAGGAGCTTGCTGTTTTGCAAGAGCAAGGATTTATAACCCTCCAAGCCCATGATGCGATTATTAAAAAATACAAGGAAGTTTTTGCAAAGATTCAGAGATTCGACGAGTCTATTACCCAGACAGTAAGCCCCGCACCAAAACCTCTTTTTGTGGAAGTCGCGGTTGATCAGGATGGATATGGACATCCACTTCGTCTTCTTTCGGCAGGCAAGGAATATAAATAGGAAATGCCTTGAAGGAACAATAGTTGAAACTTCTGGGTAAGGGTTTTTCGAGCCGGGCAAAACATTTTCTAAAATAACCGCTATGATTTTTCCAGAAAATAATTCTTTTCTTCAGGGTTTGAGTAACCAAGAAGCTTGCGAACGGCTGCGGAGCGAAGGCTACAATGAAATCCCGGGTTCTAAAAGAAGAAGCATCATTTCCATTGTTCAAGACGTGCTGCGCGAGCCTATGTTTATTCTTTTAGGTGTGTGCGCGAGCATCTATTTCTTGCTTGGGGATACTCAAGAGGCATTGATGCTGGCTGGGTTTGTCACCATTGTGATGGGTATCACTATTTATCAGGAAAGGAAAACGGAGCGGGCTTTAGAGGCGCTGCGTGATCTATCGAGTCCTCGCGCTTTGGTTGTGCGCGGCGGGGAGGAGAAGCGGGTTGCTGGCAGAGAAGTTGTGCGGGGCGATATTGTTCTTTTGAATGAGGGAGATCGTATTCCCGCGGATTCTCTGCTTCTTACCAGCTCTCATCTTCTTGTTGACGAATCTTTGCTGACCGGTGAATCAATGCCTGTCCGCAAGGTTCCCTGGGACGGTGTAACGATGAAAAATATTCCCGGAGGAGAAGATTTACCATTTTTATACTCCGGAACCCTCATCGTGCAAGGCCAGGGTATTGCGCAAGTGAGCGCCACGGGCGTTCATACCGAATTAGGCAAACTTGGAAAGATTATAGGATCACAGCAGTCCGAAGGAACTCTTTTACAGATTGAAATACAGAAACTTGTGCGAAAGATTGCTTTTTTAGGCGTAGTGATTTGTCTTTTCATCGCGGTTGTGTATGGGATAACTCGGGGTAGTATCGTGTCAGGTATCTTGGCCGGCATTACATTAGCCATGGCGGTTCTTCCTGAGGAGTTCCCAGTGATTCTGGTAATTTTTCTTGCGTTAGGCGCGTGGAGGATGTCGCGGCGCGATGTTCTTACAAGGCGCATGCCTGCAGTGGAAGCTTTGGGATCGGTTACCGTGCTTTGTGTTGATAAAACAGGAACGCTTACGTTAAATCAAATCAAGGCACGCGAGATTTTTTATCAAGGAAGTTTTTACCAAATTCCTGAATCTTCGGGGTCTGTTCTTCCTGAAGAAACTCATGAATTGCTTGAGTTTGGCATTTTGGCAAGCCAGAAAGTTTCCTTTGACCCAGTCGATAAGGCATTCAAAGAAATAGGAGATAAGTTTTTAACCGCTACCGAACATATTCATCATGATTGGAAATTAGTCCGTGAATACCCGCTTTCAAGAGATCTTCTTGCGTTATCGCATGTATGGCAATCACCAGATGAGAATGAATATGTGATCGCGGCAAAAGGAGCACCAGAAGCAATTGCTGATCTGTGTCATCTCGGAGAAAAGGAAGTTTTAGCATTGCATGGAATCATTGAAACGATGGCCAATAAGGGTTTTCGCGTGCTTGGTGTGGCGAAGGCGTATTTTAAAAGAACAGAGTTGCCTCAAATTCAACATGATTTTTCTTTTTCTTTCATCGGGTTAGTCGGCTTAATTGATCCGGTAAGGCCCACGGTTTCTCGGGCAGTAGAGGAGTGTTATGCCGCCGGGGTGCGGATTGCGATGATTACTGGTGATTATCCGGGAACCGCACTCTCTATCGCTCAGGCAGTTGGGTTGGAAAATCCCGGATCTTTTTTGACCGGACAGGAATTGTCGGAAATGAGCGATAGGGAAATTTTAGAAAAGATACGGGAAGTAAATATTTTTGCCAGAATTAGCCCCGAGCAAAAACTACGCTTGGTAAATGCTTTTAAGGAGCAGGGAGAAGTCGTTGCCATGACCGGAGATGGGGTAAATGATGCTCCGGCTTTAAAATCAGCGCATGTTGGTATTGCCATGGGCGCACGAGGCACTGATGTTGCTCGCGAAGCAGCGGATTTAGTGCTTTTAAACGATGATTTTTCGTCAATTGTGGAAGCTATTCGGATGGGCAGGCGAATTTTTGATAATTTAAAAAAAGCAATTGTTTATGTTTGTTCAATACACATTCCCATAGCGGGGATTTCTTTAATTCCGGTTCTTCTACACTGGCCGCTCGTACTCCTTCCTATCCATATAGCGTTTCTTGAGCTGATTATTGACCCGGCGTGCTCTGTAGTTTTTGAGGCTGAAGGCGATGAACAAGATGTAATGAAGCGGCCACCGCGGGATTTAAAAAAACCGCTTTTTGGGAGCTCCTTGTTACTTTTAAGTTTTTTTCAGGGAATTGGGATTTTGGCAATTATTGTCGGGTTGTTTAGTTTTGTTTTCTTGAGAGGATTGGGCGAGAATGAAGCGCGGAGTTTTGCCTTCATGACTCTTGTGGTAGCCAATATCGGCCTTATTATGGTGAACCGTTCTTGGAAAAAAACAATTACCGCGACACTTCTTCAGAAAAATAAGGCGTTCTGGTGGGTAGCCGGAGGGGCTTCTTTTGTTCTTTGGTGTGTTTTTTCGGTACCTTCACTTCGGACGCTCTTCCATTTTTCCGAAGTGCATATTCCCGATGTTGCAGTCTGCATCAGCGCCGGGATATTGAGCGTTATTTGGTTTGAATTTCTAAAAATGATGCCCTTTTCCGTCACTCGTAAGATTTCTTCACGGAGTATTTAGGAATTTTCCTTCTGTTCATCAGCGTGATGGCGAATGTCTTTACCTTCAATCATATAGAATACGTCTTCTCCAATGTTCGTTGCGTGGTCCGCAATGCGCTCAAGCGAGCGGGCAACCAAAATAAGCCCTGTAGCCCGGTTGATATTGCGCGCGTCTTGCAGCATGTAAGTCAGAAGTTCCCGAAAGATCTGGCTGTTCAACTGGTCAACCATGTCATCGCGGGTGCATACTTCCCGAGCGAGCTTGGAGTCGTGGTTAATAAATGAATTGATCGCATCCGCAACCATTCCTTGAGAAATTTCAGCCATTCGCGGTATGTCGATGAGAGGCTTCAGCGGAGGTTCTTTTAAAAGCTCGAGCGTTCGTTCCACGATATTCACCGAAAGATCTCCGATGCGTTCCAGGTCAGAGTTGATTTTGATTGCGGAAATAAGAAAACGCAGATCTCCGGCAGCAGGCTGATGGAGTGCTATGAGTTTTAAAGCCATGTCGTCAACGGCGATTTGTGCCATATTGATTTCTTTCTCTCGCTCTAAGACGTCTTTTGTCAGTGCTTCTTTCCGTTCTTTCAACGCAGTGACCGATTTAGAAATCATTTCTTCAGCAAGCGATGACATCTGAATCAACTTTTTTTTGAGTTCTTTCAGTTCTTCATCAAAGTATCTGTCCATGTGTTCCCCTTTCGTTATCCAAACTTACCGGTAATATAATTTTCTGTGCGTTGATCAACAGGAGAGGTAAAAATCATTTCCGTTTTTCCAAATTCAATCAAATTTCCTAAGAGCATAAACCCGCAAAATTCGGAAATGCGCGCTGCTTGTTGCATATTATGGGTTACGATCACTATGGTGTAGTGTTTTTTCAAGGTCAATAAGAGCTCTTCAATCTTCAGCGTTGCGATAGGGTCGAGTGCTGAGCAGGGTTCATCGAGGAGAATGATCCCGGGTTTTAAAATCAAGACTCGAGCAATACAGAGTCGTTGCTGCTGTTCGAGGGAGAGGCTTTTTGCATTTCGGTGGAGTTTATTCTTTACTTCATCCCAGAGCCCGACATCACTGAGAGATTTTTCAATTTGTTCTAGGATCGCTTTTTTCCCCTGGAGTGTTCGGTGAATCTTGATTCCGAAAGCCAAGTTTTCATATATGGATAAATCAAAGACATTTGGCCTTTGAAACACCATTCCTACTTTTCGGCGCAGAGCGATAAGATCTGTGTTCCGGGAAAGAATATTGTTTCCATCAATGATGATCTGACCGGTTGTTTTCGTGTGTTCAGTTAAGTCATTCATCCGGTTGAAGCAGCGCAGGAGCGTTGATTTTCCGCATCCGGAAGGTCCGATAAGAGCGGTTATCGCTGCATCGGGGATCGTTACATCGATTTTTATGAGAGCCTGGAAGTTTCCGTAGAAAAAATCCAGATTTCTTGTTTCCATTTTTGCAAGAGCATCTGCTACTTTGGTTTCCATCGATTTATCCAAACCTTCCTCGAATGTAATCATCGGTTTTTTGATTCTGGGGAGAAGTAAAAAGTTGGGAAGTTTTATTGATTTCAACGAGTTCTCCCATAAGGAAAAAAGCGCATCGTTCACTTACCCGGGCTGCTTGCTTTGTGTTGTTTGTCACAATGATCTGGGTGTAGGAATTTTTCAGCTCCCGCATTGTTTCTTCAATCTTTGCTGTTGATATCGGATCAAGTCCGGAACACGGTTCATCATACAGAATAATTTCAGGCTCAACCGCTAAGGTTCGAGCCATGCAGAGTCGTTGCTGTTGGCCTCCGGAGAGGCGGATTGCCGGACTGTGCAATCTGTCTTTTACTTCATCCCACAAGGACGCTCTTCTCAAGGTTTCTTCTACTGATGCTTGCAGGACGCTTTTTTTCCTTGTTCCATGGATTTTGAGCCCATAGGCGATATTTTCAAAGATACTAGTAGGGAGCACTTGAGGCAGAGCAAAAATAATTCCGATTTTTTTCCTTACCAGGCTGTCTTTTAAGCTTCTCAATTCTTGCCCTGAGAAATATATCGTTCCTTTTTCGCGGTAGGTTAGGTTTAAATCATTGAGTTTATTCAGCGCGCGCAGGAGGGTAGTTTTCCCGCTGTTTGCTGGACCGATAATTGAAAGAATTTCATGGTTCTGGACTTTAAGGTTGATTGAGCGTAAAGCCTGATTCTGGGCAAACCATGCGCTAAAATCTTTTATCTCAATAATTGGGTTCGTTTCTACCATGTTTTTTTCTTACGGAAATGGGCGCGTAAAATAATACTGATTAAATTAAGGAGAAAAACAAGAGCAATCAAAACGAAGGCCGTCGCAAAGCTAATACTTGTAGGAATGTTTGGCACTTGTGTTGAGATCGCGTACAAGTGATATGGCAGCGCCATTACCTGGTCAAAGACAGAACGGGGTAGCCGCGGCAGATAGAACGCGGCAACCGTAAAAAGGATTGGCGCAGTTTCTCCGGCCGCCCTGCTTAAACTCAATACAGTTCCGGTAAAGATTCCGGGTAAAGCATAGGGCAGAACACAATAGCGGATCGTCTGCCATTTGCTTGCTCCTAACGAGAGGCTTATCTCTCTGAATGAAAAAGGGATAGATTCAAGGGCTTCCTTTGTTGCGGTAATGACTACGGGGAGGCTCATAATTGCCAGAGTTAAGGCTCCGGCGAGGATAGAAGTTCCGAGACGCAGGAAGATAACGAAAAGCGCAAAACCAAAGAGGCCGTACACAATTGAAGGAATTCCAGAAAGATTCACAATGGCAAGCTTAATGATCCGCGTTCCAATATTAGGCCGGGCATATTCGACTAAGTATATTGCGGCAAAGATACCCAAAGGAAGAGCAAAAATAGTTGTTCCCAGGATAAGGAGTAGAGTTCCGACAATTGCGGGGAAGATGCCCCCTTCTCTCATGCCGTTTCGTGGAACTTGCGTAATAAATTCCCAGGAAACGACCTGAATTCCATTTGCGATAATATAAACAATAACAAGAATGATGGGGATGATGACGCATAGAGAGATAGCCCCGAGAATAAAAAAAGCAATTTTTTCACGGCTCTGCGCGTTTTTCATTGTTTTTTCCGGTGTAAAAAGATATCGGCCGTAAAGTTAATAATGAATGTGATGATAAAAAGAATGAGGCCAACGCTAAAGAGGGCATGATAATGGACACTTCCTTTTATTGCTTCTCCCATCTCACTCGCAATCGTCGCGGTTAAAGTGCGCAGTGGATCGATGATTGCTTGTGGGATAAGCGGGGCGTTTCCGGTCACCATCATGACTACCATGGTTTCGCCGACAACTCGCCCTATTCCGAGCATTACCGCGGCGATAATTCCGGAGGATGCCGCCGGTAGAATTACCCTCCATAATGTTTGCCAGCGAGTTGCGCCTAATCCAAACGCCGCTTCTTTGTAAGTTTTAGGAATTCCCCGCAAGGCGTCCTCTGAGATACTGATGATTGTGGGTAAAGCCATGAACGCCAGAAGTATGCTTCCGGTAAGCCCGCACATACCAGTTGGCAGGTGGAATATTTTTTTGATAAAAGGCCCGATAGCGACGATTCCAATAAATCCGAGAACAACACTGGGAATGGAAGCAAGAATTTCAATAAGCGCTTTTAGGATTGTTTTTAGTGATGGAGGGGCGACCTCCGCTATAAACATTGCGGTGCCTACGCCCAAGGGAATACAAAGGAGAGATGCGAAAAAAGTTACATAGAGAGAGCCAATAAGAAGCGGGATAATTCCAAAGGCTTCAGGATCTGAGACCGGAAGCCACTGGTTTCCGAAGAAGAAGTTACGGAGAGAGTAAGTTTTGAAAAACTCAAACGAATCTTTTGCCAGGAAGAGGAAAATAAGAATAACGAACAAAATGATCAGGATGCCGCTCAAGCGGATAATGCTTTCGAGTATGTATTCTTTAATTTTTCTGACCATGGTTTCCTAATGGGACAAAACCGTTCTTAGCAAATTGCTCCTGCCCGTCGGCAGAGAGCGCAAAGTCGATAAAAAGTTTTATGATTCCTTCTGGTTTTTTTCTTGTATAAATATAGAGTGGGCGGGAGAGTGGATATTTGCGGGTTGCGACGTTTTGAATATCTGGTAAAACGAATTCTTTTTCTTTTCCTTGAAGCGCGAGCGCAGCAGTTCGTTCTGAAAGATACCCCATACCAAGATACCCGATTGCCGCTTCATTCTGCGATACTTCTTCGACAATCGCCTGCGATGAGGACAGAAGAAGTGTTTTTGGAGCAAATTCTTCCTTTTTTGTCTTATCGTTCATCCGGATGACAGCCTCTTTAAAATACTCATAGGTTCCGGAATTAACTTCTCTTGAAAGCGCAACTATTCTTAGGTCGTTTCCTCCAAGTTCTTTCCAGGAAGTGATTTTTCCGGTGTAAATATCGCGTAGTTGCTCGAGGGTTAATTTCTTTATTGAGTTATTGCTATGCACTATCACAGCGATGCCATCATATGCGACAGTGAATTCTTCCGGGAAAACACCCTCTTTTTGGGCTAATTCATACTCTTTTTTCTTCATTTCACGTGAAGCGGTGGCAATATCGCAGGTTTTATTGATTAAAGAAGCTATGCCGACGCCGCTTCCTCCGCCAGTAATGGCAGTATAAATATAGGGGTATTGCTTCATGAATTCTTCAGCTAATCCTTGGGCGGCATTGACAAGTGTGTCTGAGCCCTTCACCTGGATAAACCCCGAGGGCTGGTTTTCCGGGATTACTTGTTCGGCACACGAGATAAAGGAAAGAAGGAGAATGCACAGTAAAAATTGTTTCATAAGAGTTCTTTTATTGTAGCAAAAAAAAGCATAAAGTAAATGGTATTATTAGGAATGAAAATAATGGTTTTATGCTTTTTGGGGGTCCATTTTGTCCTTGACAATCAAACGAAATGCAGTATGATAAACGCTATTATTTAATATTGTCAGGAAAACAAGGCGCTAGAAGAAAAGGAAGATTTCGAGAGCTTCAGATGCAAAGAAAGCAAGGCATTATTGTTCATGTTCCTCATTTTTTCTTCAACGGATTTAAAAGCTATCCAAAGGGTTACCAGTATTTTTTCATAGGAAAACAATATTTCCTTGAAAAACCTTGAAAGGAGGTGAGGGGGGATGAGTACATGTATGCGGACTTTTTTATGTTTCGTGCTTCTGGCGGGGGTGGCTTGTGTCAGCTTGCCGTATGCTTTTTCTCAGGAAGTTGCTGCGCCTGAAGTTCCTGCAGCAGAACCAACTGCAGAACCAACTGCAGAACCAACTGCAGAACCA
>CAZWJT010000008.1:0-108270 GCA_964634935.1 uncultured Planctomycetia bacterium | reverse complement strand
AGTTCCTGCAGCAGAACCAACTGCAGAACCAACTGCAGAACCAACTGCAGAACCAGTAGCGGCATTAGCACAGGAATTTTCCGGAGTAGTTTCCAGCGTCGATCTTGAGAAATCAATACTCGCAGTAACATCAGAAAGCGCGGAAGTTGTCGTAAGTATCAGCGAAACAACAGTGATTATGAAAGCTACGGAAAAAATAGCTCTTTCTGCATTGAAATCCGGCGATATGGTAAAAGTTTCTTACGTTACGGATTCAGAGGGAAAGAACTCAGCGGCATCGATTACTCTTGAAGCTGAATAAAGAGGAGAACTGCTGGAGTGTTTTTGCGCTCCAGCAGTTTCGTCGTATAACCAACTGGAGGGTAAAATTATATGAAGAGAAGTGTCTTATTTGTACTTGTAGCCCTTTCGGCTTTATCTGCGTGTAAAAAAGAAGTAGCGCAAACTAGCTTACCCATTGAGCCTCCTGTAGCTACCCTCGAAACAACAGCAGAAAAAACAGCCTTGACTGTTCCAGAACAGGTTACGCCAGTAACGGTTTCTCCAGAAGTTCCCGTGAGTCCAGACACCACGGTTTCTGTGCCAGGTGTTTTTACAAAACCAAGTAATGAGGATATTCAAAAAGCCTTACAGCAAGCCGGGCTTTATTCTGGTAAGATCGATGGGGTTATCGGTCCGAATACCAAGAAGGCAATTGAATCTTTTCAAGAACAGAATGGTTTGCAAGTCGACGGGAAAGTTGGTCCGAAAACTTGGGAAAAACTGCAGATGCATCTGAGTATTCCTGAGCAACCCGTATCTCCTGGTACGACTGCCGATTAACCTTAGAACCTGAGAGGGGATTGTGGCTGTGCGGAAGTATATTTTTGCTGGGATAGCGACTATTTTTCCGCTGTTCGTTACTGCGTATATTCTTATATTCTTTCTCCGTTTTGCCGATGGAGTTTTAGGAAAATACGTAAACCGGATTCTTGCTGAGAATTTCGGGTACACAATCCCCGGTTTGGGTTTTTTTCTTTTATTTCTTTTTGTCATTTCCGTAGGGTTTCTTTCCGTACATCTTTTAAGTAAAAAATTCATTCCATGGTTCGAACGGGTTTTTGCGAAAATACCCCTGGTGAACCACATCTATCTTCCTGCGCGGCAGTTGGCGAAATTTGCCTTTGGGACAGAAAAACAAAAAGCATTTAGTAAAGTTGTATTAATTCGTTATCCCAACGACTGGTCATATTCCATCGGGTTTATGACCAATGAAACACTGAGTGAGTTTAACCGTAAAACCGGCGTTGAATTAGTCAGTGTGCTTGTTTCAACACCGCCCAACCCATTTACCGGGCCAATCATTCTTGTTCCGCGGGAAAAAGTTATTTTGCTTGATATTCCTGTGGCTGAGGCTATGAAATTTGTTATATCCGGCGGGGTTGTTTTTTCTGAAACGAATCAAGAACCAGAAAAACCGTAAGTATCACACCGCTGCCTGTAACTATGCTGCAAAATATTTTTCTTGCTTTTATTCCGATATTTGTCGCCGTTGACGCGTTTGGCGTCCTCCCTGTTTTTATTTCACTGACAGAAGGCTGCGGGCGCAAAGAGAAAAGCAGGATAATTTTCCAATCCGTATGGACCGCCCTTTGTTTAGCGGTCAGCTTTATTTTTTTGGGTAAGGTGATTTTTAAGTTTCTTGGTATCACCATAAGTGATTTCATGATAGCAGGCGGAGCAATCCTTTTTGCGATTGCTATGCGGGATATTTTAAGCCCGGCTCAAAAACGCAGGCGTCCCGTTGACGGATTTGGTCCTGTGCCCATAGGAACTCCGCTCATTGTTGGGCCCGCTGTATTGACGACTTCGCTCATGATCATCGCTGAGTATGGGTTATATCCTGTACTTCTTTCAGTATTCATCAATATCGTTATTGCCGGGATGGTTTTTTATTTTTCCCATTTTCTCATTCAGATTCTTGGCAAATCCGGATCCCAGGCACTTTCAAAAGTTACAAGTCTTCTTCTTGCCGCAATCGCGGTGATGATGATTCGCAAAGGTATTCTTCAGGGATTTTGTTTATAAACAAAATATTATGCTGATAATTTTTCTGATCGCGCTTGGACTTTCTATGGACGCTTTTGCTGTATCGGTCGCAACCGGCACGACTTTGAAAGAAGCACGCCTTGCTCAAGCCTTAAAGCTTGGTATTTCATTCGGTATTTTCCAGGCAATTATGCCGGTTTTCGGCTGGTACGCAGGATTAAGTCTCAAAGATATCATTTCCCAGTTTGACCATTGGGTTGCTTTTGGTATTCTTTCTGCGATAGGTGTCAAAATGATCTATGAGTCCTTAAAACTGAAAACCATCGAGAAGCATTCGTCCGGTCTTACTCTGTATATTCTGCTCATGCTTTCTTTGGCGACCAGCATTGACGCGCTTGCGGTCGGGCTTACGTTCGCGTTCCTTGATGTTTCAATAGTTACATCGGTAATTATTATTGGTTGTGTTACGTTTTTTCTTTCATTTTTGGGTGTTTATATCGGGAACACGCTCGGACATTTCTTCGAAACGAAAATTGAATTCTTAGGGGGCCTTATCCTTATTGGGATAGGAGTGAGGATTTTACTTGCTCATTTGCGCTAAAATCTTTGCCTTGAAAATTTCTGAAACTATATTATAATTACCTCACAATTTATTCTTTACAAAGAAACCGTTTTTCCCCGGTAGCTCAGTTGGTAGAGCAATTGGCTGTTAACCAATGGGTCCGAGGTTCGAGCCCTCGCCGGGGAGCCAAAATTGGCCTACTAAGAAATTAGTAGGCCTTTTTGTTAGAGTCGGCCAATTTTGGCGGAGGAGCGAGGACGAGAAGTGAGCCCCGCTTATAAAACACGACGAACAGGAGTGTTTTATGGGCCGAGTGGCCGATCCTCTTTCGCCAAATTATTTAAAAACTTATCGGGCTACGGAGGACAGGCCGGAGGCCTAAACTGGTATCTGGCACGAGTGACAAGCGAGGGCCAATAGAATAGTATGAGGCCGTAGGTGCCGAATCCGAGCATATAACCTCATGCCAAATAACCCCACCAATCGTATAATCCTAATTGAGAACCGGCACCTTGAGAAACGTCCCCAAGTACATTGCTAAGGCATGATCTTAACTAATTGACCAAAATATACCAAAGTGGTATCATGTAGCCATAGCCACAAAGGAATGGGTGTATGATAGGGGCATCTAGGGACACAATACTCAATTCGTTCGATTTTTAATAAATAAGTAATATGTGTTCGGGATTTGTTAAAAGTAGAAAATAAAGGAAGGTAGACGTATGAAAAAGAAAAAAATTATAGGAATGATAGTTTTTGTATGTATGTTTTTAGTGTTATCTAATGCAGCAAAAGCTGAAGTGCTGGATTTCGAATCGATATTTTCTTATAGCACTGAACAAGTTCCTGCTAACTATGGCGGATTTAATTGGGGCAGCAACCTTGAAGGATATTCACAAGAGAGCTACAATTCCGTTACTTCTTATAATAATACGGCAACGTTTCCTTCTCCGCACTGGGCAATTTATAACGTCGTCGGAACTTCGCCCGTGACCGTTACTAGTAGTTCCAATTTTGATTTTAACGGCGCTTATTTTAGTCCGTGGTTAAGGAACAATCAAATGTGGAACTTTGCTTCGACTTCAATTACCATGAAAGGGTATAATGGCTCGATACCTGTAGGTGAAGTGACATACCAGCTGACCAATGGTTTTAGTTATTGCGCGGCTGATTTTTTAAATGTCAATAGATTAGAATTTAGCGGGCCGGCCTCTGGAAAATTTTGGTTGATGGATGATTTTACTTATAATGGCGGCAATGTTGTCCCCGAACCCGCTTCAATACTCCTTTTTGGGTTAGGCGGGGGAGCGATGGCGTTTACGAGAAGGAAGCGCTCGTAACATTGCTTAAATCTTCTTTTGTCAGATTTGACCGGTCGGTTCTCAACTCATTGATAAACCGCAGAGGGTTGAGTTTGATACTGCTCTTTGAGCATCGATTTTATTAAATCATGAGTTTTATGTCTTGTTTATGATTCATTTTCCTCCGATTCGTTGATTATTCTTATGACACGGTTTTTCATGAGGAGGTGATACATGGAGCAAATACACATAAAAACAGCAAGAACATCTTTTTTCCCAATCTCTATTCTAACTTTCTTCCAGGGTGTTTTTTTGATTTGGTGTTTGTTCAACTGGCTGCAACTTCCGGATCCCAAGAGAGCATTTCTATTCGTAATGGGATTGGTGTTTTTAACAGGTCTGTGGTTAACCATCACTTTATTGAGCGTAGAGTTGAGAATTGCTGATTCTTTTATGGAAGTGAAACTTCCTTTTTTCTATAAGAAAAAGATAATTGACATGCATTCCATCGAAGGGCTCCAATGGCAAAGGGGAGGATTCATAATTTTTTATAATGGCAACAGACTATATATTCCACTTATGCTCTTCCGAGTATCGGAATTTATAGAGGTTGCATTGTTTTTTAGAAATAAAATATCCTTCGATTGCCAATCTTATTGGGAGCGATTTGCGAATCGTTGGCTACCTTCGTCCCAAAAGTAAAAAGCAGTTTGGCTCATAAGAGTCAGTTTTTTTAGAGGTTTTTTCCTTATTCTCCGGCTCCAGAAAAGTTCCTAACTCGCTGGCCTCAAAGACAGGGAGTAAATTTATAAGTTAGGGTATTGTGGTGAGTTCGGCGAAGGGTAAAGCATGCTCTCGATGAGCAAAAATACTTGCAGGCTGTTTTGTTTTCATGTGTCATTTATTTGAATATTTCAATGCGGTAATATCTAAAGAATTTTTGTTCTTTCTATAGTGGATTTTCGGGGAGGTCGTGCGACGGCCTGAGAGTCTCCGTGTTACGGAGTTACCCAATGAACCTGATCTGGATAATGCCAGCGTAGGGATAAGAAAACGTAAACCTCGTATGCGCTGGCGTGCGAGGTTTTTTATTTAACGGAAAGGAGTATCAAATGGCGTTGGATGAAATCAAGATTTCCCGAGCAATAATTGAGTCGTATAGCCACAAGCTCACCAAGGCACTGGATGTGGATGTGGCGATTGTCGGAGGCGGGCCCGCAGGGTTGGTCTGTGGCTACTATCTGGCAAAGGCCGGGAAAAAGGTTGTCTTGTTTGAGCGGAAACTCTCAATCGGAGGCGGTATGTGGGGTGGTGGGATTATGTTCAATGAGATCGTGGTCCAATCAGCGGCGAAAAGAATTATGGACGAGCTAGACGTTACAACGGAACACTATGCGGGTAATTATTATTTAGCCAGCTCTATTGAAACGGTCTCTACAATATGCTCTAAAGCTGTAAAAGCAGGTCTGAGTGTATTTAATCTCTTGAGTGCTGAAGACGTGCTGATACGAGGAAGAAGGATTTGCGGTTTGGTATTGAATTGGACTGCGGTTGAACTGGCAAACTTACATGTTGATCCGATTACGATGCGGGCGAAGTTTGTGGTGGATGCCACAGGCCATCCGTCCGAAGTTGCCAGAATTATCGAAAAAAAGTCCAATGTTCGTTTAAAAACGAAGTCCGGAAAACTCATTGGTGAACAATCGATGTGGGCTGAGGTTGGGGAGAGCGCAATCGTCAAAAATTCCAAAGAAGTCTGTCCTGGTTTCTATGTTTGCGGGATGTGTGCTAACGCGGTTTTCGGCGGGCATCGCATGGGTCCGATATTTGGAGGAATGTTGTTGTCTGGAAGGAAAGTCGCGCAGAAAATCATTCAGAGGCTGTAGTTCAACCATCATCCAGGTTGTTTATTCTGTTTTTGTGGATCATGTGCTTTACGGGGATGGCAATACAAGAAGTAAAAATAAAGGGCAGTGATGCACGCTGAAGCGCTAAAATGCGTGTTTACTCAAGAATTCTTGAAGCATATCCCTTGAAAACCGGAGTTGGCTTGCTTTTATGCATCCGATGCGCGAACAAAAAGATTGACCATAATAGCAATCACGCTGCCGGTCGATATAGAAAAGATAAATAGGAGCTCCACATTCGCATTCAAACAAAACATCAAGCTCGGTGCGGCAGATCGGACATAGGATTTTCACGATGTCGTCTTTTTTAAAAGCTTCACCCTTCAGAATTTTCTTCTTGCATCTCCGTATAATAGGGGAGATGACGATATCCGTTTCTTTTTTGCCCGATTCATCGGTATAAATAAAATGGATTCCTGGTTCATCGTCGATGCGCACGTCACTGATCAGGTTGTGGCCTTTTGGACAATATGCTTCGTTGACAACGAGTTGGCCAGATTTTTTCTGTATTTTTGAGCTTTGTATGCTGATAGTTCCCTCTATCGGGATATTTAATTTTCCTTTTGAGTTGAATATGTTTTCCATGCGCACCTCCTTTTCTTTCGATCCATATCCTATTATAAGTATTTGCCGGCAGATTGCTACAAAAAAAGTCACAGGATAAACGATAGTAATCATGACGGTGTCACTAAGCATAAAAACCACTTGACATACCCCCTGGGGGTATGATATGCTTCAAGTATGAAAAAAGAATATCCCTCTCACCAAGGTTCAATTGTACCGCTTAAAAGAATTGAGGGTCAAATCCGTGGTATTCAACGGATGATTGAAGAACGCAAGTATTGTGTCGATATTTTAATTCAAATACGAGCGGTTATTTCAGCTCTTGCCAGTGTTGAACATAAGATTCTGGAGCGGCATTTTGAAGGATGCGTCACCAATACTATACACAGTTCTTCGAAGGCCGATAAACAGCAGAAACTCAAAGAAGTAATTCTTCTGATAAAGAAATTCAGAAAGATTTAACAAGGAGGTTGTTATGCGTACAGTTATTTTGGCATTGCTGGTGATGGCTTTTATTGCTCAGGCGCCGAAAGCCCTTGTTTTTGCCGAGAGTACTTGTTGCAAAAAAAGTTCCTGCAGCTGCGCCAGCGGAACATGCTGTCTTAAGGGTGCATGTAAATGTCCAGACAAGGCTTGTTGTAAAGACGGGATTTGTAAGTGTGGTCAAACTGGATGCGCTCAGTGTCAGTGTTCGTAGTTTGTCCGGTCAGAAATATTTTCTAGTTTCTTGGATCTTACTGTTTATGCAGCTGCACTGAAAATTCTGGAATTGCAACAAAAAGAGCCGCTCAGAACGAGCGGCTCTTTTATATTTATCCAAGAAAACAAATGTCATTTGAGACGATAGATTTTTTATCCACTATTTTTATGCGCAAAAATTTGTGTTGTTCTTAGGATTGGATTATAATAAACACAATGGGAACCGGTAGTGCGATGAGATGGCATCGGCCATGGCATTTTGCAAATCACCTTCCCATTACGGTTGGAACACGGGGGTTCAACTCCCCAAATCAGTTCTGTCTTAAGGGGGCTTTATGCGGGAAAAGAGTTTTGCAGGCGAAAAGCCTCCACTTTGATTCCGTAGCCCCTTTAAGACAGGACCAGAATAAGAAAGGAGATCACGTATGAAGATTTTTTCGATTGTATTCGGCGTGCTGGTTGTTTGGATTGGTATTGTATATCTTATAGCAAAATATTCAACGATTGTTTATGAATTTGAGCGGGGGCTAAAATACAAGAAAGGGAGATTTTCCGGGGTTTTAGGCGCAGGGCGTTATTGGATTCTTACTCAGAGTACTACAATTAAGAAGATCGATATCCGGCCAAAGTTTGTTTCGGTACCGGGGCAGGAAGTTCTTAGCGCCGATAGTGTTACCTTAAAAGTGAGCGTGATTGCACGATATGAAATTATTGATCCGAATCTTGCCGTGAATAAGATTGAAAACTACTCGGAAGCGTTCTACGCTCTTGTGCAGTTGGCAATCCGGGATATTATCGGTTCGATGAAGATTGATGAAATACTCGAGCAGCGCCCGGTTTTGAACCAGAGGCTGATGGAATTAACGGCAGGAAAGGCCGAAGAGCTCGGCATAAAAATTCAACTTATCGGTATTAAAGATATCATGTTTCCCGGAGAGCTTAAAAAGATTTTTGCCAAAGTCATTGAAGCCCAAAAGGAGGGCTTAGCCATTTTAGAGCGTACTCGCGGAGAGACTGCCGCATTACGAAATTTAGCGAATGTAGCCAAGGTACTGGAGGATAATCCTGTTCTTTTGCAGCTGCGGGCTTTACAGGCAACGGGCAATACGGTTGTTGTTGGATTAGGCGGTTCTTTTGTTCCGGTGAAAGATAAAAAAGAAGGTTAGTTTTTTGTATATCGGCCATGATTGAATCTTCCCGTAGCGTTACAGTAGTTTTTTGGACGTTGTGTGTCTAGATTTTCTTTGAGCCGGAATTGCACCCATAATTTATTATGAACCAGATGCTTTCAATTACTTCGTTGAGGAAAACATACGGCGATACCATTGCGGTGAACGGAATTTCTTTTGAAGTGAACAGCAATGAAATTGTTGGATTACTTGGTCCGAATGGAGCCGGGAAAACCACCACCATAAATATCATTCTCGGTGTTCTGGCGCCGGATACAGGGAAAGTTTTGATTCATGGTTTTGACATTGCTTTAGCGCGGTCACAGGCAGCGGCGTGCATGAACTTTGCTGCTGTTTATGCCCCGTTGCCCGGTAATCTAACGGTTATTCAGAATCTTCGTATCTTTGGCTTGCTCTATGGAGTAAAAGATCTTTCAAGTCGTATCGATGAACTACTCCGGCAGTTCGATCTTATAGGCCTGCGCGACAAAAAGTGCGGAGTGCTATCTTCTGGCGAGCAAACCCGCGTGAGCCTTGCGAAAGCGCTTTTAAACCATCCGCAACTTCTGTTACTTGATGAACCAACTGCTTCGCTTGACCCAGCTACTGCGCGTGAAGTTCGCAGGAAAATTCGGGAATATGTCAGTAAAAGCCAAAGTGCCGTACTTTGGACTTCCCATAATATGTATGAAGTGGAAGATGTATGCGACCGGGTATTTTTTCTCTCCCGTGGGAGTATTCTTCTTTCCGGAAACCCAAAAACTTTGCCGGCAGAACATGGCAAAAAAACACTCGAAGAGCTTTTTATAACCGTAGCCAGGGAACCGCTTACTTTGGAGATTGATTAAATATATGGTTAATAGTCGTGTCTATGCAATTCTACTCCGCCAGTTTTATCTCATTCGGGGGAGTTTTTCGCGTGTTTTTCCTTTGTTTGCCTGGGTTGCAGTAGATATGATTCTTTGGGGATTTCTTACCAAGTATCTTAATATGGTAGCTTCGCCTGGGTTCAATTTTGTTCCGGCACTTCTCGGGGCAGTTTTTCTTTGGGATTTTTTCATCCGCATTATGCAGGGGGTGACGATGGCATTCTTTGAAGATGTTTGGTCGAGGAATTTCCTGAACATTTTTTCAACCCCGCTTCTTATTTCAGAGTACATACGCGGACTTATTTTCTCCAGTATCGCAACAAGCATCGTCGGGTTAATTGCCATGCTCTGTATTGCTGTCGGTTTTTTTAAACTTTCTTTTATGACCTATGGTATTTTTGTTCTGCCATTTCTTCTTGTGCTTTTTCTTTTCGGTATTGCCTTGGGTATCTTTGGCAGCACCTTGGTGCTTCGTTTTGGCCCGGCGGCCGAATGGTTTATTTGGCCGATTCCTGCTCTCGTTTCCCCATTTGCCGGAGTGCTTTATCCCATTGCGCTGCTTCCAAAATGGATGCAGGTCATTTCGCTTGGTTTACCGCCTTCCTACGTATTTGAGGGTTTACGTGCCATCGTTTCAGGGAAAACCATTGATCCAATGGTTCTTCTTTGGGGAAGTTTTCTTGCGGTTGGGTATATCGCATTGGCTTATTGGTTTTTTGTGGGAGTGTATCGGCATGCCTTACGCACAGGTCTTATTGCCCGTTATAGCGCCGAAAGTTTAAGTTAACGCATTTCAGGGAGCAAAAAAGAAATCTAACGAATAATAATAAGGTATTATTCGGAATAAATGGAAGATTAAATTTTTTACTCCGAATGATTTTGAGGTTGCTTTAGTCGCACATTTACCATATCCAGAAAACAAAAATAGAAAGTTATGAAGTGGGTAGGCAGTTTCATCTTAGCGAGTATTTTTATTTTCCTTGGCTACCGTGTCTTTTCTCTACATGGAGAACTTCTGGAAACCAGGAAGCAAGTTCTGGAGCTTAAAAACGAGAGCCTGTTGGCAAAAGAAGAGACTGTTTATTGGAAAACCTGGTACCATAAGAAAGAAAAGACATTGTCAGAAATTGAGAGGAATATTGCTGAGTTAGAAGATAAAATTTCGCTTGATACCCTCAAGCAACACGTTCCCCGAAAAGTCTGGGATGAAATTGAACCGATTATCGACAGGCTCCAGGCTCTGCAGGAAACTTCCCAAGAAGATCAGATCCTTTTGCGGTAGGCAATACCGGTTTTTTTTCATCGTTTGTGTATATGGTGAATGTATCGAGGAGTCTGTCGTTTGAGATTGTATAGGGCAAGAGTCCACAGTTTGCGATATAAAATCCTGCCCCTGAATGCATAACTTTCATGGGAAATCCGTGGTAGATCGGCTTAGTTTCCAGTGTTTGTATTTTCTTGAATATTGCAGGATCAAGTTCATATGCGGTTTTTTGCGATACAACCAGAAGGTTTTCTTGTGGGATATTTTCTCCAAGCGGAAGGCATCGATATCCTGTTTTTTCCATATAGTATTGAAACCCCCAATGATTTGGGAACCAAACTTTTTTCTCCGGGAAATTCTTTTTGAGATACAAAGGAAATTTCCTGTAAATACACGCCCATTGATAATCAGAAATAGCTACGAGAATAGCCAGGAGCGTACCAAAGCATACAGTAAAACAGAGTACAGCCTTTGCTCTGGGGGCATGGTTTTGTGCATTGAGCATATTGATAAAAAAAAGGATACAGGGTGGCAAAAGGAGTAGCATGTATCGAACCGCACCAAAAGGAACGCAGAAAACATTGTAGATACATATTCCGAAAAACCACAGTGAAAGAAATACATTATCCTCAGTGAAATTATCTTTTTTCTTCATCAGAAAAGCTTGCATACAATCCCAGGCAATATTCGCCACAGCTTCAAAGAGGAGTATGCCTAATGTAAGGAAAAAAACAAGAAATATGAAATGGATTCCACGGTAATTTGCTGAGAACGCAAGGAAAGAAGAAAATAATAATACAATAAAAATAACTGCAGATTTGTAGGTAATATCTGTTTTTTTAGAGAGAAAAAGATACGCTAAAGAAAAGGGGAAAATGAGCGTTCCCCCGCTTGAAGCAAGAAGATAGACCAGGCAGTTGCCTGTTGATCGGGAAACGCTCTGATAAACAAGCTTCATTGAGTTTATGAAGTGTGATTTTCCGAAATAGACGATGTTAAGGTGGTTCCAAAAAAGGAAGAATCCGAGTGTGATCAGCAGAACCAGGACGGGTTTTTTATCATTTCGTGCGGATTGATATTTGAGTAACCAATACGAGAATAAAAGAGGAATAAGAGCCAGGCCCAGGTATTTTGTCATGCTCGCCGCAATGATGCATGCTCCCGATAGGAAAAGGGAGTTGCCCTTTTTTTTATCAATACCGTAGATAAAAAAAACAATGGCTGCCAATGAAAAAGCAAGCAGGGGGATATCGAGCATGACGCTGTGTGAGAGTACCATAAATGCCGGATTTGCGAGGAGCAGCAGGGCCGAGAAGAGAGGAGATTGAGTGAATCTTTTTCCTAAATAGTACATACTGATTAGGCTGATGATCGGAAAAACCAGAAATGCAAGATGGAGGATAATTTCTTTATTCTTCTGGATAAACAAAAGTACAAGCTTGATGTAAAAGATGACCAAAGGAGGATGCAGTATGGTATCAAAAGCCGGTTCTTGGGTATTGGTTCGATAGAGCATTGTTCCATGATACGCAGAGAATGGGGATAAGCGCATCTTTTCCGCGGCTGATATATACGCGGTATCATCCATGTGGAAAGGTTTATTGATAAAAAATAAATTTATTACAACAGATAGCATGACTATCAGGATAAGTTCTTTGTATTTACCGAATAGACTCATGGGAATTTTTTTTCCGTGCCATAAAAGCCATGCATCCCAAAATGCTTATTCCCAGTACGCTGAAGTAAAATCCGATCTGCAGATCTCGTGGTTCAAAAGAAAACTTGACTAAGTGTTTGCCTTTTGCAAGGTATACTCCTTTGAATATGGCATTCACATTGACGAGTCGCTCCCGTTTTTTATCTACATACACATTCCATCCCTGGTAATTTTTGTCTAAAAGTACCAGTAATCCGTTCTCTGCAAGGTCGGCGCATAGTTCAATATTGTTCGGAGTGTATCGCATTATTTTTACTGCATCGTTTTCGGATGAGTTTTCCGTTAGCATGAAGGGTGCCGGCATGTTGGTAATTGCCTCAGTTCGTGGATTAAAGCCGCTATGTTTCAAGCGAGTAAACTGTTCGGATTTTGTAGGAGCATGGTTTACCGCGTGCACGACGAAAGCCCTTGGCAGAGCACGAGTATACTTATATACGTAAAAACCATTGTTCTGTATGAGCGTGAAATCTGTGCGCGTAATCTTTCTTGCTGAGAGAACATATTTTATGTTCAGTAGATCGAATAATTTTGAATCAAATGCTTTCTCTGAAGAAAATCCTTGTACTTGATTGTAGAGCAGCTGGAGAGCCCCAGTGTCGAGGTGATTCATAAATTCAGCGTAGTCTTTCTGAATAAATGTACTATACCCCCGGTTATCCTGTATCCCAAAGTACATTCCGCTGTTCGGAGGAAGGATGTCTTTTGTCTCAAGGCATCCAATCCGGTATAGGGATGTATCATTTTTTAAAAAATCCATCTGCACGGTTTGGGCGAACAACTCTTTTTTTACAGAAGAATTGTAAAGGTTTCCAAAAATAAATAGGTCACCGAAAACGAAAAGAATGATGGCTCCTCGGAGAAAACTGTTTTTCAGCCGAACAAGCGTATGGAACGGAAAAATTACATAAAAAACCAAGATGGTCATAGACAATTTCAATAGATTCTTGACCTGATAATCATAGAATCGTTCGCTGAAATATTGACTCTGGCGCATGCCGAGCGCTAGGAACCAGTCTTTAAAAATATATACCGAAAGCAAAACCACACTACTCAATAGTAATAGAATGAGCAGGAAGTTCCGAAAGTTATTAATCCGTTCTTTTCTTGCGAATATCCAATCGAATCCACCTGCAGCGAGAACCGAGGCCGAGAAGGTGTATATCGCGAGCAAACGAAAAGGGCTTCTTAATTGTTCAAAACCCGGGATAAAGAAGTAAGCGATTCTGCAAAGAGGACTCCCGAGAATGAATGCGCAAGACACGATGACAAGAAATATAAAGGCATTTTTTTCTTTAAACTTCTGGTTGAGTATGCCGAAAAATGCCAGAAGGAAAGGAAGAAAGCCTATGTAACCGCAATACTCCGTATAGTTAAGTTTACCGATATAATTTTTATGAATGGGATTGCCGAAAAAATCAGGGATGATAAAGCTTAAGAGGTGCTTAAAGTTCATAGCGTCTTTGATGTAGAGCGGATAACTGGCAATGATTGCCCTTGCGTTCGTAAACAACCCAAATCTCATGGTGGGCAGCAGCTGGATGCCGCCTATGAGGAGGCCCAAGAAAAGAATTGAAATGATGCAGAGTCCATACTGAAGAGACTTTTTTGTATTTTTTTGTTCTCGGTGGTATGTAAATAATTTATATCCTGAGAATACAAGAAAGATCAAAGTAAGATATACGGAAATTTCAAGATGTCCAGCTAAAATCTGCAGGCTCATGATGATCGCGCCAATGGTTGTATAGAGCAATGTACTATTTTTCTCATGGAAAAGTTTTGTTACTGTCCATAATAGGGCAGGAAGCCAAGTGAGTACTTGAACCATCATTGGGTGTACGATGTGCCCGGTGATGAACCCTCCGAAAGAAAAGCTGAGAGCTCCAAGGATGGCAGCGGTTTTCGATAACCCTATTTCCTGGAGAAAGAGGTACATAAATAGCTGCAGTAAGACGATATGAAAAATAAGCAGATATCCGAATAAAGCAGGTATGTCGCTTATCAGGTAAATCCAGTTGAATGGATAAAAAACTGCGACCTGTGGATCAATAATAAATGGGGTTCCGCAGAGCACGAAAGGATTCCAGAGCGGAAGAAATCCATTGAGCAGGGATTCTTTAAAAAATAGCTTGAGTGGGTAGTATTGAAGAACAAGGTCGCTTAAAAGGGTATTATGTGGAATAAGCGTGAGGGATTTTTTCCAGGGGAAGAATTGGAAAAGGTTGTCATAAGGAAGGAGAATATTTCCGGCAACGATCATTTTCCAGAAAAAACAAAAAGTAAAGACGAGAAAGACGCAGGGGAGAAGAACATGCTTTAGTTTACGGATCATGTTTTGTGCGTTGCGCTTTCAGTTCCCTCGGAGTTTATTAGCGTAAGTTGTTTGAATGAGTGGGTTTGATTTAAGTTTTGCATGCGCATGCGGTATGTTTGTATCGCGGGGGAAACTCAGGAAAAGCGCTTGCAAAACAAAGCAGGGTACTGTATTCTTTGATTGTTAGTAGGCAGTATGAAGTATCCACGGTTTTACCTGCTTAACTGACGGGTTTAAAAAATAATAACACCCGGGAATGCAAGATTCAAGCAAATTGTGACTTATTTACAAGAATTATGGTAACCATGCAGGATAAATTTCGATGCACAGTATAAAAAACAAGCTTATTGTAAATACCCTCTACAATGCCGTAGGATTATTTTGGACTACTGCAGTAGGGATAGCTATGATTCCTTACATGATTGGCCATCTTGGTGCTGAACGTTTTGGGCTTTTTATTGTTTCCACGGTTTTTTTGAATTATCTTGGTCTGCTTGATTTTGGTTTTAGTGCCTCATTCGTTAAACATATCGCCGAATCTTATGCCCAGAAAGACTATGCACAGTTGAACGACTGCGTGAATCTTGGGCTTGTGTATTATTCTTTATATTCAGCGCTTGCTGTTCTTATTTCTTTGATTTTTCTTCGGTTTATCTTGACTTTTTTCCACATGCCAGCCGATTTCTACGGCGATGCCGTATTTGTTTTTATTATTGCTCTTCTACTTTTTTCCGTGAACAATATATTTTCTGTATTCCCGGCAATTTGCAACGGCCTACAGCGGATGGACCTTACTAATAAAATAGGCATAGCAACGTCTTTTATCTGGATTATCGGAGCGGTTATCGCGCTAGAAACAAATTGCGGAATACGCGGTTTAGTGGTTGTTCAGTTTTTTTCTTGCATCATTTATACCGGTATCATCACTGTTTTTGCATGCAGGATCTTGCCACAATTCCGTTTCAATCCGCTTGCCGTGACCGCGCGTAGCTTCAAAAAACTCTTTTTCTTCGGTCTTAAATTGCAAATCAGCAAATTTTCCGAAGTAATAAACTTTCAATTTGATAAAGTTTGCGTATCCTATTTTCTCGGATTGGGTTTTGTGACATTTTACGAGCTTGGCGCAAAGGCAATCTTTGCGGTGAGGTCGGTCCCGCTTTTACTGGTATATGCCATTGTTCCGGCGGTCTCGGAACTGAACGCCCGGCATGATCAAGAGCGGTTGCGTCAGATATATTTCAGGTCTTCAAAATATCTTGCTTTTCTAAATGTTCCGCTTACTTTCTTTGCGATTTTCTGTGCCTTCCCTATTGTATTGGCGTGGTTAGGGCCTGGATATGATCAGTCTGCGAGAGTAATTCAGGTGCTCGCGTTAGGCTATTTTGCCAATCTGTCAGTTGGAGTTATGGCATCAATGGTGCAGGGGATGGGCGTGCCTGGGTACTTGATGCGCACAGCGTTGCTCCAGGCCTTGCTGAATATTCTATTAAGCAGTGTTTTGGTTTTTTCGATTGGTTTCTTAGGGGCATGCATTGGAACCAGCATTGCGTTAATTTCCGGAGCGGTCTATTTTTTTGTATGTTTCCACAAGTTCATTCAGATACCCCTTGTAGGATTCACCAAGAAAATTTATTCGGTTCCATTTCTATCTGCAGCCGCAGCGTCTCTGGCGATATTGCTATTGCGTCAGAGTCAATTGTTTGCGTTCGATGAAGGAAATCGCTTGATGTCTATTTTGGCTTTGTGCGTTTCAGGGCTAATTTTTCTAGTATTTTATATAATCATTGTTCTAAAAACGCGTTATTTTGATAAGGCGGATTGGGAGTTATTCAAGGTTTTTTTGTTTCTTGGAGAGAAGCAGAAATGAAATCTACTCAGTTGTCAGTTGTAGTGATGGTATTGAACCGTGAACAAAAGATAAAATCCGCCTTAGAAAGTGTAAAATGGGCCAGTGAAATTATAGTTCTTGATGGGGGGAGCACTGACAACACCGTTTCTATTTGCAGGGAATATACAGACATCGTTTTGAGGCAACCCGAAGATATTGTGATTGCAAAAGGTGATAATATGAATTTGATTAGAAATAAAGGTTTTGAAATTGCTACGTGTCCATGGATTTTGAGTCTTGATTCAGATGAGGTGGTTTCAGGAGAGCTTGCGGATGAGATGCGGTTTAGTATGAAGCGTTGGTCAGAATATCAGGGTTTTTTCATACCGAGAAAAAATTATTACTGGGGTCATGCCGTGCGGCTTCTTCAGCCTGATTTGCAGTTAAGGCTATTTCAGAGAGGAAAGGCGAGATTTACGGGGAACTATATGCATGATCAACTTGAGCTTGATGGTTCTGCCGGATTTTTAAAGAACAGTCTTGTGCATTCTAACTATGATTCAATATCTGATTTTATCAATCGAGCTGTTGTCTATTCGCGTAACGAAGCAAGATTCTTGCGCGAAAAAAAAGAAGTAAAAAGTTTCTCCAAGCTCATGCTTTGTAGCTTTGGCTATTTTTACTACTATTACCTGAAACAGGAGGCTTTTAAGGACGGATATGCTGGTTTCATCGTCTCACTTTTATATGCGTGGTATCATTTTCTTTCCTATGCGAGGTTTTTCTTAATGCGCACATAAGTTATGCGAGTCTCGGTGATTATAGTAAATTATCATACAGAAAGTTTGCTGGGTGAATGCCTGAAGTCTTTTTATCTTCAGGCCAACCACAGCAAGTGCGAAATAATTATCGTAGATAACAATGAAGATCAAGGAAAGGTAAAATACATTCAGGATGTTTTTCCAGATATCAAACTCATTGAAAGTCGGAGGAATGTCGGATTTTCCGCAGGATGTAACTTAGGATTACAGGATGCTCGGGGTGAGTATATTTTGCTTCTGAACCCAGATACGAGGCTATCTTTTGAAGCTCTTTCCTGCATGCTTGATTTTATGGAAAGTCACCCTGAAGCCGGGATTATAGGGCCACAGCTTCTTGATGAGAAAGGAAGTTTGCATGCGCTGCCTTCCTGTTCCGGAATATTTCCTTCTCCTCTGCAGGCGTTCTTTGAATACACAAATCTCCGCAGATTTTTTCCCAAATACAGACTTGTGAAGGATTATTTTCTTACAGACTGGGATCGCTGTTCAATCAGGGAAGTAGCCATGGTACAAGGGGCTTGTTTTCTCATAAAAAGTAAAGTGATCGCAGAGATAGGAAAATTGGATGAGCGTTTTTTCCTCTATTGGGAAGAAACCGATTGGTGTTTGAGGGCGCATAAGAAAGGGTGGAAAATCTTTTACATTCCTTTTGCCCAATGCGTGCATTTCGGTGGGCAGAGCATGGGGCGGGAGAGGTTTCATGATTACCATTTTTTCCGAAGTATGTACCGGTTCCATTCGAAGCACTATGGCATCGTTTCATCGGTGCTGCTGCGATTTGTTCTGATTTGTGCTTTTATTTTTGGAATTGCGAAATTCTCACTACGCTCTATTGGTAATTCCAACACGTGCCATCAAGCAAGGATTGAGATAGAAAAATTGGGCAATAAAATTATCGCTCATCTCGGTATACAAAAAAAAATCCATGAAAGTTAATTTTTTTACCACCTGGAACGCACGCTGCGGTATTGCAGAATATTCCAAGCGTCTCATAGCAGAGTTACGGAAATTATGCGAAGTTTCTGTTGTTCCGGTTATTCCCGGGTGTAATCCGTTCAGGTATCAGAAGTTAGGTCGAAAGATGAACGATGCAGATATAGCGCACATACAGTATGAATATGGTTTATTTACCCTTGTCAATCCGTACATCGATAATTATTCTACATTGTTAAGCCAGATTAAAATATCAAAGGTAGTTACTTTGCACTCATTATTTCCTTCGTTTTATCCCAAGGTTCAGAGTACCCGAAGTATGAGGAATATAGCATATAGCGTGCGGAATATTTTGTACTATCCTTACCGGGACCGCTCTAGCAAAAAACTTTACCAGAGCGCCGATTTTTTTATTATTCACACCAATGTTGGCCATACAAGACTTGCTGAACTTGGGGTGGACAGCGACCGTTCTTTTTGTTTTCTGCATCCTGTTCCAGTCCAGCGTATCATTTCTTTCGATGAGCACTATAAGGTTCAGTACGGTGTTTCAAAAAAGAGGGTGTTGACATTGTTTGGTTTTGTGAATCCCCTCAAAGGATACGAGCTTGTTCTTGATATTTTGGTCAGATTGCCGGATGATGTTGTGTTGATTATTGCTGGGTCTGTGCGGGAAGAAAAATATAAAAGATACTTCGAGACCCTCAAGTGCAGGATCACAGAAAAAAATTTGGCTCATCGAGTGAGAATAACAGGTTATTTATCCGAAGAAGAGATAGGGAAAATCATGTCGATAACGGATATTTGTCTGGCACCGTACGTTCGCATGGATGCCTCTGGTTCATTATCAATGAGCCTTGCTTATCAGAAAGCGGTGGTAGCTTCTGATTTGGAACCGAATAGGGAACTGAGCAAGAATTTTGATTGTTTAGAATTATTTTCTTCAGGCGATTCTCGATCTCTGCTGGAAAAGGTAAATGGCTTGCTTCTTTCTCCAGAGCGGAGGATGTATTTTTCTCAGAGAGCAAAGGCGTATCAGGAAGAATACAATTACCGGCGATTAGCAGAAGAGACGATGAGAGTCTACGCAAGCCTTACGCGAACGTAACAAAAATGGATATTCATAGGCAGATTGTTGTTGGGTTGATTATTCCCAGCTGGAATGGATTGAAATATCTTGCGCCTTGCCTAGAGTCTTTATTTCAGCAGACATTCCGGGATTTTGAGATTCTTGTGGTTGACAATGGCTCAACCGATGGGTCAGTTGCCTATATCCAAGAGAAATTTCCCGATATCCGGCTGATAGTTTTTGACAAAAACTATGGTTTTTCAAAGGCGGTGAATGCTGGCATAAAGCATTTTTTAGGAAATTCCAGTATCCGGTATATCGCTTCTGTAAACAATGACATGGAATTTGATTCTCGGTGGTTGGAGGAGTTAGTCAAAGCTGCGGATTTAGAGAGGGCAGCTGGGTTTTTTGCCTCAAAGGTAATGCAATATGACGCGCGCGATACAGTGAATTCGGCAGGAGATATTTACTGCGATACGGGATTTGCTACGCATCGAGGTTTTCGGGAGAAAGACAGCGGTCAGTTTGGAGTTCGGGAGAGAGTTTTTGGAGCTTCTGGGTGTGCTGCGGTCTATCGTTGCCGCATGCTTCAGGATATAGGTTTTTTTGACGAAGATTTCTTTGCTTACTGCGAAGACGTTGATCTCAGTTTTCGAGCGCAGCTAAAAGGATACGAGTGTATATATGTGCCAGAAGCCGTGGCGTATCATCGTGAATGGTCGACTGGAAAGGATTTTGCCGATTATTATTGCACACGCAATACTATCTTTGTTTTGACAAAAAATATGCCGTTTGGTTTGCTTTTGAAATATTCTCCTTCCATCTTTTTCGGACAAATAGCGTATTTTTTGAGGATGCGCGGGAATAGTAAAGCAATTCTGGCCGGATGGTTTTCTGCTTTTTTGAATATCGTCGTAATGCTTAAAAAAAGGAAAATCATTCAAAGCTCCAGACGGATAAGCAATAAGAAGATAGATTCTCTGATTTCATCTTCAAAGGTGCCAAAAAAAAGCAGTATCAAATGAGGTGAGGATGGTTAACATCGGGATAGACGGGCGTTGTCTTTCGGGTTTGCGTACGGGGGTTGGGCGCTATGTATACGAGCTCTGTAAAGAACTGGACATGGTATTGCCGGAAGCGATGTTTTTCGTATACAGTAATATGCCTTATGAGCCGCCAGTTCTTTCCCGGCGTTGGCATTATCGGGTTGAAGAGCGTTGGCCGTGGTTTTACAATAGACAATCAAATTTATGGCTGAAAACCCGTATGCATGATTTTTGCCTCAAGGACAATTTAGATATTTTTTGGGCAACTGCTACATTGCTGCCTTATTTGCCAAAACACGTTAAAATAGTAAGCACAGTGCATGATTTGGTTCTTAATATTGTCCCCCAAACGATGCATAGTTTGACCTTTTTATTGTATAAGTTATTTTTTAAGAGGGATATAGAGCGAGCAGACGCACTCTTGGTTAATTCGCAAGCTATGCAAAAACGATTATCAGAAATTTATGGGCATAGTGCTACGGCCGTTGTTCGTCCGGCAGTAAGCCCAATATTTACCGTCCCCAAGAAAGAGGAAACCGGAAAAATATTAGCTCTTTATAAAATAAATTTTCCTTATCTTTTATCAGTTGCCTCTTGGGAACCAAGAAAGAATCTTGAGCTTCTTTTGGAAACATTCAGGACGATGAAAAAAAATGGTTTTTTGGCGAATCATAAGCTTCTTTTGGTGGGACCGAAAGGATGGCGGTATAAAAGGATGCGTTGTTTGGTAGAAGCAGACAGAGGAAAGAATGTTATAGATTTAGGATACATTCCTGATGAGCACCTGCCTTTTTTCTACGCCGGAGCCGATTTATTTGTGTATCCGTCCCTGTATGAAGGATTTGGTATGCCGGTTTTAGAGGCACGATCATGCGGGGCAAAAGTCGTAACAACGGCTATTCCGGAATTGCAAGAGGCAGGCGGAGGAGATTCAATCTATGTAAGCCCCACACAAGAAGGCATATGTTCAGGCATTGTAAATGGTCTTTCTGACCTGAGAGAGAAAGCCTCATTGCCACCCGCTGGGTATTCTTGGAAAGATTCTGCATTGATTCTCAGTAAGGTATTCCGCGCGGTTTATTCGCAGGGGATTGGCGCAATAAAGATGGCTCTATGAAAAAAATCAAGGTATTGATTTTTTCCCCTTTCCCGGTGTTTCCTCTTTCCGTGGGAGGGAAAGTCAGAATTTATGCGATTGCTTCAGCTCTTTCTCAGCTTGATTGTGATGTGACTGTTGTGTCTCCCTGTACGATAGGCCAGTGCGGCATAAAGCAAATCAACGATAATTTTAGAATACATCCCATACGGTATCCTTTTTTTATTCCATACCTGTTTTTGGACAAGCCTTTTCCATACCAATTCCTCGTTTCATTTCATCCTGGTTACAGATTTTTTCTGAAGCGGTATTTCGGCCGGTTTGATATATACCAGTTTGAGCAGTCAAGTTTTGCTGATTTGACATCTTTTCTTCCCAGAGAAAAAATTATCTATGATGCGCAAAACGTGGAATATGATTACATTTATTCTGAATGTTCCGCAAGTCCCGTAAGAAATCTATCAACGCGGAGGATATTTTTTCTGGAGCGCAAGCTTCTTGTAAATTCTGCACGTGTTTTTGCTTGTTCTGAGGAAGACAAGGCAAGATTTACAGAACTTTACGGGATCCGGGAAGAAAAGATTTTCATTGTTCCGAACGGAATCTATGATGTCCTCAACAGTGTTTCTGATTTTACATCATTTTCGGGAAGATTTTCCGCCCTTGCTCGGTTTAAAAAGAAAGTAGTTTTTACCGGGAGCAACGTTGCACACAACAGGCGGGCAGTCCGGTTTATTCTTGAGTCGCTTGCATTGGAGCTTTGTGATGAATGCGCTTTTATCCTTATCGGTTCCTGTGCTGAAAGATTCAAACGCAATCATCCACCCAATGTTTTTATTGATCCTGATGGCACTGCCTTGATGAACTATGTATCTTTCTCGCCGGTTGCCATAAATCCTATGCAAGATGGTTCGGGGACATCGATGAAGATATTGGAATATTTAGCTTTTGGTCTACCGGTTATTTCTACTGATTTTGGCATGCGTGGGTATTCTGACCTTCGGCAATTTGTCACCATAAGCAGAATGGATGGTTTTGCTGAGGCGATTCGGAAAGCTGACATCCGCAGATGTCATATTCCAGAAGCTCTGGATCGGTATCGATGGAAAAAGATCGGTTTACACGTGCGTGGATTATACGAAGAGGTAGTTTCCCGCAAGTAGGATGAGCTTCTTCTATTGGGCTTCAAGGTAATCGCCGTCTGTATTTGTTTCCCAGAGATTGTAGTTTGTTTCTCCTAGAAAATTCCGCGCCGCGTATATACCGCTGAGGAGTGCATGGTCCGAATTGTCGTAATGGAAAAGGCCGGCCCGTCCTATCGTTTGCAAGTTGGAAAATTTCTCTAGGTATCTGCTGATTTTTCCAACGATTGTCTTATATTCCAGTGAATAAAAAGGATAGGCAGTTGGACAGCGGATAATGAATCCGTTAATAAGGTGTTTGTGTGAGGCTATTCCTATTTTTTCCAGTTCTTTCATCGCGTAATTAATTAAATCTACGTCATGCATATGCCATAATTTATCATGGGGCGAGCAGAAATATTCTAATCCGAGTGAAGTTTTCTGCGTGTCCACGACCATTGAGGGGCTCCAATTCTTATAATTCTGAATCCTCCCCAATTTTACCTTCGGAGAATGAATATAGAGCCATTGATCCGGAAATACTTCCGGTTTATTCAGGATGATATTTACGACGAGCAGACTGCGGAAATGTAAGGCGTCCGCGCAAGATAAAATTTCCTGTGGGGCAGCCGGACGCAGGCTTCTCACCAAAGCGGGGAGAGGCATACTTGAAAAAAGATAGTCAACACATTCTTCCTTGGTCGTTTCGTTGTCATGCCGGCCTGTTTCTAGAAATCTAAGCGATAGTATTTTTTCTCCGTTATGCAATATTTCAGTTACGGTTCTTCCCATGGCAAATTCTGCTCCGTAACTTGTAGTGAGTTTTTGAAGTTTTGTGTAAAATTCTCCTGGTCCATACTTCGGGTAGAAAAAATAATCCGAAATAGTTTTTGGGGTTTTTGGGGTGCGTCCCCAGAGTGCATTCTGAATGGCTATCCGTAGCGACAATCCGCGTATTCGCTGTGCCGCCCAGTCGGCGGATAAATTTTCGCAAGCTACTGCCCAGACTTTCTCCGTGTAATTCTTAAAGAATATTTCGTAGAGTTTTTTTCCAAAGTTATTGATAATCCAACCTTCAAAGGTGTTATTGTCCCCGGGCTTGAATAGTTTACAGCGCGCATAGCTTGCGATGCAACGGGATGTTTCGAGAACCCCGAGGTTAAAAAAAGTGTTGAAGAAATTAAGCGGATACGAGAAATATTTTCCCCGGTATACGATGCGTGATAATCGTTGCACGTGCAGTAAATTTTCCCCGAGGATTGAAAGCCATAATTTATTTATTTCATCGGACTGCGAGAGAAACCGATGTCCGCCAATGTCAAAAAGATAATCGGAAAAGTTTATTGTCCGGCATAATCCTCCCGGCGTATTTTCTTTTTCGATTACAAGCACCGGCTGATTCTTTAAGCTTAAAGTATAGGCGCATCCAAGCCCAGATGGGCCGGCTCCAATAACGATATTTTTCTTTCTAAAAGAATGCGTGTCTGTATCAACCATAACCTCAGTGATTCTTTTTGATCCAATACGTTAAGGAACCGAAAAAAATTCCAAGAGCCATAACGATATTATCGATAAAGGTGGTTGGAATAGCAAGGATGAAAAAAAATACTCCTTTTTCCTGTTTCAGAAAGAGGAAAAAATTAGTATTCAGCAGGATCCAGATCACAGCTGAAGCAGCAAGGATTACGCCTAATGAAATATTGGTAAAGCTCAACATGGCTAAGACGGCTGTAAAGCATGCTCCTATGATGCTGGCAATCTGGATTTTTGAAGCGTGTGCAAATCTTCCCCGCCTGTTCTTTATTTCCAGAATTCCGTTATAACGCCAGAAAATATGAGCCCAGCCAAAAGGGATAAGAAAATCATTCTCCAGCAATTTCCATGCTGTGTACGGTTTTAAGTGGATGACTTCCAGTTTTTTTATCAGGGAAATTTTTTTCCCGGATTTTGTAAGTCGCTGGCCGAGTTCTGTGTCATCGGTCATTATCGTTTCGCTGTAACACTGGAACGCTTCTTTCCGAAAAGCATGGATAGACCCATAGAGAAAACTCACTTGCTCTGACAAATTTTGGAACACATAATGCATATAGAGATTTTTATACTGGCTGAAAAAATCTGTATTCGGGTGTGTTTTTGAAAGAAGCCCGGTTACAGCGTCAACATCAGCATGTAGGGTAAAATAGTCCACAATTGTTTTTAAAGTATCAGGCATCACTACCACATCCGAATCGATATTGAGCAATATAGACCCCGAAGCCAATTTCATGCCGGCATTTCTGGCGAGACCGCGGTTGTTCATTTTCAGGGAGACTATGATATCTGTATGTTTTTTGGCAATTGATTGTGTTTGGTCGGTGCTTGCTCCATCGACCACGATGAGTTCATAATCCTTAAACGACGATGAACGAATGGCCTCGAGGCATTGTGGCAGAGTATGTTCATTATTATGAGTGGGGACAACGACTGAAAGATGTGGCATGGATGTTTATTTTTTAAAAGGCCATCTCTGAATAATTTTATTATATAGATTTTTCATGAATGCGTCAATGAAGGTTTCCTGGTATTATTATAGGCGAGCATCTTGAGGATAAATTTTGTTTTTAGGAATATTGTTTTCAAGTATATAATAAGTTAGTGTAATCATGGAACAGTTTGATGCTATTATAATCGGAGCTGGACCGGCAGGGCTAATGGCAGCGATCCGAGCTGCCGAAAGGAAGAAAAGAATTCTTCTCGTTGAGCGGAATGATACCCCCGGTAAAAAACTGCTTCTTGCAGGAAATGGGCGGTGCAATTTTACAAATATTTGTCCACAAGAAGAATTTCTTGACCGTTTTTCTTCTTCTGGCGTGTTTTTGCGCAATGCCTTTGCCCAATTTTTTTCTTCAGAACTGCTGGATTTTTTTAAGGCTCATGGGGTCGATTGGAAAATAGAAGAGGGAGGAAAGGTTTTTCCGAAAAGTAATCATGCTCGGGATATTCTCGGTGTTCTGCAAAAAAATCTTACTCGTCATGGCGTCGTTTTTGCCACTCAAGAACGTGTTTGTGAAATTTTAACTCAGGGGAGGGCGATTGTCGGTGTTCGCACAGAGACGGGAATATGCTTTTTGAGCTCATGCGTGGTTCTTGCGACAGGGGGGATTTCGTATCCGGAGACTGGTTCTACGGGCGATGGTCATGTTTTGGCTCAACGCTTAGGGCATACGATTCTTCCGTTGAAGCCAGCCCTTGTTGGGATTTTGGCGAAAGAAAAATTTTTGGCCGATTGGCAGGGAATTTCCTTGAGAAATGTTTCTGTGGCTCTTTGGGCGGATTTCAAGAAGATAGCCGTAGAGCTTGGGGATATCATTTTTACGCATTTTGGAATATCCGGGCCTGCCGTTTTGAACCTGAGCGCTGCAGCATATGAAGCTCTTGAGAGGAAAAAAGAGGTACATTGCACAATAAACTTTAGGCCCGATTATGATCTTGAAAAGTTGGATCTGTGGGTATGCCGTGAATGTCAAAAATACTCCGGGAAAAACATCGCACACATACTGAAGGGCATCTTTGCCCAACGGATGGTGAAACATTTTTTTGCTAGTTGCAGTGTTCAGGCACACAAAAATTGTAATCAACTTACCCTTGAGGAAAGAAGACGTCTCGTTCAGGGTTTATTTTCTTTTCGTCTTACAGTTTCCGGGGTGATGCCGGTTGAGCAAGGCATGGTTACCCGAGGTGGTGTAAGCACCAAGGAAATTAATCCGAAGACCATGGAGTCAAAATTAATACCGGGTCTTTTTTTTGCGGGAGAAATAATCGATATAGACGCGCAAACAGGAGGATATAATTTACAGGCGGCATTTTCTACAGGATGGGTATGCGGAGATCACCTCTAAGAGTGTGGTTGAGTTTTGTATCCGCTGTTTTCCGAATAAGCTTGGCGGGCCAGCGATAGTCAAATTCTTTTTACGCCAAGCAGGGGTATGCGAGACGCAAATCGTCGAGAGTTTTAAGAGGGGACACTCAACGATCTCTCTGTATCTTTCTTCTTGGGCGAACGCCCGAAAGCTAAAGGATTATTTATCGCGTTTGGGCTTGCGATCTGTTATGATTTCATTCAAAATCTTATCCGACAGTGATTGGAAGTGCCAATGGAAGAAAAATATCCGTCCTTTTTGTCTGACAAAAGGAGTTTACGTTGTTCCTGCTTGGATTGAAAAATATGTTGTGCCTGTTCGCTGCAAGAAGATTTTTCTTGATACCGCTGTTACGTTTGGCATGGGTTTACATCCTACAACCAAGCTTCTGGCAAATTTTATCACTTTTCGGAAAGGAAATTTACAGAAATTTCTTGATGTCGGTACGGGTTCAGGTATTCTTGCTCTCCTCGCGCGCCTCTCCGGAGGAGATACGATCATTGCGATAGATAGCGATAAAGAGGCGGTGCATATTGCCCAGAGAAACTTTCGGTTGAATCACTGCGCGGTTGAATCGATAGTTCATTTAGATTTTGGTCAGTTTCAACCGAAGGAGCAATTCAGTTTTATTGCGGCAAATTTGTGTACCGAAGATTTAATAAGGTTCAAGGGTAAATTTACCCAAGCTTTGCAGCCGGAGGGATATTTAGCTGTATCTGGCATTCACCAAGATAATTACCATTCTTTTCGACGGCGCTTCCGGGAGCAGTCTCTCAGGATGCTTAGAATATCCAGGCAAAAGAAATGGCACGCTGTTCTATTCCGCAAGGTAAATGCTTCTCCGTCTCTTGTGTCTTCCAAAAGTTAGCAAGATGTTCTCTAGAGCCCTCTTTTCAAAAAGGTAAAAAGGTATTGATTCTTTCCATTTCTCAATGATGCGTTTCCTGGGTAATTCAGGGAATATCGAGGGAACTTTTTTGCTTTTTTTGTGTCTAAATGAGTGAATGGAGAAGGCAGTTTTTAATATCAGTAAGCAAAAAGGAGGAATTCAATGAAGTACGTAATGATCTTACTTATGGGTTTTATGATGATGGGCGGCTTTGTTTCTTCTGGATACGCAAGCGACTGGGATAAGGCTGGAAAAATACTCACTGGTATTGAGGGTTTACGTATTTTAAGCGGAGGAAGAATTGATATTGTGGGGGGCTTAACCGGGATAAACCGCCAATCTGATCATACAAGATTCGAACGTTCCGGGCAGTACTACGGACCTCATTATCGCAACTCATGCGAACGAGTCTGGGTTCCTGAATATACCTGGCGAAGACAATGGGTTCCCGCTCACAGGGAATATGACCGGCGAGGTGGGTATCGGTTCGTAGAGGGTCATTATGTTGAATATAAGGTTGCCAATGGCGGCCATTGGGAATATCAGTGTCGTGAATACGGCCACCATCGTTATCGACATTATTCTCGTTAAACGTAATTTTCGATTGCGCATCTCAGGAACACAGGGGGAGGAGGAAAATCTCCCCCTGTTTATTTCCAATAAAATAGTTGTCATTTCCCGAAGACTGGTATAATATCGGTGGTTATGCTCTAGCCTTTACGAGGCATCCAGACCGCAGAGGAGATGCCTTATGGATGTATTAATCGAATTCGAAAAACAACCGCTTTTATTCCTACACCCTGACCGGATTATTCCATGTTTTCATCCCCAGGAACTTCCATACTGTTTTGAAGAAATTGAGCAGTCGCTCGATAAGGGATATTTTGTGGCGGGTTTTTTTTCTTACGAAGCCGGATATGCATTTGAGAAAAAACTATTTATCGGAAAATCCTTCCGGTTCCCCCTTGCTTATTTCGGTTGTTACCGCAGGCCTTACCTGAATATCCAGGGGTACTTAAGCGATGCAAAAGCGTATTCCCTTGGCAGTTTACGAGCGAATATTTCTCAGGAATTATACGATTCGAATATCGAATCAATTCGTTCCTTTATCTCGGCAGGTGATGTATATCAGATTACGTATTGCTTGAAGTTATTGTTCTCAGTTCAGGGAAGCACGTATTCATTGTACAGAAAATTATTAAGAGATCATCCGGTTCCTTATCCTGCTTTTATCCACACTGATCAATTCGATTTACTCTCACTTTCTCCGGAGATGTTTCTTAAAAAAAAGGATACTTTTATTTCGACAAAACCCATGAAGGGGACCTGGCCTCGGAGCAAAAAATTCTTTAACGATGTTTTTTCCGGCTATCGGCTGAAGCATGATCAAAAAAACAGAGCTGAGAACGTGATGATCGCTGATCTTCTCCGGAACGACCTTGGAAGAATCTGCCGGAATATACAAGTTCCCAGGCTTTTTGAGGTTGCTCGGTATGCGACACTCTGCCAAATGACATCAACAGTTACAGCAGAGATTGACAGGGAAATCAGATTTTTTGATCTGCTACAGGCTTTGTTTCCTTCGGGGTCTGTAACGGGCGCTCCAAAGATACGGGCTATGGAGATAATTCGCGAACTTGAGAAAGAAGAGCGTAATATCTATACAGGGACGATAGGCTATATCACGCCCAACCGAGATATGTTTTTTAATATTCCGATACGCACTCTTTTAGTCGAAGGTGAACGCGGCGAGTTGGGTATTGGAGGCGGGATTGTTTGGGATTCAACTCCCCAGGGTGAATGGGATGAAGGGTTGCTGAAAGCGAGATTTCTTACAGATTTGATCTCTTTCCAAGGAGCATAATTTCAGAGGCAGATTAAAAATAATTTTTATTTTTAGTGTTCATGATACAATATGAAAGAAAAATAACTGAACAAGGCCTCCTGATGAAAATAGCGCGTGGTTCTATTTTTAGCCTGAAATCGGCAGTGGACTATCAGAAAAATTCCATTGTCAGCAAGGAAATTATTAAGCGCGAAAAAGGCACAATCACGCTTTTTGCTTTTGACAAAGGCCAGGGATTGAGTGAACATATTGCGCCCTTCGATGCCTTTCTTTATGTCGTTGATGGGAAAGCAAAAATCCGCATCGCTCAAAAAATTTTTTATCCAGCCCAAGGGGAAACGATCATTTTACCCGCCGGTCAGCCTCATGCCGTTGAAGCTGTACAAAAGTTCAAGATGCTTCTAGTTATGATTCGAGCCTAAGGAAGTATTTTTAACCTGTTTTGGATTGCAGAGGAGCATACGTGAAGCGGATTCAGAATTGAAAAAGGAGGGATTGTGAAATACGCACTATTGATTATGTCGATTTTCTTTGCCGGATCTGTCTTTTCCTCGGATATCACGGTTGAGGTTGGAGACGTGAAAGATTCTCGTTCTACCGGAAAGTTTTTCAATGAATTAAGTGTGGAACTGAAACTCTCTGGTGATGGACTTGAACATGTTGAAAAAGTACGCCTTATTCTTGCAAAAGCGATGGACGATACCGGGAGAAATCTTTTGAAAGAAGAAAAGTTTTACGATCACAAAGCTTTTGAAGATTTTAGAGGCGATGGTACCGGCCAGGCGCAGTTTGAATTGAAACTCGAGAATCCAGCCCGGAACGCTTCGGTCATACGAGAAATCAGCGGCGAGATTGAACTCTACAGTCCCCGGCAGGATCCTTTGTCGCGGGTTACTATTTCGCGCGCGCTTATCGGCGGCGGTAAAATAGTGACTGAAAAGGTCTTGCAAGAAGCGCAAGTAGAGTTAAGTATTTACAGCAAAGAAGCTTATGAAAATTTTCTCAAAGATTCAGAAAAGGGGGGAGCCGTAAATCCAAACCGATCGATGAACCAGATGTTTTCTGGAATGCTTGGGTCGGATGAGAACAGCGTGTATATACGATTTAAGGATCCTCAGTCCAAGGTAATTGGGTTTAAGTTTTTTGCCGCTTCTGGCGAGGAAATCCGCCCTGATTCCTGGGGGTATTCCGGAGACTTAAAGACTTTTTCATTTGGCAGTGCTTTTTCCCAAGATATTTCAGTTGAGGTTATGTTGAAGACCGAAAAGGCGATTAAAACGGTACCTATTCATCTCGTCGACATCTCTTTACCGTAGACGAGAGAAAACATAAAAGCCATCTTGTTTATACAGCAAGATGGCTTTTATGTTTTTATGATTGTTATTGAGCGGGTGGAGGATTTTGTCCTGCCTGAAACTGAAATTTCCAGTCTTCTTCGGAGATTTTCCAGGAGTCGTTTTCCTTTTTAAATGAGATACTGGCATCTGCTGGTCCCATGTTTGTTTGGGCTTTCATCGTCAATGTAGCCGTGTCACCTTGGATCGATTCTCCGAGGGGCTGTATGTCGCGAATATTCATGCCTTTGAGCATCATCAAGACAGCTGCTTCGTTTCCTTTCGACTGGGCAACCGCATCCTGCGTGTAGTATATTTCAATGTCCGAAAACTTTTCTGCTTTTTGAATAGCCTGCACGCATTCTTGATAGATTTGAGCCAGTTTTTTGTCTTCCTGGCAAAAGCCGGGTCTGAACGTTAAGATTCCGAGAGAGCACGAGAGAATCGTAACAGAGAAAGCCACACGGAATAAAAAATGTTTCATGCCGCACCTCCTTATCACCCATTGTATCATGGTTTAAAAATATTTTGAAAGAAAAACTTGCTGAGGTATAATCAAGGCGGAATAACTGCGCACTGATTTATTTTGTGCGAGGAAAAGGAGGTAGTTGATGCGTTTATTGATGGTATTTCTTTGCGTGATATTTCTTGTCCAGAGTTCCGGATGTGTCGCTCTTCTTGCTGGTGCGGCAGGCGGTGCTGGAACAGCTGTATGGCTTTCCGGGAAAATATCTCAAGAAGTTGACGCTTCCCTGGAACGATCGGACCGGGCGTGTCAATCAGCGTTCCGAGCGCTCAAGCTGGATATAACCAAAGAAATCAAGAAAGATGATGTGGTGCAAATCACCGGAGCCTATACCGACGGCAGAACTGTCTGGGTCGATGTTCATAAACTTACTGCCGTGCGTTCACGGATTGAAGTGCGAGTAGGAGCAGGCGGAGACCAAGAGGCGGCCCGGAAAATTCTCGATACGCTACTTCGTTATCTATAATGTTTTGGTTGTATCAGAACGGGAATCGCAAGAATTTCTGGGAAGAAAAAAAGATGTTTCTAGAAGACGTACTTGAGGAGCACGATTCCAATAATAAAGAGCGCCATAAAAATTAAGGTAAAAAGGTCAAAATACTTCTCCAGAGAGCGTCCTATCTTTTCTCCATAGATCCTCAAAAGGAGAGCCACCAGGAAGAAGCGCGCCCCCCGGCCAATTACTGAAGCTATGATAAGAACAGCCAGTGAAATTTTAAAGAGCCCGGCAGTAATGGTGATCGCTTTATAAGGAATGGGAGTGAAAGCAGCAGTGAACACAGTTAAGAAAGCGTTGTTGTTGTATTGTAGCCCAATCAGCCGCACCGTTTCTTCAAGATGGTACGTCTGCACAATTACTTTTCCGATGGTTTCATAGAAGCCCCAGCCAATCATATAGCCAAGCAGAGCTCCGCATACAGAACCCACCGTGCAAATAAGTCCGGTTATGAACCAGCTTTTTCGGTTGGCTAAAACCATGGCGATTAGGAGTACATCGGGCGGAATGGGGAAGCACGAACTTTCGATAAATGCGATTAAGAAAAGCGCTGGCCGGGCATGGGGTGATTTTGCCCACGCCAAAGTCCAAAGATAGATTTCCTTCAGTTTTCTATTCGGCCACGACAGTATCCGCATTATTTTTCTCATACGGTGCTTATTCTATCAGAGAGACGAAATAAGTCTATATGATTTGCTTTGTAAATGCATTACCGAGAAAACACATAAGGGGCAAGGGAAGAAGATACGCTATCGGGTAAGCGTAGATTGAGTGTGTACAGCCCGGACAATTTTTTGACGTTGTATCCAGGAAAGGTAAATTCCCCCCAGTGCAGCAAGGATGTTGATGAAAGCGATAAAAAGTCCGTTTAATGCTACTCCAGTGTTTTCTGTGAGTATCATCATAAGCGCCGTTGGGCCGAACAGAGGAGATAAAGCAAAAAAGTACTGAGTGTATTCATTGCGTCCTATTCCCGATGCTGGTTGAGTGATGAGGCCAAGGATTGGAATCAGAAGCCACAGTATGATCAAGGCAGTTACAAAGATAATCTTTTTTTGATGGTGAGGGCTGAGTTGAAAGAACTCAAAAGCGCTGGCAAAGAAAATAATCTGGCTTATGATTACTAAAAATGGAATAATTTGTGTTTCGAGAGGTATCTCGGCAAACGACGAAAAAATTCCAAAAGCAAAGGCGCTTGCGCAGCAGATTGCGACAAGCCAAGAAACGTTCGTGGAGTAATCGTCGTTTATTCCCAGGCGTTGAAGCCCCAATTTTTTCATTCTCCAGAGTCCTTTTCTGAACATGAGATAGGAAGGGGTGGCAAGAGTCGCGCCGAGTATCCCTAAGGTAAGCAAGCAGTAGAGAAAACAAGAGATTGTGATTTCTTTGGGCATATGCCAGGATGTTTGAGGCGGCTGATAAGCAACGAGTGACGCAGCGCTTCCCGTATAATAAAAAAGGGTAAGCAGACTTAAGACAATGAGTTGGATTTTTGAGAAAATTGATCGTTCCAAAAAGGATATCTTTCTGCGTAGTCCAAGCCAAAGCAGAATGATAAGCGGTATCTGAACGATGCCTTGTAAAAGAAGAAAGAAGAACGGTTCCTGGAAAAAATAATGTAAAAGAACCATCGGCTCTTTGAACGATGGTTCACTGAGGTTGAGCCGCAGCGTATTTTGGGTTAGGTATTCATAGGCAGGTAACCAGGTCAGGTGATAGATAAACGAAAGTTGGAATGCGTATATGAGCGGCCCAAAGAAGAAAAAGAAAGCGATGAACGGGATAGAGGCATATCGGTTCTGCTTGGGGTTAAAGCCGATAGCCAAAAAAGCTGCACAGGAATGGAAAAAGAGAGCGCAGAGAGTAAGGCCGCAATAGAAGAAAAAGATCGTGACAAGCGAAACTTCTCCCAAGATTCCGCTGAGTAAAGAAATTGGGAGAGTTCCTAAAAAGAGCAACCATTCCACAACCCCGCCGCCCAATATTATCCCGACCACCTGTTTTAAGCGGGGGCTTGGCGAAGCCCGGTGTAGTTCGATTGTTCCGTGCGTTCGCTCTAGAAGGGCCATTTTATAAACAGCGATCGTTCCGCTCAAGAGCAGAATGACTCCCTGCATAACCGCTAAGAAGAAAAAAGCGGAACAAAGCCACGGTGGTTCATAAGATGTTTTGCTTGCATAATCATATTCCCGGTGCGGGTTAAGATATGAACTGATAAAAATCAGAGTCGTAACGATAAGGATTACAAGGGTTGCGGAGCCAAAAGACGCAGGTCGCATCCGCTCACGCCAGTTTTTCAAGAACAAAGCATTGTCTGAGAGTCCCAAAAAACTCATGAAACTTCCTTCGCCCCTACTTTAAAAAAGATATCTTCGACATTCGCTTCTTTGACATAAAATTGAGTGATCGGAATTTGTTTTGTAACCAACTCTTTCAGTATGCAGGCTGCGTCAGAAATTTGTCCGTAGAAAGGCATGGTTATGTGAAAAGGTTTCTCTTCGGCAATCTGACCGGTCTTCTGGAATGATTCAAGGATTTTTCTTAATTCTTCTTTTGTTTGTTCGCTCGTCTCAAGAAGTTCGATCACCAATGTTCCAGTTGCACCTACGGTTTTTCTTATATGGTCAATTGTTCCTGAAACAACCATTTTCCCTTTTTCCATAATTCCTACCGCGTCGCACAAATCACTGAGCTCAGTAAGGATGTGGCTTGAAATGATAATGGTGCGTTTATCTTGAGCGATATTTTTCAGGATCGTGCGCATTTCCATGCGGGCGAGCGGGTCAAGGCCGCTGGCTGGCTCATCCAGGAGGATAACATCAGGTTCATGCAAGAGAGTTTTTGCCAGTACTAGTCTTTGACGCATACCCCGGGAGAGATCGCGAATGTAACTATTCCATTTTTCCGTAAGATCTACGCGGTCAATCCAATATTTCGCTTTTTTCCTGCGGGTTTCTTTTTCAATGAGATAGGCCGCTCCAAAAACATCAAGATATTCCCATACTTTTAAGTTTTCATATACCGGAGGAAAATCAGGCATGAACGCAAGATGCCGCAATGCTTCTTCAGGGTTTATTTCTAAGTCAATCCCGCAAATTTTTATTTCTGCATATGTAGGTTCTAATAAACCGGCAAGGGCTTTGAGTGTTGATGTTTTGCCGGCGCCATTTGGGCCGACAAGCCCATAGATTTGTCCAAGGGGGATTTCCAGGTCGAGGTCAGAAACCGCGGTTACATTCTCATAATCGACGCGCAGTGATCGTACCTGAATCATAAATTAATTATAATTTTTCTTTTTGATAAGTCAACATATCTTGTCATTTCGGTATATTCATACACACCCGACTGTTTTATTTTTGCGCTATTTTTCACTCGGGGAGAATTATTTGCAGATTATTCCCTTTGTGGTATACTTGTACCCGAAATTGGATGTTGAATACCAATAACCACAAAGGAGGAGAGTATGGTATCGTATAAAGAACTTGGTTTTGTGAATACTCGCGATATGTTTCAAAAAGCCATGGCGGGTAAGTACGCGGTCCCTGCTTACAATTTCAATAATATGGAACAGATTCAGGCTATTGTGGTTGCTTGCACGGAGACTCAATCCCCGGTTATTCTACAAGTTTCAAGCGGCGCTCGCAAATACGCCAATCAGATTCTTTTACGCTACATGGGTCAGGGAGCGGTGGAAATGATGAAGAGTTTTGCCCAGGAAAAAGGATTGAAAAGCATTCCAATGGCCCTTCATTTAGATCATGGTGATACATTTGAACTTTGCAAATCCTGCATTGACTGGGGTTTTTCCTCGGTCATGATTGACGGGTCGCATCATTCTTTCGAAGAAAATATTGTGCTTACCAAAAAAGTTGTTGAATACGCACACGCTCATGATGTGACCGTTGAAGGTGAGCTTGGGGTTTTAGCTGGGATTGAAGACGAGGTTTCCGCCGAGAAGTCAACCTACACGCGGCCTGAAGATGTCATAGAGTTTGTCGGGAAAACGAAAGTAGATTCCTTAGCGATTTCCATAGGGACTTCCCATGGAGCAAATAAGTTTAAACCTGAACAGTGCACAAGGAATGCTGATGGTGTATATATTCCTCCTGAGCTGCGTTTTGATATCCTTTATGAGATTGAGAAAAAGATACCGGGTTTTCCTATTGTGCTGCATGGTGCGTCCTCGGTTCCAGTCGAAGCGGTCAGAATAATTAACACAAATGGCGGTGCATTGAAAGACGCAGTAGGTATTCCCGAGGAACAATTACGCAAAGCCGCCAAGTCAGCAGTTTGCAAAATTAACATCGATTCTGACGGGCGTCTCTGGATGACTGCTTTGGTGCGGAAATGTTTCGCTGAAAAACCGGCAGAGTTTGATCCTCGGAAATACCTGGGCCCAGCCCGGGACGCTCTTATCGCTATGTACAAACATAAGAATGAACACGTTCTGGGTTCAGCGGGGAGAGCCTAAGCTTTTTCTTTTTTCGATTTTTCTCAAGGATAGACAACAAAAATAATTCTGAGTTTTCCATGTGCTCATGTACATTTTAGGGATTTCTGGGTTCTACCATGATTCCGCAGCTTGTATTATTAGTGAAGGGGACGTTATTGCTGCTGCCCAGGAAGAACGCTTTACCCGGAAAAAGTACGACTCCTCCTTTCCTGTGCACGCCATCGACTATTGTCTTGAAGCGATTCATTATGACCTTAAGAATCTTCATTCCGTAGTTTTTTATGATAAGCCTTTTCTTAAATTTGAGCGTATTCTAGAAACTGTTATTTCCAGCAGGTTGAGAGGTTTGCCGCTTTTCTTGCGGGCAATGCCTCCCTGGATAAAAGAAAAGTTGTTTGTAAAAGATATTATACGGAAAACTCTTTGTAAGCTTGCCCATAAACATAACGTCTCTCATTCTGTCCACGCTCTACCGATTCTTTTTTCCTCTCATCATCTCTCGCATGCAGCAGCGGCTTTTTTCCCCTCACCGTTTTCCCGTGCCGCGATCTTAACCGTCGACGGAGTAGGAGAATATGCGACTGCTACCCTTGGGGTGGGAGATGGGAATACGATCAGCCTTAAGAAGCAGCTTACCTTCCCTGAATCACTCGGACTGTTCTATTCTGCGTTTACCGCATATCTTGGTTTTCGGGTGAATGATGGAGAATACAAAATGATGAGTCTTGCTGCGTATGGGGTTCCTCAATATGCCGAGCAAATTCGAAATAAACTTATTTCTATTTACGATGATGGATCTTTTCGGCTCAACCCAGATTTTTTTGATTTCCATAATCCTGAACAGATCATTAACAAAAGATTCTGCCAGTTTTTTGGCAGACAGGCACGCATGCCGCAGGAAGCGTTTCGACAAGAAGATTTCGATATCGCCGCTTCTGTTCAAAAGGTTACCGAAGATATCCTTCTTGGTATGGCCCGGCATCTTCACGCAATCACCCGGGAAAAAAATCTTGTTTTTGCTGGCGGTGTTGCTTTGAATTGTCTTGCAAACACGAAGATCCTCCGCGAAGGTCCTTTTCCTTCTTTTTGGGTGCAGCCGGCTTCCGGCGATTCCGGAGGTTGTTTAGGGGCAGCGCTTGCAGTGTGGCATCTGGGGCTAGAAAAACCGCGGATTGTTTTTGGTTCTTTTTTACAAGATTCGATGCATGGATCTTTTTTGGGTCCATCGTATCATTTGGATGATTTTCGTGAATTCCTGCGAGGATGCTCTGAGGGATTTTATGATTTCACAGACGAACAGGAATTGGTTCATCAGGTTGCTCATTTTCTTTCAGAGGGTAAAATTGTGGGTTGGTTTCAGGGCAGAATGGAATTTGGTCCTCGAGCTTTGGGCGCGCGTTCGATCTTGGCCGATCCGCGTCGGTTTTCACTCAAAGAACGCTTGAACGCGACCGTAAAAGAACGCGAAGAATTCTGTCCTTTTGCTCCAGCGGTGCTCCAGGAGGATGCCCAGCGTTATTTTGCAGGAGTTTCAGATAGTCCCTACATGCTTTTTACTGCTCAAGTGCATGCTGATAACCCAGATGGGTCAGGTTTGGCTGCGGTTACTCATCGGGATCATTCTGCCCGGGTACAAACTGTTGATAAAGAACGTAATCTTCTTTTCTGGAAGTTGCTCTCTGCTTTTAAGCAGGAAACCGGGTGTAGCGTTCTGCTGAATACTTCATTTAATAGCCGGGGAGAGCCGATTGTGTGTAGCCCCGATGATGCGTACCGTTGTTTTCAAAAGACAGGCATTGATGTTTTAGTCCTTGGAAACTGCATTGTGGTGAAAAAAGAAGAATAAGAAATGAGAAGAAAAAAAGACTTGCGCATGAGTTTTTGTTTTTTCGTTTCTTTATGCATTTTGTATTTTTTGTATAACAATATCTTTTTTCTTCTCATTGCCGGAGGTATCCTTCTGTCCACGTTTTTCCTTCCCACATTTATTTCTTCTCTCTATAATGCACTAGAGCAACTATGGCTTATGTTGTTTTCATTTCTTGGCCTGTGTGCTCTGGTCGTCATTTATATTGTTGTGTTGGTTCCTATCCAGCTGCTTATGCGGTTCTTTCCTAAAAAAAACATGGGACGTGAACCATTGAAGAAACAAAAAACCTCCTGGGAAGATGCCGCTGATAGCAGCGGTAGTTACGCTTATTTTCAGCGTCAATTTTAGGGCCTAAATGATATGGTATAGCAAATCATGCTTGAGACGATAAGAGAACTTTTTCAATTTATCCTCCTGCGGAAAAAATATTGGATTTTTCCAATCGTGATAACTCTTTTGCTAGTCGGCATTCTATTTTTTCTGGGGCAGAGCACGGCAGTCTCATCATTTGTTTATACACTTTTTTAATTCAATGTCATCGCTGATTCTTAAAAAAATATTCTTCATTGTTTTGGGTATCGGAAGCATGCTTTTTTCCCGTTTCTGGCAGGAATCCGTTGTCACTTCTTTTTTTTCCAGTGACGGGGTAATTTCTTCGCCCCTGATTGAAGCTGCTATTCACGCCGGGCGTTTTTTCTTCCTTGTGTTTGGAATCGTTCTTCTTACCGTGAGTATTTTTTTTCAAAGGTTCTTCGGAAAATTATTTCGGCCGGTTTGTCTTTTTCTCTATATCGGTTTTTCCTTGATTTTTATATTATTTGCCAGTGAATTCAGCCTCCGTTTCTTAGAAAAAAAACCCTGGAATTATCCTCCGCATACGCGCTGGTACGCCTCGAGCAAGGAGTTTCAGAGGATTGCGACCGTGAACAATATAGGCGTTCGCGGTGAAGATTTTATAAGCGGCCATAGCAGTACGAAAATTCTGGTTGTGGGTGATTCTTTCGTTTTTGGAGAGGGTGTCAGCGATTATGAAACAATGCCCAGAAAACTACAAAGCCTTTTCCGGAAACATAGAGCGGATACACTGGTGGTGAATGCCGGGAAAACAGGGGCTGCGCCTTTTGAATACCGTGAGATCGTCCAGAAATATTTTCCTCAAGTGAAACCAAATCTTGTCATTCTCTGCATTTTTTTGGGCAATGATTTTCCTTATTTCTTTCTCGGAAAGTTTTCCTATCCAATCCGGGTTGAGCAGTATTTTTCGCATATTGTTGAACGATTTTTCTTTCATAACGATACTCAGCAGAAAAAACTGAGAACGATCATTGACAGGGAATTTTTTCATCGCGACGGCTTTATTCTGGGCTCTCAGCAAGCAGAAAATTTCCACGACTCTTTTTTGCTTCGCGGTTCATTTAACAGACCGTATATTCTCCAGGATGCGTTAGTCCGTTTTGACAAAGGGCGGATTATGAAGAACCTTGAAATAGTTCGCGGTATTTCCCGTTACGTACAAAATCAAGGAGCTGAGTTTATCGTGGTTTTGATTCCGGTTGCCTGTCAGGTGCGCGCCGATTATCTTATGCGCTATCGCCAAGCAGGATTCATTTTAAAAGACGCTGTCTTAACTGAACGCTTCCTCCAGAATGAAGTTGCACGCTTTTTGCATGCCCAGAAAATTCCTTTTCTGGATTTACTCGATTCGTTTCGGCATGACCCAGGCCAACTGTATTATTGGCAGGATATTCATTGTACTCCATATGGCTATCAGCGCATGGCGGAAGAAATTATAAATTTTTTAACTAAAAAACCAGCGCCTGTTCTCTTATCCTGGAAGGAACATGAAGACAATGAATCCTCGCGGTAAGCTTCAATCTTGTTGTGCATTTCAGAAGACTCTACGCAGTCTTTCCAATCAGAGGAAAGCATTTGTTCTTCAAAAATTTTTTAAAACAGGACCGGGTGAGTACGCTGAAGGGGATTGCTTTTTAGGCGTCCAGGTTCCTGTTCTGCGCGCTCTTGTCAAAAGATCGACGGGGCTTCCGCCGGAAGAGATTAGAAAGCTTATCCGTTCAAAGTTTCATGAGGAGAGGCTGTGTGCGCTTCTGATCTTAACCTACCAATATGCGCATGCTACTTCTGCCCAACAGGAAAAAATCTATAACCTGTATTTGGCAAGTACGAGGTATATTAATAATTGGGATTTAGTTGATTTGACTGCTCCGCATATTGTTGGTGCTTTTCTCTGGAGGAAGAACAAATCAATCCTTTCTAAGTTTTCTCGTTCCAGTTCGCTCTGGGAGCGCAGGATTGCGATTGTAGCGACATTCTATTTTATCCGGAGAAATTATTTTCTTCCTACGCTCAGGATCGCCAGGGAGTTGCTTGCTGATCGGGAAGATTTGATTCATAAAGCAGTCGGATGGATGCTTCGTGAGGTGGGAAAGAGGGATTGTAGAATTCTTGGATTATTCTTAAGAATGCATTACTTGGGTATTCCGAGGACTACATTGCGCTATGCGATTGAAAAGTTTTCTCCTCGAGAACGCAAGCGATATCTTAGCGGAAAGTTTTCAAACTGAAAGCTGAGATAGGGGGCACTGAAGAAAGCATGATTTATATAGGATTTTTTGATTGTCCGGCCGATAAATTTTTGTTTTTTTATCAGGGATGCATGCTTAAAAAATACCAATATTTTCCTTGACAAATACAACAAAAGATGTATACTAAATTTACTTATTTAATATGTTTAAAAAGTACTAAGTATCATTCCTGGACGTCTTATTAAACTCGAAAAATACGCACTATCTCTACGATAGTGAAAGCCATGGAAAAGACAAGCAAAACTCGTCTAGGTAGAATATATCTGTTTTTATTTATTTGTTTTTTCCAGGTTAATATCGCTCTTGCCGTTTTTGACCTCTCGTATACTCTTACCGAAGGTGGTGCGCAGCTCGATTTTACCCCTACGCTTGTTTCCCGGGGAATACGTGTGCGAATTGACTCCGATATCTCCACCCGGTACCAGGTTGTACAGAGAATTATTGCCCCACTTCAGGAGAGGAACAACCCGCAGCTTAATCTCAGTGATCATTTTCTTTTTCGGGGAGTTTCCGGAACGAATCGATTTGGAGACTTACGCGCGCCGGAAACTGAAGCGGTTGTACGCAGTGACGAAATTATGTATGTTTCAGACAGTGTTGGGCATGCTGATACCTTTACGCTTGTTTATGCGCTGAAAGATTTATTGCGTATTTCTCCCGGGGATTATTCAGGAAGGATCAGCTTTACCCTCTATCCTCTCGGGGGAGGCCAGAGTCCGATAACCAAGATCGTTGAGGTTCGTGTTCTTGCGCGCGACCTTCCTACGCAAGGGAATTCCCTGGAAATCAGTTTTCCCTCGGCTTCTTCGCGGCTTAGCTTCAATCCCACGCAGGGGAAAAATACGGCGGACGTCCTTTTCAAAATTATAAATCCCATTCAAGGGTTATTTTCTGTAAAACAATTCTTACGTGTTCCTTTTGAATCAAATTCTGGGAGCAGGCTTGATGAACGGGCATTGCAATTTATGGTTCAGGGGATTGAAAAATCAGAAAGCATTCTTGGTTTAACGCCGCTTCGGACACAAACCCAAATTCTTTATACAAGTGCACCTTCCCGGAATAGGGATAGCTTTTTAGTTCGGTATTCTTTGCAGGATACAGCTTCTTTACCGGCAGGATTGTATCGTTCGACAATCGAGTATTTTTTAAGTCAAGGGGGCGTTGAGCGGAAGATAGGGAACGCGGAGATTGAAATTGAAATACCTCAGGTTTTTGATTTGGAAGTACAACTGAAAACAAAAGAAAACGCTTTGGAGTTTCGAGATGTAAAGCCGAATGATCCCCCTCAGCGCAGAGAAGTGATTTTAGAAATAAAATCAAACCGGAAAGTCAGATACCAGGTGATACAGGATGTTTCTTCCTTGCTTGTTAATAAAGAGGGAAAATCGATTCCCCCTGAAAATTTCACGTTCCAGATGGAATCCCTGGACTCAAAAGGGATGCTTAAGTTTCCGGGTAAAACGAAAGTTCTTCAGGGTAGTTCAACTGTTTTTGTTTCAAATCTGGAGGGAAGCCCTGATCGATTCAAGATCATTTACCAGCTGATTCCAGGCGAACATGTTTCAGCCGGAGATTATACTGCGAATGTAACCTATTCATTATTGGAATTGTAAAAAAAGGAGGTTTGTGCTCAAACAGCGAGTAATTATGGTTGATCTAAGGGATGTGTGCGTAATATAGGGAGAAAATAAGGAGGATTTATGCGAAAGATTCTTTTTCTCGTGGCTATCGTGGGAATTGCTTCATTCTGTTTTGCGGCGACAACAATTCGTATCGCTGCGAACATTGGTGAAACACACCAGATGAATGTAGCAGTGAACAAGGTAACAGGTACGACGTGGACCCCTGTGAGTGATTTGCTTGGAATCGGTATGGATTTTCTTTCTCTTACTCAGGGTACAGATAACGTGTTCCGATCAAATTCATACTTTGTTGTTGATGCTCCGGTAACTTCAAATCGGACAACCTGGACTGTGACACATACCCGTACCAATTTCCAGAAAGACGCGACAAACAACTTGAATGGTCACACCAATGTGAAATTCGTGAAAGTAAATAATGCTGACAACGCTGAGACTGTATTGTCCGGAGGCTATGTAAGCTATGAAAACAGCAATAACAAGGTGTACAGTGCCTCTGATTTGACGAATGGGCGGCTTAGAATCTATTATGCTCTGGCAAGTGGCAGCGGAGACGCAACCGGGGTTTCGGTTATCACGACTTCAAAGCCAACAGGCTCTTATGCAGGAACAGTAACATTGACCCTTTCTCCTTGAGCGAGTATAATGAAAGTGTGTGGTGCATCAAATGCACCACACACTACTCTATAATGAAATGAAGCGTTTTCAGAACATAACTTTCTTTCTTTTTTTCTTTCTATCTGCCTCTCTGTGTCTTGCCGTAGAACTTCCCTCAATCAATAAAACTAAGATACGGATTTCAATCATACCCGGCCAAAGCGGTTATGGAGATATAGTGGTTGAGAATACCACCGCTGAAGAACGTGCAATGCGGGTATATTTGGGGGATTGGACGTATCTCCCCGCTGCTGATGGCACCAAGGAATTTTCTCCTGCTGGGACAACTCCGCTCTCATGCGCTTCTTGGATTACCTTTTCCCCAGCTGAATTTGTGTTAAAACCCTTTACAAAACAAAAAGTCAGCTATTCTGTAAAAGTGCCGCCTGACGCAAAAGGCGGTCATTATGCTGCTTTGTTTTTTGAGAGCATGTTTGGCAAGATTGAGCAGCGCGGGGGAGCTTTAAGTGCAGGGATGAATATTGCTATCCGTATCGCGACCCTCTTTTATCTAGAGCCAGAAAGCACGATTATCCGTACAGCGGCGCTTGAGAATTTCAAGATCGATAGAGTGAAGGAAGAATACGTACTTTCCTGTGATTTGAAAAATACAGGGAATGTCGATATTACCGCGGGCGGGACTTTTCATCTGATAGATCGGGATGGTATCGTGCAGCTGCGCGGTGAATTTAAGGATGTATACACGTTTCCGGGTGGGAGCGCTTCTTTGCAAGCGGTTACTCCGGGGATGGTGCTTCCAGGCACGTATAGCCTCGTGATGACGATTGATCTTGGAAGATCTCTCGAAGAAGAAAATGCCGGCTCCGAATTTGTGCTTACAAAAGAAGCGGAGGTTGAGGTTGGGTCGCAAGGGGAGATTCTTCGTCTTGGGTCAATTCAGTAATTTTTCGTTTCCAACTCCTGCGATAAAAAATGCCCTTTTAGCTTCATCGCTTTATCGTTCGATAAAATTATTCTTGATTCTGTTTCTTTTAAGCCTTTCTTCGCTCGCTGAAAACTATCCTTTATCGTTTGATTTTCTCTTTGAATCTGCCTCCCAACTCTATCAAGAAAAACGATATGATCAAGCGCTGAGTGAGTTTAAGAAATTGCTGGTTTTAGATCCAGAGAACCAAAAAGTACTTGGGTACATCGAGAAAATAGAAATACTCAAGCGTGCCATACCCATCCAGGAAAAAACTTGGTCTAAGAAGATAACCTCAAGACCTAAGGTTTCATATCAATACCAGACTACTGCGTATGGGGCTGGAGAAGATTTAATTTTTGAAACAGAAGATGTTTTTCCTGTTTCTGCTCAAGGCCGAGATCACCCTAAGAAAACAAGGGTTGTGCTTGGGATGCAAAACACGGCACAACTGCGTAATATACAAGTTGATTTTGTTTACGAAGATTTTCCCGGCCCAGCGGTGACATCAATTCCTGTTCAGCCAGTTGTCGGGGGAAAACCCGATGCAAAAAAAACGATTGTGCTTCAAGATACCAGGGCATTGGTGAGCGCCCCGAAGTACATGCCACAACCAGAGCCAACGGCGCCAATGCCTGTGCCAGTAGAGCGGCAAGAAGAAAGACGTATTGCGCAGCATGTTGCAACGAAGGCCACGGAAAGTCAGCCGCCGGTTGAGATATCTCTTCAAAAGCTTCTCGACTTAAAAGCCGAAGCATTTCAAATAGAGCAGGAGAAAAGTATTTTGATTGTAAGCTCCGGCGTTCGAAGAATTCTCGTTACCCAAGAGGGGATCATTACCGCTGAGCGTACGGGCACAGACCGTATTTTTGTTACCGGGAAAGAACTCGGGTATACCTATTTGCATATCTGGAACGACCAGGGAAGAGCCACAATTCAATTCTTAACTATACCGCAAAAGCCGGCAGGGGAAAATTTACAACAGAAGGCACTTGATGAATTTTCGCGGAGAAATAATTTCAAAGTAAGCTCGGCGACTGATTGGTCGCTCTATGAGCGTGGGCCGAGCCTGGACGATCTTGGCCGAACGGATTATTTTTATACCCATACCATAGGGCTTTATGGTCCGACGCCTTACGGTAATTTAGATGCTTCTCTTTCGGTGAGCCGTTTCCAAAAGGAACTCGAGCTCAACACGGTTACGCTGGGGATTACTGACGGGCATATCGGCACCTTTGATGGGTTTAGTCTGCGCGCATTTGATTTTTTTGAGCGGCCTCCGGATTTTGCGAATTTGGTATTTCCAGGTATTAGTCTAAGAGGGGGTATGCTTTCGGCCGCAGCATTCAATAAAAAGATCCGTTACACCGCTTTTGCCGGAAGAGAACATACGTTAGGATATGGGTTTATTTCTCCGAGTCTCACCAGTGAGAGGGACGCGTTTATTGACGGTTTCCATGTGCAGTATATTCCGGATGCTACGCAGGAATACAGTGCGACTGTTGTGCATGGTTTTGGAAAAGATCGCGAGGTTGAGTTGAACCCGGTTGGGTATGATTTACGTGGAATCTGGAAACTTGATCAATGGAGTATTGGATACGAGTTTGCGGCTGATCCAGAAGATCCGGCACATCTTTTTACGGTGCGCCATGCGATACCGCAGGGAAGCTTTGATTTTGAATTGAGGAATATCGACCGTGATTACACAACCAGCACCGGGAGTGCTACGCGCCAAGGAGAACTTGGGATGCTTTTCAGTTTTAACAACCAATCTATCGAGCATCTTGAGCTGCGGGGGAGTTTTGATTTGTTCCAAGACAGAATCTATCCTGCTTGGGATAGCGAACACCGGCTGAACCAAGATTTAGATTTAAGCGCTTTTTACCGGCTTACTCCTCATACTTCTCTGCAGGCTCATTACACGCTGCGTAATGAACTTGGTCGTATTTCTCAATACCGGTATCAAAATTTTGATGCGGGGATATCACAAAGATTTTCTCTTTTGCGTCCGGATAACGCGGAAGTTTCATTGCATCTTTTCCATCAGGAGAATGAAAATTTCTCTTCCCCGGGTTCCGATTATTTTAATGAACGCGCCATAGCCAGTGCCAGAATTAATCTCGGCAAGAATGTTTTTTACTATCTATCTCGGGAATTCAACTGGCTCGAAGAACGCTTTACGGGAATACGTTCAAAGCCATCCGCCTTTGAGACTGGTCTTGATTGGTCGGGATCTTTTCCGAATACGCCGCTTTCGAGTACGGTGCGTTTTCTCTTTCGCAATGAGGAAGACACCGAATCAAATCTTGGTTTTCTTACCGGAGAAGATTATATCGAAGGTTACTCATCACTTACCTGGAGATTGAATGACGACGCGGAATTGTTCGGTTCGGCGCGGATTCGCAATGTCTGGGCTGAGAATCGCGCCGTGGAAGAAAGAATCGAAACGAGTTTTAATCTTGGAATGCGTTCCCTCTGGGATACGGGAATTCATTGGGAACCAGTCGGGTCTATAGAAGGCTACGTATTTCAGGATATTAATTTTGACGGTATACGCCAGGACAATGAGCCTGGAGTAGAAAAAATCAAGATCATTCTGTTCCATGAGAATCCGCTCCTGAGTTCTTCCCTGGGTTTTTATAGATTTGAGCGGGTTCCTCAACACAAGGGACTTGTTGCTCTTGATAGTAAAACAATTCCTGACGGATTTGTTCTGACGACCCCGCAAACACAAAAGGTCTCCATCGTGCATAATGAGTGTATACGGGTTGATTTTGGCATCTCCGCCCGTTCAGAAATATCCGGATTTGTCTTTGAGGACAAGGATAACGATGGGTTGTATAGCCGTGTTGATAAGGGCGTCCGCCGGGTCGTACTCGTCCTTGAAGACGGCAAGAAATCCATAACTGATGATTCCGGAAGTTATGCTTTTATGAACGTTCAACCCGGCGAGCATACGCTCACTTTGAATTTAAACACAATTCCCGTTTACTATCTTCCCAAGGTTCCGCTGATTAAAAAAATCACCCTTTTTGAAGGGAGCCGCTACATCCACAATATTCCTTTAAAGAAGACAGAACGCTAATTGTTTTCGGAAAATATTCCCAAGGCCTGCGCGGAAAAATATTTTTTCGTAAGGAGTAATTTTAGCGGCTGTAGACGGTTTGTGTTGTGACCAAGAGGATTGTATTTTCCCTTTCCACTTTTTCTCTGGTTTCTTTCTGGAAGAGCAGAGGATAACTATTTTCTGGGCTTATTTCTTTTTTTTGTTCGTCAATTGTTTGTCGAAGAGGAAGTGTCGCATGTTCTTCAATGACTGCGACATTTTTCCCTGGGATTTCAGGGATGATACAGGCGATTCTAATTGTAGAATTTTCTGCTGATGCGGTCGGTGAAAAAGATAAAAACACAACGAAAAAGAAAAGAAATCCAATTCCGCTCAGTGTCCAGAACAGGAGAATTCGTTGTGTTTTTCCTTCCATGCCGTACCTCCTTCAAACCCACCCAGGCCCTTAAAAGCAAAAACCCTAAAGGCAACGCTTTAGGGTTTATTCCTCTGTGGCAGCGCAGCCTCCCGGGAGGTCGGCCTGTCTTACCAGGCCCACACCGGGACTGTCGCTTTGCGTCTCTCGATTGCTCGAGATTTGCCTTTTTTCACTCAGGTCTGTATTTATGTCAATTATCAGTGTACAGGCAAAGTATAGCACATCGATTTTTAGAAATTCAAGCCCCCCTGCAAGTTTTTTGAAACCTTGACAAAGCTTTCTTTTGTGGATAATATTCCTTATGCAGGCTCAATAAACATACATTATGTCTTCTGGTCGAGTAAGCCAGGAGACATTTTTTTTAATCGGTCGTTCAGAGGTATGTGTGGCAGGAGAGAAAAATTCGGTTTATAAGTTTATTACTATCGCAGGGTATCTTCTGCTCATTCCCTTCGTACTTGTTGCAGGGCCTTTAACCGGGTACGTTGCGGGAAACTATCTATATGCGTATTGGAAATTTCCGGCTTATTCGTCCTTTCTTTTCACTGGTTTGGGTTTGTTGGGAAGTGTGTTTGAAAGTATACGGATAATCAGGGCTGCGCTGCAGCAAGAAAAAAGAAAATAAAAAACGGATGAATCAAATAAATACCCCGGCGTTGGAGCTTCCCAATTTTGTCACGCTGCTGCATGAGCACTACAAGGGAGCTCCGTGGGCCAATTTTCTCGGGCGCTGGGAAGATGTAGTTTTTTCATTGATGCTTGTTACTTTTCTTATTATTTTTGCTTGGCTTGCAGGAAGGAAGATATTGACATTGCCCACACGGAATCAAAGTATCGCGGAAGTTTTCGTTTTGGCCATTGATTCATTCGTTTGTGGTATTCTCGGGCCACGCGGAAGAAAGTACACCCCTTTTATCGGAACGATGTTTCTGTATATTGTGGCAATGAATTTGCTGAGTATAGTGCCGTTCATGAAATCAGCGACTGCGAACTGGTCGATCACCCTTGGTTTAGCGCTCTGCGTTTTCTTCTATGTGCAATATACCGCATTCCGGGAATTCGGTTTTTTGGGTTACTTCGACCATTTGATGGGTAATCCGCGGGGATGGTTGGGGTTGACCATCGTTTTTCCCTTACTCATGTTTTTTCTTCACGTTGTTTCGGAGCTTATCCGGCCAGTCACGCTATCGTTGCGCTTGCGGAGTAATATGTGGGGGGATGACTTACTGCTTGCGGTGCTTGCCAGTTTTGGCTTAAAAGGCGTCCCACTTTTTTTATTCAGCGGAATCCTTACGATTATTTCGGCGATTGTCCAAGCGGTTGTTTTCTCGTTGCTTACGACTATCTATTTTGCGCTTATTATAAACCAAAGTTCGCATAATCAACCAAAGGAGGCTTAGATGGATTACAAAATTTTTCTGGCGATTGCCCTTCCGCTCTCGGTGGGAATTGCTGCGTTTGGTTCGGCGATGGGCCTTGGAAAATCCGTTTCTTCGGCGATGGATGCGATTGGCCGCCAACCCGAAGCTTCGACGAAGATTCTCATTGCCATGGCAACGGGGTGCGCTTTTATCGAAGCACTGACCATTTACGCGCTTGTTTTTGCGTTTGTTGTTTCCGGGAAAATATAGCAAGGCATTTTGGGAATGGGCTTATAACCGGGAAGATATTCTATGGAACTTCTTAAATTACTGGACAGCAGCACGATCGTTGTGCAAATTATCTCGTTTCTTATCCTGTTGTTTGTCTTAAGGATTTTTTTCTGGAACAAATTTCTTAAACTTCTTGATGCCCGTTCTGAGCGGATAAAATCAGAGATGCAGGCTATTGCCGACGCAAAAAAAGAAACTGAGAATCTTAAGCAAGATTACGAGCGGAAAATGGCAGTTATCGACGCAACCTGCAGGGAAAAAATTCAGCAAGCTTCCTATGAGGCTCAGAAGCTTGCTGAAGAAATCACCCGTGCCGCGCACCAGGAGTCCCAAAAAATTATTGAAATTACCAGGCAAAATATCAAATACGAAATCACGCAAGCGCAAGCAGAATTGAAAGATCAGTTAATCGATTTTGTGGTGGATACGACGGGAAAAGTTCTCGAGAAGAAACTGAGCGGCGACGATGACCGGAAAATCGTTGAAAAACTGATTCAAGAAATGGATACACTCACATGACCAGTGATATCATTGCGAAGCGCTATGCGGATGCTTTTGTGCGGCATGCCAAGGAAACAATCGGCATCCCTCAAGCAATCGATGAATTAAAAAACTTTAAATGGGTTCTGGATGAGAATCCCGCGCTTGAAAAATTTCTTCGGAATCCCGGCATTACTCTTTCGGAAAAATACGAGTGTCTTGAGAATATTCTCAAGACAGAATTTTCTCCGCAATTGAAGAATTTTCTGAAATTGCTGCTTGTAAAAAAACATATTGATTTTATCGTGCCGATCGCTGACTATATCCGGTTGACTTATTCGCATACCGATGCGATCGATGTTTTATTAAAAACCACATACCCGTTAGAGCTTGATCTTATTCGGGATTTGAAGCAAAAGATAGAAAAGAAATTTCAGAAAAAAGTCAATCTCTACTGGGATTTAGCCCCGGAACTCTTGGGAGGCGTACAGATTATCTCAGGTAACGTGGTTATCGATGCTTCACTGAAGCGTAGATTAGAAAATCTGCGGCAGGAGCTTAAAAAATAAAGGTTTAACGAGATGCAGATACGTCCGGAAGAAATTACCGCGATCATTAAACAGGAGCTTGAGAAGTATACGAACCGGCTTACCACTGAGTTTGTGGGAAGAGTTATTCAGGTTGGCGACGGCATTGTCCATATTCACGGACTTGATGACGTGATGCTGGGCGAACTTGTTGAATTTAACAACGATGTAATGGGGATGGTGCTCAATCTGGAAGAAGACAGTATCGGAGCGGTTATTTTTGGTCCGGATAACCCGGAACGTGATATTAAGGAAGGGGATGTTGTCCGGAGAACCGGGAAAGTCGTCCAGGTTCCGGTAGGCGAAGCCCTTGTTGGCAGAGTGGTCAATGCGTTGGGCAAGCCCATTGACGGTAAGGGTCCTGTGGTCACTGAACGCTTTCGTTCGCTTGAAGCTAAAGCTCCGGGTGTGGTTGAACGCCAGCCAGTTAAGGAGCCGCTGGAAACAGGGATTAAGGCGGTTGATTCAATGATTCCTATCGGCCGGGGACAGCGGGAATTGATTATTGGTGATAGACAGATTGGAAAAACCGCTATCGCAATCGATACCATTATTAACCAGAAAGGCAAGGGCGTATACTGTATTTACGTAGCAATAGGACAAAAAATGTCGAACGTTGTTGCCGTCGCAGAAACTTTGGCAAAATACGGAGCTATGGAGTATACGACTATTGTTTCGGCGTCTGCCCGGGCATCGGCATCGCTTCAGTATCTTGCGCCGTATGCTGGATGCGCGATGGGAGAAGAGTTTTTGTATTCGGGCAAGCACGCGCTTGTTATCTACGACGATCTTTCCAAGCATGCTCAATCGTACCGGCAATTGTCTCTTCTTTTGCGGAGACCCCCGGGAAGAGAAGCATACCCAGGTGACATATTCTATCTGCATTCACGGCTCCTTGAACGAGCGGCAAAGTTGCGGGATGATTTAGGAGGAGGGTCACTTACTGCTCTTCCGATCATTGAAACACAATCCGGGGATATCACCAGTTACATTCCGACGAATGTTATCTCAATCACTGACGGGCAGATTTATCTGGAAAGCGATCTTTTCTACGCTGGAGTGCGTCCCGCGGTAAATGTCGGACTTTCGGTATCGCGGGTAGGAGGGAAAGCTCAGGTAAAAGCCACGCGGCAAGTCGCCTCTCAATTGCGGGTGGATCTTGCTCAATACCGGGAATTGGTAACTTTTACTCAATTCGGCGCTGAGGTCGACCGGAATGTTCAACGGCAACTTTTGCGGGGAGAGCGCATGGTTGAAGTTTTAAAACAAGACCAGTACAGGCCCCTTCAGCTGTGGCAGGAAGTTATTATCGTTTACGCCGGAAATAACGGTTTTCTCGATGATATCGAAACTGGCGCGATAAGAAAATTTGAGCTTATTCTCTATGAATTTATGAACGCCAACTATCCGGATATTGTGCATGAACTTGAGAAAACCAAGGAAATAACAGACGCGCTCAAGGAAAAATTAAATAAAGCCTTAGCGGCTGCAAAGAATAGCTTAAACGGCGCACAAGAAAAATGATTCAATCCTTAAAGCAGATCAAAGGAAGGATACGCGGGGTTGAAAGCGTGGGAAAGATTACTCGGGCGATGGAAGTTGTTTCGCACGCAAAACTCAATACGGCTCAAGAACACTTTTTGAGCGCGCGTGAATACTACAATGCAATCCAAAAGATGCTTCAGCAGACACTTTCCAGCTTGGAGCATTTTTCCAGTCCGTTTCTGGAAAAGAGATCCGGTAAAAAAAAGATTACTCTCTGTGTTGTTACCTCGGATACTGGCTTGTGTGGCAACCATAACCATATTGCTATTCGTATGGCAGAGGGTTTTCTTGAGCTTCATAAGGATAGTCCGGTAAGTCTCGTATGCGTTGGGAAAAGAGGATACCTGTATTTTAAGAAAAGAGGTTTTTCGATAGCAGATACCTATACAGCATTGCATGGACGGTGTTCGGATGCCGCTGTTGACGCTTTAGCATCTGAGCTTATCGGAAAATTTCTTTCTTGCGAAACAGATGAAGTTTACTGTACATATGCGTACTTTGAATCCGCCTCGCGGAGTAGTTTTATTGTGGAAAAAATCTTGCCACTTGAAAACAAGAAAGATATTATTCGGGAATATCTTTTTGAACCAGCAGCAAATGAACTCCTCAAGGAGCTTTTACCGCTCTGCATTTTCAGTAAAATACGGCTTATGCTGCTCAGTGCTTTCTCCGTAGAACACAGCGCCCGGCTTCTGGCGATGGGTGAAGCTACCGCAAACGCCAAGGAATTATTTGAAGGATTAGTTCTTCTCCGGAATAAAGTGCGCCAAACAACGATTACCAATGAAATACTGGAAGTTATATCGTCAGCCGATGTTTTGAAAGGATAATCATGGAATACGGTGAAGTCGTACAAGTTATCGGTCCAATCGTCGATGTTCGTTTTCCCGAAGGGGCGAGCGTTCCTCAGCTTTTTACCGCTTTGACTATTAGCCAGCCGGACAAAAATATTGATGTGACATTTGAAGTTACCCAGATTATGGGAAATAGTACGGTGCGTTGTGTCGCGCTTTCATCAACCGAGGGCGTTGCCCGGAAGATGAAGGTTTACAATACGCAGGCGCCGATAAGTGTTCCTATAGGGCAGCAGACTTTGGGAAGAATTTTTAATGTGTTGGGAAAACCCATCGACGGGAAGGGCGATATTCCGCAAGCCGAGATGAAAGCGCCGATCCACCGGGCATCTCCCAATTTTCAGGAGCAACTTCCCATTTCTTCAGTGCTGGAAACCGGATTGAAGGTGGTTGATCTTTTGGCTCCTTTTCCTCGGGGAGGAAAAATCGGGCTTTTTGGCGGTGCGGGGGTCGGTAAGACAGTTTTGGTAATGGAGTTTATGCGTAACATTGCCCAGGAGCATGGAGGTGTTTCCGTTTTTGGAGGAATTGGTGAACGGACCAGGGAAGGAAATGAACTTTGGCTTGAATTGAACGCTTCGGGGGTCGCTGACAAAACCGTGCTTGTTTTTGGTCAAATGAATGAACCGCCAGGAGCGCGGTTACGCGTTGGGCTTTCAGCAGTTACTATGGCCGAATATTTCAGAGACCAAGAGCGCCGGGATGTCCTGTTTTTTGTAGACAATATTTATCGATACGTACAGGCAGGCTCGGAAGTGTCAACCTTGCTTGGGCGCATTCCTTCAGCTGTCGGCTATCAGCCTCATTTGGCCACGGAAATCGCGCAACTTGAAGAGCGTATTGCCTCGACACGCAATGGAGCGATTACTTCGGTGCAGGCAGTGTATGTTCCTGCGGATGATTTGACTGATCCGGCTATCGTCGTGATCTTTTCGCATCTTGACGCGAAAATAGTCTTATCGCGCCAAATCGCCGAACTGGGGATTTATCCTGCTGTTGATCCGTTGGATTCTGCTTCGAAAATTCTCGATCCGCGGATTGTCGGACAAGAACATTACGATGTAGCAATGAAAATCCAGCGTATCTTACAGCGCTATAAAGATCTCCGGGATATTATTTCTATTCTTGGTATTGAGGAGCTTTCGGATGCCGATAAGCTCGTCGTGTACCGGGCGCGGAAGATTCAGCGGTTTTTTTCACAGCCTTTTTTTGTCGCAGAGACGTTTACCGGAATGCCGGGAAGATATGTAAAACTGCGTGACACGATCCGGGGTTTTTCGATGATTCTTGAAGGAAAATGCGACGAGCTTCCTGAACAAGCTTTCTTTATGGTTGGTACGATTGAAGAAGCGTTTGAGAAGGCCGAAAGAATGAAAAAGGGCCTTTAATGAAAGAATCTTTTGAACTGACCATTATTTCTCCCACAGGAATTTTATACCGGGCTTACGCGGTATCGCTTATTGTTCCCGCCGCCTTTGGATATCTTGGAATACTGGCTCACCATGCTCCGCTTATCGCGCAGTTAAAAGAGGGGAAGATTACCATAACGGAACCCCAGGGAAAGGACGTTATATTCGACGTTTTGCAAAGAGGTTTTCTCGAGGTATCAGACAACAAAGCTACGATTATTTTTGATGCTCCTGCCTGCGCTGTTTAATCTTTTCGATTAATTTTATTTTTTTCTTGACAGGCAGGTTTATTTCTTTATAATTACTACTAATTCTATGGATTAAGTAATGATTAATATAGATCATATTTATTAAAATATTCAGGATAAAAAAGAAGATGAAAATATCAACTCGCTCTCGCTATGGTCTTAGATTTATGCTTGAGCTTGCTCTCTATTCTGGGCAAGGTCCAGTCTTTCTAAAGGCAATAGCCAAAAAAGCAGGCATATCGGAGAAATATTTAAGTCAAATAGTAATTGCTCTAAAATCTCATGGGCTTATTGCCGGAAGCAGGGGCGTACATGGAGGGTATGTTTTAACCCGAAGCCCGGCCCAGATCAACTTACGGGAGATTGTTCAGGTTCTTGAGGGTGATCTGAATATCGTTGAGTGCGTCAAGAGTAAAGACGCTTGCGCGCGCAATACCGTCTGCGTTACCCATGATATCTGGAAGAAACTGAGTGAAGCAATTGTTGCATTTCTTACTTCCTTTACCTTGGCAGATTTAGTGCAGATGCATCAAGCAAAACTTTCTCTTCCTTGTGTTTACCAGATTTAACACCGAAGATGATTGCCCGGAAAAACGTATGATTATATGATACAGCGGGATTGTCAAGTTTTTGATAGAAAATACTGGTATCGGTATGGATTCCATGCGCATGGTGTTTTCATGTGTAGCGTTTCTTTGGAAGGGCAAGATGGATAAGAGAAAATCAGTTTGTCCAAAGAAAAATCTTTTCCGTGCGCGAAACGATGATTTTTATCCGGAGGAGGAAAAAAATGGCGCTACACAAAACTCAAAATTTTACCGGGACAGTTATTAATGATGCGATTATCCAGGATATTCGGGATTCCCTGTGCGAATTGGACAATGGCTTTATAACCATTCGGGTGCAATCTTCAAAAATAGTGCAGGTAGAAATTACCAGGCGTACACGCTTTGACGATGTTTGGTATATTGAGGAAGGAGGAGGAATCTAAGGGCAGGTATCGTGGAAACTGGTGTCTGGCCGACAGATTTCACTGTTTTTCTGAGAAAGGAGTAACTTATGAATGTGGTATCAAAGAAGCTTAAGGCTGAAACACTTGCGCTCCATGGAGGACAGGCAGTGGACCCTGTAACCGGCGCGCGCGCAGTGCCTATTTATCAGACGACATCGTATCAATTCAAGAATACCGAACATGCGGCGAATCTTTTTGGACTGAAAGAATTCGGCAATATTTATACGCGGCTTATGAACCCTACGACTGATGTTTTGGAGAAGCGTATGGCGCTTCTTGAAGGGGGAGTGGGGGCTTTGGCAGTTGCAAGCGGCCAGTCTGCGATAACGCTCTCTTTGCTTAATATTGCGCAGTCAAATGATGAAATCGTTTCAGCGGATAACTTATACGGAGGGACTTACAATCTGTTCCATCATACGTTTCGCAGATTGGGAATAAAAGTGAAATTTGTGCCATCAAATGATTTAGCTGCATTTCAGAAAGCAGTTACTCCAAACACAAAGGCGCTTTACGCAGAATCAATCGGAAATCCCAAGCTTGATGTCGCCGACATAGAGGGCATTGCTTCTATTGCTCATGCAAATGGATTGCCGCTCGTTCTCGACAATACGGCTGCGCCGTATCTGCTGCGACCAATTGATTTTGGCGCGGATATTGTTGTATATTCAGCAACGAAATTCATCGGTGGCCATGGAACTTCTCTGGGAGGGGTAATCGTTGATTCCGGAAATTTTGATTGGTCGCGAGGTAAGTTTCCGCTCATCGCTGAGCCGGATCCAAGTTACCACGGGGTTAATTTTATCGAGGCTTTGCAACCATTCGGCAACATAGCGTACATCACGAAAGCCCGGGTTTCTCTTTTGCGGGATTTAGGGCCGGCGCTTTCACCATTTAACGCGTTCTTACTCCTTCAGGGGCTTGAAACACTCCACCTTCGGATGCAGCGTCATTCTGAGAACGCGCTTTCTGTGGCAAACTACCTTATAAAACATCCAAAGGTAGCCTGGGTTAATTATCCGGGTTTACCCGGTAGCCCGGAGCAGGAACGGGCTAAAAAGTATCTTGCTTGTGGCAGCGGGGCGATTATTGGTTTTGGAATTCGCGGAGGGGCTCAATCTGGACGGAAGTTTATCGATGCGCTTGAGCTTATTTCACATCTTGCGAATATCGGAGACGCCAAAACATTGGCCATACATCCAGCGACAACAACACATCAGCAGTTATCTGAGGAAGAGCAACTATCTACTGGGGTTACTCCTGATTTTATCCGGCTTTCTATTGGGCTCGAGCATATTGATGATATTCTTGCGGATATCGATCAGGCACTCAAAAAAGCATAACCAGGAGGATTTTATGTCGCGGATATTCACCGATATCACAAAAACTGTAGGCAATACGCCGTTAGTGCAGATTCATAAAATTGCTCAGGGTCTTTCGGTAAAGATACTTGCGAAACTTGAATTTTTCAATCCGCTTTCGAGTGTTAAGGATCGGATTGGTGTAGCTTTAATTGAAGATGCGGAGCAAAAAGGACTGCTGGCTAAGGAATCGGTAATCATTGAGCCGACAAGCGGCAATACCGGTATTGCTCTTGCGTTTGTCGCCGCAGCCAAGGGGTACCGTTTAATTCTCACCATGCCTGAGACAATGAGCCTGGAGCGGAGGCAACTTTTAAAAATTCTCGGAGCAGAACTTGTGCTGACTGATGGCTCGAAGGGAATGCGCGGCGCTGTCGAGAAGGCTGAAGAATTGGCCAAGTCCATCCCCAATAGTTTCATTCCTCAGCAGTTTAGTAATCCTGCTAATCCGGAGATTCACCGTAAGACGACAGCAGAAGAAATCTGGAATGACACAGACGGCGCGGTAGATATTTTTATTGCTGGAGTAGGAACCGGCGGGACGATTACCGGAGTCGGCGAAGTCTTGAAAAAGCGTAAGCCAAAAGTAAAAATAATCGGGCTTGAGCCTAAAGATTCTCCGGTGCTTTCCGGTGGTAAACCAGGTCCGCATAAAATCCAAGGTATTGGGGCAGGGTTTGTTCCCCGGGTTTTAAACCGGGATATTATCGATGAAGTTATCCAGGTTCGCCATGAGGATGCGGGTATTTTTGCGCGCAGGCTTGCCCGGGAGGAGGGTATTCTTGTCGGCATTTCCAGCGGTGCGGCATTGTGGGCTGCGCTTGAAGTTGCCAAACGCAAAGAATCAGAAGGAAAAACAATTGTAGTTGTTTTTCCGAGCTGCGGAGAGCGGTATCTTTCGACCTGGCTTTTTCAGGAATAGATGAAGCGGAGAATATAATCATGGATTCAAAAAGTGTTGGGCTTGTTCAGACTGAGTACTGTGATTTTTATGATGAAAAAACAGGATTTCAGTGTGAATTAGGAGGGGTACTTTGGCTGCTTCAGATTGCCTATGAAACATACGGCACATTGAATAGTAAAAAGACCAACGCGATTCTCATCACTCATGCCCTGTCTGGAGATGCCCATGTAGCAGGATATCATCAGGGGGATGAGAAGCCCGGCTGGTGGGACGATATGGTTGGTCCGCAGAAAGCTTTTGACACAGACCGGTATTTTATTATTTGTTCAAATGTTTTAGGAGGGTGTAAAGGCACTTCCGGACCTTCCTCGATAAACCCAAAAACAAAAAAACCCTATGGACTTGAATTTCCTTTGCTCACTATCGGCGATATGGTTCGTGTCCAGAAAAAGTTGGTCGACTTTCTGGGGATTAAGAAGCTTCTCTGTGTTGCCGGAGGTTCCATGGGAGGTATGCAGGCTCTTTTGTGGTCCGCGATTTATCCGGAATGCGTGGAGAATGTCATTGCGATCTCAACCGCTCTGAAACATTCACCCCAGCAAATTGCCTTTAGTGAAGTAGGCAGACAGGCGATTATGGCGGATCCGGAATGGAGGGCAGGCAATTATTACGATTTTGGACAACCCTATAAAGGGCTTTCAGTAGCCCGGATGATTGGGCACATTACCTATATGAGTCAAAGTTCGATGGAAGATAAATTCTCGCGCCGGAAAAAGAAAGAAGGAATCGCAGCATCTTTTACAACCGAGTTTGAGGTTGAAGGGTATCTGCGTTATCAGGGAGATGCGTTCGTGAAACGTTTCGACGCAAACTCATATTTATATCTCACCAAGGCGATGGACTACTTCGATCTTTCCGGGGATGCTCTCTTTGCCCACGGCAAACCGCGGCAAGCAAGATTCTTGGTTCTTGCCTGTGATTCCGATTGGCTGTATCCCGCTTCTCAATCCGAAGAAGTTGTCCGGGTTTTAAAAAATCATAACGTCGAGGCGACATACTTTATGATACAATCAAACTATGGCCACGATGCTTTTCTGATTGAATTTGATGAGCAGGCGAGGATCATCCGGAATTTCCTTAATCAGACTTTACGGAAAACATAGGGAAGATAATGGAGTTTACTGCGCTGCCGCTTGTTGTGCGGGTAATTTATCAGATGGTAGAGGCAAGGAGCCGCGTTCTTGATCTTGGATGCGGGAAGGGAGAATTACTGCAGCTTCTCATTCGCGAAAAAGAAATATGTGGGCAGGGCATCGAGTTTGATAACGAAGCGATTCATCAGTGTGTTGAAAAGGGGATTAGCGTGTTGTACGGTGATATCGAGAAAGGTCTTTCCGAATATCCGAACCAATCTTTTGATTATGTTCTGCTGAATGAGAGTTTGCAGGAGGTAAGGAATGTGCATTTTGTTATTGGAGAGTCTCTGCGTGTTGCCCGGAAAACGATCGTTGTTTTCCCGAATTTTGCCCATTATCGGTCGAGGTTGAAACTCTTTTTCTCTGGGACTGCTCCGGTGACTGCCAGTCTGCCGCACCGCTGGTATCAAACGCCCAACGTCCGTTTTTTCAGTATTCTTGATTTTCAGCGATACTGCCAGGAAAAAAAGATTACTATTCTTGAAGCAGCGTACTTAGCCGGACGAAAACAGATTAGGGTATTTCCTAATCTTTTTGCTGAGTTTGGCGTGTTTCTGATTACACAGAAAATCGTAGAAGGCTATGAGGAAAATAAACATTGATGTTCCGGGGATTTTTAAGCGCGTACGTAAACTGAGTCCGCTGGTTCATCATTTGACCAATTGGGTTACGATTTTCGATTGCGCCCAAGCTGTAAAAGCGGTTGGTGCTTCTCCGGTCATGGCCCATGCGCCTGAAGAGGCTGCGGATATGACCAGGCTTTCTTCGAGTCTTGTTTTAAACATCGGAACTTTAACCTCTTTATTTGTGCAGGCGGCAGTCGCGGCGGGTTCTGCTGCGAATGCGAAGAAGATACCGGTTGTTTTTGACCCTTGCGGAGTTGGAGCTACGCGATTTCGCAACGAAAGCGCAGCGAAATTGCTCAGGAAAGTGCAGATGGCGGTCATCAAAGGGAATGCCTCAGAGATTGCTCGATTAAGCGGGAAAAAAGTAATCACGAAAGGAGTAGACAGCTCTTCGGTTGAGGGAATGTATCGAATTGCCAAAGAGTTTGCGCTTGCGCATTCGTGTGTCGTTGCGGTGACCGGGAAAGAAGATGTGATAACAGACGGAGTCAGGAGTTACTGCATACGGAATGGCCACCCGATCATGGGTGAAGTTGTAGGCACAGGGTGCATGGTCGCTTCGTTAATTGGAGCCTGCGTTGGAGTTGAGTCCGACTACCTTCTTGCTGCGGTTTCCGCGCTTGTTTATTTTGAATGTGCGGCAGAAAAAGCGGCGTCTTGCGCGCACGGACCAGGTACATTCCGCGAAAAACTTTTTGATTTTCTGGCGCATACCCCCGCGCGTACGCTTTCGATTCGGCAGAACGTGTATCTTGTATGAGAGGATACTACTTTATTACCGACCACGCGCTGAGCCGGAAAAATATTTTTTCTGATATTAAAGCCGCGCTCCGTGCGGATGTTGGTGTTATCCAGTATCGGGCAGAGGGTTTGTCTTCTGAACGGATGTACCGTGAGGCAAAAAAAATACGGTTACTCTGCAAAAAGAAAATTTTTATCGTCAATAACCGAGTTGATATTGCCTTAGCGGTAGGCGCTGACGGGGTGCACTTAGGACAAGATGATTTGCCGTGCAAGATTGCCCGGAGGCTCCTCGGTAAAGAACGGCTTATCGGAGTGACTGTCCACACGAGAGACGAGGCGCGCGCGGCTGAAGATGATGGAGCTGATTACCTTGGCGTCGCGCCGATCTTTGCGACAAAGACAAAGCATGACGCAGGGAAACCTTGCGGGGTAAAATTGCTCGTTCAGATCCGGAAAGAAGTCTCACTTCCTTTAGTTGCTGTCGGGGGGATTAATCTTTCGAACGCTCGTTTGGTTCTTCAGGCAGGAGCTCAAGGTCTTTGCGCGATTGGAGCGGTACTTCAGAAAAAAGACATAGCCGGGGAAATTAAAAAATTCCAAAAGTTATTTTCTGATGAGTTATACCAAAGACACAATTCTTGCGGCATTGCGCGAAAAAGATAATATTCGGTGTCAGCGTCTTTTTTCAAGAGCCGATAATCTTCGGAAGCGCTTCATGGGCCGAGGGGTTCATGTGCGCGGGATCATTGAATTTTCCAATGTATGCGTAAAAAATTGCTTGTATTGCGGCTTGCGTCGTGGTAATAAGAAGTTATTTCGGTACCGGTTAAGCGTTGAAGAGATTCTTGCTGCTTGCCGAACCGCTCAAGCGCTTGGGATTCGAACAGTAGTTTTACAGTCCGGCGAAGATCCTTTCTATTCGCGGGCGACACTGTGCCGGCTTATCAAAAGGATTAAGCAGGATTGTAATCTTGCGATAACTCTTTCTCTGGGGGAGAAGCGTTATTCTGATTTGAAGAGTTTCCGTGACGCGGGAGCTGAGCGGTATCTTTTAAAATTCGAGACTTCTGATGAACGGCTATACCGGGTTTTAAAGCCCGATTCTTCTTTTTCCAGACGGTTTCTCTGCTTGGAGAGTTTAAGGCGGCTTGATTTTCAGGTTGGTTCAGGCACGATGCTCGGGCTTCCCGGGCAAACAGATGAAAGTATGGCTCAAGATATTTTGTTGTTTCGGGATTTGCAGTTGGACATGGTTGGCGTTGGTCCATTTTTAGCGCATCCGGAAACACCGCTCGCCGGGACTAAGAAGACATCTTTGGAGCTGGTGTTGAAGGTTATTGCGCTTACGCGGTTGGTGACGGAGAACGCCCATATTCCAGCGACAACCGCGACAGGGACACTTGATTCCAATGGACGCAAGAAGGCGCTTCTTTGCGGAGCAAACGTGATTATGCCAAATATGACTCCACGAGAGTTTCGTAAACACTACCAAATTTATCCTGAAAAAATATGCATCGATGAAGAGTCGGAAAAATGTTATCAGTGTATCACGGGAATGGTTCGGTCAATCGGGCGCACAATCGCCAGGGGTTTTGGCCACAGTAAAAAATAATCAGAATACAGGAAGTCGTATGGAAAAAATCATCGAAAAAATACAGGTTTTGAAGAAAAAGCGGAACGCAGTTATTCTCGCCCATAATTATCAACCGCTTGAAGTCCAGAGGATCGCTGATTTTTGCGGTGATTCTTTGGGGTTGAGTATCGAAGCTTCAAAAACCGATGCCCAGGTCATTGTGTTCTGCGGGGTTTATTTTATGGCCGAAACAGCAAAAATTATTTCGCCGGATAAAACAGTGCTTATTCCCGAAAAAAAAGCGGGTTGTCCTTTGGCAAATATGGTTACTGTTGACGGCTTACGCGCTCTAAAACAAAAAAATCCGGATGCCCGCGTTGTCTGTTATGTGAATTCTTCCGCCGAAGTCAAGGCAGAATCCGATGTATGCTGTACGTCAGCAAATTCAGTCGCGGTCGTGAAGGGAATGTTTCAGGAAACAGATCCGGTTATTTTTGTTCCCGATAAACATCTGGCTGAATATACCGCGAAAGTCTTAAATCGCACGTTCATTGTATGGCCCGGATACTGCCCGACGCACGCGAAAATCCTTCCGGAGGATATCGACGAGCAGAAGAAAAAATATCCCCGGGCGCAGGTTTTATCGCATCCTGAGTGTTTGGGCGGCGTGTTAAATAAATCCGACCAGATTCTTTCTACCGGCGGAATGTTACGTTTTGTCGCTCAATCTCAACATCAGGAATTTATTATCGCAACAGAAAAAGAGCTGGCTTTGGTTCTGCAGGAAAAATATCCTGAGAAAAAATTTTATCCCGCGACAACTCGGGCCATTTGTCCCAATATGAAAAAAATCACCTTGGAAAGAGTTTTATTTTCTCTTGAGCATATGCGCGATGAAGTAGTGGTGCCGGGAGATATCGCTCAGAAGGCCCGCTCGGCTGTTGAACGGATGTTTTTGTACAGTAAGTAGGAGGCATTTGGTTTTCCCCTTTTTTAATTTTGCGGTATAATAAACTACCCGATATGGGGCAGTATGACTATGGAAAAAAGACGCATTTACCTTGATCACAACGCGACAACACCTATTCATCCGGAAGTTAAGAAGGTGCTTGTTCAGGCTCTTGACCTCTTTGGAAATCCTTCGAGTTTACATGGATTCGGCCGAGACTCCCGCAAGGCAATTGAGGATTCGCGTGAGACAATCTCGGCATTTATCGGAGCTCAGCCCAGCGAGTTGATTTTCGTCGGGAGCGGTTCCGAAGCCAATAATACTGTTTTTAATATATCTTCCTGTAGTTCTTCGTATCATTGTACTTCAGCCTGTGGGAAAAAACACAAGGTTATTACGACCAGGATCGAACATCCTTGTATACTTGAAACCGCAAAGTGCCTGCTTGAGCGCGGAAACTCTGTAGCATACATCGATGTTGACCGCTACGGGAAAATGAACATTGATCAACTTGCCTCAATGCTTGATTCCGAAACCCTTCTTGTTTCGGTGATGATGGCGAATAACGAAATCGGAACGATACAAGATATAAGAAAGATTGCTCAGCTTGTCCATTCCAAGGGGGTTTTGTTTCATACCGATGCGGTGCAGGCAGTCGGGAAAATCCCCGTGGACGTAAAAGAGCTGGATGTTGATTTTCTCTCGTTCTCCGCACATAAGATTTACGGTCCCAAGGGCGTAGGGGCGCTCTATGTAAAAAAAGGCGTGTCTTTCTGTCCATTTATTCGCGGCGGCCATCAGGAAGGCGGGCGTCGGGCAGGGACTGAGAATACGCTTGGGATTATTGGTTTTGGGAAAGCAGTTCAGCTGCGTGATCAAGAGATGCGCGATGAATCAAAAAGACTTTTTGAATTAAAGCAAAAAGCGCAAGCGGAAATCGAGAAAAGCATTCCGGATATTTCTTTTAACGGGCATCCCAATGATTGTTTAGCAGGAACATTGAATGTTTCATTCGAGGGGGCAGAAGGCGAAGCGATTCTTTTATACCTTGATCTTGCAGGCATTGCTGTTTCGACGGGTTCTGCTTGCGCGTCAGGATCGCTCGACCCTTCACACGTACTTCTTGCGACCGGAATTACTCCTGAGCGCGCCCATGGTTCGATACGTATCAGCATGGGGAGATCTACTACAGAGGAGGAAATAAACTATACAGTGCAGGTTTTGGCCCAGGTTATTGCCAAGATTCGGGGTATGTCAACCGCCTATAAAAAACGGTAGTGTTATGGAACAAAAACAAAACTGGGTGTATACCGAAAAACTCAAAGACCATTTTACGAATCCCCGGAACGTTTTGCGTGACGACGATACGACCGTATACGATGGGAGCGGGCTTGTGGGAAATATGAAATGTGGGGATGAAATGATGGTAGTGATCCGGGTCGATAGGCAGAAAGGGGTTATCCTTGACTGTAAATGGAAAACCTACGGTTGTGCCAGTGCCATTGCCAGTACATCCGTTCTTTCCGAAATGGTAAAAGGCATGCCGCTTGACAAGGCTTTTCGGCTCAGCCCCAAAGATGTGGCAAAAGAATTAGGCGGACTGCCTGATCATAAAATTCACTGTTCAGTTCTTGGGGATAAAGCGCTCCGCGCGGCAATCAACGATTATTACGCAAAACATGGAATGGGCGATAAGGTTGAAAAAGAAGAAGCGCGGCTTATTTGTCAGTGTATGAATGTTACTGATTTTGAGATTGAACATGCCGTTCTTGAGGGGGCGCGGACGCTTCTGGAGCTCCAGGAACATACCAAGCTCGGGACTGTCTGCGGCCAGTGCAAGGATGAAGCCACCCGGGTAATGAAGGAATTTATTGAGAAGCACTTTGGAAAGTGACTTCTTTTGGATGATTGCCGATTGTTTCCCTCCGCATCTTTTTGCCGTATTCGCCTTGTAAACGAGTGACAATTCTGAAAGATTTGGTTTATGCCCCAGCGAGAAGAATCTAACTTTAAAGAGCTATTGGGTTTTACCCTGTGTGGATACGGTTTTGGGATATTTTTTGGGGTATTTTTTGACTGGCTTAAATACCCGAGGTATTGGTTTACGGAATGGCTGGTCCGGGTTTTTTCCGGAGAAGGCGAAAGTATTTTTGAGGGTGTTTTCTCGATAAGACAGAGGTTTCTCAAAAAGAAAAGTTCTTTTGCTGAAGCATATGGTTGGGGAAAATTTCTGGGTATCTTTTTCCCCTGGTTTGTGGATTGGTTGAGCAGATTCGCTGGAGTGGATATGTATGCATCCGAGAGTTTTTATGTTCCTTACTTCTATGCGATGTCTGATCAGATTGGTGCAAATATTGCTGGATTTATATTTTTTTATAAGCAGGAGAAATCAATTCCAAAGGCGTTGCTGAGTTATCGCAAAAATCCGGTTATGCTTGCCAGTCTTTTGGTTATTCTTGTCGTTCCGGTGGGCCTTTTTCTTGTTCGCTCTGCCGGTTTTCATCCTACCCGCCAAGTTTTCGTTGCTTGTGAAACTATCGCTGCAAATCTCTGCTGGGTTCCTGCTTTGATAGGGTTTTTCCAAGAAAAGAAAAATTTACTCAAAGAAAAACCGCATGCATTCCCGCGATGATGCTTTTTTCATGAAGCTTGCCATTCAGAATGCGGAACAAGGCTTAAAAAAAGACCAATCGCCGTTTGGCGCTTGTATCCGTAAAAATGACCGGGTTATTAGTGTCGGTCATAATCGGGTTTGGGCGACACAGGACAGCACTGCTCACGCTGAGATCATTGCGATCCGTCTGGCTTGCAAGAAGCTTAAAACCATCGATCTTTCCGGTTGTGTTCTCTATTCAACCTGTGAGCCGTGTCCGATGTGTTTTTCTGCCTGCCATTGGGCAAAAATTTCTAAGATTGTCTATGGCGCGCGTATTCAGGACGCTCAGCGTTGTGGGTTCTCGGAATTACTTTTATCAAACCAGGTCATGAAACGAATGGGGAAAAGTACGATCCTTATCAAAAAAGATTTTCTCCGCGCAGAAAATCTTGTACTTTTTGAGCGTTGGATGAGCCAAGAAGGAAGAAGAGTATATTAAGCCAACCATCAATAAATAGTTGGTAGGATTCTGGAAAAGTGATAGAATTTTTCTAACTGCGCTTTTGAATCGGGCGCCGGTTTTCCTTGGAGATTATCAAAGGAGGCGAGGATGCGGGGATGGTTGGTAATTTCTCTGAGTGTAGTTTTCTTCTGCTTCTTTTCATCTTCATTTGCTGCGGAGTTGACCAAAGCCGACGAGCTTTTTGAAAATCGTGCTTTTCAGGAAGCGGCTAACATCTATGAAAAGATTTTTCAAGAAAGCGCACGCGATGAAATACGCTGGAAGGCTTTTTTCCGTCTTTGTGATTCACTTGCTCATTTATACCGGTACGGAGAAGCTGCTGAGAAGGTTCTCCAGGTTACGCTTCCAGAGCGGATGCCATATAAAGCGCTTGTTTTAGTCTTAAAAGCTGAAATCCTGCAAAATTTCTCTCTTCAATATTCATCAATTCAGTCAACGGACATCCGGGAGGGGGAGACCGACGTATTTCGCTTAACGCCAAAGCAGCTTCAAAAAGAGATTATATCTTCCTATCAGGCATTACTCCGTATGTCCCGCGAGCTTGCTCAAGTCGATCTGCGGGCTCAGGGTTATTTTTTTCAGATCGAGGGCGTAGATTTTGGAATGTATCCCACCCTTTTTGATTATGTCATTTTCAGCTGGATCCATTTTATTCTTCAGGACGCACAGAATATGCGTGACTTGCCCCGGCCACAGGAAGATATATTTTTAGTAGAGAATTTCCGTCTTCCGGTGGATATCCAGGATTCGCCAGGGATGCTTGCGCTTGAACTTATTGAGGAAGCAAGCCGTTTACGGAGCGCGGTCCGTTTTGAAGCCGGAGAACGATGGGAAATTGAACGCCTCATTTTCCCGTTCCAGAATGCGCATTTGTATGATTTTAAGGATATTGAAGCTGCGCGCAGGAAAGCAAAAGCGATTCTACTGCGATGGATGCGCGATTTTTCTACCGCAGCGGCGAAGGCGCAAGCCGGTTTAGAAGCGGGGATTCTTGCCGAAAATTTACAGAGTTACGCTGAGGCGGTGAATCTCTACGAAGAGATTGAACGGACGTTCCCGGGTACTTTTTCCAGCAAAACAGCCCGCGCCCGTCGCCAGCAAATAGAGTTGCAGGTTTTTCATATGCGGGTACTTGCGGCTCAATCAGACCGGCCGCAGACATTCTTCTTAAGTACGAATAATATCAAGAAAATTTATTTTCGCGCTTACCAGATTGATCCGCAGGTTCTGTACCGCCAAGAAGCTTCTGAGCGGAAGAATGTTCGCGGGTGGTCTTCGTTGCTGAATAATCCTGAGAATGAGTGGGTGAAGAAGTATGTAACCCAGAAGAGTTATTGTAAGACTTGGGTATTTGATATTCCCAAATACGAAAATTACAAAGCTATCCATTCTGAGGTTGCGCTGCCGCCGGATTTACCATTAGGTGTCTTTTTGATCCTTGCCAGCCCCAACCGTAATTTCTCCATTGGGAGTGAATTCGTTTGGGCAGGATTTTTGAATATCACCGATTTTGCGCTGTTGATAAGCCAAGGGCAAACTACAAAAGCGCGTACCGCGTATTATCAATACTTAAGCAAGAAGAACACTCAGGATGAAAAGATTGATGACGCGGTTTTCCGGTTCTACGCCCTCAACCTGCAAACCGGAGAGCCAATAGAAAAAGCAGAAATTACCAGTTTACTTTGTGATCTAAACCATAGTGGGAGCGTAGAAAAAACAGCCGATTCTCAAGCTGATTCGCGCGGGTTTGCGTCACTGTCTGTTCCAGTCGCTGTTTTTCCCGAAGCTGATACGCGATATTCTCTTGATCCGCTTGCGCGCCACAAAGGAGCGTCTGCATACCTAAGAAACAACATTTATTTTTTCTATGAACCTCCCAATCCAATCATTGTGTTCGCGGAAACCGACCGGCCGATTTACCGGCCTTCTGATACTGTGAACGTTAAGGCGATTGGCATGTGGCGTACGCCTCAGGGTTTCCGGACTCTGCAAGGAGGCACGGTAAAGATTTCAGCGTCTGATCCCAATAGTGAAGAATTTTTCAGCAAGGAGATTCCTTTGGGAGAGTTTGCCAGCGAGAGCCTGGCCTTTCAAATTCCAAAAGGCAGAGTCCTTGGGAACTATTCGATAAGTGTCCTGATTGCCGGGGAAGGCTATAGCAATGTCACCAGGATACCTTTTGTCGTGGAAGAATATAAGCGCCCGGAGTTCGAGATCATTCTTGAAAAGGCGTCTGAGCCCTGGAAATATAACCAGCCAGTTACCATCCGGGGTAAGGCGCGGTATTATTTTGGAGGCGTTGTTCCTGACGCGCCGGTAAAATACCGGATCAAAAAACGATTTTATCTTCCCTGGTGTTTTCGCCATTGGGTCCAATCCTATTCTGACTATCCGCAGGATCTTGTCGCGGGAGATATAAAAACAGACGCCCAGGGGAATTTTTTCATACCCTTTACGCCAGTGCCGCAGGGGGCAATGTACGGAGGGAATGCCTTGCCGGATATTTCTCAATTCATCATCGAAGTTGAAGGCCGCGATGCCGGAGGAAGGACGATTACCGCTCAGCAGGCTTACACCGCGGGAAAAGAGGCGTTGTATTTTGTCATTGAACCTGAAAAAGGATTTTTCTTTGAGCATGAGCCTATCCGGATTTCTTCGGCGCTGCTTACCTTAAATGAAACTCCCTTGAGCGCATCAGGCAGTTATGAGGTTTTTCGTTTAAGCGATACTCCGGCTAAATCGCTCGACGAACTCGGATTTGGTTATTCGCAAGAATACGGGAATCTGCCTGGCCACTGGCTGCCTCCGCTTGATTTGCAGTTAAAGGATGTTGCGAATGATAAAAAAATTACCGAAGGCGTTCTTGAACATGGCGCAGATGGAAAAGCACAGATTGAACTGAGTAAATTACCACAGGGTGTCTATCGGATTACCGAGAGAACAGAAGATCCCTGGGGTCAGAAAGTAGAGCAGAGTAAGATTTTTGTTGTGGCAAAAAACCCAAAGTCTGCGGTTCCGGTGAATGCCGCTTCAGTCATGCTGAGCGAAAAAGAGCAATGCGCGGTTGGTGATATTGCCCGATTTGTCATCGGCTCAAGTTTTGCTTCGGGGATCTATTGTCTTGAACTATGGGCAAACGGATATTTTTTGCGTAATGAACTATTACCCGGAAAATTTCCTGTCCAGGTTCTCGAGGTTCCGGTAACCGAAGAAATGAAGGGCGGTTTTTCTCTGCGTTGGTTTGGGGTAAAAAACGGGCAGACGCATTCCGGAGCGGTCACAATCTCGGTGCCATGGCCTGAAAAGAAATTGCAGGTTATCATAAATCCTTTCACCAAAGAACTTGCTCCCGGGAAAGAAACTGCGTGGGGCATTGAAGTAAAAGACGATCGTGGAAATCCCGAACAAGCAGAGGCGCTCGCATTGATGTATGACCGCTCGCTTGAATACTACGCGGTTTCTCAACATCCGTGGCTTGATTCCCTCTATGCGTTAGACACGTATTACGGATTAATGCAGCATTCAGCTTTTATTCCCTATTTTAGCTCATTGCCAATTACAGAGGGAATGCTCGAAAAAATTCTTAGTTCATTCCGGGAAAAAGATAGAGTTCCTCAGCCTCCATCTTTACGGTCTTGGAGGAGCTGGCTAGGCCTACGGCGCGGTCTCGGTAAAGATGAGGGGTATTCCGATAGTCTGTGTTTGGGTACAGTCTCTAAAATGGCCGAAGTAAGCAACGGGGAAAAAGATCGGAAGAGCGGTTATGCAGGCAGTAACTTACGCGAACAACAATCTTCCGGGCAAGTAAAATCCAGGAAAGAATTTGCCGATACCGCGTTTTTTAAACCGAGCATTATTACCGGCAAAGACGGTAAAGCGTTATTTTCTTTTACTGCTCCCGAGCAGCTAACGAGCTGGAGAGCGAAGATTTTTGCTTTTACCAAGGATGCAAAAGAAGGAACAGCAGCTGAAGAGGCTGTGACCAGAAAAGACTTAATGGTTCGGGCTGATATTCCCAGATTTTTCAGAGAAAAAGACAAGGGAACGCTTACGGCGGTTGTGCACAATGAATCAGGGAAAGCTCTCAGGGGAGAGCTTTCCCTTGAAGTGTTTGACGGAGAGAAAAATATAAACGACGCATTAAAGATTTCCGGAGCGAAAAAAAGTTTTTTTGTAGAACCAAACAGCCTCCAGAATTTTCAGTTTCCGGTCGAGATACCCGAAGGGGTTTCTGCGTACAAAGTACGGGTTGCGGCGATTTCCGGAAAGCTTTCTGACGCGGAGGAGAGAATGCTTCCTATTCTTTCTTCTCGGGAGCGGCTGATTGAATCGACATTCGGGTTGCTATCGGGAACCGGAGAGAAAAAAATTGAGATAAAGCTGAAAGCTGATCCGACCCGGCAGAATGAATCGATGGTCTTACAGATTGAACCGCAGCTTATCTTGAGTATTTTAAACAGCATCCCGTTCCTTATCGAATATCCTTATGAATGTGTTGAGCAGATGCTGAATAAGTATGTTCCGCTTAGCATCGTGAATGAAGTCTATAAGAAATATCCGGATCTGCAAAGAGCGGTCAGTAAAATTCCAACGCGAATGACTCCGTCACCAGCCTGGGAAAAGGATAGCCCTACCCGTTTGATTACGCTTTTAGAAACTCCCTGGATGTGGCAGTCAAAAGGACGGCCGACTCCGTGGCCGATTATAGATCTTTTGAATCCCGAAATAGTAAAAGAGCAGAGAGATTCTGTATTTGCGAGGCTTTCAATGTCCCAGCTTCCCAACGGGGCTTTTCCCTGGTGGCCGGGAGGAGCCGCAGATCCATACATCACCCTTTATGTACTTGACGGTTTTGCCCATGCCCGCAGGTATGGGGTGGAAGTTCCTTGGCAGGTTATTTCAAAAGCTCTTGCTTACGTGAATCAAGAGATACCGCTGAAACTAAAAGCGGAAGATTCTTATCTTGCGCTCGTGGCCTATGCCGCGTATGTTGTGACTTCTTTCTCGGTTCAGGAATTTCCTCAGGCCAAGGCTGGTTTTGATGCGGCGCGTTCCTGGGTTGTATTTTTGGACAAGCATTCAGCTGCGCTGACTCCTTTCGGAAAAGCGTATCTTGCGTATGTTCATCTTCGGCTTGGCGACAGAAAACGGGCAGAAGAAATTTTGGATATGGCTTTAGACGGAGCGCGGGAAGACCCGATAGCCGGAGTATACTGGACCCCAGAAAAATATTCCTGGGTCTGGTATTCAGATACTGTGGAAAAACACGCGTTTTTGCTCAAGACATTGCAGGAATTAAGGCCAGAGGATAAACGGATTCCAGGTATGGTTCAGTGGCTTTTGTTTAGCCGGAAAGCAGGGGTATGGAAGTCGACCAAGGCTTCCGCCGCCGCAATCTATTCACTCCTTGATTTTTTAAATGCCAAAGGGGCGTTTGGCGCTGACGAAAAGTTTTTAGTTCAATGGGGAGGGGTGAGCGATTCACTGCTGGTAAAAGCTGATGATTGGCTGGAAAAACCGCTTCGTTGGCAGAAGAATGGATCCGATATTCGCGGGGTTGATACCTCGGTGACCGTTAAAAAAGAAGGACCGGGAATTGCCTTCACAAGTCTTACGTGGGTATATTCAACTGACCAGGTACCCGAAGCCTCTATGCCGGGATTACTTGCGCTCAAGCGCGTGTTTTACCGGAGAGTCAAGGAAGAAGACGGGTACCATTTAAAGCCGCTTGCCTTCGGCGGGGAAGTGTCTGTGGGTGATCAGGTTGAAGTCGAACTTACTTTGAATACCCGCAGCCAGTTTGAATATATGCACTTAAAAGATCCCAAGCCGGCCGGTTTTGAGGCGGAGACATTGTTGAGCGGCTGGAAGTATGATCCACTTTCTTTCTATGAAGAGCCGAGGGATTCTTTAACTAATTTTTTTATTAGCTGGATTCCTCACGGCGAGTATGTTGTTCGGTACCGCTTGAAGCCTACAAAAGCCGGCGTATATCGGGTTGGTGCTGCGACGCTTCAGTCTATGTACGCTCCGGAGATGACAGCTCACAGCGATGGATTTGTGATTAAAGTAAACGACGGGTCTCTTCCCGAATAATACCATGCTTGATGCATTCATGCGCCAAGCTATTAAGTAAACAATTAAAAAAGGAGTTGGCATGAATTGGTTCAGCTGGGCAGTTGTAACGGCGCTTATTTGGGGCGTGGTTCCGCTTCTTGAGAAAGTCGGGCTGACCAAGATTCCTCCTATGATCGGATTATTTTACCGGTGTTTCGGGGTTGTTCTTGGTTTTATGATGCTCGGATTTATCCTTAAAACACAGCAGGTTAAGGTAGCTGATGTACGGGGTGCTCTTTTTCTTGTTCTTGGCGGATTTTTGGCGAGTTTTCTTGCCCAGATTTGTTTTTATCACAGTTTACAGCTTGGAGAGATGTCGCGGGTAGTTCCGATTTCCGCGAGTTACCCGCTCATTGCTTTTATCCTCGGAGTCGTTGTCTTGGGAGAGCCGCTGAGCTTTCTTAAAGTGCTTGGAGCAGTTCTCGTTGTTGCTGGAATTTGCGTGCTCAAAATAGGTTGATTTTACTTGATTATTTGTTGATTTCTTTAGTTTCAGCTCAAAAAGCGCAATAATCTTGCCAAAATCTCCCTTTTATTGTATAATAAACACTTCGTTTTGGGATATTTCTGATTTTCAAATTTCCGCGACATATTATGGTAAGCATGATAAAGAGAAAGGTATGGGTTTTTTTTATCACCGGGACGGTGTCTTTACTTTCGGCTCATGCCTTTGCTTATACCATTGGTGACGTAGACCTTGAACTTACCGGTTCTTTGAGGGAAACCTACGATGATAATATCACCTCTGCCTCGGTGAATCCAAAAGATGACCTGAGGACTGATTTATCAATTGGGCTGAAAGCCCGTTCGGAAACAAAGAACCGCCTGCTTGAACTTTCCGGCACAGTAACCCGGCATTCATATGATACCTACAATGATTTTAACAATACATCCCAGAGCTTCTTGCTGAATCTTACCCAAGAACTTTCCAAATATGACCGTTTTACGTTGCGCGATAGCTTCCGCAGGGCGGATGAACCGAATAGTTTTGATGATCAGTTTGGCGGAACTGTCGGGAGGTACCGCTACAGCCGCAATACCGCCTCTTTAGATTATAGCCGCGACCTCACCAAGCAGCTCACTGTTTTAGGTCGCTATGCCTATGATACTAATCTCCGTTCAAGGGCCGACCAAATAGATTCCTATGAGCACAGAGGTGGTGTGGAATTCGACTATGCGTTCAGCTCAAAAATTCTGATGCTCTTTGGATACGATCTTTCCAGGCGCTGGCTGAAGCCCGGAAGTGACGCGACTACCAATTCACTCACCTTAGGCGGCAGGTATTATCTCACCAACCAGCTTTATTTTGACCTGCGGAGCGGCATTGATTTTATTGATTCTTACAGTGGTGAACGATACCGGAAGCCTGCTTTTCAGCTTGGCTTTACCAACGAGCTCGATCAAAGAACAGCGTGGTCGATTTCCTATCTGCGTAACTATGCTCCGGCATCCGACCGGGAAGACCTTTTTAATTCCTGGAGAATTTCTACTGCCTGGGGCCGAGAGCTCCTTGAGCGTTTACGGCTTAATCTTTCTGGTTTTTACGGTGAAGGAGAATTTTTAGGTTCCGGGATTACTGATATTACCCAGGGAGGGACTCTCGGGATTTCCTATGATCTTCGCGACAACATGGTCGGAACGCTTTCCTATTCTTACGCGGAAACCTCTTCCAATGATTCAGGCAGGGAATATAAGCGGAATACGGTTTCAGCCGGGATGAATGTTAAATTTTAAAACCTTTTTAGGAAAGTAACAAGCGATGCTGAAAGAAAAGATAAACGTTTTTAAGAAGCTGATGATTTTCGCCGATATTCTGCTTGTGGGCGGTTCATTTTTTCTCGCCTACTTATTCCGCGACACGACAAAAGATGGTTTTCCCCTGGAGAACTACTTTTTTATTCTTCCGGTCATCATCCTGACCTGGACTATTTTTCTCTATCGATTCGGCCTCTATACTTCATTCCGGACCAAGCCGACCTCAGAAATTATTTTTACTATTTTAAAGACCGGGCTTTTCGCTTTTATTATTGTCAGCAGTTTTGCTTATGTCGTAGTTTTTATCCACGTTGACCGCTCAGTGCTTGCTGCCACATTTCTCGTCGCAGAAATTCTTACGATTTTTGAACGGTTCGTTTTAGTTATTTTCTTCCGGGCAATCCGCAAGCGCGGCATGAATTTTCGCAACATTCTCATCGTAGGCTCCGGCAAGCGCGCCCAGCATTTTATCGAGCTTGTGAATGAACACACCGAGTGGGGTTTAAAGATTTTTGGGGTTATTGACGAAGATTCTTCCCGTCATGGCCAGGAAGTATTACAACAGAAAATTATCGGAGCGCTCAAAGATATTCCGGATATTATCCAGAACAATGTCATCGATGAAATCGTTTTTATTGTTCCCCGGGATTGGCTGGGGAAAATTGAAGAGGCGCTTCATTTTTGCGAAAGCCAGGGATTGCGGATTCATGTCGCGGTTGATTACTTTGAACTTAAATTCTCCCGCGCCAAGCAATCCGATCTCCATGGGTTTCCCTTACTTACTTTTGAAACGACACCGGATAAGTTGTGGCATCTTCTGGGCAAGCGCATATTTGATTTTTGTGCTTCGTGCTGCGCGCTCATCCTGCTTACGCCGCTGTTTATCGTGGTCGCGATTCTTATTAAGCTTACGTCTTCTGGTCCGATATTCTTCTGTCAGGAGCGTTCGACCTTAAACGGGAGAAAATTTTTGCTCTATAAATTCCGGACCATGGTTAAAGACGCTGAACAAAAATTGAAAGATTTGCTTGTCCATAATGAGATGCAGGGTCCTGTTTTTAAGATGGAGAATGACCCGCGGCTTACCCCGATAGGAAAATTCCTGCGCAAATTCAGTATCGATGAGCTTCCCCAGCTTTGGAATGTTTTGGTAGGCGATATGAGTTTGGTTGGACCTCGTCCGCCAATCCCCAGTGAAGTGGCAAAGTATGAGCCATGGCAGAGGAGGCGTCTGAGTATGCGTCCGGGGATTACCTGTATTTGGCAGGTGAGCGGTCGGAGTAAGATTATTGATTTTAATGAGTGGATGAAGCTCGACCTTGAATACATAGATAACTGGTCGCTGTGGCTTGATACAAAAATTCTTATCAAAACTATCCCTGTCGTGCTTTTTGGGATAGGGGCAAAATAATATATGGTTATGGTTTTTTTAAAACCTGATAGGCAAAAAACGGAGGAATCTATGAAACTATTGTGTATGATCTTGGCGGGGGCGTTGTTTGTGTGCGGCGCGCATAATGCGCTTGCTCAGTCGTTCAATGATACGCAGGCTGAACAGGAGCAGAATGAGGGAATACTTTCTGAGGCTCAGCCGGAAACTCCGGCGTTGCCAGAGGTTGGTTTAAGCCCGGAGGTAGAACCAGCCGCTGCCGCAGAGGCTCAAAAACCAGCAAAAAAAATAGAGGAAGAGATTTCTGAACAGAACAACGGCTATAAAGTTGGGATTGACGATGTGTTGGATATTAGTATTCTTCAGCCGGAAAAATTAGCCAATACCGTGACGGTTGCTCCGGATGGCAGTATAAATTTTCCCTATGTAGGCAATCTTCAAGTGAAAGGGCTTACGCTTCTTGAAGTACAGGAGCTTGTCCAGGAAAAGCTCGCTGATGGTTATATGAAGTATCCGGTTGTCGCGGTAGCGCTTCGGGAAAACAGAAGCAAGAAGTTTTTTGTCTACGGTGAAATCATGAAACCGGGAACATACCTTTTAGATGAAAACACGACAGTGCTGAAAGCGATTTCCATGGCCGGCGGTTTTACCAAGTATGGATCTTCCAGCCGGGTGAAAGTGCTCCGGGCGAAAGAGCAGGAATCAGGATATGAAACTTTGAAGGTGAATGTCAGCGCGGTGATGAACGGAGACGCGAAAGCGGATATTCCCCTGAAGTCCGGTGATATCGTTGTTGTGTCAGAGGGGATGTTTTAATGAGAAGAGAAAACCGCATAGTTATGCGTAATCAATGAAAGGAGTTTTTATGGAAGCGTATACTCAATTAACCCTTCGCGATTATTTGAAAGTCCTTTTCCGGCAGAAGGCGGTGATTATCACAGCTTTTCTTACCGTGATGATTACCGTATTTGTCGGGCTTAAATTCAAGACCCCGGTTTATTCCGCTGCGGTTAAAATGCTCATTTCGGCTGAGAAGCAGGTTGAATCTCCCTACTACCGGGAAATTATCGGTGCCAGAAACTTAGAGGTCGCGCTGACTCAGAGTGAAATCGTTACTTCCCGTCCGGTTATTGAGCGCGCGGTAAAAGCAACTGGGTTATTTAATCTGCCCTTGGATTATGAGAAAAATTTTGCTTCACGGCTTAAAAAACCTTTTATTTCGCTATCCAAAAAGATGATGGAGCGGCAATTTGCAAAGCTGAGTGAAGACCAGAGAAAAACCTATCTTTTCCGGATTACCGTTGAAAGTTTGAAAGAGCGGATAAAGGTTGAGCCGGTGCGCGACACAAACCTTTTTACTATCAGCGTTTCGGACTATAGCCCCATAGGTGCCGCAATCCTGGCGAACGTCATCAGCCGTTCCTATGTTATTTTTGACCTTGAACAACAACTTGCTGAAACTCAATTAAAATATGGAGACAAGCATCCAACCGCGATACAGCTCAAAGACAATATTGATAAAATGATTAAGAATCTTGACGGGCAGCCTCTTCCGGATGTTGAGGCAATCGGCCCGGCCAGCGTTAAAATTCTTGAGCAGGCGACATTGCCACTTCGTCCTTCGGGAATTCCCCGCGGACTTACCCTGGTTCTGGCATTTTTTATGAGCATTTTTTTAAGCATTATGCTCGCGTTTGCGTTTGAATATTTAGACCAAACGTTTAAGTCTCCGGAAGAAGTTGAACGGGTGCTCGGATTTCCTTACCTCGGCTTTATTCCCAAAAACGCCCTGCTTATTTCCTACCATGATGTGGCAGACCAGATTTATCTTTTGGCCAAGGATCGGAAAATGAAGACAATTCTTTTTTCTTCAGCAGTGATTGGGGAAGGGGTAAGCAACACCATCGTGAACCTGGCCAACTATTTTTCTAAGACCGCCGGACATAAAACGCTGATCATCGACACGAATCTTCGCGAGCCGACCATCCACAAGCTTTTTTATTTTTCAGAAGTAAAAGGGCTGGTCGATGTGCTCGAGGGAAAGATGAGCTTCGATAAAGCCTTAAAAGAAATAAACCCGAATCTTGCGGTTCTCCCGGGACAGAAAACACAACTGAACCCGTTGACCCTTCTGGACTCTCACGCGATGCAGGAAGTATTGCGCTTGGCAAAAGAGCGTTTTGAAATCGTGCTTATCGACAGCCTTGCGCTTACTCCATTCAAGGACACAGTTGCCCTTGCTTCGCATACCGACGGGGTAGTTGTGGTTGTTACCGAGGGTAAGGTGCGGCGTCAGGTGTTAAAGTCCGCGCTTCTTCCGCTTGAGAAAAAACAGACGAATATCTTAGGGGTAGTTTTAAATAATCGGACATTCCCGATTCCAAGCGGGATTTATAAGCGAGTGTAAAGTTCCATGCGCGGAATTATTTTAGCTGCGGGAAAAGGCAAAAGACTTTATCCGGCAACGCGGGTAGTAAGCAAACCGCTTCTTCCCATTTACGATAAGCCGATGATTTACTATCCGCTTTCGACATTAATGCTTGCTGGAATTCGTGAAATTCTTCTTATTGCCAGCCCTCACGGAGTCGAGCAATTCAGGCGTTTGCTTGGAGACGGCAAGCATTTAGGAATCAGCATTGAATACGCCGTACAGAAAGAGCCTCGTGGGATTGCTGACGCTTTCTTAATCGGTGAGGATTTTATCGGACCAAAGAATGTCAGCCTTATCTTTGGAGACAACGTTTTTTATGGCCACGGCTTGCAGGATCATCTGCGCGCAGCCAAAGGCATTGATGAGGGAGCAACAATCTTCGGCTACTACGTACGTGATCCTGAGCGCTATGGAGTTGTTGAATTGGATGAAGAACAGCGCGCGCTCTCAATCGAAGAAAAGCCAAAAAAACCCAAATCCAACTGGGCGGTAACCGGGCTTTACTTTTTTGACAATCAGGTCGTTGAAATAGCGAAACATTTAACCCCTTCAGCCCGGGGTGAGCTTGAAATTACTGATGTTATCAACACCTACTTGCAAGCCGGAAAACTCAAAGTCGTTCTTTTAGACCGTGGATTCGCCTGGCTTGATACGGGAACCTATCAGTCGATGATCGAAGCTTCCGGTTTTATCAAGACCATTGAGGAACGCCAGGGGTTAAAGATTGGCTGTCTTGAAGAGGTTGCTTACCGCATGGGTTTTATTAACCACACCCAGCTTCTTAAATTGTCCGAAGAGCTTGATGATGAGAACCGCGATTATCTCCGTCGGCTTGTAAAATAAATTTTACCAGAATATTTCTTAAGGCCTTATAGCAAAGAAAAGGAAGGCAGGATAGAACGATGAAAAAAGCCTTGATCACCGGCATCACCGGACAAGACGGCTCATATCTCGCGGAGCTTCTTTTATCCAAGGGGTATGAGGTTCATGGGATTGTGCGCCGGGTAGCACTTGAAGATCCAGACCACCGGTTGTGGAGGATACGGCATATCCAGGACGACATTCATCTTCACCCCGCGTCTCTTGAAAACTATCCGAGCATTTTTAATGTTGTCGAAAAAGTAAAGCCTGACGAATGTTATCACTTAGGCGCCCAGAGTTTCGTAAGTTATTCTTTCGAAGATTCATTTTCCACGATTACCACGAATATCAACGGGACACACTACGTGCTTTCAGCTGTTTTAGAGAAGGCTCCAAGCTGCAGATTTTACTTTGCGGGTTCCAGTGAGATGTTTGGTCTTGTGACAGAAAGTCCTCAGAATGAAAACACCCGGTTCCATCCGCGCTCGCCCTACGGTATTTCCAAGGTAGCCGGGTTTGATCTTACCCGGAACTACCGGGAAGCCTACGGATTGTTTGCCTGTAGTGGGATTTTATTTAATCATGAATCTCCCCGGCGCGGGTTTGAATTTGTGACTCGGAAAATTTCAAGCGCTGTGGCGAAGATTAAGCTTGGACTGATGGAAAAATTGTCTTTAGGTAACTTGGATGCCAAACGCGACTGGGGTTTTGCCGGAGATTACGTGAAAGCCATGTGGCTTATGCTCCAGCAAGAAAAACCTGATGATTATGTGGTTGCTACAGGGAAGATGTATTCGGTCCGTGAGTTTGTAGAGCTTGCGTTTGCGCATGTCGGGCTTAATTGGAAAGACCATGTTGTGGTTGATGAGAAATTTTACCGTCCGGCAGAAGTGCATACCCTGCAGGGTAATTACGAGAAAGCACGTCGCGCGTTCGGCTGGAGTCCGGAAGTTACCTTTGAGGCTTTGGTAGCAATGATGGTTGACTCTGACCTTGCATGGTTTACCAAGCCTTCTTCAAAATAAAAATCCATTCAACGCATAGGAGCGGCAGAGCAGTGATTCTATGAAGCATTATTGTGTTAGGATTGTTCGATGAAGAAAGTCATTTTTATAATCGCAAGCATTTTTCTGGCTGCTCCGGTCATGGCAAAGTCAAAGCATTTTGTCCTGAGCGTTACTGAAGAGACCCGCTTCGATGACAATATTTTTTACAGCAGTCGGGATGAGAGTTCTGATATTTTGCATATTTTGGTTCCGAATGCACAATATAGTTTTACCGGAGATAAGGCAAAACTTCTTTTGTATTGTAACCCGAGTTTCCGGTATTATCAGCGTCATAGCGAGCTTGATAACATCGCTTATAATGCGCTTTTTGATCTTGAGTATAAACTCTTGCCCAAGATTACCCTGAAGTTGACTGATACATACACAGAAGATGATGTTTCTTATTATACCAACGCGCTGATCGGTGCCATAGGGCGGAATAGTTATTGGACAAACTCTGTAAAGCCAACGCTTATTTTTACGCCGACAGCCCATACGACACTGAGCTTAGGGCATACGCATGATACCGTGTTTTATGATGTGCCGGGTGTTCTCGATAGTTCCGGTGATCTTTCAACTTTTGCGCTGGTTGAAAAAATCAGTTCGACGCTTTCTTTCTTGTTTGACGCGACTATGCAAAAGAGGCGTTTCGACAGCGGTGACACGACAAAATCTCTGTTGTTTGATGCTGGGCTCACGAAGATTTTTAACAATCGTTTTTCATCTACGGTAAAAATTGGCCACCAGCGCGTTGAAGATGTCGCTTCAGACACAAGCGGTTCATTTTTCTATTTTTTTGAGGCGCTCATCCAACTCTTGAAAAAGACAACACTTACGAGTACGGTGCGAAAACAGGATACGGTTGTCGATTATTCAAATTCGGTAGTCGACATTTTCCAGGGTAGCGTAGCGCTGACACAGCAACTTAGCCGGCGTCTTACCTGGGTTCATTCATTTTCTTATCTTCACGCAAACTACGACGCGACCTCTGAGCAGGACGCGGTCTATCGTTATGATACAAATATCCAGTGTTTGCTCAATAAAGACTTTACCCTGCGGTTTGGATACATTCGGGAAAATAAGAATTCAAACCTGTCGGTTGAATATACAAAGAATATAGCATATTGTTCGTTTGCGTATCAATTTTAACGGAGGTGTGTATGAGACAGAAGTTTTTTGCAGTGTGTTTCTTTGTGGTTCATTTTGGAGTTAGCGTTGTTTGTTGCGCCGAAGAAGGGCAGCAGCAACTTCCACCCCAGGATGCAAGCTATACGATTGTTACGGACGATCTTCTGGAAGTTTCTGTTGCCGATCATCCCGAGCTTTCCGCGACAGCAACCGTCATCGCCGACGGAACGGCGATTCTTCCTTTGCTTGGACCGGTGAAACTTCAGGGTATGACCGTAGATCAGGCAACCCAGCAGATAAAAGATCTCTATGATCAGAAATACATTGTGAATCCGGTAGTCAGCGTTCAATTGCGAAAGAGTAAACCGAAACAGTTTTATATCTACGGGGAAATAAAAATACCCGGCGTGTATCCGATACAGGACGGGTTAACCACGCTGAAGGCAGTCGTTATCGCCGGAGGATTCACTGACTTTGCCGCCAGGAATAAAGTAAAAATTTTACGGCAAGTGGATGGAAAAGATAAGGTTATCCGCGTCAATGTCGATCGTATCGCTAAAGTGGGCGATACCAAGAACGACGTGCAAATTCTCCCGGACGATGTGATCGTGATTCCTGAGGCTTTATTTTAAACTAACGATGGAGGATCCTATGGAAGATGTATTGTTTCAAGACGTTTCGACCCGTGATTATGCCCGGGTATTCTTCCGGCATAAAGCGATTGTTTTTCTTGTAGTGCTGATCGCGGTAATTGTAAGCGGAGTGTACAGCTATCTGGTGCTTCCTCAGTTTGAGGCGAGCGCGAAGATACTCCTTTCGGCGCAAGAAAGTAATCCTCCGACTCCTACCTCAGAAAAACTTAGCCCATTCCGCCAGGGTGTTGAGCACGGCGCAACCCAGGCAGCCCTCATTCAGAGTACAGCTATCATGGGCGATGTGGTGAAGTATCTGGATTTACATAACCGGCCGAAACCCGAAGGTATCCGCGGCAGTATTAAAGTCGCCATTGATGAAATAAAAGAAAAAATATCAGATCTCTATACGGAGCTCAAAGGGTCTTTACTTGCTCTGATCACCGGTAAGAAAAAACAGGCGTTGGTAAAACCCACAAAATTTGAAAAAGAAGTATACCGTTTAAGCTCCGGGAAGATAGTGCGGATAGAGCAGATAGAGCGGACTGACTTAATTACCATCAAAGTAAAGGATTACGACGCGAAGATGTCGGCACGGATAGCCAACGCGGTTGCCAAAGCTTATGTTATTTACGATTTGCGTTTGCAGCTTGAGGATTTCAAAAAAGAGTTTCGTGCTTCCCATCCTCGGGTGGTGAAGCTTGCCAGAGAAATAGCCCAGGCAGAAGGGGAACTTCAGAGCGAGGTTCCGCTTTCTATTGAAGAGCTTGCCGGGAAAGTCACTTCTGGCGATGTTAAAATTGTTCAGAGTGCCGCTGTTCCTGTGCGCCCCGTATCGCCTAAAAAATTGCTGACGGTTGTGTTAGCCGCTGTTCTTGGTCTTTTTGTCGGGATTGGCTACATATTTTTGCGTGAGATTCTCGAACAGACACTCAAGACTTCACGGAATATCCAGGATGTGCTTGGCTTGAAGGTCTTCGGGGCAATCCCGCGTTTACGGACGCTTCCCCGGTCGTTTCCTCTCTACAGTATCGAGATTTTTCAATTACAGCGAGAAATGGAGATGTATAACGGAGCAATCAAAGACGTAGCATCACAGTTGTATCATCTGCGGCGCGAGAAGAACCTTAAATCATTCCTTCTGGCAAGCGATGATTCTAAAGATGGGAAGACAACGCTTACGCTAAGCATTGCGAGCGCACTTGCGTCTATTTCTGAAGGAAAAGTTCTTGTGATTGATGCCGATGTTTCTTCTTCTGATATGCATCGGGTTTTAAATCTTCAGCATACTTTGGGAGTTGTGGAAATTGCCAAAGGCAACATGAACTGGCGCGATGCCGTCATCCCAGTTTCTTCCTATAAGATTTCAGTAATTCCCGCTGGTCTGAAACATACGCTTCATCCCGAAGGAACTTTATCCTCGGAGAACGTCGGAAAGTTCCTGAAAGAAGCACGGGAAGAGTATGATTTTGTGTTGATTGATACGACGAGTTTACGGGAAAACAAGAGCCTCTTTGGTCTTGCAGGGAGCGTTGACTCCGGAATTTATATTGCCAAGGCTTATTCTACACGGAAACATGTTGCCCGTTCTTCCTGCGCGTCGCTGCAAGAAGCCCAGATAGCACTCACAGGATGTATCCTGAATTTCAGAGAGGATTTTATCCCCGAGGCAATCTACAAACGGCTGTAAAGTCAATATCGATATATGCAGAGAAACGAAACATTCGTTTGTTTTGGTATTGCTCTTTTTGTCAGTATCCTGGCCATTCTGGTTACTGGCACAACTCTTACTTGGATGGCGCTCTCGGTGCTTCTGGTAGGGGCTTTTGCCGTTGTGCCGCTTATCGCATACGCGAAGTATAATCTTTCATTTTTCTTTCTCTGCGTATACGCGTTTGTGCTTCCGGTTGATATTTCAAAAGCCCTGAGTCTGGGAACGCTTGCTGACGGTTCGCAAATCATTAAATTCATTTCTCTTGCCGATATTATTTCAGTTTTAATGATTATAAGCTGGATTGTTGAGCGAATGCAGCATCGTTTCCGGGGGCGTATCTATGTAGGAGGTATTATCATTCCATTTCTCTGCATGTTTTTCTGGAGCCAGCTTTCTTTGATCAACGCGCTCAAGGTGCATCTGGGGCTTACGTTTATCACAACATATATGAAATGGTTCGGGATTATTATCTGCGTCGCGAATATATTAAACAGCATCAAGCGCATTAAGGTCGTTGTATTTATTCTGATGATGGGTATCGTATTTCAGAGCGGGTATGTGTTTCTGCAGACCGTGTTCGGTTCAGTGCTGGAAATTCAGGGGCAGAAAATTACTCCGACCGGCCGCTACCTTTTTTTTGGTTCATCATTCAAGCAACTCTTACGTCCCGCAGGAACACTCCAGCATCCGAACGTTTTTGCTTCCTATATGGTTTTATTTCTGCCGATGCTCTTCGGTATCATTCTTGCCAAAGCAAAATTTCTGGAAAAAATTCCGTTCTACGGAACCTTAGTCGCGGGGACCGCCGCGCTCATTCTTTCCTATTCAAGAGGAGGGTGGGCTTCATTCGCCCTTGCCTTATGCGTTATTGTCTGTGTCGGCGGAGTGCGTAAGCTTATCAGCACAAAAACAATCATAAGCTTAGGGCTTACTTTTCTTATCGTTGCTCTAGCGCTTTTTCCATTCTGGAAACCGGTTCTATGGCGGATCACAAAATCCGATGACCAGTCAACGAACATGAGAATCGCGATGACGAAGCAGTCATATTACATGATTAAGGCTCATCCGTTTCTTGGCGTCGGGCTTGGCAATTACTATCAGGCAAGCAAGGATTACATCCCTCCTGAAGCAATGAAACTGGATATTGTCATGCGGTTGTATTTAAAGGCGGCGATTGTCCATAACAAATTCTTAAGCATTGCCGGCGAGACAGGCCTTGTGGGTCTTTTTTTCTTCTTTTGGCTCTTATGGGTCATTACCCGGTATGCTTATCAAAACCTTTCTTCCTATGAGCCATACTTGCAGTATTTATCTCTCGGGCTTTTCGGAAGCCTGGCTGGTTCGTATCTTAACATGGTGCTTGATCATTACCAAGATAATACCCGCAATATCATGTTTTGGTTTGTTGTGTCGCTTATCCTCGCGGTGCGCGTGCTCAATGCAAAGCAGAAGGAGAAAAAGAAAAGAGAAAATGGAACGGCGTAGCACGATTATCAAGAACACACTTTCGATGCTTTCGATACGGGTACTTACTCCGGTAGCGACTTTCTTGCTTTTTATCTATATTTCCCGCATCCTCGGAGCGGCTATCCTTGGCAAATATTCCGTGCTTTTAGCTATTTTCCAGATGGTTCAATTCATTCCGCTCCTTGGTCTTACTCCGTATATTGTGCGAGAAATATCGAAAGATAAAACGCTGACCGCAACCTTCATCACCCATATGTCTGCTATCGGGTTTTTTATTTCCGTCGCGGCGAGTGTTCTTTTGTATTATTTTGCGCACCTTTTACACTATCCAACTGATGTGATCTCTGCGACTGCGGTGTTGAGCTTTGCGATTATCTCCGGGGCTGTTGCGCTTATTTGTGAGGCAGTGCTTATCGGGCATGAACGCATGGAGTTTATCGCTTATGTTGCTTTTATTGAGAACACCGGGAAATTCCTGGTGAGTATTCTGCTTTTAAAGCTTGGGTTTGGCATTGTTGCGTTAATTGCGGTTATCGGCTGTGGTAGGTTGCTTGCTGCATTAAGTTATTTTTTTGTACTCCATAAGCTCCAGGGTAAAGCTCCGGTTTGCAGTCTCAGCCTCCCATTCTGCCGCGGGCTCCTTACGACCTGTCCAGTTTTTTTCTGTATCGGTATTTTTTCTACTTTGATTAACCGGGTTGATTTTCTTGTTCTTTCGAAACTTGGCACGTTTACGGATGTAGGGTTTTACACCGCGGCATACAGGATTATGGAAATGTGCATGCTTGTTTCATCAACCGCTGTTTTTGCGTTGTTTCCCGTAGTCGCCCGTTTATACCAGACTTCTCTTGATGAATTGAAAAGCCTGGTGACTAAGGCGACTCAGTACCTGTTTATCGTAATTATTTTTCTGGCGATGATGATTTTTGTTTTTGCTGACCGTTTGATCATTCTTTTCTACACCGAAAAATATCTCCCCGCGATCGGCGCCTTGCGGATTTTAATCCCAACGGTTCTTTTCGTCGGTCTTGACCAGATGTTTACCGGGCTTTTGCTCGCGGCAAATCAACAGAGCATAGATCTCAAGGTTCTTTCAATAAGTTCGCTTCTTTACCTCACGCTTTTATTCCTTCTTATTCCGTATCTCAATCTCTATGGAGCGAGCATTGCCACGGCGCTTACCATGTTTTTCCAGGTGTGCATTCGATATTTCTATATGCGGCGCTATGTATTTCGAGTCGCAGTCTTTTCTGTTATTGCCAAACCGCTTTTTGCCGGTTTTGGAGTAGCAGTGTTTCTTTATCTTGTAAGGAATTTTCCGGTCTTATTCAGCATACCCTTGGCGGTAATTTTTTACGGAGGGGCGCTTTTAGCTTTGGGGAGCCTTAAAAAAAGCGATCTGGCACTGGTAACCTTATTGAGACAGAAGTAAGATGCGGATTTTCCATATTGATCCTGATGATATTGAAAACCCGGTAAGCGGAGGAGGGCCAATCCGTACATTTGAAATTTATCGCAGACTTTCCCAGCGCCATCAGATTACCGTGCTTACTCCGAACTTTCCGGGAAGCACGAAGGAAAAGATGAAAGAAGGGGTCCGCTATATCCGGGTTGGGAAACGCTATGGAAACCATAACTCAACCTATTACATGAGTTTTTATTTTCAGGCCCCATTTGTAGCAAGGAGTTTTTCCTCTGACCTTTTCGTTGAAGATCTTATGCCGCCTTGTGCGGCGACGCTTACGCCTCTTTTGAACAAGCGTAAGACTATCGCATCGGTGCAATGGTTTTTTGCCCGGGAGTGGGCAAAGCAGTATAAATTTCCGTTTCATTGGTATCAGCCGCTCGGGCTTAAGTTCTACAAATATTTTATCGTATTGACCGAAGATATGAAGGCGCAGGTTTTACGTTATAACCCGAAAGCTCGGATTACGGTTATTCCCAATGGCGTGCATGAGGCATTTTTTACGACTTCTCCTTCAGAGGATAATTTCATCCTGTATTTAGGAAGGATTGATATTGCCCAAAAAGGAGTTGATCTTTTAATCGGCGCTTTTTCTAAAATTGCCGAGAGAACTGAAGTAAACCTCGTGATTGCCGGAGACGGGATGGACCGGGAGAAAATACAGGCAGACGTTGCCCGCCACAATCTTTCTTCGCGGATTCTTTTTCTGGGAAAGGTTGATACCGAAAAAAAGAAAGAGCTTCTTTCGAAGTGCCTTTTTGTGGCGATGCCTTCACGGTATGAAACTTTTGGAATGGTTGCTCTTGAGGCGTTTGCGAGCAATAAACCGGTTGTCTGTTTTTCCATTCCTCACTTGCGCAGTATCGTTCGGAAAAGCTGTGCTGTTATTGTTGAGCATTGTAGCGTTGACGAGTACGCGCAGGCACTCCTTTTTCTTCTTCAGGATCACGGCGTGCGTCATGAATTTGGCAAAAACGCCAGGGAATACGCGCGTACTCTTCAGTGGGATACGCTTGCACTTGCGCAGGAAGCGTTTTATTTAAATTGTATAAAAAACTAACGATAAAGGAGAGTGTCAATATGAAATTCAAAAAGACCCTGCATCTTATCAAAACCGATATTGTCCGCTATGCCCGCGAAAACAAGTTGAAGCTTTCGTTTGCCCGGAAGGTAAGCATTCTGCTTCTTCCCTGTGTTTCAAGTCTTACTCTCTACCGGCTGTCGCATTATTTCTATACCCATAAACATTTTCTTATTTCCAGATTTTTCTGGACGCTCAACATCCTTTTATTTTCTTCGGATATCATCCCATTTTCTGAGATTGGAGAGTATTTCTATATGCCGCATCCGTGCGGAATCGGGTTTATGGCCAAGATGGGGAAAAACTGCACGGTCTTTGCTCAGGTTGGCATCGGCGGAGACGCAAGTAATGTTGATATCGGAGCGGGCAAGGGCACTCCGGTTATCGGGGACAATGTGATTGTGGGTGTAGGAGCAAAAATTTTGGGTCCGATAAAAGTCGGGAATAATGTTGTTATTGGCGCTGCATCGTTAGTCCGGGATAGCATTCCGGATAATGTCGTGGTTGTCGGCGTTCCGGCAAAAGTATTAAAGGAGAATTTATCCCAGCATGAAAATCGCGGTTGATTGCCATAGTATCGGCCAAAATCTAACGGGCAATGAGACATATATTGCCAATGTGGTATCTGCTTTGGCCAAGGTAGACACTCACCATGAATACCAGCTTTTGTATACCCCTCAACAGAAGGATTGCCGCCTCGCGCTTTCTCAGTCGAACTTTAGAGATGTATTTTTACGCCGTACCCGCCCTGTGATGCGGATTCTTTTTGACCTACCGAGGGTTTTAAGAAAAGAACGTTCGGATATGTTATGGCTTCAGTATGTTGCTCCGTTTGTATGTCCTTGTCCGTATGTTTTAGTGGTGCATGATATCTCCTATGAATTTATGCCGCAGTATTTTACTAAAAGGGAAGTTGCCCGTTTTAAGCTCACGATTCCTTATTCAGTAAAACGCGCGGTGAAAATTATTACCGGCTCCGAACACTCAAAGAACGATTTAGTGAAGTTCTACAAGGTGCCGCCAGAAAAGATTGCGGTTATGCACTATGGGGTCAGCGAAGTATTCCGCCGAGATTATCCTGTGGCGGTAATTGAGCAAGCGCGGAAGAAATACGCAAACGATGTACCGTATATTCTCTATGTGGGAAATATCCAGCCCCGGAAGAACTTAAAACGGCTGCTTGAGGCATTTGTGGCTTTGCGGGCGCAGAAGAAAATTCACCATAAGCTAGTGATTGTCGGGAAAAAGGCCTGGCTTTACAATGAAGTATTCGCTTTTATCAAAGGCTCAAAATACATCAATGAAATAGTATTGACCGGGTATCTTTCCGACGAAGAGCTTGCTGTAGCATACAAGGCAGCCGATTTTTTTGTTTACCCTTCACTCTACGAAGGGTTTGGACTTCCGGTAGTAGAAGCGATGGCTCAGGGGATTCCGGTGATTACCTCAAACAACTCTTCGCTCAGGGAGATCGCTCGGGACGCAGCGCTTTTGGTGAATCCAGAAAAAACAATAGAGATTCAGTCGGCAATTTTGGCGCTTGCTGCCGATAGGGCATTGCATCGTAGCCTTGCGGAGAAGAGCCTGGAAAAATCAAGAACGTATTCCTGGGATAAAACCGCCATGCAGACAAAAACGCTGTTTGATGAACTGGCAACCGCGCTTGGGAAAAACTAATGAAACCGGAAATCGTGAATAAACCCATACACGACGCGCAGGATCTTTCTGCGTGGCAGGCACAGGAGCTTCTTTCTGAACGAGACAAGAATATCTGGCGCACGAAACACTATGTCTTGCCGCTTCTCGAGCGCGTATTCGCCGGAAAAGACAAATCCAAAATTTCTATTTTAAGCGTCGGATGCGGCAATGGCGAGGAAATCGACACGATCACTGAACATGGCTTTCAGGGCATAGGTGTTGATCCGGGATATCGGATCGTGGAGTGGAAACTGCGTGGCCATAAAGACCGGTTTTTTGTCGCTAAAGGGGAAGAACTTCCTTTCCGGGATGAGGCGTTTGATTTGGTTCTCAGTTTCGGCGTTATTGAACACGTTGGGGCAATCGGCGATACGGTGAAGGTGAATCCCGACTACCAAAGAAAGCGCAGATTGTTTGCAAAAGAAATGCTCAGAGTTACCAAGAAAGACGGTTTTATCCTTATGGCAACACCGAATAAGCGTTTTCCTTTGGATATGTGGCATGGGCCGTTTCTCTGGGGGGTGAGGTTTCACTCCGTGCGTGAAAAATTTCTTCTGTCGCTTTCAGAACTTCACAGCCTTTTCTTAGGAAGCGGGAAGTGCAGGAACGCGCGCCTTTTGACCCTAGATAACTTCTTTCAGTATAAGAAAGTAGGCCAGCATTTCTGGATTCGGATCATTCTTTTTCCTATCCAGCTCATGATGAAGCTTATTTCTCGGTATGATTTTTTAAAAAGGTCTTTTCTGAATCCATTTCTCATTATTCTGTATACAAAATGAGCACAAAACGCCAGGCAAATATTGATCAAGCAGTTTCTCTGTATAAAAGGAGATATCCTTTGGTCCATGATCCGTTAAACCACGCGGATTCTCTGTGCATTGAGTATTTAAAAAAGAGTCTGCCCGAAGACGCGCGTGTTCTTGACGCGGGCTGCGGCAAACAGAGCGCTTTGGCAGAAGCGCTTTCCTGTACGGTTGTCGGCATTGACCTGTGCTGGGATTCTCTCTGCGGCAATCAAAATATCAGGACGAAAATAATGGCGAATGTAACCAGACTTCCGTTTAAGGATGACACATTCGATGCCGTATACAGCCGCTGGGTGATTGAGCACATAAGTAATCCAGAGGAGCTTCTTTCTGAATACCGCCGGGTTGTAAAACCAAAAGGGAAAATAGCGCTGATGACCCCGAATATTCTGAATCCGATTGTATTCTTGGCAAAAATTACCCCGCATGCGCTGAAAGGAAAGCTTCTTGAGAGCCTTGACTACAATAAGCACGAAGATATTTTCGCCACGTTTTACCATGCGAATTCTCTCAAACGCCTTCGAGGTATGTTCCGTGATTTTAACCTGACAGAAAAAATGGCAGCGTGCGTCGGGTATCCGTTCTATTTTCACCAGCGCCTGTTTTTGTTTAAAATTGCGATGTTTTTTGAGGCAGTTACCGATTGCAAGTTTCTGCGTTTCCTGAAGATGCATCTTGCGATCATCGGAGAAAAACCATGAAGCATGTTTTTTATGTTTTGAGTCTTATCGGGGTCCTGGTTACTGGAGGGGTAACCGCGATGCAGCCTGTGCCTTTGAACGGAAAAAAATCAGAAACTCAGGTCGTATCGATTGACATAAATCCAGGCCAGACTCTCCATCGGGTAAACAGGCTTCTTCTCGGTACAAACATCCAGTGGGTAGACAACGGGGATAATTTTGTTGAACCGGGAACAAATAGGTTCAACCAGCCATTGATTGAGAAAGTGAAAGCTTTGAATCCTGCGCTTTTACGCTTTCCCGGAGGTTCTCTCAGTGATGCCTACCACTGGAAAGATGCGGTTGGCCCTTTAGCCTCGAGAAAAGAAGGTTTGCATATTTTTTCAGGTCAGAAGCAGAAATCACTCTTTGGTACTGATGAATTTCTTGCGCTCTGCCGTATCCTTAAGACTGAGGCGATTATCACCGTAAATCCGATAAGCGGGACAAAAGAAGAGGCGGCAGAATGGGTTTCCTATTGCAATACCAAAAATAATCCGAAAGTCACCTATTGGCAGATTGGAAACGAGCCGTATCTGGAGCCGGTAAACAGCAAAGTTCCGGTAGACCAGAAGTTTCCCGAGCAATTCGCCCAAACATACCTGGAGTTTTATAGAGCGATGAAAGCACAGGATCCTTCGATCAAAATCGGATTACCCCTGCGCAGCGATATCCATGGACGTTATCCCGGAACACCGTATCCGGGCTGGATTAAACGGGTATACCCTGCGGTTGCCGGATATGTTGATTTTGTAAGCCTGCACAATGCGTATTTTCCGGTTTTACTTAAGAACGGAGAATATAAATTTCCGGATTCTTTCCTAGCGCTCATGGCTGCTTCTCAGGAAGTTTCAGAGGACATCACCAGGACAAAAGCGCTTTTAAAAACCCTAAGCGGAGGAAAACTTCCTGGCATCGCGATCACCGAATATAACGCGCTCTTTGGTTTCCCGAATATCTCTGAGGCAAAATTTACCGCTTCGCTTGGTTCAGGCATTTATACCGCGTCGCTCCTTACTCATTTTTTAAAAGATACTGATTTAATTCTGGCTAATTTTTGGGGGCAAAGCGGGAATTGGTATCTGGGTGCTATTTCCCCAACGATGAAGTTAAGGCCTCAATACTACGCCTTAAAGATAGTTTCCGATTACCTGGGAGAGCGGGTTGTTCCTTATTCAGCAAAAAATATCCCTGTGTTTGAAAGCCCAGCCTGCGGGTTTATGCCGGCAAAGAAAAATGTTCCCGTGCTCGATGTTCTGACGACATTCTCAAGCAATACAGGCTATATCATTCTGGTGAATAAGTCTCTCACGCTTGATATTTCGGTTACGATCAGCGTAGGGAATTTTTTAGTCAACGGACCGACGACGGGAGTTGTTCTTACCGGCACTGCCGTTACCGATGACAATGAATTTATCGAAACCGTGCGTCCAAGGGCATTCCTGACGCAGACAGTCGAGAACCGGTTGACTTGCGTGGTTCCTAAATATTCAATCGCGGCAATTTCGTTTCAAGGAAAGCTCTTAACCAATGAGTAAAATATCGGCGATTATCGTTACCTGGAATTCAAAACCATACATCGCTGACTGTATCCGGTCTTTACAGGCGGGCATGGGGAAGTATCCCTATGAGGTTATTGTCTGCGATAACGCCTCCAGTGATGGTACCGCTGATTTTGTCGCGGAAAATTTTAAAGATATCCGGCTTATCCGAAATCAGGAAAATCTCGGGTTTTCCCGGGCGAACAACAGAGGCTATCACGAGGCAGATTGTAACTCCGACTTTATTTTATTTATTAATCCCGATACCCAGGCGTATCCCCAGGCAATTGAGAGGATGGTGGATTTTCTAAAAAAAGATTCAAGTTATGCCGCCTGCGGGCCGCTTTTACTTGATGAATCAAAGTGTCCTCAGAGAAGCACTGCCGGCTATTTTCCGACGCCCGCGCGGGTGTTCTCTGAAATGTTTTTTCTTTCCCGGCTGTTGATTGCTTCAGTGCCGGTTGCTTCCGGCATGTATGCGGTTCATGCCAAAATCCCAACCGTGGTGGATTATGTGTCCGGAGCGTGCATTTTGATTAAAAAAGAAGTACTCGCGGAAGTCGGGCTCTTTGACGAAAAGATTTTCATGTACGCTGAAGACATGGATTTATGCCTGCGTATCAGAAAACAGAACAAAAAAGTATTTTTTCTTCCCGAGGCAATTGTGCTCCATTATCAGGGGAAAAGCCTGGTTCAACAGAACGAGGAATTCTTTAAACACCTGCAGAGCGGGTTTACTCTTGTTATTGAGAAACAGAATAACCGGTTTGGTCTTTTTTTGATCCGGTTTTTCTTAACCCTAGGGACATGGATGCGGATTGTCGTTCATTTTCTTTCCTGGAAAATTCTGGGCAAGCGCGAATCTCAGGAACGCTTGCGGATAATCCGGAGATATTTACAAGTTGCTGTAAAGCCTACATAACACAAGGAGGGTATCTTGACTTTAAAAGAAATGAGAGGATTGATTCGTACTGACTATGGGATGTTTTTAAAACATCACAAGTTGAAACCTGGTTTTAAAACATTCCTGAATATTTACCTGACCCATAGCATGGCTGCCGCTTTCCTGTACCGGATTTCCCGGTATCTCTATCTGAAAGAATGGCGGTTTTTATCACGACTATTCTACCTTCTGAATATCTTTCTTACCGGAGCGGACATACTTCCTACGAGCAACATCGCTGAAGGGGTGATGATTATTCATACCGTAGGCACTTCCATTGACTGCGTGATCGGCAAGAATTGCATTATTCTTGGCCAGGCAGGATTAGGAGGAGATCCGTTCAAAGACACTGATGTAGGCGCAGGTCCGGGAGTCGCGGTTATCGGTGATAACGTACTTGTTGGTATTGGCTCGCGGGTGCTTGGTCCGGTGCGCATTGGTAATAATGTGATTATCGGAGCGATGTCTCTGGTGATTGATTCGGTTCCCGATAACATGGTTGCCGCGGGCATTCCGGCGAAAGTCTTACGTGAACGTACAGAGAAAGATTCAATCAAAGAACACGACATCGAGGCGATTCAGCGCAGAAAGAGAGGGCGTAAGTAATATTCTATGAGCACTTCATCATCACTGAGAAAGCAAACTATAGCGATTCTTGGTACCCGGGGGATTCCCGCGCACTACGGCGGCTTTGAAACATTCGCCGAAGAGCTTGGCGTGCGCCTTGTGGAAAAAGGCTATCATGTCCGGGTATATTGCCGGAAGGGGAATACTGATTTTCAGGAAAAGTTCTACAAGGGTATTGAGCTTATTGTGCTTCCAACCCTGCGCCATAAATATCTCGATACGATTTTCCATGCTTTTCTTTCAACAATTCATGTTTTGTTTACTGATACTGATATTGTCTATTATTGTAACGCGATCAACAGCGTTTTTACCCTGCTTCCCCGGATTTTCGGCAAGAAAACCCTGATCAATGTCGACGGGCTTGAATGGAAGCGGGCAAAGTGGCATCCAGTGGGAAAGTTCGCCTATGTGGTTTCTGAATGGCTTGCTACTTTTTTTGCTAGCCAGATTATTACCGATTCCCGGGGGATTAAAGCGTATTACAAGGAGAAATTTAAGAAAGATACCCGCTATATCAGCTACGGAGCAAAACGGGTGGAAACACCGAACGCGGAAGAAATTCTTCAATCCTACGGGCTTACTCCGCGCGGATATCTTTTATACGTAAGCCGGCTTGAGCCTGAAAACAATGCTCATATCATGATTGAGGCGTATGAAAAGATACAAACCGATTTACCTCTAGTGATTGTCGGAGATGCTCCCTATGCCGCCTCCTATATTCAATACTTAAAGCGCACTCAGGATAAGCGGATTAAGTTCTTAGGGGGAATTTACGGAGAACATTACTACGCATTGAAAAACAACGCTTACCTTTATCTGCACGGCAACGAAGTCGGAGGGACAAACCCCGCGCTTTTGCAGGCAATGGTTTCAGGAAACTGTGTTGTCGTAAACGGCATTTCTTTTAATCAGGAAGTCATTGCTGAGGCAGGTGTCTGTTTTGCCTATAATAAGGTAAGTGATTTGAGAGAAAGACTTGAGCATTTACTACAAAATCCCCAGGATGTTGAACAATACCGCGTTTTAGCCCGGAAGCGGGCAGAGGAATGCTACAGCTGGGAGAAGGTTGTTGATGATTACGACTTGTTTTTTAAGGAATTGATGGGTAATTAATTTATATTGCATTAAGTTATCAAATATGCTAAACTACCGCCATGAAATTCGAAGACTTCATGAAAAAGATCGGTGACCTACCGGTAATTGACACAGAAAGTCTGCTTGCCGGAATTACGGATTCTAAGCCTTTCAAGGTGCAAATCAGCCGTTGGCAAAAGGGAGGAAAACTTATCCAGATAAAACGCGGTATTTATTTACTCAATGCCCCTTATCGTCAAATCGAGCCAAGTGGTTTCTATGTTGCTTCAGTGCTGAAAAGGCCTTCGTATATCAGTCTTGAAAAAGCGCTTGAATACTATAACTTGATTCCTGAGGCAATAACGATATTTACCTCTGTTACTACCAAGCGTCCTGGTAAATTTATTTCCAAGGCAGGCACGTTTGAATATCAGCATATTCAGAAAAAATTCTTCTGGGGGTATCAGTCTATTCTTTTAAAACAACAGACTGCTTTCATTGCTTTTCCGGAAAAAGCCCTGCTCGATTTTTTCTATTTTCGGGGTGTTAAGATTGATGGTGATTATCTTGCGGAAATGCGCCTGCAGAATGTTCAAGATATTAATTTTCCAAGATTGATGGAATATGCCCGGAAGTTTCAGAAGCCCGGCATGCTGCGGGTTGCCAAGATTATTCAAGACTACGCTCTTGCATATCAGAAGAAAGAAAAAATATTATGAAAGATTACTGCTTGGAGCTGGTTTCTCAGGAAAACAGGCACGATGCTAAGTTAAATCGGATGCGAGAATATCTGCAAGCGTATGTTTTAAAAATCATGCACGATGAGGGATTTTTCCGGACCACCGCTTTTTTAGGGGACACGGCGTTACGTTTTCTCTATAATCTCCCGCGTTTTTCAGAAGATCTTAATTTTTCTCTGACCGCAAAGCAGACTTATCAATTCGTTGACCTTATGAAAAAAGTCAAAAAAGAACTTGATTTGGCAGGATACGATATTCTGGTAACCTACAATGAAGAAAAAACAGTGCAATCTTCTTTTATCAAATTCTCAGGGCTTATGTTTGAAGCGGGGATTTCTCCTCTTAAAACTCAGAAGTTTTCGATTAAAGTCGAAATCGATACAAACCCTCCTTTGGGGGCAGGTTTGAAAACAGAGATAGTAAACAAGTATTTTCCCATTTCTTTTTTGTCGTATGATATTTCTTCTCTTTTTGCCGGAAAGCTGCACGCGTTGTTCAGTAGACAATACACAAAGGGAAGAGATTATTTTGACCTTGGCTGGTATCTATCCCGCTGGAAAGATATTAGTCCAAATCTGACCTTGCTGGGTAACGCGCTCAAACAAACACATTGGGCAAAGCCACTGCCCACTGAAGATTCCTGGCGTGATTTGGTTTACCAGGTTGTAGAGCAGATCGATTGGACAAAAGTAACCCAGGATGTAAAGAATTTTCTGGAAAATTCCGCTGATATGAGTGTATTTGTGAAGGAAAATATACTGCAGTTACTGAAACCAGAAAATAATCTTTTGCGTACTTAATGCATATATTGAGCGGGGTATGTTGATGGCAACAGAAAACTACAACTAAGGAGAAATCTATTCCTAGCTGTAGGTCGGTTTTTATAAAACTAGTATAAGGTATAATAATAAGAAAATGAATGTTAGGATTGGCTTGAAACTACTACTAGGCGTAGCTGATTTTACTTTTATCCTTTGAATATTACTGAGGAAATTCAATTGTCAATAACTCAATAAAGTTTTCTCGAGGGGTAGAAGAATAGCGGAGAAGTAAGTAGTAAAGTATATTTCCATGGATAATGCTATAAAAATTACACTAGGTGGGGATGTTAACTTTTCAAAACACTATGGAGAAATAGCAAGTTTTATCCGACGTAAAAAACCTCCATTTTACAAAAGGGTTTATAATAAACTTACAAAAAAATTTCATAAAGGTTCTTTTCACCCCAATGATGCAGCTGCTTTAGAGATAAAAAAAATACATCTGGAGGAATATGATGAAAAATGGGTTGATCCAGAGAGGCATGTTTTTTATGACCAAGGCGATCCCTTCCGGCATATTGGCAATTTTTTTCTTGCTTCTGACTTAGGTTTTGTGAATCTAGAGACCCCCTTATCCTCTGTAGGCAGACAAATCGGGGCTTTTAGAAGTTCTCCAGATTATGCAGCGATTCTAAAGAACAATAATATAAAAATTGTTAGTGTAGCTAATAATCATGCCTTCGACGCTGGGGAGTTAGGTTTTGAAGAAACTTTGCATAATCTTGCTAATAACAGTATCTCCTATTGTGGAGGAGGAAGAAATTTGGTTGAAATACGCCGGGGTGTTATTCTAGATGTTAAAGGATTAAAGGTTGGCTTTCTAGCTTATTCGAATCTTTGTAATTCATATTTTATGAGCCTTGCAACAAATAAGCAATCTGGTATAGCTCCGTTGCATGAGAAAATAGTTTTACAAGATATTAGATGTCTTAGGGGCAAGACAGATTTTTTAATAGTAGCTCCTCATTTTGATATTGAAAATTCAAGTAGAATATCGAAATACGCAATCAATATTGCACATAAAATGGTTGAAGCTGGAGCAAGTCTTATTATAGGAAGTCATTCACATGTACCAAAACCCATCCAAGTTTATAAGGGTAAGTTAATTATTTATTCACTAGGAAATTTAATTTTCACGTACTCAAAAAGCTCTTGGGGTAATAACCTGATAGCAGAAATATTTTTATCTAAAGCAGGTGTATATAGCAAGGCCCGATTTTCCGAAGTTGACAGTAGAGGCGCTAATGTATTTGTTCCGAAAATAAGCCAGCATGGCCATTCTGCGTTGATGTCAGAATTGCAAAGGCAAAGTGCGTTACTGTTTAACACGAGGCTTGCATTTGAAAATTCTTCATTGGTGCTTGATTTTTGCAAGAAGTAAAGCTTTTAATTGATAGATAAAAAAGAGGAGGTAGCGTGAGAAAGTATATAAGATTACAGAAGATCATTCGAGAAAATAATAAAATTACATTTTATTTTGAAACAGATTTAAAGTTTATCAAACACAAGAGTTTTTTCGTTGATTATCATGATACCAATTTTGATGCTCCCGAAAGTATATTGAATGTTATATTTGCGGCTACTATGGCTCCAGTATCTTGGGCCGTTGGCGCTAATCTCGAGGTTTCTTGCTTAGATGCTTCGTATGGAAAGGCATTGCAAGATTGCAAGGCTTACTTTTATAAATGGAGAAAACGAAGGTGGAATTTTTCCGGTGATATCATTGTATCAAATTATGAGCATAATGAGTATTTAGCTCATGACTACGGGCTATTATTTAGCGGTGGTATCGATGGATTGACGACCTATATAAAACATCAAGAAAAAAAGCCAAAGTTATTTACTATTTTTGGGGCTGATATTCCTTTGCGAGAGAAAGAATTTATACAAACATGTAAAGCGAGGATAGATGCGTTTGCGTCTGGAGTAGGGACAAAGGTTTTTTATATTTATACTGATATTAATGAAGTTATTAGCAGAAGGAACCTAAAAAAATATTCAAAAAATTGGTATGCTGAGGTTGCTCACGGCATGTTGTTAACTGCTTTAACCGCTCCGATTACGTATCAAAGTATGCGTGAGTTATTTATCGCAAGTTCTGAAAAGGGAGATATTGATTATCTCTGGGGGAGCTACAAAGATTTGGACAGTAAGATTCGATGGGGAGGAACACAAGTTGTACATGACAACCATGAATTATCTAGGCTTGATAAGATAAAAAATTACTTGTCTGGAAAGAAAGAATTTTACAATTATGTTAGAGTGTGTTGGGCGCAGTTTTCTATGCTTAATTGCTCACGCTGCGAAAAATGCTCTAGAACAATGCTGGAATTGTTGTGCAACAACATATCTCCTATCGACTGTAATTTTCAAATCGATAATAAAACACTTGCACGAATAAAAATGCGACTGACGAATCCGCTATATAGATATAGTTTACTCTCAACGGGAGATTCTGTGTTTGAGTTTTGGAAAGAAATGCAGAAAGATGTTAATATAAGTACTTTAGTCGATATGTACGGATCACGGTCGTTTTTTACTTGGTATAAAAATTTCAAAGCACTTAATTATTATCACCCACGTTGGTTACTTCGCCTAGCGGCATTTCTTTCTATGTGGAAACATCGAATAAAAAGAAAAATTCAATGACATTGCGCGAGCGTACCTTGAGGGGGTTGGCCTGGTCTGCCATTGCTCGTTTGGCAATCGTTGTATCGCAATTTATTACAACTGCAATATTGGCACGATTGTTAAAGCCGTCTGACTTTGGGGTTGTTGCCATTGCTCTTATTTTTACTGAAATAGCGGGATTATTTGGCAACTTAGGAATCGGGAATGCCCTGATTCATAAAAGAAATGTCGATTTTCTTCATTATACTTCGGCATTTTGGCTTAATGTTTTTATTGGTCTAGTATTTATGACATTATTATTTGCTATAGCACCATTTGTGGCAACTTTTTATGGAAAGCAAGATTTAAAGCTTGTGCTCAAACTGATTTCATTGAATTTTTTATTTTCATCGTTTATTTTTGTGCAACAATCAATTCTTTCAAAGGAAATGCAATTTAAAAAATTGGCAATACGCGATATTTTCTCAGTAGTTATTGCCGGATTATCCGGAATTTTTTGTGCATTGTCAGGATTTGGTGTTTGGAGTCTTGTTTTTCAATCTTTAATTCAAACTTTTGTGAATGCTTTATCCTTATGGATATTGTCGCCTTGGAGGCCAACGTTGGCTTTTTCTATGCGTCATCTATGTGAAGTACTTCCATTCAGTGTCAATGTTACTGGTTCAGGCATTTTGCGTTATTATATCGATAATTTTGATCGTATCATGATAGGGAAAATTTTAGGAGTACAGGCATTGGGTTATTATAATCTTGGCTATAAAGTCATGATGTATCCCTTATATAATGTATCTTGGGTCTTATCGAAAGTATTATTCCCGACTTTTTCTATCGTGCAAAACGACCTTGTAAGGATGCAATCAATTTACTTGAAGTGCATCAAAGGTATTTCTTTGCTCACCTTTCCTATAGCCTTCGGTTTTTTCATCGGCGCAGATTTGTTTGTAAATATTGTCTATGGACCAAATTGGGAACCAGTAGTTGTTCTTGTGAGAATTATGTGTTTTGTGGGCATGATTTATTCTGTTACCTCAGTTACTGGAACAATTTATTGGACATACAATAAAACAAGTTTAAAGTTAAAGCTTGACTTTATCAATGTTTTTCTGACTACAGCTATAGTTTTAATTGGATTATCTTTTGGTTTAACCCGCATGACTTTATTATATTCTATTTATTCTTTTTTTTGGACCCATGTTAGTATTTTTTTTGCTTCACGGATTATAAAAATGCCGTTTTGGGGAATTATTGCTTCGTTATTGCCAGCATATTTTTGTTCAATTATCAGTAGCTGTATCATGATATTTTTGCGATGGAATTTTTCATTTAATGGTTTTTCAGGATTGTTTATATTTGCACTGTTCTATTTGTTAATCTATCTTCTTTGCGGTTTCCGTTATGTTAAAGTAAAAATTATCAAAGGACATTTTTCAGTTGACCTGAAAGATTAATATTAAAAATTTGGATATTATATGAGGATGCATCAAAATTCAAGAGTAGATGATCTGTTTATTTTGGCCGGGAATGGGCCATATGAAAATAGAGGGTGTGAAGCTATTGTTCGAGGCACCACTCAAATTATTCAGACTTCATTTGGTAATTGTTCGTTTATAGTTATGAGCAATTTTTCTAACAGTAGAGAAACTTATGAACGTCAAATTCGAGCAGAAATCGCACCAAATATTTTGCATAAAAAAAGTAATTTTATTTTTGGGAGAGATCGAAAAAAAAACATACGATGGTGGTGCGAAGCTAGTTTAAAATATGCATCATCAATTTTATTTTCTGAATATGTTTATTTTGATTTACGTCCATATATGGCACAAGCAAAAGCGGTTTTATCTATCGGGGGTGATAATTATTCTCTTGATTATGGATTGCCGCATTTATTCTTAGCTTTAGACAATTTTGTTTTACGGCGGAAGAGAAAAATAATTATTTGGGGTGCATCAATTGGTCCTTTCGAAACATCTTCCGTCTTCAAAAATAAAATTATAGAACACCTTAAGCGAGTGATCATTTTTGCACGTGAGTCATGCACCTTGGAGTATTTATACGAAAATGGCATTAGAGAGAATGTCTATAGGACAGCTGATCCTGCTTTTATTTTAAAACCACAGCAACCATCTCAGTACATCAACAATATAGATGTTAGCAAAGGCTCCATAGGGATAAACCTCAGTCCCCTTATGGCAAAATTCGTTACTAACGGCGATATGAAAAGCTGGATTAAACTTGCTTCGGAAACTATAAAGTATATAAGTGAGAATATTGACAGAAAAATTTATCTTATTCCTCATGTGACTGTAAAATATTCTGATGATTATAGTTTTTTGAGATCGATTTTGTTGAGTTTAATGCCTGAATATCATAAAAAGATAGATTTGATTCCTCCTATTTATAATGCAGCTGAGATAAAATGGATAATAGGGCAGATGGATTGTTTTTTTGGTTGCAGAATGCATTCTACAATCGCGTCTCTATCGATGGGGGTACCAACTCTTACGCTAGGGTATAGCTTTAAAGCCAAAGGTATTAATCAAGATATTTTTGGAACATTGGATTATTACATAGATTGTAAGCAATATTCAAAAGAAGATATTCTTCGAAAGCTTAAAGAAATACTAGAAGACTCGCAATCTATCCGTTCAAAACTTAACTCAACATTACCGATTGCTAAACAGCTAGCAATGCAAGCCGGGGTTTATCTTAAACAAATAGTAAGGGTTGATTAAAAATATGCGAACAAAAATCAGCGTTTGTATTCCTGCTTATAATGAGGAGGAAAACATATTAAAATGTCTTGTATCTATTTCATCCCAACAAGGAGTAAATATTGAAGAAATTTTAGTTGGAGTCAATTCATCTACAGACATGACAAGAAAAATTGTAGAAGAATACCAGAATTGTGATTCTCGGATTAAAGTTGTTGATAGTCCGCAGGGGAAAGCCAATGCATGGAATGCCATGAATTCTATTGCCAAGAATGATATCCGGATCTTTCAAGATGGTGATTGCATCGCTTTTCCTGATTCTTATTCACAATTGTTAACGGAGCTTGTAGACAATGATATAGTGGGAGTTTCTGTTTATCGTAATACCAAGGGGAGAAATATTATTATAAAAATTATAAATACGCCTAAAAGATTTATCAATCCTTGCCCAAGGCTAAATGGCAATTTATATGTGATGAGATATAGTAAAATTCGAGGTAAGATGGCGAGTAAGATGAATTTAACAGAAATGCCAAGTAACACCATCAATGATGACAAATTTTTGTATATTGTTGCTGATAAGATTAAAATTGCAGAGAATATATTTGTGCAAATATCGACAGCACATTCGATAGAGGAAGAAATTCGAAGACATAAGCGTATGCATTACGGGAATTTGTTGTTGAAATCGCAGCTACCTGAATTTTATGCTCAAAAGATTGATAATTCAAGATATTACCACAAGCGATTTTCTATTTGGTTTGCAATGTTGCGGAAGGCAAGTATTTTCGAAAAAATACTCTACCCGTTTATTTTTCCTTTAAAGCTTGCCTGTTTTTATTATATTAAAAATCAGGCATCAAAAGTATCACTTGAAAGTAAAGTTGTATGGAAATAATCTATAAAGTTCAGTTATTAATATTGTTTGGGAATGAGCGAGTGATATTTTGATATATAAAGTTTGGAGGAGTATTTATGAAAAATGTTAAAGTATTTTTTGTGGCTTTCATATCTTTTCTTTTATCCCAGATCGTGTTTATGCCGACCAGCCTTATGGTGAAGGTTACTTTAATAGTCGCTCCTTTTTTGTTCATAATTTCTTTTGTGCAGCCATTTTATGCTTTTCTGTTATTTTTACTCATTCGGCCTTCGATGGATCCGTTAAGAAATTTATCTATAGGAGGGGTTACTTTCTTATCTGCCTTGGGTATATTTATCTTTTTGCTAATTACGATAATGTATCTCAAGGATAGAAATTTTAAAATAGTGCCAAAAACCACGATTAGATTTTTGTTATTTTTTTTCTTCTTCTCAGTTTTATCTTTGATGAATAGTGACGATATTAGTAAATCCATAGAAGCTCTTCTCAAAACTCTTTCAATAATCGGAATTTACATCCTATCATATAATTTTGTTAAGAAGGAAACTGACGTTTTCGTAATTATTAGAACCATTATTTATTCTTCTTTTATTCCGATAATTGTAGGTATGTTCCAAATAATAACGAGAGGTGGTTTGGTACAAGGTGGTTTTTCTGGCTTAAGAATAAATTCAATCTTTATTTTATCGAATGTTTTTGCTCGTTATTTGGTTATTATTTTAATCTTAGTAATAGGTATGATATGCAATAAGAATATTAATAATAAAGAGAAACGTTTTTTCGGGATAATTCTTATTTTAGGGCTTATATGTTTGCTAAAAACATACACAATTTCAGCATGGATTTCTTTCGTGGTTGCAATTTTTATTCTTGGGATTTTCGAAAGAAGAATTTTAAAAATATCAATACCTTTATTCACGGTAATAATAATACTGTTTTCTGATCAGTTCGTAGGGCGCATCCAAAGTGTTATTCAAACCCCTAAGTACGGCACTACTAGTATTGAATTTAGAAAAGATATAACAAAGCAGTTGTTATTTAATGCATTTCCAGAGCATCCATTCTTTGGTTTTGGCATTGGTACATCCGGTCATATTGCAGAACAGTATACTTCTTACCGTACATTGCCTCATAATGATTTTATAAGAGCATTAATAGAAACTGGTATTTTTGGATTTTCGTTTTATTTTCTTTTTATGATTTCTTTATTTTTGAAATCAGTTAAAAATTTTGTACTCAAAAAGTTTATATTTCATGATGTCGTATTCTTCAGTATTTTTGTTGGTTACTTTATGGTATCTTTTACTTCGAATGTATTTTCTTATGTTGTTACTTCAGGCTATTTATTTTGCTGTTTTGGGATGTGGGATAAATTAAATAGTATGAATATGGGGTTAAAAAAGTAAAAGATCAAGAATGGAGTGTGTGTTATGAAGGTTGTGATACTAGCAGCCGGATCCGGTTTGCGTTTAGAAGACAATTTGCCAAAAGCTCTTGTTCGATTGCAGAATGGCATGACAATAATAGAGCAACAAATAAAAAATATCACTGCTTATTTCGACCGAAATGATATTTTTGTGGTTGTGGGTTATAAAAAAGAACTTATTATGGAGTCTTTTCCAGATCTCACCTATCTATACAACCATATGTATGCAAGTACGAGTGCTGCAAAAAGTTTAGAAAAGGCTGTTGCGAAAATTAAGAATGAAGATATTTTGTGGTTAAACGGTGATGTAGTGTTCGATCAAAGAATAATAGAAAAAATACTGGTGTATCAGAAAAACTGTATGATTGTTAACAAAGTGAGAGATCTTGGGGATGAAGAAGTTAAGTATTCTTTATCTGGAGATGGAAGAATTCAGCAAGTTTCAAAAACATTAAATCATGCGGAAGGAGAGGTTTTGGGTATTAATATGATCAAAGCAAACGATATTGAACTTTTAAAATCTGCTTTGTCTCTTTGCGAAAAGAAAGATTTTGCTATTAAAGCTGTTGATATTGCAATCCAGAAGGGACTTTCCATTTTTCCTCTGGACGCGGGAGATTTATTTTGTTCGGAAATCGATTTTCCCGAAGATTTAATTCGCGTTAATAACCAAATAAACAGTCTTTCTCGCTGAAATTATGCATATTTTGCATAAAGTTATTGAGGCGGCATATTTCGCGAAGATGCCTCGGTATGCTTTCAACGGTTGGCAGCGGATGTTTAATCTTAGAGAGCGTGAAGTCATAAAAAAATATATCTCAAATAATGTCATCGCAGGTAAAAATATTTTAGTGGCCCTTAATTGTAGAGACCCTTATCAATTTGAACATATAAGGGAAATATATTTTTACTTAAAAAAACATAGATTTTTTTTACCTTTTCCATTTGGTTCTCTTGATCGATTTAATAAGGATAATAAATCAAACCTTTCTTCCTATTTTGAAAAAGAATATAATTTGTTTTACGGGGTGAATTATTTTTCTTATAACTGGCTTTCATTGCTAAAGCCGCGAGTTCTTCTTGAACCGACGATTACAACATACACCGATTTTTGTAAGAAAAGTATGAAAATCCTTTATGCCCATGGTTTATCTTCATTGGGTTTTTCGAAGAATTTTAGTCATATACGATACACGCGTAAATATGATTACATCTTTCTTACGGGGCCTTTGCAGAAAAAGGCTTTAATCTATGCAAATAAAAAACATGGTGGCGTATTGCCGAAAATGATAGAAGTTGGATTTTTAAGAGGTGATCGGCTGGCAGAAAGGCAAAAAATTTTTGATAACGCTAACTTTTTACACAACTTAGGTTTAGCATCTAATTTTACTGTTTTATTTGCTCCTACTTGGGGAGAATTTTCGGCCACACGAGAATGGATCGATAGAGTAGTCCAGCTTTGTAAAAGTTTGAATATTAACTTATTGATTAAATTGCATCCTTTGATGCTGCGAGGTAGGACGAAGTGGGAAACTGGTGGAGTTGATTGGATCAGCAAACTGAATAAGATTTCAGAAGATTATGTTCAGGCAAGAATTATTTCAGAAGAAAATATTGATGATTATATGCTGGCATCAGATGTGTTAATAACAGATGCCAGTAGCGTAGGAATAGAGTTTATGGTTTTAAACAAACCTGTAATTTTTTTGCCATGTCCGCATTATTTTAAAATTTACGGTGAACAAAGACCAATTAAATGGATTAGAAACGGTTTCGAAATCACGCATCTCACTGAATTAAAGAGTAGATTAATTAATATTATGGAGGGACAACGATGCAACTGTCTGGGTAATATTAATGAAGTCGTTTTTAATCCTGGAAAAGCCATGAATGTGATATCTGGTTTTCTTGAAGCCTCGTTCCATGAGAATATTACAGGTTAATTCATTTTATTACAACCGTGGCGGAGATTGCACACATATGTTCGCAACTTCTCGGTTATTAGAAAAGTACGGCCACACGGTGATACCTTTTTCTATGCAGCATCCACTTAATTTTCCTCATCCGTATTCAAAATATTGGCCGTCGCATATTGACTATGCTGAAGAAATCAAAAAAAAGGATCCTAGCAATATATTTAAGGTTATTTCGAGGACCATTTATTCAGAAGAAGCCAGGCAATGTATCGCAAAATTATTAGATATCGAGAAACCGGATTTAGTCCACATTCACAATATTTTGCATCATCTGACTCCTTCAATCTTGGGAGAAATTAAGAAGCGCAAAATTCCCATAGTGTGGACATTACACGATTATACTATTATTTGTCCAAACACTTCTTTTCTGACAGACAGAGGAGAGATCTGCGAAGCCTGTAAAAAGAGTAAGTTTTATATGGCGGCTATCAAGCGTTGCAAGAAAAATTCTTTAGGCGCGAGTTTTATTGCTATGCTTGAAAATTATATACATCGTTTCACAGATATCTATAGACATGTCGATATTTTTATTTCCCCTAGCCAATTTTTGCGTAAAAAATTTGTAGAGTTTGGTATGGGAGAAAAAGTCGTTACTTTGAATAATTTCATGGATTTGGAATCTTTTAGGCCAACTTATAGTAACGAAGGATATTATATATATATTGGTAGGTTGAGCCATATTAAAGGGATAGAGGTTTTGGTAGAAGCGGCAAAAAAGATTCCGGCGGCGTCTCTTAAAATAATAGGACATGGGGAATTACTTGAGAAACTAAAGAATGGCTCTCATCCGAACATAGAACTTCTTGGGTTTAAAACAGGTCAAGAGTTAAACGCTTTAATCGCAAATTCAATGTTTACTGTTGTTCCGTCACAGTGGTATGAAAATTTTCCATATTCCATTTTAGAATCTTTTGCGCATGGGAAACCGGTGGTTGGATCGTGTATCGGTGGGATACCAGAATTAGTGAGAGACCATGAAACTGGATTAACTTTTCAAGCGGGAAATGCCAGGGAATTACAAGATAGGATTGAATATTTAATAAGCAATCCACCTAAGATAGTCGCTATGGGGGAAGCCGCACGAAGATTAGTTGAGAAAGAGCTAAGCATCGATGTGCATTATGCTCAGTTAATGAAAATATATGGGAAAGTTTTGAGTAAGGACAGTAGATGTTAGCTATGGATTTTGCGAAAATAATTTTAATTGGATTATTATTTGTAAGCAATATTGTATATGCACAGGAGAGCAAAATTACAGTTTTATCTTTTAATAGTAAATCCGCTGTAAACAAAAAAATATTTGGAAATAATTTCTTAGGATATGACCCAGCACTTTTTAGGAGAAGCAACAAACACTATTATGGGCATGCTGATTACGGAGCTGGTTTGTGGGATTCAACACGGGGAAAAATTGTAAATGAGCCGGCTATTTTAGGAAAAGAGATTGGGATAAATATCGTTCGTTTTCCCGGCGGAATGGGAGCTAATTTTTATGAATGGAAGCAAGCCATCGGGAAAAGAAAAGAGCATTTTTTATTTGGTATTGATGAATTTCTGAGGGTGTGTGAATATTTAGAAGCTGAGGCGATTTACACAGTGAATTGTTTTACGAATGATGAGAAAGATCTAAGGGCATTACTCCAATATTTACGAACTTATCCTCAGGACCGGCATCAATGTATTCGATATTTTGAGATAGGAAACGAATTATACGACAGAAGATTCCAACTAACCGCGAAGGGGTATATTGAAAAATATCGTTCGTCTTACTCTACGATAAAGGCTGCTGATGAGTCTTTCAAAGTAGGGGTGATTTTATACACTGAGATGTGGAACGAAAATGTTCTTAAAGCGATTAGGGATAGGGTTGATTTTGGCATTTTACATATTTATCCTACTCCCGTATGGGGTGAAAAAGTAAGTGAAATTCCAGCCAAAGATATTTTTGCCATTACTTTGGCTTTACCCGAAACAAAATATCAAGCTTCTATCCGAAAAACCCTTGCATTGCTCAAGAAATATTCAGGTAAAAATGTCCCCTTAGCTATTACCGAGTTTAATGGTGGCTTTGTTCAAGATAAACCAGTGCCTTATCGCCATTGTTTAGGAACTGCCTTAGTCAATGCAGAGTTATTAAGAATTTTTATGAAGCCGGAGAATAATATTTTGATGGCGAATTACTGGAATTTCTGTAATGAATACTGGGGTATGATTGCCAATGGGTTCAAGGGTGATCCAAAAGATTTATATAAACCCTATTACAAACGGCCGAATTACTATGTTTTTGAAATGTATGCGAAGCATTTTGGGGATATTCTGATTGAAGCCGATGTGAAGAGTGATTCCTATGATGTTAGTATGTATAAACCGTTTTACGAGGAGATAGTCCAAAGAATTAAAACTGGAACTGTGATAAAAAATAATGTCGTAGGGCACAACTGGGAAGTGCGGAACTTAGCGGGAATTGAAGCAGAAGAAAAGAACGGAGTGCTCAATATTAATTTTACAGCGCCTCAAAGCTTTAACTATTTTCACGCAAGCAAAAAAGGAAAAGTTGAACCAAAAACATATTATAAGTTATCAGGATATATTAAGACTGAAAACCTGAATGATCCTGTGGGTGTTTGCCTTGAGGTGCAGGATGGACGGGGGTGGAATGTCACTCATTCCGCGCTTTCAACTGAGCGCGTTACCGGCACAACAGATTGGCAGTATGTAGAAACTATCTATGAGACATTACCGGATGCGACTTCTGCTACGGTTATCGCGCGTAGAATCGGAAATAAAGGCCCTTTAGAAGGGAAAGCGTATTTTAAAGACGTAAAGCTGGAAAAGTTTGTTCCAGATTTAGATTCCCGCCGTATCCCGTATCTTTCCGTGAACGCAAGCAAGAGCAAAGACGGGAAAAAAGTTTACTTGATGGTAATTAATAAAAATATGGATTCTGCGATGACAACGACGATCGAGCTTAAGGATTTTAATCCCAGAAAAGAAGCCAATGCCTGGGTGCTGAACGGACCGAGTATTGACGCAACGAATGAGAAGAAGCATGATAACGTCAAGGTAAGGCATAAAAAATTCGTTGTGGGGTGTAGAACCGTAGGACAGTTGGACAAACAGGACAGTAGGGGGATTCAAGACCAAGAGCAGACAGCGAGCTGTAGTTTTGAATATACATTCGAGAAACATTCTTTGACGGCGATTGAGTTGGAAAGGCAGTAGGATGAAGATGGGAGTTAGTAGTCAGCAGGGGGTAGTTGGGAGATAGGAGAAGAGAAAAAAGAAAGAGAGTGATGGGGAGATAAGGTAGAAAAGATCATGAGAACAAGATTGCATGGTTCAGTAATAGTTACTTATCGATGCAACGCACGGTGCAATATGTGCGATGTATGGAAGTTTCCTACAA
>CAZWJT010000007.1:0-147470 GCA_964634935.1 uncultured Planctomycetia bacterium | reverse complement strand
GGTTTAGCAAACCGCCGCCTTAAACCGCTCGGCCACCTCTCCACTAGTAAACAATTCAACAAACAAAGCCTATTACCAGGAACTTAATTATAGCATGCAGGAGGGTTTTTTCAAATCGTCTTTCAGAAAAGAAAATCAACCTCTTATTCGCCCACGCCAAAAACAAACAGGCAGGCCAAAAAGCAGGATTTTTCCTAAGATATCCGTTGCGGGTTCTGGAACAAATCCTTGCGGAGCATCAGTAGTTGAAGCTAAATCTCCTCCTTGTTGAGCATACGTAATGTAAACATAATTATTAAAAAGCCCAAGAGCAGTATCTGAAGGATAACCCCCATAATAGTTGATGTCGCTATAAAGTGTTTGTATTTCCCAGCCTGTCCCGTTGAAGTGAGCAAGATTTAAATCATATCTATATATAGGCTCTGGGTTTTCAGGATCACTATAGTCATAGTCGACAATGGGAGATCCGATATAGCTAATATAGGCGTAACCGTTTGAATCAAAAGCCAATGAGGTTTGGCCAGCTGTTGCAGAATCAATAATATTAATAACCCAGCCCGTACCATTAAATGAAGCATACTTTGTATCACCATAAGAAACACCATCAAAGTAACTTATATGCGCGTATCCTGAAGAATCGAGCCCCAGAGAAGTATAACGTCCGTGCTCAAACGGTCCTTCAATTATTTGAGTATTCCATCCGCTTCCATTAAAAGCGGCGTATTTTAAACCAATATCTAGCTGATAGTAGCTTATGCACGCATAGCCCTGAGAATCCAATGCTATTGAAAGCTCAGATGATGCCTCAGCTTCATTTGTAGCAACAGATTGGATATTCCAACCGCTGCCGTTAAATGAAGCATATCCAAAGCCATTAATCACCAGGGTGTTTGTGTAGCTTATTTGTGCATAGCCCTGAGAATTGAGCGCCAGAGAAGAAGAAGAACCAGATGCTATTGTCTGAATATTCCAGCCTGCACCATTGAAGGAAGCATAGCGTAAATTTCCTTCTATTCCATAACTAATCTGAGCATAGCCTTGAGAATTCAATTCAATAGATGGCCTTCCCCCACGAAAAGATCCGCCTGTGTCCAGTGTTTGAATATTCCATCCAGAGCCATTAAAGGAAGCATACCGTATGACGGTGCCAAGTATTGGATCAAACGGCTCAGTTGGCTCATATCCAACAATGGATTCTCCGACGTAAGTTATGTGCATAAAACCATTTGAATCAACATCAAGAGACATACTAGAAGCATCTACTGAGGTATCAATTATATTCTGTGTCCACGCAGCATAAGCGGTTGATGACTGCAGGATAGAAGTCACGGATAGGAAAAACAGAGAAAAAACTATCGGGATGAAGAATCGAATTTTTCTTACAAGCATGGGTAAAGTATACCATAAAATGAGGGGGGGGAACCTACAAAAGATATTCTATTTTTCTATTTGAAAAATCAACTAAAGAATGTTTACTTAAGCACTTTTTGAGAGTTCAGATGGATTTTTAAGTTACAATGGTTAATGCGGTTTTCTGCTAGAACCTCCTAACCAAAAAAAAGGAAGGCTGATGAAGATTATCTTTCCTAAGATATCCGTTGCGGGTTCTGGAACCATTCCTGAAGATAGCGGCCCATTGGCGATAAGATTTAAACCACTTTTACCATATAAAACATATACATAATCATTGTAGACTGCCAAAGATGTATCTGTCCCACCTCCACTACCAATATCACTTACCAAGGTTTCTATGTCCCATCCACTACCATTAAAATGTGCCAGCTTTAAATCCCAACGATAAATAGGCTGAGGAGGATCTTCTGTATCGTAACCAATTATCTCACTGTACACATAGCTTATATATCCATACCCCTGAGAATCTAAGGCTAACGATGTATTGCTTCCGGCAAGACCTATTGACTCAATATCTTGAAGAACCCAACCTGTTCCATTAAATGAGGCGTATTTTAACATTTCACTGGTGTAATCAATATAACTAATACGCCCGTACCCTCCGGAAGTAAGCGCCAGTGAACTCTGTTGTCCATTTTCAACCTGCGTAGAATCTACTGTCTGGATTACCCAGGTAGTACCGTTATATGAAGCGTATTTAAGGTATCCCTCGCCTGCCGGAGAATCAGAATAGGCGATTCTCGCATAGCCTGATGAATCTAATGCAATAGAAGGATACTGCGCCCATATAGAACCTCCTCCCTGGACAAACTGGGTTGTCCAACCAGTCCCATTAAATTCAGCGTATTTTAGACCAAGATCAATATCTTTATAGGCAATGCGGGCATACCCTGAAGCATTTAAAGCCAGTGATGGACCGACCGTCATCTCACCACTTGCATCTACTGTTTGTTTTACCCAACCTGTACCATTAAAATAGGCATATTTTAAACTGCCATACCCCATAAGCTCATTATTAAGATAGCTAATCCTTGCATATCCATCACCATCAAGAGCAAGCTCTACGGAAGTATTGTACGACCAATTACTATCTACCGTTTGGATAATCCAGTCAGTTCCGTTGTATTTTGCGTATTCTAGCAAAGAACCTCGAGAATAGCTAATATGTGCCTGGCCGTTGGAATCAATATCAATTGAGGCACCCGGAGAAGCATTGGCTGCAGTATCAATTACATACGAAGTCCAGGCAGCTTCTATTTCTTGCGAAAACACAAAGCAAAGCAATAGGCAGGATAAAAAAAACTTACCAATGCTGAAAATATATCTAACATTACTCATAAAATCTAATGATAGTAGTATAGCATATTTTCTAAAAGATGGGCAACGGATAGTTGTGCGGATTATGCTTTGCGGCGGGAGAAAATACAAAAAGGAATACCCATGAGAATAATCTTACCAAAAATATCAAACCCAGGCTCAGGAACAAACCCTTCCGGAGCATTTGTTATCATTTCAAGTTCCCCGCTATTCCCCGCAAAAGCAATATAGGTAAAATCATTCAATAGCGCTAAAGAAGTATCCGTTGGCTGTCCCCCCTCAAGAGCAACATTGGAAACGAGGGTTTGAATATCCCAGCCGGTTCCATTGAAAAAAGCAAGCTTCAAGTCAAAAGAAGTACCTTCTTCAATGTCGACAATATAACTAATATAAGGATTACCCTGTGAATCTAAATCAAGAGAGGTAAACCCAGAAACTGAGGCCGTATCCAAAATTTGTATAACCCATCCGGTTCCGTTGAAAGAGGCGTATCGAAGCCCACTACCGCTATAGCTTAAACGCGCATACCCATCGCTATCCACCGCAAGAGACGTGCCTTGGGGATACCCTGCAGTGCTGTCTACCGTCTGGATAACCCAGCCGGTTCCATTCCAGGAAGCATATCGTAAATCTTTAGTTGGAGTATCAGTCCGATAGCCAATCTGAGCATAGCCCTGGGAATTGATGGCGATTGAGTTAAATAGACCTCTGCCAGCGCCTGCCTGACTATCAACACTCTGTAAACTCCAACCTAATCCATTAAATGAAGCCAGCCGAAGATTGTAGTCTGTAGCACTTGTATTTGCATAACTAATTAAAGCATATCCCTGAGAATTTAAGACTAAAGAATTGCTGGCTCCGGACTCCCCCTCTGAATCGACTACTGACAAAGACCAGCCTACACCATCAAACGATGCATATTTAAGATCCTCATTGAGCTGATCATAGTAACTAATGCAGGCATATCCCTGTGAATTAAGAAACAGAGATGTATCTCCAACATGACCCATCCCCGAATCAACTGTCTGCGTTAACCAGCCGCTACCGTTATATTGTGCATAGCGCAAAAGACCACTCAGAGAAAAATAGCTAATACTCGCAAAACCCTGAGAATTAATATCGATAGACATGGAAGACGTGTATAAGGATGAATCAACTATTGTTTCAGTCCAGGCAGCGTAAGCGGTTGATGGTTGTAAAATAAAGGTTGTGGGCAGGAGAAATAAAGAGAAAACTAGCAAAATTAAAAACACAAGATTCTTAATAACCATAGAGAAAGTATAGCACTTGAAAGCTTCTGTTTCAATGCAAACAAAAGGTATAATCTACTTCTGTTTCAAAGCTTTCAAAGTATCTCGGTGAAGCTGTTTTTTCTCTCGCAACAGACGGGCTATGTTCTTTTGCCTTCGGGTGACTCTCAAACGAACCATGGTTTATCACGCAATAAGCTAGCTTAAAGCCTCACTTAGCTTTTCCCGTTTCTGCATATGAAAGTTATTATTTAGCCGCTGAAGCCTGTTTCTCTGCTATATCTCCAATAATCGGAAGCTTAAAATACTCACCCTGGTAAGCCTTTATCATGAGTAAGATCCAGAGAATAATCGCCCCTAAACTGATGAGCGACATTAAAATCCACCCTAAAACCGGTATGAAACCAAGAACCGTATTCAACACAAACAAAGGTGCGGAAAATATAATTGACTGCATTGCGTGAAAACGTACAAATTTATTCTCCTTTTCAAGAACATAAAAAATAATCCCGGTAACAAATCCTACTAAATAGCTCAAAAAAGCAGCAACATTAGGCTGCATTCCCATCGAAGTTTTTCCTAGATCTTTTGCCATACTCTCCTCCTTTTTTCTCAATCACACCATTCCAATGGTAAATAGTATACCACAAAAATCAAAGCATAATGTTTGATAGATAAAATTAAAAAAAATCATACCCATTGAACCTCAAACACCTTATGGCTCCTTGGCCACCTGGCACAGGTTGTTCTTACAGATAGCCTTCCGCTCTTTAGGAAAGGGCATAGACTTACAGGCGCAAGGATTATGCTGCCAACAAAATTCTCCCCAGTGAAACATTTTTTTCTTCAGTTCTTCAATATACTGCTGGTTAAATGATTTTTCAAAACCAAATTCGCAGGTTGGATACCACAGGCAATCCTCTCTCTCCTGGCAAAAGAGATAACGAGATGCGCGCGTGTCTTTTTCGAGCATGTGACGCCATATCCGGCAGGGCAAAAATGTAAGAACCGAATGTATTTTTTGAAACACCTGAGGTTTACGGTTAAAAAAACTCGGCGCTTGCTTCATAAAAAAGAAGATGCCAGCAAGCAATACAAAAATCAAAAAAGTAATGGTTATTTTCTTCACGGAGCTCATTGCTTCGGATGATTCTTAAAAAAATTCCAGATAACATCGGTTGCAGAGATTTCCTGAGTAGGTTCATCTCCTCGCTCTGAAACTTTCTTGCCTCCCGGCCAGGCATGACCTCCATTCTTAATCGTATAGAGCTCAAGCGCTGAACCATCACGACATTGGCTGTAAACATCATGAACGATACTCCCTCGCTCATTCCGGGAAAAATCTCCGCACCCATTTTGTTCTTTCCAAAATGAAACAGCAGAGGCAACAGAGTTATCAACCCTCAGCCTTTTGTCGTAAATCTTTTTCGGAAGACCTCCGTCATACGGTAAACTTTCGTCAGCTGTTCCATGAAAAATAATTACCGAAACCGGTTTCTGTGGCCGGCAATCCGGTATATCCAAAGAACCTGCAACTGGGGCAATAGCGGCAATAATATCCGAAAGCCTGCAGGCGAGATTATATGCCAATTTCCCGCCATTCGATATTCCTGTTATAAAAATTCTCCGCCTATCGACAGAAACCTGCTTTGTAAGCTTCGTAATTAATGCTTGGATAAAACCGACATCATCAATGTCGTTTTCAAGCGCATACCCGCAACAGTTCCCGCCATTCCAGGTAAGAAAATTCCGTGGAAGTTTTCCTGTACCATTCGGATAGACAACAATAAACCCCTCTTGATCTGCCTTCTGGGTAAACCCGGTCATCCATTCAATTATCGAAGCGTTCCCTCCACCTCCATGAAGCACTATAACAAGCGGAAACGAGCCTCCTCTGCGATACTGAGGAGGCAGGTGAACCTGATACGTCCGGGTACGTTCCTGAAAACGTAGACTCAATGAATAGTCTTTTTTCTGGGGTATGCGCGGGGAAGGCATATGCTGAAAGCGAAAACCAAACAGACAAATCATCAAAAACCCCAGGAAAAACAATTGGCTAAAAAAGTTTTTCTTCATGCCGTAAATATCATCAAGCAGGCTTTTATTACGAAGGAACAAAAAGCTGGTTAAAAACAGTCCTGCAAACTCCTATTCCCCATTGGAATCCTTCTTGAGCAATGGCAGTCAGAGAAAACTGGGGTTGGTAAACTTTTATGGTGAGCGCTAAGAAAAAAACGTTGATCATCAAAACAAGAAGGATTAAAAAAAAGTAATCAATGATTTTATGCAGATCATCCGTCCGGAGCATCTTAGCAACGAGCGCCGTATGCATCATAAAAAAAGCTCCCGTCAGAAAAAAGAATATCTCCTGGATAACATTTATCTGAAAAGCGAATTTGAGAATCAGATACACGAGAATTAAAATAATAACCCATAAAGGAACAATATAATGGGCAACTTTGAAAAGCGGGGCAAAAAAACCAAAAATAACTTGGATAAATTTCTGTGTTTTTTTGTAAAATTGGAGCGGCTCAAAGATAAAAATATGTACCACAAGATACGCGATCACACCCCAATAGAAACACTGGGAGAATAAAGGCTCTAGTTTATCTAAGACCAGACAAAAACCACCGATAAAGCCAACAAACACAGGAAGAAAAATCAGGAATGAAAGAAGCTTGATTATTCGTACCGCTCTATTTTCCTGAGATAATGGTGCTGCCATGCAAATACGGTTTTAATATTTCCGGAAGATGAATACTTCCATCTTCGTCCTGATAAACCTCAAGGAGCGCAACGACGATACGCGGCAAAGCCAAGCCAGAACCATTCAGAGTGTGAACAAAACGCATCTTTTTTGTTCCCTGTTCGCGAAAACGAATATTGCCCCGACGCGCTTGAAAATCTTCAAAATTTGAGCAACTGGAAACTTCAAGCCAGCGGTCGATGCCGGGAGAATACACTTCGAGATCATAGCACTTGCTCGCGGCAAAGCTCAAATCTCCCGAAGCAAGAGCCACAACCCGATACGCAAGTCCAAGAAGTTTCAGAATTTCTTCTGCGTCAGAAACGAGCTTTTCAAGTTCATCATAAGAAGTTTCGGGTTTCACTATTTTTACCATCTCAACTTTATCAAACTGGTGAACCCGAACAAGCCCTCGGGTATCTTTACCGTAACTTCCCGCTTCCCGCCGAAAACATCCGGTATATGCGGTATAACGCAGCGGTAAATCACTTTCATCGAGAACTTCGTCACGGTGAATATTCGTTACCGGAACTTCTGCTGTTGGAATAAGAAATAAGTCATCAACGACCCGATACATGTCATCTTCGAGTTTCGGAAGCTGCCCGGTGCAAATCATTGAGGCACGATTCACGAGAAATGGCGGAAAAACTTCAGTGTAGCCGTGTTTTTGAGTGTGGATATCAAGCATAAAATTAAATAAAGCTCTCTCCAAAAGAGCCCCCTGCTTCTTAAAAAGAATGAAATTTGATCCGGTGATTTTTGTCGCCCGCTTAAAATCAATGATATCAAGCTTCTCGGCTAATTCGACATGACTTTGTGGAGTAAAAGAAAAAACTTGTTTCTTTCCCCACTCGCGGACAACAACATTTGCGGACGCATCTCCCCGGGGGACGCTGGAGTGTATAATATTTGGAATTCTCAGTAAATCCTGTTCGAAACGCTGATTTAACTCAGAAGTTTCCCCTTCGAGTGCATCGATAGCCTGAGAAATTCCTTCTGCCGCAGCAAGCTTCGCAGAAGCATCCTGGCCCTGTTTTTTAAGCGCGGCTATCTCTTGACTGATGAGGTTACGCTGTGCGTAAAGTCCTTCTCGTTCGGCATTCTTCTTCCTCCGCATCACATCAAGCTCTAAAAAAGCATCAAATGGAAACTGCGGCGCCTTAAAAAACAGTGCCTCTCGAATAAGTGTTTCGTTGTCGCGTATGAATTTCGGATCAAGCATCGTTTCTCTGCTTTCCAATAAATCTTTTTTATATTATACATCGTTTCGGAAAAATTAAAATTTTAATTTACAGCCACGGCCGTTTTCTGTATAGTAAGATCGATGGTCAGAAAAACGATCTTTTTTTTCAATAGAGCGGTTGAAAGGCTTTTGCGTTTTAACATAAAACTTCTTATTGTCAGTTTCTTTGTTCTGTTCTTAACACTCCTTTCAATACGTCCACTCGTATATTTTCTTGCCTATTCCGAGCCTCCTGAAAAATCGGATATCATCGTGGTGATGGGGGGATCATGGACCGAAACTCTCCAGAATGTCGCAAGCCTCTACCACCGGGGATACGCAAAAAAAATTCTGGTCAGCGGTTCCGTAAAAGAAGGGAAATCCTGGGTTTGGCAAAATGAAGTTGTTTCGGGAGCAATCTGGAGTAAACATTACCTCACGCACCTTGGTGTAAACCCGCACCACATTCTCACTGAAACAAGGGGCGAGAATACGATTCAAGAATGCCGCTACATCAGCGAACGGCTGCGGGAGTTAAAAATACGCACAGCGCTGATCACAGCGAGCATCTTTCATATGCGGAGAGTAAAATTCATCTATTCGCGGACTTTCCAAGTACCAGAAATCCAGCTGATTTTCTGTTCTCTACCACGAGAAGCTTTACAGAAAAAAATCTCAGATATTCTTGAGGACGAAGATTCATTCGTGGCAGTGATGAACGAAGGGATAAAAACCCTCTATTACGCCTTACGGCTTATGGGAGCGGGAAAGGTTCAAGGATAGTTTTGTGTGGATAAACTTTTTCAGTGCCCGTTTCTCATTCTCTTCAATACACAAAAACATTACTCCGATCCCAGTTTTTGTTTCTGAAATTTGCTTAATCCTCCGTACTTCCCCATGAAAACGCAACGGCCTTGGCCAATCAGGAAGCTCAAAAGAAATCCAGATAATATCACTCTGAGCCAGATCTTTTGCCTGATCAGTCTCGAAATAAAGGCCAGCGATACTTAAATCCTTCAATATTGCCGTGCGCTTTAGATTTGTCCCTTGCGGAGAAGATTGAAGGAGATCAAAAAAAATCTTTTCTTCGATAGAAACTCGGGGGAAACTCCGCGCATCACTGCTATAGCGTGGCGCTGCGCTTAAATCCTCGGGAAGGCGTTTTGCGCAAAATATGCACCTTTCTTCCCCGGCAGGAACCAAACTGTCGCAAAATGGGCAGACTCTCATAGGCAAAGTATACCATGGAAAAATAGGCAAAAACAAGGGATCATCGGAAAAGAGTAGTAAAAAAGTTGTTGATTTTATTAACTATTATTACTCTTTGAAAAAAACCTATCTACAGGATGGCTGAAAGCGGTTTCAAGGGAACAACGAGGAAAATAAATAAAATAATTAGTTGAAGACAGGCTATTGGATTAAAACCAATGCGGTGCACATTGCAAAGCGCGCTGGTTTCCATACGCCCTCTTGAGATTTAAGCTTTACATTGAGTTGACGCGCAGAAATACCTAGTAATTTGGTTAAACTTTCCACAAGTACTTTCTTATAGCTAAACAGCCGCGGCTCATCGGTAATAAGCGTAAGATCAATATTACCGATTTTCTTTTTCTGTTTACGCAGCACCTTAAGAACAAAACTGACGATTTCAGAACTGTTCATGCCCCGGCAAGCGCTGTCTTGGTCGCGAAAATAATCGCCAATATCGCCTTTCCCCAGGGCGCCCAATATCGCATCGGATAACGCATGCAGCACAACATCAGCGTCAGAATTACCCAACAATCCGTGCGTGTGTGGAATTTTCACTCCCGCGAGAAAAAGCGCTCTTTTTTTCTGAAAACGATGTAAATCAAAACCTAACCCAATACGCATCTGTTCCTCCTAAAAAGCCTTTGCAGCAATGTCACGACGATAGTGCATCCCCTGAAAACGAATCCCTGAAACAGCTTGATAGACGTACCCGGCTGCGTCTGAAATGCTATTTCCGAGACCTGTAACCCCTAATACGCGCCCGCCGTTCGTAAAATATTGGGTTTTCTTTTCTGCGATTCTTATCGCTTTTGTCCCTGCGTGAAACACAAAAAGATTCGGGATTCTTTTCACGGCTTCAAGTCCAAAAATTTCTTTGTTCCTTTCATATGCTCCAGGATACCCCCCGGACGCACAAACGACGCACACGCAGGATTCCTTCTTCCAAAGTAAACCTCCTTTTGAAGAAAATGAAGCAAGCCGGCTCCGGCTGGTTGCTAACAAAACTTCCAAAAGATCCGAAGAAAGTCGCGGAAGAATCGCTTGAGTTTCCGGATCTCCAAAGCGGGCATTAAACTCAAGAACAAAAGGCCCATTTTCGGTAATCATAATACCGATATACAGTACTCCCCGATAGACAATTTTCTCCTGAATGAAACCCTTGAGAATCGGTTTAATAATTTTTTCCTCGATAGCCTTCCAGATATCTGGCTTCACCGCTAAGGCTGGCGAATATGCTCCCATGCCTCCGGTATTCGGGCCTTGGTCACAGTCAAAAACACGCTTGTGATCCTGACTTGTCGCAAGAGGAATAAACTCTTGAGAATCCGTAAGAATAAGTATCGATGCTTCTTCTCCGTGCAACATATCTTCAATCAAAAGTGTTTGCCCGGCACTCCCAAAAGACTTTTCCTCCATCATAGCAGAAATCGCATCGTTCGCCTGTTCCAGCGTTTCTGCAACCACAACCCCTTTACCCTGTGCAAGACCATCAACTTTCAGTACGCATGGAACGCCTCGTTGCGTGACAAAATCTCGAGCTTTTTCTGGAGAAACAAATACTTTAAAGTCTGCGGTAGGAATCGAATATCGCTTCATAAATTCTTTGGCAAAAACCTTACTTGATTCCAGGCGGGCAGCAGTTTTCGTGGGACCAAAAATCTCTAAATTGTGGTTCTTGAATTCATCAACGATGCCTAACGATAAGGAAGCTTCTGGGCCAACAACAGTAAAGTCGATTTTCTCCTTGCGAGCAAATTCGACAAGTTCAGGGATTTGTTCCGGAACAATATCAACACATTCAGCATCATCAGCAATCCCCCCGTTACCCGGAGCACAAAAAATCTTGTCACACAGCTTTGATTGCGATATTTTCCAAATAAGCGCGTGTTCACGGCCACCAGAACCAATCACTAGAATCTTCATCGAATCTCCACCTCGCCTTTTCCAGAAACCACTTGGCCGATGACAGAGGAAGAAATTTTATACTGTTCAAGACAGGCTTGAATCTCGCGAACACGCTCTTTCTTGATAATCAAGACCATCCCAATCCCCATATTCAAAGTATGATACATTTCACGCTCGGAAATATTCCCTTTTCTCTGAATGTAGCGGAAAAACTCTGGAACAACCCAGGATTTCTTATCAATACAAACTGCGGTGTGTTTTGGCAATATCCGAGCAATTTTATCATAAAATGAACCTCCGGTAATATGTGCGATACCACAGACTGAACCAGAGTTCTTGATCTCTTTTCTTTTTAAAACTTCCAGAACGGGTTTCACATAAATCCTGGTCGGTTCAAGCAACGCCTTACTCATGGACTTTTGTTCTCTGATTGAAAGAGCTTTACGCACTAACGAAAATCCATTCGAGTGCAGCCCGCTTGAAGGAAGCCCCAAAACAAGCATATTCGGACAAATCTTGCTTCCATCGATAATTCCATCTTCCTCAACAACGCCCACGCAAAAACCAGCAAGATCATAGTCTCCCCGTTCATACATGTCCGGCATTTGGGCTGTTTCTCCCCCAATCAACGAACAACCTGCCTGCGCGCAACCATCGGTAAGGCTCTGAATAATCTCCAGAAGAATTTGCTCGCGAATCTTGCTAAACGCGATGTAATCCAAGAAAAAAAGAGGTTCAGCGCCTACGCAGAGTATGTCGTTCACGTTCATGGCAACCGCGTCGATGCCTACCCCTTTGTGGTTTTGGGCAAGGATGGCAATTTTTATTTTGGTACCAACACCATCCGCTGACGATACAAAAACAGGATGCTTGAATCCGCGCGGCATTGCAAAAAGACTGCCAAACCCCCCGATATCTTTCAAAACTTCAGGCCGTATTGAACCGCGGGCAATCGGAATAATCTTTTTTTTGAAAAGCGATGCCTGCCTGACCCCGACTCCCGAGCTTTTATAGGTTACTCGTTTCATTTTCTCTCGAATGAAAATTTATCTGCTGACAAGAATTTAATTGGATATTTCCCATTCCAGCATGCCGTACAATAAAAACTTTTTGGATGTTTAAAACAAGAAAGCATCCCGTTGCAACTTAAATATCCTAAACTATCAACTCCGAGAAAACTTTTTGTCGCTTTAATATCCATCGTGTTTGCGAGCAATTTGCGCTTATCGGGAAAATCTATGCCATAGAAGCACCCGAATCGATGCGGAGGACATGAGATACGCAGGTGAACTTCTTTTGCTCCAAGCTCCCGAAACGCCTTCACCCGGATGCGAGAAGTCGTCCCCCTCACGATAGAATCGTCAACAATGACAATCCGTTTATTTTTCACAATCTCCTTAAGAATATTAAACTTAAGCTTAACCCCAAATTCTCTCTTATCTTGGTGGGGCTGGATAAAAGTCCTTCCGATATAGTGATTCCGGATAATCCCGACCTCAAACGGTATCCCGGATTCCTCGGCAAAACCTAATGCAGCAGATGTCCCAGAATCTGGAACTCCAACGACGACGTCCGCCTGAACCGGATGTTCCTTCGCGAGCGCTCTGCCGAGTTTTTTACGTACAACGTGCACCGTTTCACCAAAAACCATAGAGTCCGGACGGGAAAAATAAACATGCTCAAAACTGCAGAATGCATATGATTTGCGAGGTCGGTCAAAGCGTGTGGTATGAATTCCTTTCTTGTTGATAAAAACAATCTCTCCCGGCTGAACCTCACGAACAAGTTGCGCTCCGACTAAATCAAGAGCGCATGTTTCCGAAGAAATGAAATAAAGATCTCCTTTTTTGCCGATGCAAAGCGGCCGAAAACCATAGGGATCACGCGCTCCATAAATCCCCTCCTCATTCATCATAAGCAAACAATATGCCCCTTCTATCTTTCGAAGCGCATAGATTATTTTATCAAGAAATCGGTCTTTCTGAGAATGGGTCATCAGGTGCAGTATCACTTCGGAATCCGAAGTACTTTGAAATATAGCTCCTCTCTTTTCTAAGGCTTCGCGCAAAGTTTGAGAATTTGTTAAATTGCCATTGTGAGCAAGGGCAATAGAGCCATGGCGCGAATCAACAAAAAGTGGTTGCACGTTTCGTAGGGCGGTTGAACCAGTGGTAGAATAGCGGACATGTCCGATCGCTTGATGTCCCCGGAGTGTCTTAAGAATTTCACTGTCAAAAACCTCATTTACGAGACCCATTCCCTTATGCTGGAAGAAACTCTCGCCGTCGTATGTCGTGATTCCACAGGATTCCTCGCCTCGATGCTGCAATGAATATAAACCTAAAAACGTAAGCCAGGCGGCATCGCTCCCATCATAAACACCAAACAAGCCACAGTATTCTTTAATCATAATAAATCAGTCAAAATATTTCACAGCGTTTTCAAATATTTTTTTCCCCCAAGGATATTCACTTTCCCGGGAAATTCCCTCTTTCCAGCAGGGGTTCTGCTCAAAAAACATATGCCGCTCTGGATGCGGCATTAACGCAAAGATTCTTCCACTTGTATCAGAAATCCCAGCGATATTACAAAACGATCCGTTTGGATTATAGGGATACCCCTTTAAATTTCCTTCGGCATCACAATACTGGAAAGAAATTTGCCCATTCCTCTCAAGGAGATCAAGCGTGTCCTTCGACGCAAAGAATTTTCCTTCCCCATGAGCCACCGGAAGCGAAATTGTTTTCGGTAAACCCTGTAACCAAATATGCCGCGCTCTATTATCCTTCGTATCGAGCTTCGATGCAAGATAAGTCCATCGATCTTCAAACCTGCCAGAAGTATTCGCGATTAAGGTAACCTTCTGGGCGAAGTCGCCATCCGGAAGTATGCCCGTCTTAGCAAGAACTTGAAATCCATTACAAATTCCAAGAATCAATCCGCCGGTATCAATAAACTTGCAGAGACTATCACGAAACCAGAATTTTAGCTGGTTTGCGAAAACTTTTCCTGCCGCGATATCGTCACCATAACTGAATCCACCGGGAATACAAATAATTTGAAAATCATCCAGTTTCCCTCCTGAAGACTTTAAAATATTCAGATGTGTCAAAGAAACTTGCGCGCCCTGAAGCTCAAAAGCATATTTTGTCTCCAGATCACAATTGGTCCCTGCGGTACGCAGAATCAGCACTCGAGTCATGTTACCACCCGCTGAATGTTTTTTTCCACGAAAATTCAAGCTCTCGAGCCGGAATATCAATAATACTATCTCCTGACTTCCCGTATACCTTTAAATTCTTCCCCTGGACACAGCCAATAAGCCCCAAAGAAACACCACAAAAATGAGCCTCGAATGCTTCCTTCTTGGCTGGTTCAACCTCCACAACAAATCGAGATGGAGTTTCTGAAAAAAGAATAAAATCATCACGGACTACGCCTTGATACGGCACTTCCGACAAGAACACTTCCGCTCCAAAACCAGAAGAAAATGCCATCTCTGCCAAACAAACACCCAATCCCCCTTCGGAACAATCATGCGCTGACACAAACAATTTCCTGGAAAGCCCAGCGGAAAAGATAGAAAATAACTCCCGGGCAGAAACAACATCAACTTTTGGCAAAATACCCTGCTGTGTCCTGCGCAATCTTCCGTATTCGCTACAACCAAGTTCGTCTTTCGTAATCCCAAGTACATACAGCAAATTATTCTCTTTTTTAAACGCGACTGTCAGCGTATTTTCTATATCCTCCAAAACCGCAATACTTGAAATAAGTAACGTCCCCGGGATCACAATACGTTGTTCATTCATTTTATATTCATTATACAGACTATCTTTCCCGGAAATAAACGGGACACCAAAACCTTTTGCAAAATCATAGCAACCTTCGGCAGCTCGGACTAAAGAACCCAAAACTTTTTCATCGTCAACCGAACCCCAGGCAAAATTATCAAGCAAAGCCGTAGCGCCTAAAGTTCCCCCCACGCAGAGCGTGTTTCGCAAAGCCTCATCAATCACTAAGCCTGCCATCCAGTAAGGGTCATTGTCGGAAAAGAAAGGATTGATACCGTTCGCGATAGCTAAAGCTTTCTTCGATGAAAATATCGGCCGGACAACAGCCCCGTCAGAAGGGCCAGAAAAACTACCCATCAATGGTTTTATAAGCGTTCCGGCCTGAACTTCGTGATCATATTGCCGGATAATCCATTCTTTTGAACAAATATTATTGGAGGACAAAAGTTGCTTCAAAAGCTGTGCATAATCTTCGGGGGAACTCAAATCACATGCCTCCTCTGGTTTCGGAACCCAGACAGCATTTTTCGTCAGCTTCGGAGTCCCCTCGTGTAAAAACTCCATATCCAAATTGCACACGGGATTATCTTTATAGAAAAGCTCCAAACGATGCGTTTGTGTTACTTCACCAATAACTGCGCTCTCTACTTCTTCCTCTTTACAAATCTGCTGAAATCTTTGCAAAGACGTTTCATCAAGAACCAAAATCATGCGTTCTTGCGATTCAGAAATCCAAATTTCAGTATAGGACAGACCTTTGTATTTCAGTGGCACTTTTTCAAGATGCACTCTACAACCAAAATCTTTTGTAATTTCCCCAACGGCGCTCGAAAGGCCTCCTGCTCCGCAATCGGTCACTGCCGAAAAAAGATTCTCATCGCGCGCCCTGATCAATGCCACCATGGTCTTTTTTTCTTCAATGGGGTTTCCGATCTGCACAGCGGACGAAGAAATCACCGACGAAGAAGTATCTAACTCTAAAGAAGAAAAAGTTGCGCCATGTATACCATCCTTGCCGGTACGACCGCCAAGTACTACGATTTTCTGGCCTGGATGAACAACCTTAAAAGATTTTTCCTGCGGAAGAATCCCCACCGTACCACAAAAAACCAACGGATTACCTAAAAAACGTTGGTCAAAAAGCACCGCTCCGTTTACCGTCGGAATCCCCATTTTATTCCCATAATCGCGTACGCCGGAAACAACACCCCGAATAATCCGACGGGGAGCAAGCACTCCCTGAGGCAATGTCTCATCGGCAATATCCCAGGGAGCAAAACAAAAAACGTCAGTCGAAGCAATTGGGTATGCCCCGCATCCTGTGCCCAGAATATCCCGGATAACCCCTCCAATTCCCGTTGAAGCACCCCCATACGGCTCAAGGGCCGATGGATGATTATGTGTTTCTACCTTGAAGCAAATATTATATTTTTCATCAAAACGGATAACACCCGCGTTGTCGTGAAACACAGAAACACAGAGCGAAGATTCACTTTCTTCCGTAGCTTTCATGATCGTGCTCTTGAGTAGATTATGGATGGTCCGCGTAGACTTCAATACACCAGACACATCGTGTTCAGCATACCGGATAATTCCTCGAAACGTTTTGTGGTTACAATGCTCAGACCATGTTTGCGCGATCGTCTCAAGTTCGCAATCCGTAGGATTACGCTTTTGACGCGAAAAATAATCCCGAATGACCCTCATTTCTTCAAGCGTAAGAGAAAGTCCTTGCTTGCCAACGCGCTGAAGCATCTCATCGGAAACATCTAAAATCTGGATGTGCCGCAAAAGAAACGGCGCATCCACTTTCATAAATTCATCAAGTGTCGTGACCACGGAAAGTTTTTCATAATCAAGAATATGCTCGATTAAAGGGTTATAGAGCGTCGGGAGACATTTTTTTTGTATCTCATGAAGCGCTATGCCGCGAAACGAAAGGCGTTTTGCAGTTCGTGTATTGCGGATAACGCCGGACCCAAGAAGGTTTTCTACCGCAAGCTTCACAGAGTTGGAAACTGGGTCAAAAACACCCGGGTTAAATGTAATTTCAAATTCACTGTCAGTCAACGGCGTTCCTAGAAACGAGTGAAAAACACGGAAATCTTCGCAAAGAAGATCACAAAGAATATTTTGAGCAACATCCTCGGAACGACAGATCGGATTTATAAATTCAAGAAAGTAGATAGAGGTTACCGAAACTTCTGCTTTTCGAAAACCAAGAAGCTGTAGGTTTTTTTTAATCTCTTCAGCTGCCGGATTAACAAGGCCGGCTTTTGGAAAAACTTCAACTCGCAGGATCATTTGTTATCGTAATCGTTATGAAATTTTGAAGCTCGGGAAAAAACTCTCTTGAAAGACTACCGTGAGGGATTTTTCCTACCCTGGAACCTTCGGTAGATCGCGTCAACATTTCTCACATAGTATGACACATCGAAATAACTTTGAATTTCTCTCTGAGAAAAATATTTTTTGATTACTGGATCATCGGCAAGGAGTTCACCAAGGGTGCGCTGTTTGTGGAATGCCGCTAAAGCGGCCTTCTGAATGCAGTCGTAGGCTTTCTCGCGCGTAAAACCCTTTTCCATGAGCGCGACCAGAAATCTTTGGGAATAGATAAGCCCCTTATTCTTCTGCAGATTCGTCACTAACGCATCCTTTGAGACCGTGAGATCTTTCACGACGCGATAAAATATCCGCAGCATATAATTTAAGGCTATCGTTGAATCCGGAAGAATAACTCTCTCCGCCGAAGAATGGGAAATATCGCGTTCATGCCAAAGATTGATATTTTCGTAAGCAGCGAGCATATTGCCGCGCAAAACACGAGCAAGACCGCAAATTCGCTCGCAGAGAACTGGATTTTTCTTATGAGGCATCGCTGATGAGCCTTTCTGTCCTTTCCGGAACGGCTCCTCTACTTCACCCACCTCGGTCCTCTGAAGATGTCTAATTTCAGTTGCAAACCGCTCGAGAGTGCCGCCAAGAAGCGATAGAAGCGAAAGGTAATAGGCAAACCGTTCCCGAGAAACAATTTGCGTGGAAATTCGCGCGGAATAAATTCCAAGCTTCCGACAGACATACCGCTCAATAGCTGGATCAATATGAGCGTATGTTCCTACGGCGCCGGAAATCTTTCCTTGGCAAACGTACTCACGTGATTTTTCTAAAAGCTGGCATTCCTCAAGTAAATCATTATAAAGATACAAAAATTTCAAACCAAGCAAGTATGGTTCCGCATGCACCCCATGCGTACGTGCCACACACTGAGTGTGCTTATACAGTAAAGATTTTTCCTTCACTGCAGCTAAAACCTTCTTAAGATCAGCGAGTAAAAGCGAAGTGGCGTCTTTTAACTGCCAGGCAAGAGTGGTATCGAGAATATCCGAAGAGGTAATGCCTTTATGAATGTATTGCGAATCTTTTCCAATGCTTTGGGAAAGATTTAAAACAAAAGCGACGATATCGTGGTGGGTTTTTTCTTCAATTTTTTGAATTTTCGGTATATTGATTGTTGCGCGTGCACGAATTGCCTGCGCTGAAGAGCGCGGTATTTTTCCTAAAGAAGCCAAGGCCTCAACGATAAGGATCTCTATCTCAAGAAAGCGTTGAAATTTTGACTCTTCAGACCAAATATTGCTTATTTCGCGGGGGCTATAACGCTCTATCATATCTTTCGTTTGTGTACCAAAGAGCTATTATCATAGCAGAAGATGTTGATTTCGTCAACGGGAGAGAAAATGAGGTATTATACAGATGCTGGATTTTTGGAAAAAACAAACGCACTCAATGCCATTGACAAAAAAACCCCCAGCAAGTAATAGGCAAAATCTTGCATATCGAATTGCTGGCCGATGATGATACTGACAAGAAATTGCTTCCGTAATTCAAGCAGTACTGGAAATTTAAGAAGCTGGGAAAACTCGATGCATACGGCGATAAGAAAAGTAAGCGAACCGCAAAAAATATTGGGAATCCGCGGCGAGAAGAATTTTAGAAGAAAAAAGACAAAGGACACTGAAATAATATCACCGCTGTAAAAATGAACCCAGTTATAGAAAGGACCCTGATAGAATTTACTGAAAATTCCTACAGGAATCAATGCAAGAAGAATAAAAGCTGCGATAAGTCTATTACGAGAAAAAGCCACGCTCATTTCTCTTGAAGAACAATTCGGAAGAATTTCTTCTTACCTACTTTCAGAATCCCTGGATTAATGAAAATAAAATTCTCACTCTCTATTTTCTCGTCATTAAAGCTGACTGCTTTCTGTTGAAGAAGTCTGCGCAACTCGTTCTTGCTCGATACTACGCCGCGCTCTAAAAGCGCCGTTGAAAGACTGCTACCCTGGATAACATGCATAGGCTCTAAGACATCATCGGTAAGCTCACGCTTTGAGAATAACTGGGTAAAGCGCTCCCTCTCGGTATGCCCTTTTTCTGGAGAATAGAGACGTCCGACAAGCGTTTCCGCCAGGAGCAATTTCGCGTCTTTCGGGTGCATCGCTTTCACATGTTCCACTTCCAGCTCGGTGAGCTTTGAAAAATAATCGTACATAAGCTCATCAGATATCGACATAACCTTACCGAATATTTCTTTCGGTGGTTCACTCACCCCGATATAGTTATTGAGCGATTTTGACATTTTCTGAACCCCATCAAGCCCTACGAGTAATGGGAGTGTCATAACCACCTGGGGTTTCATGCCAAAATATTCCTGGATACGCCGGCCAACGATAAGATTAAATTTTTGGTCACTTCCTCCAATTTCTATATCGGCCTTCACCTTAACAGAGTCAAATCCTTGGATTAAAGGATAGATCAGCTCAAGGAGCGTCAGCGGTAGATTATTTTGGAGTCTTTCAGAAAAATCGTCGCGCTCAAGAATCTGGGCAATCGTATAACTCCGTAAAAGCGGCAAGAAATCACCAAGGGTTAAATCCTTATACCAAACACTGTTAAAAATAACCTCCGTTTTATTTCGATCGAGAATCTGAAAAGCTTGATCCGTGTAGGTTTTTGCGTTTTCTTTTATCTGATCGTCGCTCAGCAGAGGACGTAACTCGTTCCGGCCAGAAGGATCTCCTATCTTCGCCGTAAAGTCTCCAACGATAAAATATACCACATGGCCCATTTCTTGGAAAAGGCGCAGTTTATTAAGGAGAACGGTATGCCCGAGGTGGATATCGCTTGAAGTAGGGTCAAAACCTGCTTTTACCCGTAGAGGTTTCCCTTCTGAGATTGAAGTTTCAAGGCGCGCAGCGAGTTCTTTTTCTGAAATGACCTCAAGGGAAGCTTTTTTAATCCGAGCTATCTGCTGGCTTATCGTTTGACGTATCTGCATCGAACTGTGCGGAAAGACCGATTTTCGAAAATTTCGGGTCAACCCGGATGATCTTCACTTTAATCTGATCCCCGAGTTTAATCCGATCTTTATCCTGCTGGCTTATTTCTTCAGAAAAAATAAGACCCTCAAGATCTTCTTCAATTTTCACGAAGATGCCAAACGTGGTTATTTTCACAACTTCCCCTTCAATAACCCGTCCCATAGGATACTCATCAACGATGCGCGGCCAAGGATTTTCAAGGCATTGCTTCAGACTAAGCACTACCTTGCGTTCTTCGGGATTCACGTCAAGAATCACAAACTCATACTGATGGTTCTTCTTCAATACGTCCTGAGGCTTATTCACTCGACGAGTCCAAGAAAGATCCTTATTCTGGACAACACCCTCAATCCCGGAACCCAGATCGACAAAAGCCGCATCCCGAGAAAAACCGATAATTTTTCCTTGAATTTTAGAATTTATTTCAAAGCGTTCATCAATATGCTCCCAAGGATCTTTCTCTAACTGACGAATACTCAAAGAAATCTTCTTGTTTTTTGCATCCACGTTCACTATTTTTGCCTCAAGAACATCGCCAATAGCAAAACTGCTTTCCAAAGAAGCAGATCCCTTTACCCAGGCTACCTCGGAAATATGCACCAATCCTTCGATCCCTTTCTCGAGCTCAACAAAAATTCCGTAGTTTAGAATATTGACAATCTTACCCTGAACAACCGATCCGACTGAATACTTTTCTTCAATCTCCTGCCAAGGATCAGGAGTAAGCTGCTTAAGACCAAGAGAAATTTTTCCGGTAGATCGGTCAAAATTGAGCACCATCACTTCAATCTCACTACCAACAGCAACGATCTCAGAAGGATGGTTGATCTTTTTCCAGCTCATATCACCAATATGCAAAAGACCATCAATTCCCCCAAGATCAATAAATGCGCCAAAGTCAGTAATACTCTTTACCAAACCTTTGCGAATTTCACCGATTTTCAGTTCATCCCAAAGTTTCTTACGCACCTCGTCTTTTTCAGCCCGCAACGCATCCCGCCGAGAAACAATAAAATTTTGCTTGGTCCTGCTTAATTTGATAATTTTGAATTTAAATTTTTTGGCGAGAACCTGGTCATCCGGCATATTCTTAAACATAGAAAGACTTCCGGGAAGAAATCCTTCCACCCCAAAAACATCGACCATAAAACCGCCCTTTACCTTCTTGGCAACCACTCCTTCAACTAAATCATTCTCCTTACATTCGCCAATCAGTTTATTCCATCCACTGGTGCGCTTCGCCTTCTGATACGAAACAACAAGCGTTCCCTCGTCATCCTCAACATTTTCAACCAAGAGCTCAATCTCGCGGCCAAGCTCCAGCTCTTCGGGATAAAGAAATTCATTCCGGGGAATGATTCCTTCGGACTTAAACCCAATATCAACCACAACGTCTTTCGGGTTCACTTCGACGATCTTTCCCTTTACAATCTCTCCTTTGTTGATAGAGCGAATGGAAGAAAAATAGATATCCGCATATTTGCTATTTACCTGTTCAGTCACGTTCGTACACACTCCTTCTTATAAATTTTTGTGTTTTATTATCTCTTAAAACTTTTCTTTGTCAATGATAATTTCTGAATTTCATCAAATAGACGATTTGTGAAGCTTTCTGGGGTCTCTGCATCGCCTATCCAGAGTGGCGTACCGAAAATAACGGAGATATCAGTCCGGGTAATCTTTTTTGATCCGGGACTTAAGGCAATGTCCGTGCCAAAAATCCTCACCGGAACGACTGGAACACGCATACGCTGAGCAAGAAATCCAACACCTTTTTGAAAATCGCTCCTCTGAAGCACCGGGATCCTCGTGCCCTGGGGAAACAAAAGTAAAGCTTTTCCCGCTTGCAACAACCGTTGGGCAAGACGCAAAGCAGAAAAATCTGCCGAGTTCCGCTTGAGTGGAAAAACATCTAGTTTTTTGAGGAACGTACCAAAAAAGATATTCCGAAATAATTCCTGTTTTGCCAAAAAACAAAGCTGCCGAGGAGCCATCGAACCAAGAATAACCGGGTCAAGATAGCTCATGTGATTCGATGCGAGCATTATGCCTCCTCGGTTGGGAACATTCTCTTGCCCTTCAAGATGAAACCTGAGCAATAATGAAAGAGCGGTTTTTGCTGATTTTCGAATAACAAAAATAAACATAAAACCCAAAAAGTCTTACTAGATATGAATCATCTTTTTCCCAAGCTCAATCAATTGGTTTGCTTCTTTCTGGCTCAATGCTTCTGAATAAATACGAACGATCGGCTCGGTTCCTGAAGCACGGAACATAAGCCAGCTCTTTTCACTCATAATCTTTAACCCGTCCAAATCATTCACCCGAGAAACTGCACGACCCAAAAGATGCGAAGGAATCTTCAGATTAGCAAGAGGATTCCTTCCGGGTGTCACAGGAAAAGAAATCCTCTGATAATACCAGCGCCCAAATTTCTTATCAAGCTCCGCAATGAGCTGAAAATAAGATTTCTTGGTATATCCCATCATTTCTAAAATAAGGCTGCATGACATTGTGCCATCGCGCTCAGGAATGTAACCTTGCACGCCAAGCCCTCCTGCCTCTTCTCCGCCAATTAAAACGTTCTCTGTTTCAAAAAGTGACGAGATATACTTAAAACCAACTGGTGTTTCATAGAGAATACAACCAAGATCTTGGGCAACCGCATCAACGAGATTGCTTCCAACGATCGTTTTTACAATCCCTCCTTCAAGGGCACGGTTTTTCCGTAAGTGAAATGCGAGAAGAGGCAAAATCGTTTGCACCCCGACATATCGTCCGCCCGGAAGAACCGAAGCAAGCCGGTCAGCATCACCGTCGAGAACAAAACCAATGTCATAGCGTTTTGTTTTCATCGCGCGCATCAATTGAGTTATATTTTTTTCGATTGGCTCCGGATTGCACCCGCCGAATGAAGGGTTAAATTCATTGCGGAGATAGGAAAATTTTACTCCGGTTCCTTCAAATACTTCTTCTAGGTAGCCGTTCCCCGACCCATACATAACATCAACTAAAACATGAACTTTCAGGTTTTTGACAATGCTCCGATGGAGATACTGGCGGATAAACTGAACATAGCAACGCGTAATATCCTTCAGAACAACTCGTTTCTCGTCTAGTGCTTTGGGGAAATCAATAAACGCAACCGGAGTCTTGCCAAGCAAGCTCTCTACGGCATCGGTAATCTGCTTATCCGCTGCTCCACCGTTTGGCTTTTTGATCTTAAACCCGTTGAAATAATATGGGTTATGCGACGCGGTAATCATAATCCCTAAATCATATCTCTCCCTTTGAACAAAAAAACTTACCGCAGGCGTTGGAACGTCCCGGCTTGAAAGCACGACAGAAATACCATTTGCCGCAAGGACGCAACAAACTTCCTGAGCAAACTCACGCGAAAGAAAACGAGCATCATATCCAACACAAATCGAAATCTTTTTCCCGGGAGTACGCTTACGACAATAATCGGATACCGCCTGAGAAAGAATCCGCACATTCTGAAACGTAAAATCCCTGGCGATGATTCCTCTCCAGCCGTCAGTCCCAAAATGGATCTCTTTCATAGAAAAATTCTCCTTTCTTATGATTTACGAAGATACAAATTATGCCTTTTGATGAGCGAATAAACCCCACTGCCAACAAGATATCTTACGGCTTGTCTTTTGCGGATTAACAAACGAATTAAGGAAGATGAAATCTCAAGATGCGGAAAATCCAAGAAAATGAAACCGTTCCCCTTCTGGATACGCTCTCCATTTCTCTGCGCAACCACAAATGTAACCAGCTGCCGTAATTGATCTATTTCTTTCCAGGTTGCAAGCCCAGAAACCAGGTCGGAGCCAATAATAAGATACAAGCTCCCATAAGGAACTTTTCTCTTAAAAAAACGGACGGTATCAATCGTATATGAGATGCCTCTTCGCTTCAATTCAACATCTGAAACTTCAAAACGGACATTGCCCCGAATTGCTGCCTTCAACATCAGAAAACGAAGGGCACCGCTGACGAGATTCCCATTCTGCTTGTGCGCCGGCAAATTACAGGGCACAAAGACAACCCGGTCAAGTTTCAACGCACTCTGAGCATATTCGGCAAGAGCAAGATGGCCGAGATGAGGAGGGTTAAATGTTCCACCAAGGATGCCTATTTTTTCCCGAACACTCTTTCCTTTGCATCTATGCAAATGTTGCGCCATACATCTTATACGCGTATCTTACCATCACTGGAAACAATATACTTATACGTAGTAAGCTCATAACTACCCATCGGGCCACGCGCGTGAATTTTATCGGTAGAAATACCAATTTCGGCTCCAAGCCCGAATTCACCCCCGTCACTAAATCGTGTTGAAGTATTCACAAAAACACACGCAGAGGCGACTTTTTGGGTAAATGTATCGGCCTCAGCGGGATCTTCGGTGATAATGCTATCTGTATGCGCAGAGCCATAATGGTTAATGTGGGCAATTGCCTCATCGGTATTCTCGACTACCCGAAAGGCAATAATGAGATCAAGGTACTCAGCAGACCAATCTTCCTCATGGGCTGGTTGGATGTCCGGAAGAATTTCTCGACTACGCTGACAGCCGCGCATTTGAACATGGTAGCGCGAATATTCTTTGTAAAGGAGCGGTAAGAAAAGCGGCGCGCATTCTTTGTGCACGAGGATTTTCTCAACCGCATTACATACAGATGGACGCTGAACCTTGGCATTCACCGATATTGCCAATGCTTTTTGAAGATCTGCGGAACGATCGACATAAATATGACAAACTCCCTTATAATGCTTTATCACGGGCGCCGTAGAAAGTTCTACAACGGCTTTAATCAATGATTCACCTCCTCGAGGAATTACTAAATCAATATAGTTTTTTGCTTCTCGCAGAATGTATTCCACCGCCTGATGAGAAGTGTCTTCGATAAAAAAAAGATATTTTCCAAAACCGTGGCGCTGAGCCGCTTTTTTCAAAAGCGAAAAAATCGCTCCATTTGAATGAATCGCGTCACTACCACCTCGTAAAATGCAAACATTTGAAGACCAAAGGCACAGCCCAACACAATCAGAGGTAACGTTTGGGCGTGCCTCATAAATAATCAAAATTACACCAATCGCAACCCGTACTTTCCGTATCGCAAGGCCATTCGGACGCTGCCATGCTCCAATAACTTCACCAATCGGATCTTTCTGTTCGCTAATTGCGCGTAAAGAATTGGCCATTTCATCGATGCGTCCTGAAGAAAGGGTAAGACGCTCAATAAAGTTTTTTTGCTTGCCTTGAGCTTCCGCTTGAGCAATATCCTTCTGGTTCTCGCTGAGTATAAATTTTTTATCCGCTACAACCATATCCGCCATCTCTCTCAATACTGCCTGTTTCTGGAATTGAGTTACTGCAGAAAACTCAAAAGCCCCCTCCTTGGCAGATTGAAGAATCTGGAGAAGATCGTTCGGGTTCTTTTCGTTCACGGCGTTCTTATTTTTTCGATAAAAATACTATATTATCCCTATGCACCACTTCCCGGGGAAGACTCTTACCAAGATGTCTGCGAAGTACTTCTGAAGAATATGAAACAAGACCAACGCCGATATCGCACGACTGCATATCCTGAAGAAGAACCGGCTCTTTCTCATGAAAGTCACCCTTGATTTCTCGTATTCCAACAGACAGCAAGCTTCCACTCCGAAATAACAAAGCGCTCTTTGCTCCTTCATCGATAATGATCTTACCGCGGGGACGACTCCCAAAAGCAATCCATCGCTTGCGCGCAGGAATCTTTTTCAATGGATAAAAGACTGTTCCTGGATTCTCTCCATTGAGGATATCGATTATAGGATTCTTCTGAGCGCCGGAAGCGATATATACCTTCACCCCGGAAGAAACAGCAAGCCTGCAAGCTTCAACCTTCAATCCCATCCCTCCTCGGGTAAACAAAGACTGTTTCCTTGAGAAATCAGCAACTTCACATGCGCCATCCTGAACTTCCTTGATAAGACCTTTTTCAGCATAAACCCCTTCAACATCTGAAAGAATAATCAATATTTCAGCATCAACCAAACCTGCGACAAGCGCGGAAAGTCTGTCGTTATCCCCAAATTTTATCTCATCGGTAGCGATAGTATCATTTTCGTTAATAATGGGAACAACTCTTCGCTCAAGCAGAGTGATAAGTGTTCGCCGGGCACTCACATACCGTTTCCGCTCCTGAAAATCATCCCAGGTAAGAAGAATTTGGGCACAGGTAAGTTTTAAATCTGAGAAAACTTTGGAATATTGAGCCATAAGTATCCCTTGGCCAACTGCAGCGGAAGCCTGAAGTTCAAATAATTTTTTCGGGTAGACGGAAAACTTAAGATGCTTCACCCCTGAGGCAATTGCGCCAGAAGTAACAAGACAAACATTCCAACCGTGTTTACGCGCATAGGCAATCTGCTGGCATATCCGCCGCAAAATTTCGCAATCAAGATACCCGCCGGGAGCTAGTACGCTTGAACCAACCTTTATGACGAGTTTTTTCTTCGTATTCATCCGCTATACTTCAAGCTCCTGGAAACAGTAGCTAACTACCTCCTGAACACCAAATCCGCTCTGACAGGAAAGACTTAGAAAAGGCGCTCTTGAAAAAACCGGCTTCTTCCTTCCGTCAACTTTGTTGATAAGAACTCCCATCTTCTGATTATTGAAGTAGCTATCTTTTTTTTCGTCAAGAACCTTCATAATCCAGTCAAAATCATCGTTGAGCGACTCACTTTCTGCATCAAGCAATAGAAGAATCAGCCGGGCACGGAAAAGATGTTTAAGAAAATTCTCGCCGAGCAAAGGCTTATTCTGATTTTTTCTTATGATAGCAGGAAGCTCAAGAATTGTAAAGGCTTTGTAGTCCTGGATGACTCGACCGAGAACTGGAACAAGCGTGGTAAAAGGATATGGAGAAATCTTCGTTGGTGTCTTATGCGAAACTCTTTCAAGCAGCGAAGATTTTCCGCAATTTGTAAAACCAACAACAGCGACATCACACGCAAGCCGTAAATCAAGAAGAATTTCTCTTTCTTCGCCTGAAAATCCATTTTGGGCTTTTCTTCGCTTCAAGCCACCACGGCCACCAGCTCCTCCCCGACAAAGAATAAACTCCGTTTCTTTAGGAAAAAGATCGGCCAAAAAGATACCGTCAGAACTATGTACAATCGTTCCCGTGGGAAGCTTGAGGATTAATGCTGAGGCATCCCGTCCTGTCTTGTTGTTATCCAAGCCATTTGCCCCGGATTGAGCTCGGAATTCTTTCTTTGCAGAAAATTCGGCAAGATCAATAACGTCATCGCTCGCACAGAGCACAACATCACCACCCCGGCCACCGGAACCACCATAGAACATGAATTTTATTGGTGAGAATCGTTTAATGCTGTTCGATCCGTCACCGCCCCGCCCTGCTGTTACCCGTATACAAGCTCCATCAACAAACAAGTTCGTCGGGTTAGGTTAGGATTTTGAAACAGCAAGAATCTTGAGGTGTGATTTTATTTGACGATGCCCGCGCATACGCTTATAGGACTTGCGCCGCTTATATTTAAAGATTATCACCTTAGGCGCTTTGATTTCTTCAACCACCTCGCCGCGTACTGATGCACCTTTAACATAGGGAGTTCCTATGGAAACCGAATCGCTATCGACCAAGGCAAGGATATTTTTCGTCTCATACGCCCCAGGAATGAGCCGTTCGGTTTCAATAACATCGCCTTCCGAAACTTTGTACTGTTTTGAACCTATTTGAATAAGTGCCCACATAATGGAAACGATATTAGCATAAAAAGGATAAAAAGCAAGTAATTTTTTTCACGCTTCAATACAGTGCGCTTCCAGAAGATTTCCCAAAAAAAAAGCCCCGCACCATGACAGTGCGGGGCGAATGGACAAACTAGATTAGAAGTTTACGCTGCAAGTACCGCGGATAGAATAAGCGGTATTGTCGTTGCTGTCAGCAAAATGACTTCCTGGAACGAACCAGCCGCCGATTAAGCCAAGCTGCACATCCTCAGTATAGTCATACTTCAATGATGCATCAAATTCCCAACCAAGCTCTTTGTTGCCAAATTCCTGCTCATTGCCAACAGTGATAATTCCATTACCTGACAATGCGTCAGAATCAAGCTGAGCAAGTTTCAGATAATAAATGTCTAAACCTGCGGTAATGTCTTCGCGTGGCATCGTTGATGCATTCAACTTGATATACCACATATTGGTGTTGTCGAAAAGAATATTGGCGATTTCGCCAACTCTCTGGTCTTCAAACATAGGATTCCAAGCCTTGTAGGAATTGTCTCCCGTGTCCTTATCGCCAGAAAGATAGGTGTAGCTTAAACCCATAAGTGAGTTCTTTTCGTCCATAAATTTATAGTCGCCACCAACTTGTACTGCGAATGCTTCAACATGGCTGTGATTTGTTGCGGCTTCTGCCCGATCACCAAACTGACGAGCATATTCACCATAGATGCCTAACTTTTCTGTTGCCTGAATATCGCCACGTAAACCAATAGCGTACACAACGTCGTTTTCGTCTTCAGTTACAAGCACTCTGTCCTGGTCTTTGGCAAAGAAATACATCTCGCCAGTAACCTTGTCGCTTAACTTGTAATTCGCGTTGCCACCCCAAAGAGTAACATCGTCTTCCTGATCAGTATTATTCTCTTCTACCTTTGCATAGATGATGTCCAATATGAGCGGTTTGTCAGCAAGCGTGTACTCTAATGTGCTGCGAATTGCGTCAAATGCCTTGCGCAGAGATAAATCATCTGCGATGTTCGATAAGTTAGACCCCGTAGCAGCAACGTTATTGTCTGTGTCAGGATCGCCAACGATTAAGCCTTTTCCAAAGCGAAGATTCTGACGTCCAACAGTAAGCGTCAACGGAGCATAGATAAATTCCTTCATGGTAACATAGGCAAGATCAAGATCAATGTCGGTGTCAGTAGAACCTTCATCACCCCAAACTCTTTCATTGATGAGCTGAACTACTGCCGCAACATTCTCAGATAAATCAGCGTCAAAACGCAGACGAACCTGAGAAAGCAAGAAATCTTCTGAATCTTTTGCAGCAATGCTATTTTCGCCTAAAGATAAATCGCGAGTAATTGCCTGCGCAGTGATGTCACCGCTTACTTTAATATTATTCACGGCGGCAACTGCGAGTCCAGAGATAGCAAGTGTAAGAATTAAAGCTAATATTAGCTTTTTCATCTCTTTCCTCCTTTCATGCCACTAAAAAAGAATAAAAAAATATATAGTTCAAGGTTATTATTCCTTGGTGTTATACCAAATCGAAGTTATTCTGCTGCATTCGTTGATAATTCTTCGGCCAAATCGTCCATCACCTCCCCCTTCGCCTGTTTAGAATTATCTGCAACAGTATAACTAGAAAAATAGTTTCAAAGAACCTGAAAACAGTTACATATAGTATTTATCAAAAAATACCAATCCTGTCAAGCTTTTTTAGGAAAATTTTAATATTCCGCACTATGGTATCCTTATGACTGTTGTAAAAGAGTGGGCATCTTAAGTATAGGCAGAAACAATGCCACAACAATACCCCCGATAATTACTCCAAGAAAAACGATAATCAAGGGCTCAAGGAGCGACATTAAGCTGGAAATGGCATTATCAACGTCTGTCTCGTATATTTCCGAAACTTTCTCAAGCATGCCCGATAAATCACCACCTTCTTCGCCTACCCCAATCATACTGACTACCATATTCGGAAATATTTTTGCCTCTTTCATGCTATCCCCAATACGCTTACCACGAGAAACTTCTTCCTTAATCTTATCAACAACAACAGCAAATTTTGTGCTTCCTGAGGTTTTCCCCGAAATACCAAGAGCATTTAAGATGGGAACTCCGCTTTTCACAAGCGTTGAGAGAGTCTTAGTAAAACGGGCGAGAACCATCTTTGTATAGAGAGGTCCGATAATCGGCGCCTTGCTTCTAATTTTTTCGCCGATCTCTACCCCTTTTGGAGTTTTAATGAACTTGCCTAAACCAAAACCAGCGCCACCAAGACCCAACAAAATAAACAAAAAATAAGAACGCAAAAAATCGCTGAAATTCACCAGAAGCTGGGTCGGCAGAGGAAGATCTCCTCCTAAAGTCTCAAAAATTTTCGTAAATCCCGGTACAACAAAGATCATAATCACCGAAACGACCAAGGTTGCGATAATGACGATGCCGATTGGGTACATCATAGCACCTTGGACCTTCTTAACCAGCTTACTGTAAGACTCAAGATACATCGCGAGCCGCTCCAACATAACATCTAAACTCCCGCTAAATTCACCAACATTAACCATATTAATGAATAACGGGGAAAACACATTCGGATATTTCGCCAAAGCTTCCGCTAAAGAACCGCCGGCTTCGACATTCTTGCTGATGGCAAGGATTATATCTTTGAGGGCCTTGTTTTCCACCTGTTCAACAAGAATAGTAAGCCCCCGGACAAGCGGAATACCAGCGGAAATAAGCGAAGAAAATTGGCGCGAGAAAACAACAAGATCATTAATCCCAACTTTACCAGAAGATTTCGTTGTGCGCGCTTCTTTTACATCAAGAATCGCAACATTTTCCGTACGCAGTTTATTAATGACCTCCTGTTCAGAGGAAGCTTCAATGCGTCCGGTTACTTTCTTACCCTGAGCGTTCGTTCCTTCATAAATATAAAATGCCATATTCGCCTCCTCTATCGCGCCTGTGTCAGCACCTCTATCATACCTAAAACTCCACGGTTACCCGGATCATTTCTTCAAGAGTCGTCTCGCCCCGTAAAACTTTCTCAGTTGCATCTTCGCGCAGGGTTTTCATGCCGCCATCTTTCTTGGCGTAATTTCTGATCTCATCGAGAGATTTACCTTTCATGATCATCTCGCGTATTTCATCGTCAAACATAAGAGCCTCGATAACCGCTCCTCGACCTTTATATCCATTCGCACATTCATTACATCCTTTGCCCCTATAAAGTGTTGCGTCTTTCTTCCTATATTGGGCAGGAACATCTTCAAGGGTGGTAAGATCTGCTTTGTAACTTTCCTTGCATTTTGGACAAATTCTCCGTACTAAACGCTGCGCAGCAATCATATTAATTGATGAAGAAATCAAAAATGGCTCGATATCCATATTCAAAAGCCTAGTGATAGCGGAAGGAGCGTCATTCGTATGAAGAGTGCTGAGAACGATATGCCCAGTCAAAGCAGCCTTCATCGCGATATCAACTGTTTCAAAATCACGCATTTCCCCCACCATGATGATATCGGGAGATTGACGCAAAGTAGCACGTAAAATACCAGCAAAATCAAGGCCGATATCGTGGCGCACGGGAACCTGGGTAATACCTTTGAGATTATACTCAACGGGATCTTCTATGGTCACTATATTCCTATCGATTGTATTCAAATGCGTGAGAATCGTATAGAGCGTCGTTGTCTTTCCGGAGCCCGTAGGACCCGTTAACAGTATCATTCCATACGGCTTAGCAATCGCCTTCTGAAATGCGTCAAGTGCATACGGAGAAAATCCTAATTTTTCCAGCGACAGATTAATGCTTGCCCGGTCTAAAAGACGCATTACTATTTTTTCGCCAAAATCGATAGGAAGAACGGAAACACGAACATCGATCTCACGCCCTTCAACTTTAAAACCAAAACGTCCATCCTGCGGAATTTTTCGCTGGGTAATATCGAGACGCGACATGAGCTTTAGTCGGGCAATGATCGCTTCCTGATACTTCTTCTCTGTTTCCTTAATCGTATGAAGCATTCCGTCAATTCTCACGCGAGTCCGAACGATAGTTTCAAAAGGTTCGATATGAATATCGCTGGAACGGCGCTTCACTGCCTCTTTTAAAATCTCATTTACCAAACCGACAACCTTTGCTTCTTTGGAAAGCTTGGCAACTTCTTCAAGATTAAACTTCTCTTCTTTAAATGAAGCTACCTCCAATCCTTTTCCGTCAGTGCTCTCGCCGGAATCTTCAGAAATATCAGCCCCTGAACCTTCCTCACGCAAAGCGTAACACCGGTCAATCGCGTCAATAATTTGGGAAATAGAACCGATCACTGGGCTTATTTCTTTCTGAGTAATAAGGCGCAAGTTATCAAGAACAAAAACATTGAACGGATCAGCAACCGCGACAACCAACATACTCTCAAGCCTTGAAATAGGGATTACCTGATAGGCTCGAGCAATCCGCTCTGGAATAAAGCTTAAAACGTCTTTGGGAATATCGTATCGCGCCAGATCTATAGGGGGAAACTGAACTTGCTGGCAAATAGACAAAAACTCATCAGTTTCTCGCTCGCTGGATGCCGTGTGGGGAAACGCGTTCTTTTCCATCAAACTTCTTAATCTCTGCTTGTTGTACGTACGACTTCTTCAAGAGTCGTTGAACCATCAAGAATTTTTTCCAACCCTTTTTCACGCAGTTTCTTCATTCCTTGCTGGATAGAAGCTTCTCTGAGTTGTTTCTCAGTTGCCTTACGGATCAAAAGCTCCCGAATCGCCGGGGTAATCTCCACGGCTTCTATAATACCGAGACGCCCCAAGTAGCCTGTGTTGTTACAAAAACGGCACCCTGCCGGTTTATAGATCTTTGTCGCTGTATAGTGCAGCTTGTTCCGTTCACATTCCGCCTTCAGAGCATCCGGCAAATCAACCTGCTCCTTACAGTGCGTGCACAACTTCCTGAGAAGCATTTGGCTAGCGGCAACAAGACAAGAAGAAGCAACCAAAAATGGCTCAATCCCCATATTGATAAACCGCACAATCGCACCCGTTGAAGTCGTAGTGTGGAGAGTACTCAAAACAAGATGTCCGGTAAGCGAAGCTTTCACGGCAATGTCCGCTGTTTCAAAATCACGAATTTCGCCAACAAGAATTATGTCCGGATCTTGCCGTAAAATTGAACGAAGTGAAGCGGCAAAAGTAAGACCCAGATGCTCCTGGACAGCGACTTGATTGATGCCAAAAAACTGGTATTCAATAGGATCCTCAACCGTAATGATGTTTGTTTCCACTGAATCAATAAAACGAAGACAAGAATACAGAGTTGTAGTCTTCCCGGATCCAGTCGGTCCGCAGACAAGAATCATCCCATACGGTTTTTTAAGATTGCGTTTCAGTATGTCAACCGTTTCCGCATCAAAACTCAAACCATCAATATCGAGATTAATACTCCCTTTATCTAAAACACGCAATACAACTTTTTCTCCTACATTACTCGGCAGGGTTGAAACGCGAAAATCAATGAAACGCTCACGATATTTTATCCGAAATCGTCCATCTTGAGGAAAACGATGCTCAGCGATATCCAAATTAGAAAGCACCTTCACTCGACTGACAAATCCAGAAAGATATTCAAGCGGGTACTGCCCTGCTTCTATTAAAAGACCATCGATTCGATAACGAACGCGGATGGCTTCTTCGAGCGGTTCAATAAATATATCGCTGGAACGCTTATCGATACCGTCAGTTAATATTTTTTTTACGGTCTTTACGACAAAACTGTCGATAGCTCCGATATCATCGCTCGAAGTAACTTCAACAAATTCCTTCTCATCCTTTTGGATCTCAACATCCGGCGCTGGCATTGCATTTTCGATATTGGGATTCGGAATATTGTCTGGCTGTTCTGGCATGATTATTTGTTTTTATAGACAAGCTCAAGCGCATCCTGCAATTCTTTGGGAGGGGTCACAAAGATTCGCACCTTTAATCCGGTGATTTCTTCTATTTTCTCAATTGCCCCCCGGTCTAATGGGTTCAACATGGCGATTGTCAAAATATCCTTAAATTTATCGAGTGGCACCAAATTATACTTCATAGCAACTTCTTTGGGAATGAGTTCCAGAACCGATTCCTGAAATTTATATCTACTCACCGAAATATAGGGATACGCATACTGCAGAGTCAACGCAGTATAAATCTGCTCTTCGGTGATGATCCCAAGCGACACAAGAATCGCGCCCAGACTCTTATCGGGGTACTTATTCTTCTGCAGTAACAATGCTTCGCGTAATTGTTCTTCGGTAATTCTGCCAGCTTCGACAAGAATTTTCCCGACAAGCGCTGTTTTTTTCCGGGTTAACACCATGCTATCACCCCGCTAAGTTCTCCCGAATACGCGCGACATACTTCTTGAGCGCCGGGCTGTACTCACGCTCTGAAACCGTCTGAAGGAAACCTTCTAGATCCTTCATCTTCAAGATACCGATCATTTCAATAATCTTGGTTTTTCTCCGTTCATCCCAAGTAAAGAAACGCTCGTGTAAAAACTTTTGCAGATGAGAGATGTTCACATATGCCAAAAGATCAACAACATCGGGAATCTGCACGCACACATCGTAAATCAGCTGAAGAAGCTTCTCAATGCCTGAAACGGTAAGATGTGAGAAAAGATCTTTTACCTTTCTCACCAAAACAAATTTATTAAAAGGATCGTTTGCCTCCGTCAGCTGCTTGGTAAACACGGAAAAAATCTTCTCTAAAAAATTCTCCATGAGCAGATATGCTTCGATACGTATGTTTTCTTCAACAATTTCAAGATTAATAATACCTTTTAAATGGAAATCAAAGAGCGAGAATGCGATATCTTCAATATGGAAAAGACTAACCCAGTTATTGATCATGGCAACATTATCAACATCGCCCAAAGATTCGTAACTTGCTCTTTTTTCCTTAAAAAGCTCAAACAACAGATAGAAAAAGTTTATCTTCTCCGAGAAATCAATTCGTTCTTCCTTTCTTTTAAACTGATAGAAACCCAGTTTTTCGGTAATATCTTTTAGAAGCATAAACTCAAAAGTCAACGCTTCCCTGTCTGTTTCATCATGCGCGTCGGAAAGAATACTCAAAAGGCAGATAACGGCTGAGATTCTTATTTTCTCGTTTCCCGGAGCATAGATCGAAGTAAACGCTTGAGTATAAACTGCCGTGATCTTTTCTTTCAGCTTATCGGAAGTAAGGGCTATCTTCTTACAGGCTCCGTAAAACCTCTTAAACTCATCACTCTCATTCTTTTCGATCATCTCAACAATGAGTCCGGCAAGTATTTCGTTATTGAGTTGAGTAAATTCTTCCGATGTAACTTTGGTAAAAGCGTCTATCTTCTTTTTTAAATTCAGGCTTTTCCAAAGATTATCGTCGCCCATCATATCGAAAAGATATTCTTGATCATCTCCAAAGATACCGCTGCTCTTCTGTTTAATCTGAACAAGCTCGTCCCCCCGGCCCAACCCTTCAAAAACATACTCTATTTTTTTCATCGCTTCACTGATTAAGAAAAGAGAAGCTCCTTGCTTATGTGCCTGAGAAAACATTTCAACGATTTCTTCTGCTGTCATAGTTCCTAATATTTTCACTGCCGGGTCTTTTAAGTCCACGATGTTCCGGATCAGATTCAACCGCGAAACAGCATCAAAACCCATAAAAACCTGCTTAATGCTATCGGCAAGATTTCGCATCTTTGCTTCAGCGGACGCCTCAGAAGATTCCGCAACCTTCATCTCTTTCTTCTCTTCGGAAACAATCTTTTTCGGTTGTTTTTTCTCTGGTTCCTTGTTTGTTTTTTCTGACTCTACGAAACTTGCATCGGGTACTTTTTTCTCCTTCTGCTCATCAGTAATTTCTTTTACATCTGGGGAGGCTTCTTTTTCCTTGTTCGCACCTAATTGCTCCGGGGTAATCTTTCCAGATTCAACCAAATCTGCTAAATTATATAATTTCGAGAGGCTTTGCGAGAGAATATCAATTTTATCCGAGTATTGATCGATCTTTTGGGCCGACTCCACCGCGTCGAGAAACTGCTGCGAAAGGAGGTTGGGGTTCTTCATAAGCGCATCCGCAAGTTGTGAACTTTGCAGATCCTTCCCCGATACTTTACCGAGAATAAAATCAAGCACCATCATATTCTCTACCTTATCTCGCACTTTTCCCCCTGCGGGCGTATCTCGTGAGATTGGAGAATAGACGCCTTTTTTTGCGGTAACATTCACGATGCCCTGGTCAGAAAGTAACTTGTTAAATCCTCCGTTAGCCAAAAGCATCTCAGGATCAAGCGAAACAATTTCGAAAAACTTCTCAAGCTCTTCTTTTGTTACCTCGCGCCCAAAAGAAATATACTTGATATTCCTATTAATGAGTATTTTTGCGATAGCGTCCAAATCAATGCCTTTCGCAACCCGAGGCGGAATGCGCTTATCATTAATAACGAGCGATTTCTCAGCCTCTGAAATAACGATGAGACCATAACGCTCAAGATTTTTCTTTAAGGTATTTAAAAATTTCTCTAAGATTGTTTCTCGTAAATTACTGCCCTTGGGATATAACCGAAAGTTCTTCATTGCCCCCTGAAAAATTGCCAGAATTTCTACGACTTCAGGAAGCCGCGTTTCGTCGAGGGAAGCCATTTGTTCAAGTTCCGCAGTCGTACCAGAATCTTCTTTACGCACTTCTTCCAAATATTTTAGAATAAGGTCTGGCTGGAATACCTCTGATGACTTCTGAGTAACGATATCAGTGAAACTCCTCAGCTGCTCCATATTCTCGGTCTTCTTGAACATCGCGATAAATTGTGACGTCATGCTTTCTAGATTATCCCGGTAGTAATTAAATAAGACATCTGAAACCTTATGATAGATAGTTTTCCGCCGGGCCTCAGGTATTTCACTCAAACCCACATTACGAACCGTATCATTCAAAAAATTAAAACTGCCGCTTTCCTCGCCAACCAACTTCAGCTTTTTCGCTTTATCAAGAAGCTCTAGGATATCACCTTCCTTGGCGTTGCGGATTTGGCTTAGAATTTCAGGCTTAATATCCTCTCCAATAACCGAAGAAATCAGGATCGCTTCACGAAGTTCTGGATCGAGGCTTTTTAACCGGGTTCGAATGATCTCTTCAAGCGATCGGGGAATTGAATCTTTCATCTGATTCTTAAACTGCCACTCATTGTTTTCAAAATAAATACAGGAGTTTTCCAAAAGAAACTTTAAAAGTTCCTCAATAAAAAAGGGAACTCCTTTGGTAATCTCAAAAACCAAATGGCAAAATTCTTCGTTATGCTCAAGTCCGGAGAAAATAGCCGCAATCATATCACGGGTATCGCCAGCGGAAATATTTGTCAGATGAACGATTGAAATTTCAGGAATGGTCTTCAAATCTTCCAGAAACTTCTCGGTCAGCTTAATATCATATACTCCCTGTGGAAGTGGATAAACGAACGAAAGCCAGAGCAGGATATTGAGATTTTTCTTATTGTTTAAGATATAGGAGAAAAACTTCAAGGAATGATTATCGATATATTGCGTATTATCAATGGAGAGAAATATCGGCTTTCCTGTTTTCTGAATCACAGCGGCAAGAAAACAGGAAAATGTTTCATAAACCGCGGAAACATCACGAATAATATCCCGGTCATTCAATGATGATTTCCCTATCTTAGGAAGAAAAAACTTCAGTATCTCTCTTTGGTTCTTCTCGAGCGACCCGATAATCTCTTGAGAAAAAGTTCCATTCGAATCGTCACGTTGCTTTAAATAATCTTCAAAAATACGCACCAAGAAAAAATACGGAGCAAGACTGTTTTTCAAATAAGCCCCGAAAGAAACAACCTCCATGCCGCTCGCGCTTGCGCTGAGCGAAGTCTCTTTCAGGAAACGGCTTTTCCCGATGCCGGTTTCTCCAACAACAATAATACCTCCTAGCTTTCCACCTTTCGCACACCGAGCAACTTTGTCGTGAGCGAGCTTTGCCTCATTTTTTCTATCGACAAATTTTGCGCAGGGGAAAAAACGCATTCCGGCCTCGAGACTGATGTTGCTGATGTCAACTTCTTTAAAAGAAGCATAACTATTTTTACCGCGTTTTTTCGCAAGATAAAGCGCCTGGTCCGCGCAATCGATTAAAGCATCCTGGGTTTCTGCATCCGCCGGGAAAAGGGAAAAACCCATACTCAGCGTCTGCTGAATCACTCCCCGGTCAGTCTGAATCTTCATACTGCGCACCTCTTCTAAGATGCGGTCGGCGACCTTATAGACAATTGGTAAATCAATATCACTCAAGATAATCGAAAATTCGTCTCCGGCGTAACGGATTAAAAAATCATGTTCACGCAATGCTTTACGCATTACCATCGCGATATCACGAAGAACTTTATCGCCTACAAGATGCCCATAGGTATCGTTGACGTGCTTAAAATTATCCAAATCAATCATGAAAAGGGCAAATTTTTGTTTTTTGGTTTTCGTCTCTTCTATTTTTTCAGGCAAGATATGAAAAAGGAAACTGCGGTTGTAGGCGCCGGTAAAAGGATCCAGAAAAGCAGAAAATTTTTCGTCCTGTAGATTTTTATTCATGCTTTCTGATTATAATAATACAGGTATTATAAAAGATAAATCTTCCGCCCGCAACAAAAATTTATCTCCCCTTGGTTTTTTTGCTCTCTGATCCGCTTAACCAGCAAATTCACTCCGGCTTACATTAAAGTAACCGATTTTCAACCGGCGGAATTTTTTGCGCAACTGCGCCACCAACGTACGCATCCCCATTGAACTTCCTGGTTTGCACTGCAATGTTCTCATATAATACTCCGGATCGATATTGAGATTGCGCATCTGGACCATCTGGATATCAGCTCTGGCGATAAACGTAAAAAGAGCCTCTGCCTCCTGATAGCTATCGGTAAATCCGGGAAACGTCAGGAGGTTAACCGAAACAAAAACTTTCTTCTTGCGGGCTATCCGTATTGATTCCAGTACATCGGAAAAAGTATATCCAACTGGCCTAAAATACCGGCAGTATGAATCTTCTCGGGCGCTATTTAAGCTAACCCGTATCGAATTAATCCCGGCGGTGCACACCCGTTCAACGCTCTTAGGACGGCTTGCGTTTGTATTCATATGGATCGTTCCTTTCGATGTCGCTTGCCGCATCGCCCGGATCGAATGAACGAGTAAATCCTCCTCTAAAAGAGGTTCCCCCTCGCAACCCTGCCCAAAACTTACGATTGCCTCTGATGCCCTTTTTAAGTGAAAAATGCCAAGCTGCGATACTTCTTCAACGGTCGGCACAAAACAAATCCTCTCATGAGAAGCGCAAAAATCCTTCTGGAGCGATAAACAACCGATGCACCTGCTGTTGCATGCTGGAGAGCACGGAAGTGGAGCTTCCCACCGCTGTAAGAAGAAATTCTGTGCAGCAAGACAGTTATAGCGCAAGGCACAAAAAGACAAATGCTGAAGTAAACGATTCTTTGAAAACAATCGGCGCATAGAAGCAATATTCTGAATAAGTAAGTGCCTATTTCTGTAAAACCGGGGGCTCTGCCGAAGTTTTTTGTCAATACGCAGCGCTGCCACATAAAATTTTCCCGCATACCAGCCAGCAGCGATGTAATTCCAAAGAGGAAGAATTTGAAACTTTTCTACAGAGCAGGCCGGATGATAAAGGCGTAGATACGCCGGGGGAAGAAAGGCAGAAACCGCGAATACCTTCCGTCCATGGAAAGACGTAACATGCTCAAACGATTGTCTTGCCCGATGAAACCCCACAGGATTACGCCCTGGCAGATAGTAAAAAATTGTTCCTTCAGGGGCAGGGATAAAATCAGCAGTGGAAGGAACGCAAAACACATCCCACGCTTTTGCCGCAACACGCAAGGAAGGATGAATATAAATAGTTCCGCGGCTATCCGCACAAACAAGAAAAGGAAGATTCATGAGGATTCGTCAAGAGCCCCTGAAAATACCCAGGCAGTAATGGTAAGCTTGAAGTTGCCCTTATCGGTAGCTACGAAACCATAGTGTTCGACTGCTCCTGAGTAATCTGCCGTATTGAACTTGAGTTTAACCAGGGTTGCATTTTCGCGCTCAAGAAAATGTAATGAAATGCATTCGCATGAAGTTACAGAAGAAATAACCCGCACTCGCGGAAGTACAAAAACGTGTTCAAGTTGTTCGCCCGCTATTACTTCGCCGAATTTAAACTCAAGAACATTCACGTCCGCGTTTTCTGCAAAACAAACACCCAGGAATAAAAACCAAAGAAAAACTATACGCCCCATACCATAACTCCTCCCAAAATTAGAAACAGAATCCCCATTAAAACCTTGATCGTCCCAAAATACCGCTTCATAAGGCGCGAAAAATCTTCCGATGTAGCTCCCCACAATGCACAGAGAAAAACAAGAATCAGCGGAACGATAAACATAAAATTGTATAAGAAAAAGTAAAAGAATGCCTTTACCCGCAGCTCCGGAACCCGCATGATAAACGTAATGACTGGTAGATACACTTGACCTGTACATACTGCTTCCAGTAGAGAAATAACTGCGCCTATCGCAAAAGTCCCCAAGAAAAGGATGATAGTATTTGCCTTGCGACTCCTTCCCCGATAGCTTTTCCCGATAAAACGCTGAATTGCCTGCTTGAAGAATACCGGAAGTCTTAAGGAAGACTCTTCGGGGTTTTTGGTCTTCTTAAATTTTATAAAATCGTAGAAAGAAAAAATGCTCAAGGTAAAACACAACCCCGCAATACACCAGTAAAAAATCTTGATGATGAAATAAAAAGCCGACAACGCATAGAGAAATTTAAAAAGCCCCAGACCAATCAGAAGATAACTTAAAAAGACTGAAAGGATATACCCGCTTCCGATAAAAACAAGCTCTTTTTTGCTGTAGCCGTAAAAAGTAAGAAAAGAGATAAAAAAAACTATGACCGTAAAGGCGCAAGGATTAACTCCATCGATGAGGCCAGCTCCAAGAATAGTGAGTACAGAAAATTTTTTGAAATATTCCTGCAAGTCAATAGGCGAAGTTGCCGTGAAAGAGGTCCGCCGTGGCATTGTAAGGAAGGAGTCGAGAAACGGAAGGAGCTCTTGCTCAATACTATCTTTTCCAATAAAAACCTTATCGGCTATAACTATGGTAGGAACGAATGGCTTTGCCGCGCCGACTAAATTGTCTATTTCCAAGAGACGGCTTAAATTTTGTGGATTGCTGATCTCGAGAAAAACAACAGAAACCTTCTCCCCATAGAGTTCTTCTATTCGAGGGATTATTTCTTTCTTTACCTTGATGCACGCATGGCAGTGCTCAGAATAAAAAACATGTAGTTCATGTTTCTGTTCTGCAGGAAGAAAAGTAGAAAATCCGAAAAGTAGAAAAATAAAGACAGTGATCCAAAAAATGCGCATTTTTTGCTCCTAAAAGTAGTATAAAGACAATACTAAAAAAGTCAATGAACCAAAACCGAATAAATATCGTTTTTAAACAAGTGTTCGTGAAACAAAATCACAGAAAATAATCCCCTTTCTCGTTAAACAAACTCCAGACGTAAGACGTTTGTGTTTTTTGGGAATAATCAGCCCTTGCTTTCGTAAAACAGATATTTCATTCTTATAGATACATTCAAAAGCAAAGGAGGTTTTTTCCTCAAAATCCTTATAATCAATGCCGGCTATTCTTCGTATGGAAATTGCGGCATATTCACGGGCTTGGCGCAAAGAACTCAGTTTTTCAGAACAGGAAATAACTGATTCGTTCCGATGAGCTCTCCGTATGTAGGCCTCAACCGAAGCAACTCTCTGTTCTCTTTGGCCATTCAGATAAGACACCGCAGAAGGCCCCAACCCTACATATGCCTGCTTATTCCAGTAACAAAGATTATGCTGGCACAAAAAACCATTCTTGGCAAAATTAGAAATCTCATAATGCTGAAAACCGTTATTTTTTAGGAAATCAAGGCCAAAGTAATATTGGCATACAGCATCTTCTTCGTTGGGTAAACGGATACCGCCTGCTTTCACCTTCCTAAATAACTCAGTACCTTTTTCACACGATAACATGTACCAGGAAATATGAGTAATGGGGGCTTTGACTATTACCTGAAATTGACTTTCCAGGTCTTTTTGAAAATTTCCTGGTAAACCACAAAGCATATCAACACTGATATTCTTAAATCCTGCTTGCACACAAGCGGCTACCGCCTCTTGGGCTTGCCGTGAAGAATGCTTTCTCCCTAAAAGAGCTAACTGCGCGCCGCAAAAAGTCTGTACTCCGATACTGACTCGGTTTAAACCGTATGAACGATACAATGATGCCTTGTGAAAGTCGAAAGACTCTGGATTAACCTCAATGGTATTCTCCTTGCTGCTTACAAGGAATCTAGAAAGATGCTCCAGTAGCTTTTCAATGAGATCAGAATCCAGAATCGACGGAGTTCCTCCGCCGATATAAATCGTTGAACATTGAAAGTTCTGGCTTTCGAGCCTTCTGATTTCCCGACAAAGAACCTGAATAAAAAGCTTAGCGGTATCCCTGTGATACGGAATACTATAAAACGTACAGTACGCACATTTTTTGCTACAAAACGGAATATGGAGATACAAGGAAATTTTCATAATTACAAATACGCTTTTCTGCTCTTATCGTACCACAAGTAGTTTTTTTTTATAGTACTTATGGCGATTTATGGTAAAATATTTTAAAATTAAAAAGAATCATGGTAAAGATGCAAAGAAGATCAAGCTTTACCCTTATTGAAATAATGATTGTTATCGCAATCCTCGCGTTACTTGTGTCAGTCTCGGTGCCAGTAATGATCTCTGCCAAAAAAACAGCGAATGATTCTTCAACGAAGGTCAGGTTAAAAGCCATGCAAACCGCCCTGGAAAACTACGCATCTGATTTTGGAGGTCGCTTCACTCCTGGGGGGGAAGTCTCGGATTTCGACTATTTGGTGACAGAAGGCTACCTAAGATCCTCCGCCTGCGGAGGCAATATTACGTCAGGACACTCATTTGACTGCATTGCCAATGAAACATGGTACGATGTCTTAGCCACACCTGCCGGCTCTTTGGGTAGGAAAACTTTTCTGTTAACGCCGGTTGGAATCAACGAACTTTAATAAACTCTAACTTCTTTTTACATAATCTAGCCAAAAACAAACCGAACGTTCCGAATGAAAGAAATGAAGGATTTCTTACTCCTTCTCTGCCCGCCACACCCGCTTTCTACCCCTCCGCTGAGCATAGCGTACCTTAAAAGTTTCTTAAAACACAAAAAAATTTCCTTCGACGTTCAGGATATAAACTGCGTGATCGTAAAACACATGCCACACCTAAAGTTCCACTGGAATACCCTAAACAGTGCCTTTGAGAACAATGTATTCACGGAAACAAAAAATAAACTTCCATATTACATTCATGAACTCTCCAGAAAAGCCAGAAAATACCGCTTTGTCGGCTTCTCTCTTTCTCGAAGAAATCTCAGCTTCTCTCTCGCGCTTGCGGAGAAAATCGCTCACTGCGGATCACCAAGGATAATTTTTGGCGGACCAGAAATACTCTGGCAATATCACCAGAACAATAGAGCGCTATTTGAACGCGGCATTCAAGTCATCGGAGAAGGAGAAAAACCGCTCCTCGATATTTTAGAAAAACCGCGACCACAAACAATGTATCTGCATCAAGAGATAGAAAATCTCGACACGCTTCCTTTCTTAAATCTTTCTTCAATTGAACCGGAACGATACAACAGAACAATCGCGCTTCTGGCAAGCCGTGGTTGCATTGGAAAATGCACGTTTTGTGCTGAAAAAAACCTGACAGCAGCATTTCGGTTTCATTCTCCGCACTATGTCGTAGACCATCTGGAATATCTTTCGAAAAAATACAACGTTTCGAATTTCACATTTCATGATTCACTCTTAAACTTCAACATCTCATGGCTGGAAAAATTTTGTCAGTTACTGAACCGGAGGAAATTAGATTTAAAATGGCAAGCCCAGATGATTATCCGCCCAGACATGGATAGAAATATCTTAAAACTCATAAAAAAAAGTGGCTGCATCAATATCTTTCTTGGACTTGAATCAGGCTCAAATTATATACTCAATAAAATGGGAAAATACTTTCAGAAAGAAGATGCAAAATGCATGTTTCAGAACTTAATCGCAGAAAAAATATTCTTTGAGATAAGCCTGATGGTTGGGTATCCCGGCGAAGATGATTTTCATTTCCAAGAAACGCTTGCCTTCCTTAAGGAAAACAAGAAAATCATCCCGAAAATAGCGCAACTGAATTGTTTTGTCCCCTATCCGGCAAGTGATATAATGAAAACGCCTGTTCCGTGGCATCCACAAAAACACTTACGCAAAAGACTTCGGAAGGCTGTGGATTTTATCTTAAAGGAAAAAATACGACATAAAAAATCGTTTATCGACAATCTCTATGACCATTCGCAAAATCAAGTCGCAAAAAATTCTTTCTCCCACACAAATTAGCATTGCAGATTTCGTCATTAATCCTTACCGAGGCTGTTCTTTTGGCTGCCTATATTGCTATGCACAGTCCAATAAAAGCGCAAAGAAACAAAATGAACCGTGGGGTGAATTTGTAGAAATAAAAGAAAACATTGAGCCAATTCTCGAACGCGAAATAAACCTCTATAAACCAAAAAAAATATTACTTGGCTCAACCACAGAATGTTTCCAGCCTGTAGAACAGAAATTTCGTGTGACTGAAAGCATTTTAAAAATCCTAAAAGATCACAACATTCCCTGTGCGATACTCACCCGTTCTCCTCTTATTTCAGAATACATAGCACTGCTTACCTATCACCCAGAAAATAAAATATTTTTTACGCTCCCTTGCGCACCTAAACCGCTTTTACCGATTCTCGAACCCAAAAGCCCTTCTCTCGAGCAGAGGGTAAAAACGTTAAAGGAAATCTCTAATGCGCAGATCAAAATGGTAATACATATCAGTCCATTGCTCTCCGTATTTGACTCATGCAATTACGTCCTCGAAAACAGCCCGCTTTCAAATAGTAGTTTTGAGGTCGAGTTTTTTAACGCTCGCATGGGCAACTTACCTTTGTTACTGCGGCGTCTCCGAGAACAAAACCAGGATGAATACGCAAATGACGTTGAAAAAAACTACGTTTCGAACGATTCATTTCTTTCGTTTGTCGCAAGAAAAAAAGAAATGATCCTATCAAAACTGACAAACGCTCAACCGATCGTTCGTTTTGTCATCCCCGAATTTAACAATTTTTATTCATCAGCAATCCGCTATGATTGATTTACAGCCGTTCTTTTCGGTGATTATTCCTACCTACAATCGTCAGCCATTGCTGAAGGTGGCGGTCGAATCTGTGCTGGAACAAAACTTCACGGATTTTGAACTTTTAATAATAGATGATGGCTCAACCGACGCAACCGGAAAATATCTCAGTTCGATCCATGACCAACGCGTACGCTTCTTTCATCAAAACAACAGAGGGCCGGCCGCGGCGCGAAATCTTGGCATTAAAAATACGCATGGGAAATTCATTTGTTTCTTGGACTCAGACGATCGATTCCGCATTGAGAAACTCGCAAAAACCCATGAATTTATCCACCGCTACCCAACTTATCGGGTATTTCATACGGAAGAAATTTGGTACAGAAACGGCTGCTTCCTCGCGCAACACAAAAAACATAAAAAACCCGACGGCAATATTTTTCAGGAAGCGCTTAAAATTTGCTCCATCAGCATATCGACGGCGTGTATCAAAAAAGATGTTTTCGCGCAGATTGGAATATTCGATGAACAGCTGCCTGCCTGTGAAGACTATGAATTTTGGTTACGAGTAACCGCGGTATTCCCAGTCAAACATATTCCTCTCTATCTTACCATTAAGGAAGGAGGCCGCTTTGACCAGCAGTCAAAGCGAATACCCGCCCTGGACCAATACCGAATCCAGGCTATCAAAAAAATCATTGCTGACCCGCTTCTGGAACGTAACTACCGCGATGCCGCGCTCCGAGTCCTTCAAGAAAAAACAAATATCTATATTCGTGGCCTTCAGAAAAGGGACAAAACAAAGGCCCAGAAGATTGAAGAAGAAACGAAAAGAATAATAGAATACTACCGAAAACAATGAATCAAAATATCTTTACCCGAGAAATAGAAAAATCATTTTCGGTACGTTTTAACAAAAACCAAACCCGAGAAATATCCAGATTGCTTTATGAAATTGAAAAAATTACGCCCTGCTCATCACAGAACATAATAAACCAAATAAAAAAAAGTTTTGGCGATAAAAAAATACAAAACAACGATTTATTTTCTCGCATAAAAAAATCGTTAATCCATATACGTTATCCTCTAACCAGCGCCCGCCAAGAAATCAAATCCGACTCGTTATTCTTGAATGCAATCTCTGAATCGCACCAAAACAGTTACCACCCAAAGAAACCATTTATTCCAGAGCAAATATTTATCGAACAAAACGCAAAAGATTCATTTTTGGCTCATCGGGCAAAAGATTATTTCCCAAAAATCCCGATTATCTACGTTAATCAGATAGCTCCGCTGCGCAAGGAACTGACTTTCAATTCGGAAAACCTTAAGAAACCACTCCTGTTTATCGTGAAAGAAATCTGGGACTTCTTTAAACCCTGCCCGTGCACTAAGCAGCACATACGCTGCGGATATTTCATCCTCAATCTCGGCTTCGGTTGCCCGTTTGATTGCTCATATTGCTACCTGCAGCACTATCAAAATTTTCCAGGCATAATTCTGCCAGCTAATATGAACGATTTTATTCGTCGGACAGCCGGTGTATTAAAAAACCAAAAAACCGCGATAAGAATTGGCACAGGCGAATTCTGCGATTCCCTCGCGCTTGACAGTTTTACTCTCTATTCTCGAGAATTAATCAGGTTTTTCGCAAAACAAAACGTATTCTTTGAACTCAAAACAAAAAGTGCTTGTATTGAAAATATTATTACTGAAAAGCCTTCGAAAAATATAGTAATCTCCTGGTCAGTAAATCCCGAATTTTTCGTAATCCGTGAAGAATTATCCACTGCACCGCTCGCGGAACGGATCAATGCTGCTCAAATCGTACAAAACCATGGCTTTTCTATCGGGTTTCACTTTGACCCGATTATTTACTTTTCCGGCTGGCAAGAAGCATATCAACGGGTGATTGAGAAAATTTATTTGAACCTCAGGCCACCCTTTGCCTGGATCAGCCTTGGCACGCTTCGATTCCACCGGGATTTAAAGGGAATCATCGAAAAACGATTTCCTGGAAGTCGGATCGAGTATGGAGAGTTACTGTTAGGCAAAGACAAAAAAATGCGGTACCCGGATTTTTTACGCGTTGAAATGTACCGGCATATGATAAAAATTATACGAGCTTATGACGCAAAAACACCGCTCTATCTTTGCATGGAGACAGAATCAGTCTGGAGAGAATGTTTCCCCTCGCAAAAATTTAATCCCAGTTCTATCCCCCGCTTACTTACCCAAGAAAACGGATAAAACATAAACCAAAAATCACTCGGCGGAATTTTGTATAGCAGAAAATTTTTTCAATAGTTCAGGAGCAATCCGTTCGACTGAGAAGCGGTGAAAGATTCGATAGGACAAGAAATAGAAAAGCGGATTATACCGTTGGATGTGATCAATAAAAATATGCATTCCCATGGCGCTCGAAAAAACTATTAAGAATGCAGAATTGAGAAAAATTCCGAGAATGAGAAATACCGAAACAATTTCCCAGCCATGCAGAATCACATAAACTTTTCCGGAAAGAAGAAACCGCGTCTCAATAAAATCTTGGAAATTCCATCGAAAACGATAATAAAGCATATAATCAAGAAAATGATCTAAATCAATGAAAATACCGCCGCAGAGAACAGCGATAATCAAAGAAAAACTTCCCCCTGAATAATATATAAATCCGGCAAAAAATAAGGTGGAAAAGAAATGAAGCAGAAGATCTAGAACAAGAGGAAGCGAATTTTTTTTTGGCATATGCTAGAAATGCCGAGGGAGGGAATCGAACCCCCCACGCAGGGATTTTCAGTCCCTCGCTCTACCGACTGAGCTACCTCGGCATTAGAAAGCTCAATAAGTTTCAAAAAATACGAAAGAATTATAACACAGAACATTTTGAAGGCAAGAAATTTCAATAATTTGTAAAATGAACCTTTTGCTTCATAAAAGGATCAACTGTCGGAAAGATAAATTTTTTCGCCAACAGATAAACACCAAACAAAAGCGCGGCAATTACGATAATTTTTTTTAAAAAATCCATATATCTCCTTTCTCTGTAAGCACACCCATCTGCTGAAACCAAAGTGAAGTTCAGGCACGTAAATATTTGCGCGAAAGAGCAACGATACAGATAGAACTAAGAAAAACACCACAAAGAGCCTCGATCATCGCCATTGCTTTACCGACGCCAACCGCATACATATCTCCATACCCAACAGTTGTAAACGTAACAATGCTGAAATAAAATGCCTGACCAAATGAGGGGCTAAAAATCTTTCCGGAGCTTTCCAGTGTTGTTTGCATATAAAAAAATGTGGAGGAAACAATAAGCCCTATCGCAGTAACAAATGCTCGAAATGGCCTTTCACCGTGCCCCCATATGAGCGAAGAACAACCATACAAACACCAGAGAAGAAATGATTGGATCCAGAAAATCGCTCCTTTTGCTTTTTGCTTTGTTACAGTAGCATCGAGGGAAATCCTGAAAAACAACCAGGAAAAAAGAAACTTCCTTCTTGCTTCCTTGGAACGATAAAAGCATTCTGAAACGCTGTGAAAATCACCATCACGCTCATAATTAATCGCGGCATTCTGATACAATAAGGCAGCGTATTCGAAATCCGAAGAACGCTCTGCTTGCTCTGCCGCCTTACGATAAAATAATGCGGCATTCAGAAATCGTTGTTCTCCGCACTCCTTAATCCATGCCCCTGCTGCGGCAGCAAAACAAAGTGCAGATTGACGAAAATCATGCACTGCGGCATATCCCTCCCCTGCTTGCTCATAAAATAAAAACGCTTCTTTAAACTTATGATTACAGAGAGCAATATGCGCTTCTTTCTCGGAAACTCTTGGATCTGCTTCTGGCATGATTAATGGAAAAACTGGAGGTAAAGCGAAGTCAGCCCGGTCAGGATGAGAAGAAAACCTATAAGTCGCGTATTGCGTACTTCTTTCTCCAGGGAAACTGGCTCTGCTGTCCAATTCACGCAACGATAGGCAACAATTTGCAACTGAATGACTTTTTGTGGGAAAAAAGCAATGAGTATGCCTAGAAAAAAAGTTAGGCTCGCAACCAATATCTGGATTGAAAGAATATGCGTTTGAAGAAAATCACTGAATCCTATACCGAAGAAAGAACACCGTAAGTATTGAAGATGCCTTTCCTGCACTGATTTACATGCTATTTTGCCGCCACCATGAAACCAATCATTGCCCCAATAGAAGCACTCAGAAGAGGATTGCTGGTAAGCGGACAGGTACCCGCCGAACATCTTCCGAAATAACCGATAAGAAAACCAATGATTGCACCGCTTAAAACCGAAACAAAAATCTTCATTCTTTCGAGTGAATAAAAAGAGCAGTATTCTCCCCGCCGGGTTTTACGGAGTTATCTTTTCAGGCATGGTCTTATCACCCGAGGGCTTCTCTACTGAAATCCCTCCCAATTCAACGTTAACGCCGGCATTCTTTGTATCTGCCGCGCTCTGCATTGATGCCACCTTGTCCCGAATGTCGGCCATCGCCGATGTATATTCTGATTGAAAATTCTGAAATTCCTGGCGAAGGCTCGTTACTTGGTCAAAAATATCTTTTTTGTCAGATTCTGTCAGCTTCATCTTGCCTTCAATCGCCTGCAAACTTTCTGAATAACCGGAAATCTTAGAGTCAACCCCATCGATTCTTGCTCTTACTGAATTAACGCTCCCCACGACCTCGTCAATCTTTGAAACGGTAGTCTGAGATTGCTGTTCCAAAGTATCCATCTTTTCCTTATAAGACGTATAGAGATAAAAAATTGCCCCATAGCTTAAAAGAAGTAGCATCAAAAAAACAACTGATAAAATCTTCTGCCCTTTTTTCATAGAAACACCTCCCTTGTGTTACCGTATTAACCCGCTTTACAAAAATACTATAACATGGAGCACTACGATGTCAATAAGTTTCAGATGGGCGGGAATTTTAGAAATCAATTTTTTGTATACTCTGACAAATGCTTGATTCTCTTGAGCATATTCGGGTGTGTACTAAAAACTTCCATGAGCCTTCCGGTAAAATCAACGTTAATCTTTTTATTCCGAAGCAGACGAAGTTCCGACTGGTCAATTGTGCCGCTTCTATCTAAATCAAGCTGCGAAAGACTGTGAATCTCACGACGGGAACGTGAAATATCATTCAGAAAGAATGCCTTCACTCCCTCGACTTGGCGTATTTCTTCCTCCGGCGAACGCGCAGCGCCATATACGAGCTTATACAAAGCAGAGGCCAGAGTTGATGGGTCATTGCCGAGCGCAATTGCTCCCCGATCAGCAAAATATTCACGGATTCGGGAAGCGTAAAGAACCAAAAGATTCGTAATAAGATAAAAAATAAAGGCTACCAGCCCAAGCAATGCGGCTGAATTGTTGTTCTCGCGTCGGGAAGAAGAACCGAAAAAACTAAGGTGAAAAAAGATCCGGTACAAAATAAGAGGAATGACCGAAAGAAACGTAATAAAAAGAACATCTCGGTTTTTAATATGGCTGATCTCATGACCAAGTACTGCCTTCAATTCTTCACGGTCCAACAAATGCAGGATACCCTCGGTAACGCATACCCTTCCATCACGCACGCCTCGGCCAAATGCGAATGCGTTCGGAACACGTAAAGAAGATACGCCTATCTTTGGGGTGGGTATTTTCGCTTTTCGGGCAAGCCCTTCTACCATTTCAAACAACCAAGGCGCCTTATCCCTCCCTATATATTTCACCCCCATGGTGAATTCAACTATTTTTGGCCCTACTGAAAATTGAAACAGCATCATCAAAACCGCTACCCCCGCATAGGCAGCAAAACTTTGTACTCCCATCGCTTGCATAAACAGCGATACAAGCATGTAAAGAATCCCAAAAAGAACAATGACAAGAAAAGACATCCGTATATGAAGCGTACCCATCCTCTCCTCCTTCTTCTCTTTATGTTCCGTTAAGGCAGCGCTGTTTTATTATATGTCTATTTCCCAATCTGTCCATATTTTCCTATTTCATCCATCATAGACTTATCCACAAGAATGCCAAAATCCGCTGCTTTCCGGAAATCAGAGTAGGCTGCAGCATATTCTCGGGATAAATAATAGGCATAACCGCGGTTATAATAAGCCTGGGCATAATCCGGATTCAGTCGCAAAGCAATCGTAAAATCTCCAATTGCTTTTTTGTATTCTGCGCTTCTGGCAAACAGAGATCCCCTATTAAATAATGCTTCGGCATTAGCAAAATAAATATCCAACGCTCGATTGAAATCTTTCAAAGCCTTCCCGTAATTACCTTGAGAAAAATAAACTACCCCGCGTTTTGTATAGGCGTCGCTCTTTGTTTCATCGCCGGAAATAAATGGTAAATAGCGAATCGCTCGATTGAAATCTTTCAAAGCCAAATCCTGACGACCAATATAAAAATAAATAACCCCCCGGTTTACAAAGGCCTGGACGTTTTTTGGATCTATTTCCAGTGTCCGCCCAAAATCCGCCAAGGCTTCTTGAAAAGAACCAAGTCTAAAGAACGCAATCCCCCTGTTTGTGTAGCCCGCTGTGTTCCGAGGCGACCGAGCGATAACGTCACTCCAGAGGGTAATTTCATTCTGCCATATTGCATTACGGTTATAGGCAAGAAGCGCATAGGAAAGAACAACCGCGAATAAGAACAGCTTTCCAAGAAATATTCGCCGAGAAGAAGTTAGATAGAATATGCCACTTACAAAAAACAATGCGTACCCGAAAAGAGCGAGATACAGCCGATGTTCAAAAATGAGATCCTGGATTGGAATAAAACTGGATTCCGGCAGAAGCATCAAGAAAAACCAGAAAATCCCAAAACTCATCAGCCGATAGTTACGAATGAATTTCAGCGCAAAAAGAATGCTCGCGATAACAAGGACAATACCACTCAAGACAGAAACTGAAAATAAATCTTTTTGTACTGGATAATCATACAGAAGGTTTTGAACAACTGGCAGAAAAGAAAGTCTGAGATAGGTTATGATAACTCTCAGCTCTGTGAAAAAATATTCCCAAGGACTCAGAAGTTCTACTCCTTCGGATATCCGCTTTAAAGCCGAATAGTCTAGGCTCCGGGTAAGAGAAAAAGTAACGGGAATGATAAAAAACAATAACACAAAAGGCAAGAAAAGATAGGTATTTTTTTCTGTTTTTTGCCGCACAAAAAGCTTATCACATAGAGCGATTCCGATTGGCAAGATAATCGCTATTTCCTTAGTAAACATCGCGAACACGCCACAAAGCAATGACAAAAAGTAGGATATTCGCGTAGGAAACCAATTCGCCCCGGTAAGCCGTAAGAATCGAAATCTCAAATAGAAAAATACTGAAGCAAGACAGAAAAGCCCACACAACGAAACCGCCCGCTGAGTGATATACGTTACTGCTTGGGTTTGGATTGGGTGAAGAGCAAAAACGGCAGAAGCAAAAAAAGCGATAGGGTATCGATAATCCTTAAATAGTTTGCTTCCATTGTCCTGAACACGCTCTAGCTGACATGCAAGAAGCGCAAGGAGCCAAACAAAGAACGAAGAAAGAATATGGATTATGATATTCAGAAGATGATACCCAAAAACGTCTAATTGATGAAAATGATAATTCCAAGCGAAAGAAAAGTAAGTTATAAAGCGCGTAGGCCAGAAATTCCAGATAGCTTTTAGATTAAAAATATCTTTAATGGCGTAATTCTGGACGATGGAACTTATGTCGTCAAAATGAAACGAACTCCAGAGAGTATTGGAATAAACAAAAAAAATAAGAATAGGCAAGAAAAAGAATATTCCGCGTTGTTTCATAAATGGATTCCGGGAAAAGCTCTCGTCATAAAAGAATCTTTTAACCGTGAAAATTCACAGCGTAATGTTTCAATGAAACCTTTGAAGTAAGGCGATAAGAATTTTTTGCGCAGCGTCTCCCCTCCCATACGGATAACTTATCCTCCCCTGCCTTGCGAAACAAGCAAGAACTTTCTGGGTAATATCATCGGAACGACGGGGAGGAACAATCTGATTCCAGCCTAATCGCACGGTTTCTGTCCATTCAGTTTCTGTGCGTATAGTCACCGCTGGGACCCGGTAGAAAAATGCTTCTTTTTGAATACCGCCGGAATCGGTAACAATAGCTCTGGCATTTTTTTCTAAGTGAATCATATCGAGATACCCGACAGGCGAAATACAATGGAAGTCATTCTGTGCTTTTGTTTTCACAAGTTTTCTCCCAAGTATTTTTTTCGTTCTCGGGTGCACAGGAAAAATAACGGGTATCTTTTTTGAAATCATACAAAGACTCTGAAAAATTGTCTCTAGCGCCATGGGACTATCCGTGTTTTCTGCTCGATGGATAGTAGCCAAAACATAGTTCTTGGGCATGATATTTAAATCCCGCAAGATACAACTCGCCTTTTCCGCCTTCTGCGCATAAAAAAGCGCAGCGTCGTACATCACATCACCGACAGGAAATATTTTCTTCGCAGAAATACCTTCATTCTTAAGATTCTTTATGGCGGTTTGTGTTGGAGTAAAAAGAAGATCCGAGAGATGATCGGTTACGACGCGGTTCATCTCTTCGGGCATGACACGGTTAAATGAACGCAATCCTGCCTCAATGTGAGTGACCGGAATATTCAGCTTCGCAGCGGCCAAGGCGCCGGCAATTGTAGAATTAGTATCTCCATACACAATAACGCATTGTGGTTTTTCTTTGATAAGAACCTGCTCGATGCGCTCCAACATACACGCCGTCTGCTGCGCATGACTTAAAGAACCAACTCCCAGATGATAATCAGGTTTCGACAAATCCAATTGCCGGAAAAAAATATCAGACATATTCCGGTCATAATGTTGACCAGTATGAATCAAAATCTCCCTCAGTCTTCTCCTCTTTCTGAATAGCCTGCTCACCGTCGCAGCTTTAATGAACTGCGGGCGAGCCCCAACAATCGTTGCGATTTTCATGGTTTTACATTAAAAACCTTCAGCCATCTTCCGAACGAAATAACACGCCAAATAGAAAAATCAAATTTCCTCTTCCCGGTACAAACATCCTCAAAACGATTGAGGATGCGCTCGTTGATTAATCCTCCCGAAAGTTGCACTGCTTCTTTTAATTCCCTGCGGAAAACTTCCTGATTTTCCTTGAGCCACAACTCCTCCGGAGTAACAAATCCCATTTTATCAGTACGATTATAAATTTTTTCCGGTAAAACTGTTTTCATCGCTTCACGTAGAATATATTTTGTCTTTCCATTATGAATCTTATAGTTATCCGGCAAGCTCAATGCAAACTCAACAAGACGATAATCCAAGAAAGGCAGCCGTGATTCCACTGAAAATGCCATTGAGTTTCTGTCTTCATAATGCAAAAGCATGGGAATGCTCGCATACAACAATAGATGTAAAGACATTTCCCGAATATTCAGAAAATTTCTCAAACATAAGTAGTCACTCTCGTTGTGCTCATTATCTATAACCCACTCGCTGTTTAGTTGCAAAATATTTCTTAGGATCTTTTTAATCGGTCCAGAGCATAAAGAATTCCCGAGCTGAAAAATAAAATCTCGGAAACCATAGTGATGAAGTTTACAAAAATATCGAATCTCCTTAAAAAGAATCCATGCGCTTCCACGTAAGGATAAATTCAAAAAATAGGGCCCATAGAATGAGTGATATCCGGCGAACAACTCATCAGCCCCCTGCCCGTCAAGCATTACCGTGAGCTTATTTTCCTGTGCACAACGAAAAACATTCCACTGAGCAAAAACACTCGTAGAAGCGAACGGTTCATCTTGATGCCAAATTAAACGGTCGAGCTCCAAAAACAAATTATCAAAATTTGGAAAAACTCGATAGGATGCTACGTTCGTTTGACGAACCACTTGGTCAATATAAAATCGTTCATCATATAAAATTTCATCGAAACACGAAGAAACTGTTTCTTGATTATCATGAACCCTCTTTTCTCCGAGCAAATTATTGACAACACAAACAATACTTGAGCTATCGAGACCGCCAGAAAGACAAGACCCGACTTTAACGTCTGATCGAAGCCTTATATTGATTGAATCATGAAAGATATCATGAAAATTCTTAGCGGCTGAAAACACTGACGATTGCTTGGATAGTTCGGCATTCTCGCAACAATACCATTTCTTAATATCAAAAGTGCCCTTGGAAAATTCATAAACAAGATTATGCCCCCCGCGCAATTGGAAAACATCCGAAAATAATGTTTCTGCTGTATGATCAAAAATGCCATACTTTAGAAAATCGACAGCTCTATTTTTATTTAGATTCCTCGCCCTCTCCGGAAAAGCAGTTGCTTGTTTTATCTCGGAAAAAAATACAAACATTTGTTCATTCTGAAAATAGTACAATGGTTTTACACCAAAACGGTCCCTGCTGCAAAATATCGATTCTTTTTCTTTATCATATATCGCAAACGCCCACATTCCATTAAAGTGAAAAACACACTCCTCGCCCCATTTCTGGTAACTTGCTAAAATAACTTCGGTATCGGTTCCCGTCTGAAAAACATAACCATCTCGATGCAATTCTTCTTTAAGCTCAAGATAGTTATAAATTTCCCCATTATAAACTATCCAGTATTTCTTTTCTCTGTCACTCATTGGTTGAGCACCGGCTGCAGTTGTATCAAGAATAGCTAGCCTTCGATGCCCGAAGAAAAGATTTCCCGCTGAATGGAAATTTTGAATTGTCTCATACTTAGATTTACTATCTAGGCCGCCTAGACGATACTCCATACCTATCGATGTATTGACAATGAGATACCCTTCATCGTCTGGCCCTCTGTGCCGCACTAAATTCATCATCTGCTTCAATATAGCAGTATTATGAACTGCCGATTTGCTATAAATACCGCCTATCGCACACATAATTATCTGAAAAATTCAGCCTGCTACAAACCCCGTCCGAATCTTTTTGCACTCCAGGAATATATATTGCCTAAATTCGTCACCCAAATTGATGAATCTGCTCCCAAATAATCTAATATTTTTAGGTATAGTTGCGCCCATTGTTGATAAGAGTTATTCCTCGGATAAGAAGTGTGCGAGTGCCAGTTTAAAACTCCAAGTCCAGCACAAGCTTTAATTGTGCGAATATACTCTTTAACTTGCTCAAAAGCACAATTAAAATCTGCTGTTTCATAAAATAAATTACCGTCCATACAAAAAACTGGTAACTGCAATACGCCTAAAGAACGGTTCATAGCGTTAGTCCACGGATAATATGGAAGAGCTACATTTCTACGGAACCCAAGATGATCTTCGAAAGCGATAGAAGAATCATACTGAAACCCTGCCCGTTCATGGAACAATAAAGACTGATCAGGATTATCCCCAATGTGCCAATAGTGGTGGCGTAAGCCGTTTATAGTGCACCCTGCAAGATCTGACAAGATTTTCTTCTCTTCTATAAAATTTTTGACATTTCGATAAGCCATATAGCTCGCATGAAGACCAATCTCAAAACCATGTCGAGAAATATTCGCAAATAAGTCCCTAAACCTTCTTGAGTAAATATCATAAAAAACATCGTAATCGGAAGCTAATTTATCAAAAAAATTCTTAACTGCGAAGAAAAAAGTCGATGTAAATCCTAGTTTCTTCTCATACGCCATAATCTCGTTAAATAACCAATGATCATCTGAATCTTTATCTTTTAAACGCCCGAGAAAAGTTCTTATCCGAACAATATTGAAAGAAAAATTCTGAGCGAGCGTTCGCCGGCTGCAAAAAAGAGCGCCAGAAAGGAGATCGTATTTCCCTGTAATATCAACATCGTGCGACAAGCCGATTGCACATGTTTTTCCTTGCGGCCATCGTGATACCACGGGAGCATCAAAAACCCGTGTAAAAATATTGCCAAGAAAATTAATATATACATTCACTATTGGAATACGTTCAATGTGCGTACGATATTGAAAACTCTTTTTAAATAACAATCGATTGTGTTCATCATATGAGTCTTGAGATAAATTTTTATTACCTAAATCTTGCAGAAAAAATCCCAAAGCGCTAATAAAATCAAATGGGATTACACGTTGAACCTGGGCAAGCGTAAAATCTCCAGAAAGAAGTTCGTTCCAGACAATATCTTCTGATCTTTCTCGAATGACTAACCGTGCACCCCGTGGATCGCTGTTGCCATAGTATAAATCCAGAGGCCCATCCCGTTCCTCTTTCCCGTTGAGTCCCAATACGTTAAATATAAAATCAAATACGTATTTCTTTAAAGGAGAACAATTTTCAATTCTATACCGTATAATCATTGTTTTGCGCTCTGTATCATTACTAATCTTTCAATAACTTTTTTGTGAAAATTTGCTGGCATTCGATAATACTGTTTTCCAGACTTCGTGCTTTGCGAAATTAAGGTCAAAACCTCTCCCTGAATCATTCTATAAAGCACTCCCGATAGTAAATCGGCGGCCAACACTTCTGCTTTATGTTCCAAAGTGCTGATGGTATCATTCTTATCTATTGTCATTTCTTTCTGCAATACAATAGGTCCCGTATCGACTCCAGCATCAACAAAATGCACGGTAACACCCAAAGGATCACCGTTATATAAAGCCCAACGAATGACGTCATTGCCGCGATATCCCGGCAATAATCCAGGATGTGCGTTTATTACTCCAATCTTTGGAATTCTTAGAATTTTCTCATGTAATATTCTACTCCCTCCCAGAACAATTAAGTCTGGACAGTATTTTTTTAAGATTTCCTCGCAATGAAAACTGTTAAAATTATCTACGATATGTATTGTATCGGAAAAATTTTTGTAAAACTTATCTTTTAGCCAGGCTTTTTGATGCTTTTTCCAAACAATAAGCTTCAATTTGCGAAATATTGATAAGACAATAAATTTGGGGTCGCTAAGTAAAACCCAGGTTTTTGGGCTAAGAATCGCAAAGGGCTTTTCAATAATAACCGCCTCAATAGCAATACCTTTTTGAATGATTTTTCTCAGAATTTCTGCCCCCTGTGAACACTTATTTGTAAAGAAAATAATTTTCATCGCGTCAATCACCCCGACATGAAAAGTTATTTTAAGTTCTGATAAATAGAAAGTAATTTGCCTTCCTCGACCTGCCAATTATATTTGTCTTTTGCAATGCAAAAAGACTTATATTTCATTCTATCGAGTCTATCTCTATCCGCAACCATCTGGTTAACGTGTTCTGCAATAGAATGCATATCTCCCGGGATAAATACTTCTCCAATATTATTTTTTACGATAATATCTGAAAGTTCCGGGAGATCACTACCCAGCAACGCAAGCCCGGCATGCATATATTCAAACAGTTTGTTTGGAGTGCAATGGATATTATTCAAACACTGGGGTAAATAAGGAATGACACCAATATCGGCTCCTTGTGCGCTTTCTACTAATTTATCCATCGGAACAGGAGGAACAAAAAAAACCTTCTCGTTTAATTTCATTTCTCGTACAAGAACTTTTAACTGAGGTTCGGTATCCCCATAACCACGCATTATAAGCACTACGTTATCAGCAAAAAATTTTGCACTTTGTATAAGTTCTTCCAATCCGCGTGCGCTATCATACCGTCCTTGATATAAAACAAAAACTTTCTCCATAGATAATGCAATAAATTCTGAACGATTATCTTTAGTTTCTCGATATGGCGGGCAATTCAGTATCGTTGAATATGAAGAAAAATTATTCCTCTTTTGTATCGTTTCTCCAATGAAATCATTTACAGCTATTAACGCAGAGACATGCCTCATCACATGGTTTTCTATCCAAAGGCAAATCTTTTTCCACCATAGAGGAGTATTGGGCAATTGATCTTCCCAAAGCTCATGCGCATCATAAATCAGCTGACATTTAGTGCGCTTGTGCAGCATGTATCCGGCAGGAAGAGTATTTAAATCGCTACAATGACAAATCGAGGGATTGAGTCTAGAAATTATTAGAACAAAGGAAAGGTTAACTAAAAAAAGATGTAGGGCAATGGCAATCCAAGCAAAAAATGATATTTTTCGATCTTTTGTACTTACAGGTCCTTCGTGCCGTTGGAAAAATTTACTTATTTTTTTGAAAACAACAACTGCTCCATACAAAAAATATTTGACTCGAATAATGGAATAATCATCGGCTGTCTCGCGAGCAGGAAGTCCCGACTCAAAGACTCCAACGACTATTGTTTGATATCCGAATCGAGAAAGAGTTTGTGCTTCTTTGGTAACACGAGGATCATTACGAATATTACTTACCGCCAGAATACAAGCAATAGTTTCTTTCCTCATATGATAATACCTAAAAAATGCCACAGCACCTTGAACAAGCCGGAAAACTTCTGTGCAAGCGCAAAACTTTGCGCCATTGTTGATATTCAACGCCATTCCATATTGATCGGAAATCATCTTTGTAAAGATTACCAAAAACCAGATTAAAACACCTCGTCATTGTTACGCAATCACCGTTTGGAAGAATCTGCGCATACTTCCATGGTATAAAACAATCTTTTTTCCCTTTGATAAATTTCCAAGGATTACAGTAATATTCTTTGATCTCTTCCAACGTATTTAATTCTGGAGAAAAACTGGTTTTTGAATAATAAGCCTTTTTGAGATAAGCAATTTCCCCTAAAAGCTTCTCGCAATCAACCTCGCAAGGAAGCACTGTGCTTATACTGCTGGGTAAAACAGCACAAATGCCACCAAAGCGAGCGTTATGGTATGTGGCGATATCATTTGAAATATAGTTAAGATGAGAATAATTAACTTGTTGGATATCATATGGAATAACGCTAGCCATAAATTTACTTAAAACACCGCAATTATAATTATTGATCGTATAGTTAATACGTACCAAAGGCTTATTCTTATGATATTTCTTTTTGTATTTATTAATCAGTTCCAACCCAAGAATTGCTTTTTGGAATGATTGGTCATTCCCTCTGATGACATTATGCACCGATTCAGGACCATCCAAAGAAATCCAAAGAAGATCTAAACCTGTAGATACAAATTCTTCAGCAAATTCAGGCAATAAAAATCCATTTGTTGTAACCTGAAGGCTCAAACCTTTTGATTTTCCATATTGGACAATAGGTAAAAGATCTTTGTGCAACAAAGGTTCCGTGGAAGTAATTGCGATAAGCGGGCGAAAAGAATAAATTTCATCGAAAAGCACTTTAATACGCTCTAAATCAAGTTCTTCCCGCATTGGGCGTTTGGTCATTTGATAAAACTGGCCTTCATGGTTATTTTGACCAACATCACACATTTTGCACCTTAAATTGCAGCGGCTGTTGATACTGATATAAATTATTTTTGGATAAGGAACAATACTCTTCCTACGAATCCACGTATTTTTGAACCGAGATTGAACATAGCAAAGAAGCTCTTTGGCGCCCCAAATCGGTGACGGTGCAAGAAAATTCTTTAGGCGCAAAAAATTCTTATAAAAATTTAATTCCATTGAACAATTCGTCTACGTCTTTTTCGGTCAAAAATCCTTGGGTATTGAGATCGATAAGCGTATAAATACTGTTCTTGAGTGATGTAGTTTTAAAGGCGTAACAGATAGATTTTGATTCGGTCTTACTACCATAGTCAACAGCATGCCAACTCTTCGATACCGAGGCTTCACCATAAGGAAGAAACACAGAAAGTAATATTTTGTCATAAAGCATATAACGCAATGGCGCTATCCGAACTGGCTCTAAACCAGGAAAAAGATGGAAATAAATATCTACTTGATGGGAACCCTTTGATTCAATCTCATCTTTAATGATTATTTTATTGCTAATTTTCAGAAATAAAATATGGCGTTTTATTAAAACTTTTTCCTTTAGACGAAGATAACCGGTATGCCCCCCACTAACATAATCAAAATCTGAAGAAGTATGCCATTTCAAAATAAATGGTTTTGCTAGATTCTCCAACGTCCAAGTTTTTGTATGAATACTTTCGTCTTGCTGATCGACGATAACCAAGTTATGCTTCTTGGAGGATCTAAAATAATCATGCCATTGCTTATCGCCGGTGTATGTGTAAGATCCGCTATCGGTAAGAATAATTTGTTTCTGTGCATAAAATCCAAAATTCAAAATATCGTCATGCCCATGAGAGCTAACACTTTCCCAACGACAATGCTTGCCACTTCCTATTTGCCCACAATCAAAAAATATCCACGTGTCATCTTGATGCCATCCCGTACGCATAATATAATACCCCCCATGAGGAAACGAAAAAGAATTGGGGCTCGGAATACAAGGTTTTATCTTCTGGTACTCTAACATGCCAATTTTGCCAAAAAACCAGCCTATTTCCCCAAAATTTTCCCCTGCTACATATTTAAAATCTCCCCTACTGAAAAGAAACGCACCTAAGGCCAAACACTGCCGGTAATCAGTAATGTCCTGATCATAAAAATTCCATACCCGCGCCCCATCCGCATCACCGATCGGTTGGACATGCCCGTTAGGCTGCGTCATATGCATGAGAAAACTCAACATATTTTCAATCTGGTTGGATAGCCATTGCGGAACAGCAAGCTGATTACGCCGGAAAAAGATGGCGAACAGCATTGAAAAGTCTGCTATATACTTATGATAGTGAATTGATTGTTCATAGTCAACGCCATCCGGATAGAGTTGTCTCTCGAGTTCATGCCTGAGAAATTTCAATGAAAATTTCTCCCATCTTTTTGAATCTTTAAACTCAGGAAAGAATGCCGCAATAAGAAAAAGGCCAGCGATATTGCCAATAGCATGGTTAGAATCCGACAATACCTCAAGATTTGCTTCTATATAAAACGCGTGCGCTGCTATTGCTTTTAAAATCTTTAGAAAATCACCCCCTGTCATACTGGGTGATAAGAGAAAAAAACTCAAGGCAAAACACCAAGAAATCGCTCTCTGCGCCACAATCAGAGTTTGCGTCCAGGGAAGATTCATGCCCACAGGATTTTGATCTATCCAATCGGAAATTTGGCTTATAAATTCTTTTGCATACTTTTCATCCTGAGTCAATGCATAAGCCTGACCTAGCCGCACAAAATGGGAATGTTTATTAAACTCCCAGGGTATTTTAACATCACCAATATAATCTATATTCAAGAAATCGTTCCGATATAAGAGCGAATTTAGCTTTCGGTAATTACCGTGCATCCAAGTTTTATCTGAAAAGTCACTTGACCAGTCTATTGATGCGGTAAAATTCTTTTCTACTCCTAAAACAGTAAAGGTATGCTGCAAAATCTCTTCTGCTGAAGACAAAATATGCATGCGCTCTTCATGACTGCATTGAATATCATTGCACGGAAATAGCTTCGGGGCGTTTCGGCTTCGAAAATAAACGAGCAAATCATCGCTCGTTTGTACACGAGCAGTGGTAAAATAGATGCGCAAGAAATAATCATTCGAGAAACTCGGCAATCTTCGATTGTAGTTTAAAAACAGATGCAGAAGCGCTGTTGGATTAAGTAATAATTTTCCTAGTTGAATACCTTTCTGGAAGAATAATTTTTGGAAAGACTGGAATAGCATTTTATCGTTTTATGGCTTCTATCATAAGATGCGCTGGGGTAAAAAGAGAAATTCCTAAATTGCTAGGAAGTATATTGTGCAAAAAGAACTTTATAATGCGATACGGCACACGATAGAGCCTCCGAGGAATAACGCCTTTTCTCCGGAGCACCGTAAAACCCTCTAGGAAACCACTGAGGTTATTTTCATCAAATCTTCGTAAATGGGTAAATTCGTAAATATTTTTATAAACTGCATAAAAGGATAAATCCTCTTTCCATGGAACAACCAAGAATAGCTTACCCCCTTCTCTCAAAATCTGGTAAATATTTTTAATGACCGCCTGTGGATTAAGAACATGCTCAAGGACATCCGAGCATACAACAACATCGAAAGATGAATCTTTAAAAGGCAAAAATTCAGCATCCCCGGCTACCGAAATAACTTTATTTCTTTCCTTGGCGATACGAAGATACTGAAAAACAATATCAATTCCTATCTTATGGCGAGCCTGCAATAAATTCAGGAAAAAACCCTGGCTGGTGCCTATATCCAAAACGCGGGCATTTTTAAGGTTACCCATGAAGCGCTTCAAAGGAACATATCTTTGTTCCTTGTGTTTTTCAATAGGATTCCGCACATCATCTTCGGCAATCTTTTTATAGCATTCATAGTATTTCCCATAGAGAGGCTCTTTTTCCTGATAAACCATCTTGGGAGGAAACATCATAGGAATCCCATCGTTCATGGGATATTGGATACTGCAGACATAGCACATAAATGTTCCCGATTGAGAATGAAATGCAACATTACCGCGGCAAACAGGACAACACAGAATTTCTTCCCAGTGAAAATCGTTTGATACTTTCTTCATGATACTCGAAGCAACCGAAATAATCTTACAATTTCTTTGGGCCGAATACACATAACTTCTGAAAATTTTGTCTTCGTAGAATTTAGAAAATAGTGTAGAGCACACCATAACAAAACGCCATAAGCGATAGAACTCGCAAGAGAAACTCCCACCATTCCCAACCTGGGCGCAAGAAGAAGATTGCAAGTTACGTTCACCAGCAAAGCGAAAAACTGTGCTGTGTATACCACGGGAGGCAAACCCTGAGAAGCAAAATATTGCATCAAAATCGTCGAAATACTTGAACAAAATATTCCCGGAAGCAGTAAAGCAAATGGCAAAACTGCTCCAATGAAGGAACTACCATAGAGAAATTTCACCATAAAAGGAAACACTATTCCTGTAACTATGATGAGGAAAGACATCACCAAAACAGCGTGTCGCAACAACTCTTGGATTGAAATATTGACATTTAGTTTTGAGAAATAAGAAAAAATCAAAAGCCCAAACAATCCGGGAAAAACATATAATCTATCAGCGAAATCAAGAACCACCGAATAAACTCCAGCTGTTTCAAGGCCGAGAAAGTAGTTAACAAAAAAAATATTCAAGTGAATAACTAAAAAACCTAAAACACATGCCGCATAGGACCTGACCCCGTAACGAAGCATGCGGAGAAATAAAGACCAATGAAAAATACAGGCAAAATGAACAATTTTTCTTAAATAAATAACATAAATGAGAAAAAAGATGGCAAACACGCTTACATATCCAAGAAGTAAATTCGTAACGGTTCGCTCCATGAAAACTAATATTCCTACAGTTAGGGCGAACGATAGAGAAAAAAATAGATTCAGCCAATTAAAAGAAGAAATTTTTGACAAACCTAAAAGAATCTGATTCGAAAATTCTATAAAAAATTGTGAGGGTATACTGCATAAAACAATGACGAGCAGAAAAAGATCCATTCCCTTGATAATAAAATGAGGATAAGCCAATGCCAGATAAAAAACCAATATCACACATATAACGCCGTTAATAAAAGCAAGCCATAACGAATTTGTGGCGATATCTGATGTCAGATTCTGCTCTCGCCCTATAAAATAGACATTGGCTGCCGAAATGCCAAAATTACCAAAAGTCACCAAAAAACCGCACAGAGTTGTTAAAATATAAAAAGACCCTTTCGCGTTAACACCCCAATATCGTGCGATTAAAACAGCGACCAAAATATTAAGGAAGGCGGTAAAAATATGTCTGACAAACGTACGACAAAAATCACGCCAAAAGATAGCTATGGTAGACATGTATAGTTTCTATAAAAATATTTGGTTTATCGCTGTTTCGCACGACAACTGGCGCAGAAAAAATGCGATTTTTCTTTCTCCAGCTTATTGCCGCATCTGCAAACATAATTCTTCAACCGCGCTGGATTCCCATACGCAAGACCATGATCAGGAATATCTTTTGTCACAACGCTTCCCGCCCCGATGAAAGCATAACTGCCAATTGTAACCCCGCAAACAATTGTTGCGTTAGCGCCGATAGTAGCGCCCTTTTTAACCATGGTTTTTTTAAATTCACTCTTCCGTTCTATGAAAGCTCGGGGATTGATTACGTTGGTAAAAACTGCCGAAGGCCCCACAAACACATCATCAAAAAGAACAACTCCTTTATAAATTGAAACATTGTTCTGAATTTTGCAGTGATCACCAATCACCACATCTGGTCCGATCATCACATTTTGCCCGATAACGCAATTTTTTCCTATGCGCGAACCTTCCAGAATATGACAGAAATGCCAGATTTTTGTACCCTTCCCGATTTGAACATGCTCATCAACAAAGGAACTGGAATGCACAAAAAAACATCTTTCCTTGTTTTCTTTATTCATGGCTTTTCGTCTGTAGGAGTTGTTCTGCTTTTGATAAAACCCTCAAAACCCTTAACCCTTCTTCTCCGTCAGTTTTTGGCTTCTGGCGAGTCTGGAGACACTCGAGAAAATGCCTCAGCTCCTCCTTGAGCGGCTCTTTATGCTCAACCACTATAACTTTTGATTCCGCCTTATGAGCAACGGGAATCTTCCCGTCTTTCCACTCGATATCATGCGGATAGATACATAGTTTCTCAGAAACCATGTCATCAAATACCGCCATTGCCCGGGACCCAACAACAATCAACCTTTGTTCTTTGTAGGGATGAAGCCAGCTTACAAATATATGTCCTTTTGTTCCATTGCGAAACTCAAGGGTTGTGAGAGTGGTATCAAAAATCCCTCGGTTCAGATAATCGCCGCCAAACGCTGATATGCGTACGGGCTCTTCGCCTAAAAGCATCAAGATAGCTGAAATATCATGCGGCGCAAAACTCCACAAAATGTTTTCTTCGGTTCTTAGACGTCCAATATTAAGACGATTGGAATAAATATATTGAATTTTACCAAGCTCTCCTTGCGTAACGAGCTCTTTCAGTTTGATGAGCGCAGGATGATACTGTAAAATGTGCCCGACCATAAGAATCAGCTTCCGACTTTCCGCAAGCTGAACCAGCTCTTCTGCCTCTTGTAAATCCAATGCCAACGGCTTTTCGACAAACACATCCTTATCCGCCAAGAGGCACTTTTTTATCATCTGATAATGCGATACAGCCGGGGTTGCAATCGCTACTGCGGTAATTTGAGGCAATCGGAATATTGAATCTGAATCAGACATAATCGCTACGCCAGAAAAAACCTTCCTCAGTTCAGAGGCCGCAGCTGGATCAGTATCGCAAATTGCTTCCAGGCAAGCGAATTCGTGTAAATTACGCGCTAGATTTCTACCCCAATAACCGCAACCAAAAAGAGCAATTCGCTGATCCATCTTCCCTTTTGTTAAATGATACACTAGACACCTGAAAAACCCTTCCTTAAGGTTATTGTAACAAAAAATAGCGGTTAGTTATAGAAAATTATTCTAAAAGATTAAACAAACCAAAGCATTAGGGGGTTGAGAGCGTGGCTTACTCCATTTATAGGACAAAAAGTTCAGGTTAAATGGCCTTTGATAATCTTATCAAATTTTGCGATTTGTTTCTCTCGGGTAAATTGGGAAATATACTGCTCATCTGGAAGAAGATGAAGCTTGTCATAAATGAAACACTCTAAAAAAGCCTTTATTTTTTCTTTGCTCTTTTCACAAAAAAAGCAGAGGCCTGTTTTTTTAAGAAATCCCCCCACATATGAATCAGCCATGATTCCGACGCAGCAAATCGGCTTACGAAAATAGATGTATTCGAAAATTTTTCCAGTAAGCACTCCTCCATTATCGGAATCATCCTCTAAAAAGAGCAGGCTATCAGCAGCGGAATACTCATGAGCCATGCATGACGCCGAAAGAAAACCGCCATAGCGCACCAAAGAACAAATATCTGGATATTGCATCAACAATTTTCCAATGATGTTCTTGGTTTGAATATTTCCATAAAAAATGACTTCTACCTTCCCGGAAAACATATTATGGTTCTCTTTCAGCACAGAAAAAATGATCTCGGGATCTCTTCGTCCTTCATACAAAGTTCCACCATAAACCAAAGTTCTTGGAGTATCCGGTAATCTATTTTTCCTTTCCTGCGCGCACATCAACAGTTCTGTATCATACCCATTTTCGATACAATACACCGAACGTTGCTTATCAGGATATTTCTTCACTAGTTTTTCCTTCAGAATGTCGGAAACAGTAACAACAATATCACTGGATGCGATAGATTTTCTCTCAAATATCTTCTCGAGAATGGTAAAGGGAAACAACCCTCGATGAACTGGGTTATCAACCCATAAATCTCGTAAGTCCGAAACCCATACTATTTTTGGAAAACGTTTTTTCAGAAAATACCCTACCACACTTGCGGTATGTGGTGGTGCACTTGTAATAATGATATCGATGTTTTCTTTCTGAATAATACCACAAGCTACCCGATACGCTTTAAAAAACCATAACTCAAAAGCGGTAGGAAATCGTGTACATCCGAATAAAATACCCCGTTGAGAAACCCATCCATTTATTCTGAGAAGTAGCCGGAAAAAAATATCCGCCAGGGATAATCGCCCTGATTTTGTCTGCATTTTCTTCTTTAAAATATCCTTCGGTTTATAAATTTGAAAAATGATGTTTAGAATATCGAAGTACGGAACATGCACGACGAAAAATGAAGAAGTATCGACATCAAAACTTTTCACAAGCGTATCGCCGGGACTTTCGGCGGTAACAACAAAAATATCGTGCCCGAGACGCTTTAAGAATTTTGCAAAAGCATAGACCCTCCGGCACGGGATAGAATTGTGGGGAGGGAAAAAATACGTAATAAGTAAAATTTTTGCCATAACGTATCCGGCAGATCAGATAATTTTTACCTTTCGACTTTATTCGATAATAACCCTAATCGATAGAAAAAGCTCAATACGTAGGCAATCGGCCTTGGCCAAAATTGCCTGAGCATGAATGCATCTTCCTTGACTCGTACTTTCTCTTTGGTTTGAATACTCGTTTGCGACTGAGAGTGAATCCGGTGGAGCACAAGCGCCGTGTTGATATAGCAAAATTTTCCCGCTTGCCCACCGAGACGCAACCAAGCCTCCCAATCAAGATTCGATAAAAGGTTCTGTGAAAACTGGAAATTGCCAATCCGTTCTCGGTTGTAAAAAACACTCGGGCATAAAATAGGATTCCCGAATGATAGAAACAATTTTTTCATAAAACAAGAACTAATACTGCCTTTAAAACAAAAAAACAACGTAAGAATGTTTTTCATAAAAAGGTTTCCGCTCCATCGACGGATTTTCCCATTTACCAGCTCGTAGTACTTAGTGAAAATAATTAAAAAATTTCTTTGGTTCAATTTCTGAGCCATAGCAAGACACAGTTCTGTATACTGGGGAAGATAAATGTCGTCTTGATGGGCAAGCGTAAGATATTTTGTTTTACAGAAATTGTAGGCATAAGTCCAATCCATTCCAATGCCTGCAGTTTTTCCGGTAGCTACCATAAGAATCCCGTACTTCTTTGCAAGCGCATCGAGAAAATCTGTTTTTTTGGAATGAAAAAGAACAATATGACTTTGAACCGTCTGATCCAGTAGTGATTTTATGCATGCTTCAATGTACGGGGAATCCCCATACGCCAAAACCGCAAACGTATGCTCCATAGAAACAAACTTCGTCATGTCTGATTACAACGAATCACAAGACCATAATTTGGCCTGTCGCGCTTAAAAAGATCAGTTCTCTCAATCTGTGCGGATGGCCACAGTTTTCTTATTTCGCTGAGTACTTGTTCTTCATGTAGTAGATTCACTTCCTGCTCCTGGGTAATAAAGCGATCGGCCCAGTAGGAAAGATGTGAACGAAAAAACCCCGGTTCTATATCCTTAATCAATACCGTTATGGGATTGCCGCCAATAAATGCAGCTAAAGTATGGAAAAATTCTGAAAGTTCGTTCCGATGGAGATGATGCAATACGTCGCTAATAATGATATATTGAGGAATTTGCACGCAGGACAACCGGTACTGCGAAAGTGAAGCTGACGGAACAAAAGAAACCCTATGCTTGAACCGTTCGGAAACCGCCCATCCAATATCTGAATCAATATCTAAAAGTGTAATATGGACGCTGGGGTAACGATGCAGGAGTAAGTTGGCAAACTCTCCCCCGCCGCAACCTAAATCGAGAATTTCCGATCCCGGAAGAAACTCAGGAAAAGAATCACACGCTTTCTGAAGATCAGTGAATATCCCTCGATAGAAAGATGCGAAATTCCGGAACGCCTGAATACCTATGGCCGTACGTAATTTCTTTCCTAATGAAGTTCGACTACTCACAGCAAATCGCTACTTCCGTTTCGGAAGAACAAGAATACTGAGAAAAAAAGAAGAAAAGATCGTTTGAGCTCCAACCATCAAGAATAAGAACCAGATAAGCGTAAATCTCATCTCTGAAAGCTGGCCAAAATTCGAATGAACCCACTTTACTACAATAGAAAAACCCCCAAAAATGCCGATCAAGCAAAGGACTAATCCGCTCAAAATTCCTTTTTCGAGGTTAAAACACCGGAAAAACAACTCAATGAATCGATCATGCCTCAAAAAACCTTCTTTATAGCTGTAGGTTTTTGCAAAAAATCCGATACTCAGAATCTGGAACCCCACTAAAGCAACAAATGTAAAAAAAACCATTGAATGGACATCGAATGCATAACCAAATAACCGTAATACTCCAAACCCAGTTGCAAGCGCTAATATGAAACCGCCAAAAAATAAAATTATTCCAGGAATAAAAAACAGCCAATCTGGACTAAATAAAAGCATGAATCGCAAATGGCGCCAAGCGTCAGAAAATGGTTTCAGCTTTGATTCACCCTGCCGGGGATAGTAAACAATCGGAATCTCGGATATCTTCAGCTTTTCTCTAAATGCCGCGATAATCATTTCTGAAGCAAATTCCATTCCTATTGTTTTAAGATCAAGCTTTTCTACGGCTTGTTTGGTAATCGCCCGAAAACCAGAGTGCGCGTCGGAAATTGAGGCATCATAGAAAAGATTCAGGATACCGGTCAGAATAGGATTACCAAGATACCGGTTAGCAAAAGGCATCGCTCCCGGAAGAATTTTTCCTTTAAACCGAGAGCCAATCACACAGTCATACCCTTCCTTAATTTTAATAATCAAAGAATGGAGCTCGCTAAAATCGTATGTATCATCCCCATCCCCCATGATAATGATATCACCCCTTGCTACCTCAATGCCTTTTAAGTAAGCAGCTCCGTACCCTTTCACTGGCTGCAACTCAATCAAGGCACCCTCCTGGCGGGCAATCTGAGCAGAGTTGTCCCAAGAACCGTTATCAATCACAATAACTTCTCCCGGGATATTTTTTTCGCGAAAAACATTCAGGACTTTTCGAACACAAGTCCCGATGGTTCTTTCTTCATTCAAACAAGGGATAAGCACCGAAACAAAATTTCCGCTCATTCTGGCCAAATAATTTTGAAGATAAAAATTCCTCCCTCAGGATCAGAATAAACTGGCTTAAAATATTCCAGCTCTTTTCCATTCAGAAAATATAACTTTGCGAACAAAGCGCTGGCAAGCTCTTGATGAGAAACTAACAGTGATTTCCAACCATCCGGAGAATGGATAACAATGCCGCCGGACTCTAAGTTGGCATCTTTATTTTCATAATATGCCGAGGTTCCTGCTAGCGCGTCAAAGATGGTTATAAATCTAAGTTGGTTATATTTTTGTTGTTCCAGAGAAAATACATACCCTTTTTTATCTTTCAAATCAAATACAATATTATTATTAAACAAAACAACTTCGCCTTGCTGCAATCCAAAAGAAGGAACCTGACTCATTTCCCAACGTTCGGATAATACTTCATTAAAATCTTTGGAAACAGAAGCAAGAAGCACATCAGCATAAAATCCTTCTGCCTGCTCAACAGAAATCCCGAACTTTTCAACTACTCTTTGAATAAGGCGATTCTGTGAAAGCCGGTCTTTATTTTGAGAAATATACAATTTTGCGAAATTCCAATTCCGTAAGAACGATATGGATTTCATCTTTCGAAATAGACCCTTATCGATAAAAAGATAAGCCGGGTCTGGTCGCCGTATATATAGAACATCGAGAATTCGCTTACGTAAGTTCGGCGAAATAGTATACATATCAAAAATCTTCTCTGTCTGCGAGAACTCACTGCTTATAAGCAGCTGCAAAAGCATTCCCGCTTCAAAAGAATCATGAAGTTCTTCCCATAGCTCATTCCGTAAAAGACATGAAGAATTGTTAAGCATGCGTAAAATACGAAGAGATTCTTTCTCGGAAGTACTCAACAAAACACGAGTAATCCAATATCCAATAAACCCATCCTGAGAGATCCCATCGTATAACACCCTCCTTTGAGATTCAGTCTCGATAAAAACACCGTAGTCCCACATTGTATTAATAATGGCCTCTTTCGGTGTTTCCTGTTTCAGATATGCCAGAGCACTCTGCCAAGAATCATTCATGATCGGAATTAAGGTATCGGCTGTGGTTCTTGCTGATAAACCAAATCTGACAAATGAAAACATCATGAAACCAACAAAAAGAATACGCCCAAAATACAGAGAGATGTTTTTACCAAGCACAAAATTTACCCGACGAATCCGGAAAAAGTTACTCGTGATCATTGCATGTTTTTTGAGAAAATCGCGGAACAAATACCGTCCTATTTCAACTGTAAAAATTCCAAAACTTATTCCAAATGGCACAATAAGAAACAGAACAAAACGCTGTGACTTTAAAGAAGCGTAAAACATGCCAACAAGCCACAGAAAAGTCAGCAAAAGGAAGTCTTTTTTCTCCGATCTCCGTTCTTTCAGAAAAATATAAAGAAAACCGCATAAAGAAAAAGATGCAATAACCCCCCCATGAAGATGTCCTAAGATTTCTGATATAGAAAATGGAAGTAATTCCCGCACTGTATAATAGACATTTGGCCAGATAGAACCATAAATTGTAGAAGAAGTAAAAAGGCCGGCAAGCTGGAAAATATTCAGAATTAAATTACGATGCAGAAAAAAGATAACAAGAAGAATGCTTGTCAAAATACAGATACTCCCAACCAAAAGATACTTCAGAGAATCTGTTTTTAAAGAATGAGAAATGAGATAGCTGTTGATCAAAGAAAAAATAAAGAATGATGCCAACAATAACCACCACCAACCGTAACCTGCCCAGGTAAATGCATAGAAAAAAACGACTATGGCACTTAAAATACTGAAGAAAAATCTTTTTAAAAAAGATGTTTTCTCGTATAACGCCGTAATAATAAGCCAAGAGGCCAACAAAGGCAATGTAACAATCAGGCTATCATAATCGAACCATCCGGCAGAACTACGCTGAATCCAAGCACCGCTTAATCCAATAAAGAGCGTTGAAAAGAATGCTGCGACATTGGAGAATACATATCGGATGAATCCGTACAAAACGCAGAAAAAGATAAAAAAATATACAAGCGGAAGATAAAAAATGGCTGTATCAAACTTCACGGCAGGGAAAAAATACTGAATTACCTTGATAAAAAAAGCTGATAAATAAAAATAGCCTTTTTGTTCAAAGACAGGAACGCCAACAGGAGCAAGTGTATATATATCGTATTCTTGTTTATCTTCCGTTATATCACCTGGACTTCCATGCTGAAGAATATTTTTCACATAACGCTTCCAATGGTAACCATCAAGCTCCAAAAGATATGTTTGCCCCGATAGATCCTGATAAGGATCTTTCAACTTACGATAAATCTGTTCTATCCGGGAATGCAATTTCTTTTTTTGAACTTCACTCTCGAATAAGATAGATTCTTTCTGGAGTATATTTTTTACTAAAGAACTGCGTGAGCGGTCCGTAAGGAACTTTTCTGCATGAGCTTGCAATTCTTTCTTGGCGAGCGTTTCAGCCCATTCTTTCATGGCAGGAAAGTAGACAGGGGTAAGCCGAAAATATATATTCACAAAAAAGCTTATAAAAAAAAGAACGAAACTTACTCGTTTCAACATTACTAACTGTTTTATTCAAAGAAATAGATTAGCCCAGGTAAAATACAAAGGGCGAAAGATTGTATCTTTCGCCCTTTGTGGTATTCAAACCATGAAAAGTCCTGGACTAATACTCATTGATACCGAGCTGCGTCATAACAAAATTCTTAGTTCCAGAGTTTCCTTCTTTCACAGCTGTGATGGTATACCCGGTAATATCAACATCGCAGGTAAACCTATGTCCTGACTTAATTGCGTTAGCAGGAACACCAGCAGCACATGTATCAACTCGCAGATAACCGGCAGTAACTAAGTGCGCAAGACTATTTGTGTTGTCAGCAGCAGCATAGTTTCCGTTCATGTCAACCGCGTAGTTCTCAAGCGCTGTCTGAAGAGTCTGTAATTCTGCTTTTGCCGCAGAATCATTTGCGCTTTGCCGTGCCTTCATTAAGTTGGGTATAGCAATTGATGCAAGGAGCGCGATGATAGCAACAACGATCATGATTTCTACAAGAGTAAAACCTGATTTTCTTTTCATCTTCTATCCCTCCTTTCCGGATATGTTTGCTCTTTTTCGATAAGCTTAAATGATTATAAAGAAAAACCTATCAAAGAGCGTATCCACATTTAAAGCGTAGCATAAATCCAGAGTATTGTCAAGGGTAGTTCGGCGTTTATTATTTTAAGAAAAACTATCGCGAAATATCAGATTTTTCTGATTTTTATCTAAAATAGTTTTACCCTGCAGGCAGACTAGACATTTTCAACGGGAAAAAAATGAACGATATTCTCGAGCCCAGAACAAAATCGCATGAAGCTTTCGTCTTATAATATCGTTGATACAACATCTGGGAGTGGGCACAAACACTTCAAGGGCAACTTACAGAAAATGCAAAATCACCTTTTTGCAGGGAAAAAGGACGTTGCTCAGAAATTCTCGATTTGCGATACCGTTCAATTTTACCATTTTGCCCGGAGAAAATAGCTTAAATCGTACAAAAAATCTCCCTTGCATAAGTCGCGCAAGAAACGCTGGATAATATACCGGGGACGAAGATAGAATATTCGAAACGCCTGTCGATAATATTGCTGGAGATTCTGCCAGGAAATATTTTCGTGCTGGAACAAAGGCTCGTCGATCTGATGACAAACATACTTTGACCAATCCTCTGAAGCAAGTCGATTCTGACTTTTTAGCTCATTGTAATACGGAGTACCCGGATAAGGAATACAAATATCAAACTTTGCGATATCGAGAGGAAGCTCACAAGCAAAATCTATTGTTTTTTGCATCGATTGTATGGACTCCCCGCTCAGCCCAAAGATAAAAAACCCAAAAGTTTCAATACCCGCATTTTTTGCCATTCTAATTGACTTTTGAATCTGCTCTGTAGTAATCTGCTTACTAATTCTCTGGAGCACTGCGTCATCTCCACTTTCAATGCCAAATCCTGTTTGCCAACATCCTGAACGTTTTGCGAGCATAAAAAATTCCTGGTCAACTTTGTCTGCGCGTACCCCATTTAATATCGACCAGGGAAACTTAAGATTCCTCCGTAAAATCTCTGCGCACACTTCTTTTGCCCGTCCAATGTCCTGAGTAAAACTATCGTCGGTAATATGAATTTCCTTAAAACCACATTGAAGCATATATTCAATTTCATCAACAACGCGCCGAGGACTTTTGACCCGAAATAAAGTTCCAAAAGTAAGCTTGTTGCAAAAATTACACTGAAACGCACATCCCCTGCTAGTTTCGATGAGACCCGCGGGATTCTTCCTGCAGGAAACACGGGAATTTTTATACTGTTTAAGCGAAAAAAGATTCCAAGCCGGATACGCTAAAGCATCTAAATCTTTTAAGTATTCCCGTTTTTTACCGGAAACTCGCTTTTTCTGTGAATCGAAATACATAACCCCGGCAACACTAGAAAGCGGCTTTTCTAAAATTTCTTCGATTGTCTTATCCCCTTCGCCAAGTACAATGATGTCAAAATACGGGTTCTGCGCTGCTTCCCCTGGCAAAGCAGTTATATGAACTCCTCCAACAATAGTAGTAATCCAAGGATAGCGTTCTTTGATCTGCTTCATGGAATTTGCGATAAAAAGATACGAAGGGGTGTTTGCGGAAGATGCCACAAAGTCAGGCCGAACAGTATCTATCGTCTCCCAAAGCGCTTCCTCCGCATGAGAAACAAGCTCCAAATCGAGAATTTGTACCTGGTGATTTTTCCTAATTTGCCCTGCAAGATTCGCAAGGGTAAGGCTTGGGTAGCTTGGAGCTGCCACAGAAGTATTCGTAACCAGATACGCGCTTTTTCGTAAAGGCGGATTAACAAAAAGAATCTTTGCCATTCAGTATTGCTTTGTCCAAAATAGAAAACTCCATGCCGACAATTCCCCTTCTTAAGGCGCTTTTCCTAGAAAAAGTTACCACGTTCTCAGAGAACTTGAAAATTTACCAAATAGGTTACACATCGTATGGATATGGCTTATGTAACTTCAAAGAAAATAACCTAATTTCCTCATTATAAAATCCCTGCCGTTGCATATAGGTATTTCTGTATTTTAAATTACTTAGGAACTTGAAATATAAATTATATAGAATTTTTCTGGTTTAAACAACAAAAAAAAGAGGGAGATTCCTTGTGTAAGGAATCTCCCTCGCAGGATCCTTCTTAAACCTTAATAGTCACCGTAACCGCCGCCCATACCAGCTGGTGGCATTGGAGGTGTCTTAGCTTCTTTTTCCGGTTTTTCAACGATGATACACTCGGTTGTAATCAAAAGTGAGGAAATCGATGCCGCATTCTCAAGGGCTGAACGAGTTACTTTTGTCGGATCAATAACCCCTGCCTCAAGCATGTCTACAACTTCACCCTTTTCAACATCAAATCCCACATGTTCTTTCTCGGACTTTAATTTCTCAACAATAACCGAACCCTCGAGTCCCGCGTTTGCAAGAAGCTGACGAATCGGCTCTTCAATAGCCCGACGAATAATTCGTGCACCGATTTGCTCATCGCCCTCTAGTTTCAATTTTTCAACGATGCTCACTGAGCGTAAAAGCCCGATGCCTCCACCAGGGATAATACCTTCTTCAACAGCGGCGCGGGTCGCATGGAGCGCGTCTTCAACACGAGCCTTCTTTTCTTTCATTTCTGTTTCAGTCGCAGAACCAACGTTGATAACTGCGACACCGCCAGAAAGTTTCGCTAAACGCTCTTGCAGTTTTTCTTTGTCGTAATCAGAATCTGTGTTTTCAATTTGCTTCTTAATTTGAGCCACTCTTCCGGTAATTGCCGCGGTCTTTCCAGCGCCTTCGATAATAGTAGTGTTCTCTTTATCAATCCGTACCCGCTTTGCCCGGCCTAAATCATTCAAATCGATACTTTCAAGCTTACGCCCGATGTCTTCGGTAATTGGCGTCCCGCCAGTAAGAACAGCGATATCTTCAAGCATAGCTTTCCGTCTATCGCCATAGCCAGGAGCCTTCACCGCTGCGCAAACAAGGGTTTTCCGGATATTATTAATGACCAGAGTCGCGAGCGCTTCTCCTTCAACATCCTCTGCAATAATCAGAAGTGGTTTACCGCTTCGGGCAATTTTCTCAAGTAAGGGAAGCATGTCTTTTAAGTTAGAAATTTTCTTCTCATAGATGAGAATGTGCGGATCCTCCATGCTGCATTCCATCTTCTCGGGGTCGGTAACAAAATACGGAGAAAGATACCCCTGGTCAAACTGCATACCTTCGACAACTTCAAGGGTGGTTGCCGTTGATTTTGCTTCTTCGACGGTAATAACTCCGTCTTTGCCAACTTTATCCATGGCATCAGCGATTAATTCGCCGATTTTGGTTTCGCCATTCGCGGCGATCGTGGCAACTTGCGCTATTTCTTTTTTGTCCTTGACTTGTTTGGACATCTTCTTTAAATTATCGATTACCGCAATAACCGCCTTATCAATACCTCGTTTCAAAGCCATTGGATTCGCGCCGGCGGTAACGTTCTTCATGCCTTCTTTAAAAATAATCTCGCCAAGCAGTGTCGCCGTTGTTGTTCCATCGCCCGCGTTATCGGAAGTTTTTTCAGCAACTTCCTTCACCAGTTGAGCTCCGATATTTTCAAAAGGATCTTCTAGCTCAACTTCTTTTGCAACCGTGACCCCGTCCTTGGTGATGGTCGGAGAGCCAAACTTTTTCTCAATAACCACATTCCGACCCTTGGGACCAAGAGTTACCTTAACTGCTCGCGCAAGAGCCTCAACGCCCTTTACGATTTTGTTGCGAGCTTCCTCATTATATAAAAGCTGTTTTGCCATAGCCACTCCTCCTTACCTCTACTTGTCCTTAATAATCGCTAAGATATCGTCCTCACGCAGGATCAAATATTCATCACCCTCTTTTGAACGAATTTCGGTGCCCGAATATTTCCCATAGAGAATTTTGTCTCCTGGTTTTACCTCCGGCGGAACTAGTTTCCCGTTTTCTGTCTTACCCTGACCAACAGCAATAACTTCACCTTCTTGAGGCTTTTCTTTTGCTGTATCCGGAATAAGAATTCCCCCTTTTGTTTTTTCTTCCGCAGCAAGCGGCTTGACCACAACCCGGTCTCCTAGTGGCTGTATCTTCATAAACTCACCTCCTCTTAAATTGCCATTATTTTAAATTAGCAGACAGCCTTAGAGAGTGCTAATAATTTTACTGTAAAAATTACAAAAATCAAGGGTTATTTTCGGATATTATTGGGATTATTATAGACTATAGAGGATTTTAATGAAATTTATCTCAATTTCTCGCTATATTATGGCTATTTACTCCGATATTCTCGATATATTATCCTAAGGCCTTCCAGGTTAAGATAAGGCTCAATAATATCAATTCCAGATAGACGCTGAGAAACTAGAAATACATCTCCGCCAGACGCAACCACCCGAAAATCTTGTTTACGTTTGCGGAAATACTTGATAATACCGGAAATCTCCAAGCTAACCCCATAAAAAATACCACTCTGCAGGGCTCCCTCAGTTGTAGAAGCAATTATTTTTTTGGGCATACGAAAAAGAATATCCCGCGAAAGTGACGGACAATTTTTCTGCATTGCACAGAAAGAAGAAGACAGGCCAGGAATAATAAATCCTCCACGATGCACTCCACGCTTTGAAAGAAAATCAATGGTAACCGCGCTCCCAAAACTGATAACCATGCCAACACGCGTATAAAGCCGGCTGGCGGAAAAAACCCCCAGGAGCCGATCCTGCCCAAGTGACGGGCCGTAGAGCGTTCTCATGGGAACCTGTATTTCCCGCCCTATCTCAAAAATAGCAAGCTTGTGCTTCGTGAAAACTGAACGGAGCCTCTTTGTAATCGAAACATTTGTGCTTACCATATACACTTGAGAGGCTCGGTATTTTTGGAGAAAAGAATTTATTGTATGTGGAGCGGCCCGCAAAGGAAAAACCCGCACTGTTTTGCGTGTTATCAAACCTGAGGAAACAGCAAGTTTTACCGAGGTATTCCCGGCATCGAGAAAAATAACGCGGTCTTTCTCAAGCTTCATAATCACGGATATGCGTTACGGTTCCGGGAGAAAGATATAAAATCATCCCTTCTTCGGTGCGAACGCAGAGCTGACCATTATCCTGCAACGAAAGAGCATAACCGCTGATCTTGGAATCCCCAAGAGTAGCTTCGATATGCATACCGAGCGTTGAAAGATATATACTCATTTCGCGTATTATATCATGTTTTTTATCGGGTATCTTCTGGTAAAAATTAAGAAATTCATCGTACAACACAGTAAAAAGCTGTTCAATGTTACGGACTCTCCCATCCTCAATATACAGTGAAGTCGCTCCTGAAAAAAGCAGGGAGAAATCTGTATTCACGTTAAGACCTAACCCCAGAACAACAAAGTCTATTTTTTTGTCTTTTGTCTTAGCTTCCGCTAAGATACCACCTAGTTTTTTCCCAAAAATCAGGATATCGTTTGGCCACTTAAGAACAGCATCGAGATGCTCACGCCTAAGAACACGCACGACAGCTAAACCCAGAACAAGACCCAGCAAGTACATGTTTTCTGAAGAAAAATTCGGCCGGAGGACAAACGATGCATACATTCCTCCATGAGGCGAAAGCCAAACATTCCCGCATCTTCCTCGTCCGTTGGTCTGACTATCAGCAAGAACGACAGTGCCTTCTTCAGCTCCAGATTCTGCCATGCGCACAGCTTCATCATTGGTCGAAGAAATTTCCTTAAAATAGAATACTCTCATACCCTTGGATTTGATTTCTTCGCTTTCCGCAAATGCTCAATCTTATCTCTTAATTCAGCAGCCCTTTCAAATTTAAGATTTTTCGCGGCGATGAGCATTTCCTTTTCAAGAATTGAAATCGCCCTTAAAACATCTCTCTCATCATTTTCTTCGGAAAGCACCATCTCACTCAGCTCTTCAGCTTTTGCCCAGATTTCAATCCCTTCCTGAATTTTCTTCTTGATTGTTTTCGGCGTAATCTTGTGTTTCTTGTTATACGCAAGCTGAAGCATGCGCCTCCTCTGTGATTCTTCAATGGCCCGTTTCATTGAATGAGTCACTGTTTCGGCATAAAAGACCGCGCGGCCCTCAACATGGCGCGCGGCACGCCCAATGACTTGGATCAGAGAAACTTCTGAGCGGAGAAAACCTTCTTTATCCGCATCAAGAACGGCAACGAGCGCGACTTCCGGCAGATCCAATCCTTCCCGCAGCAAATTAATGCCAACCAAACAATCAAACTCTGCTTTCCGCAGATCCTGAATAATTTTTGCGCGGTCGAGAACACCAAAGTCCGAATGGATATAGCGCACCCGGATTCCTTCGTCTTCCAAATACGCCGTCAAATCCTCAGCCATGCGCTTGGTGAGCGTTGTAACTAAAACTCTCTGTTTTTTCCGTGCTACCAGGCGTATTTCTTTCACCAAGTCTTCAATCTGGTCTGTGGTGGAGCGTACTTCAATCTTAGGATCAACAAGCCCTGTTGGCCTGATAATTTGCTCAACAAGACACTCTCCGGAAAGCTTCAATTCCTCTTTCGCAGGAGTTGCCGAAACAAAAATAACCTGATTGAGAAGCCCAAAAAACTCTTCGCCTTTCAGCGGCCTATTATCGAGACACGACGGAAGTCTAAACCCATATTCAACCAGAACTTCTTTACGCGACCGATCGCCATGATACATGCCGCGCACCTGGGGAATGGTCATATGAGATTCATCAATAACCAGTAAATAATCCTTTGGGAAATAATCAAGAAGACAATACGGCCTTGACCCTTGAGGCCTCCCGGATAAATGCCGGGAATAGTTTTCTATACCATGACACCATCCGCACTCACCGAGCATTTCAAGATCATAGAATGTCCTCTTTTTTAAACGCTCTGCCTCCATAATTTTACCGTGATGCTCAAGCTCCCTACACCGTACGTCGAGTTCTTTTTTGATTTCAAGGAGCGATGGTTCCATCTTATTACGAGAGATTAAAAAATGTTTTGCTGGATAAATATTAATCTTTTCAAAACTGCCTTCAACTTTAAAGTTTATTGGATGGAGCTCAAAAATTCCAGAAATTCTATCGTCCGAAAAATCAATCCGGATTATTTTCTCTTTATAGGAAGGATAAAGATCCAAAATCCCTCCCCGCACCCTGAAGGTACCTCGCTTAAAAGAAAAATCTGCACGCTCATACTGGAGCGAAACTAACTGTTGAGATATCCCGTCAAGCGACGCGTGCTGACCTTTCTGTAAAGAAATCACAAATTCCTGATATTCATCGGGCGAACCGATATTATAAATACAGGAAACCGAAGCAACAACTAAGACGTCGCGACGGTAGGAAAGAGAACTGGTTGCCGAGAGACGAAGTCGGTCGATACGCTCGTTAATTGAAGCATCTTTCTCAATATACGTGTCGGTCTGCGGAATATATGCCTCTGGCTGATAATAATCGTAGTAACTTACAAAATACTCAACGGCATTGTGGGGGAAAAATTCTTTAAATTCGGCATAGAGCTGAGCTGCCAAGGTCTTATTGTGGGAAATAACCAAGGTCGGCTTATTAATCTTTTCAATAACGCAGGCAAGAGTAAATGTTTTTCCTGAACCAGTAACTCCGACAAGCGTCTGAAACTTTCTTTGTTCTTGGAAAAAACGAACTAATTTTTCAATCGCTTGCGGCTGGTCTCCCTTGGGGCGAAAGTTTGATTGGAGGCTAAATCGTTCGTTCATATGAACATTATAAATAATTAAAAAACATACTTCTGATCTTATGACAAACTCTTGTTTTTAAAACAGGGAAGGTCTTAAAAAGCGGTAATTCCTGTTTCACTTAAATCCGTATTCATACAGCTACCAAAAAGCTTCAAGTCCTCTCGGCCGAGACAGATAACTGGCATCGTTCCTCCCATGCCGCCGATAGGAATCGGGACACAAAAACCGACAGCCGTACTTATTGAAATAACGCTGTTAATCACCTCGCTTTGACCGCACACGACCGTGCCGGTAAAAGCCCCCAACGCAAGAGCAGGAATGGAAGGCAAATTAATACTTGGTCGCGGAACTTTCCAGTCGCCTGTCGCCGGAAGAATATCAGACGCATCCAAAATCTGCGTCTTCAGTATCGGAGTATAGTACTTTTCTCCATTGAAGGAAAGCCGATTTGTCAGAAATCTGTCGTTGTTGAGAGAAGAACTCCCGTTATGATATTTTAATTCCGCATCTTGTGATAACAGCAAACTATCCTGAACCGTCGTCAGTTCAGTGGTGCGTACGCTATTATAGATACCTTTCGGCGAAGGATAAAACGGCGTAAGTTGTATCGTTTCATCCGCGGCAGATACAATCGCCTGTAAAGAAAAAATGACGGCTACGATACAGAACTGTTGAACGACTTTCATGCTCATTTTAATTCCCCGTATACACGCTGTACTTAAATGTTTTATAGAGCGCGTTTGTGCCGCCTCCAAACCCAAAAAGTATACCCGCACCCGGACCCCAGCCATTCCCTGTGCCACAATATATCCCAACCCCAAAAACAGTTTCTGGAGTTTGGTTCAAGAGGAAAAGCGCTTTCCGCGAAGAATATTTTTCTGATGCCGGAATCGCATACGGAGCAGTGATCACGTCAAAACTTGCTCGGCCTATTGGAGTTAAAAGTTGTAAGCAAGTTTCGGGATCGCCCCCCGCGGATAAACAACCGTTTTGCAGATCATCATACTGTGTAAAAAAAGTATCACTAAATGGATTAAAATTATTGCGGAATGGGTTTACAGAAACAACAAGTTCCGGAGTATGCGTCAAAGGGATACCTCTGAGTTCAATAGCAGGAGTAGAATCTGACCCTGTTCCAAATTGTCGTAGTTCCAGTATCCCGGGTTGTTGGACTGAAGGATAAGCCCTGGTTTCATCACTGTACGCATTTTTGCGAAAAACAAGCCCCAGATTATTTATTTCAAGAACATCTGTTAAAACACCTGAGCTATTTGTTCCTCGTAACTTAAGCCAGCCGTCAACTCCACTTTCCGTGGTAATGGTAAAAACCGGGCCAGGAACCCCCGTCGTATCTTCGATATGAAGAATATCAACGATGAAATTCTTGGTTACCGCGTTTGGCGTCGGATAAAAAGTAGTCATCTGCACTTCTTGTCCTTCAGCGTACGCGCTACCAGAAATAATAACTAAAAAACAATAGAGAAAGCACTTGAGGATACTTACTTTTTTTTGAACGTTCATTTTCATAACTATGCCACCATTATTGTATCGCGGCGTCAAGCATCTGAGTACTACACATATTATCACAGAGAGATTCTCCCGGATTGAGCAAGGAACCGATGTAACCGGCAAGATCCAAACCAGGGACGAAAGCTTCAATCTCAGAACGAATACCATCCCAGCGGCCGCAGACGCACGTATTACATAAATCCTCGAGCACATTCCTCAGCTGCGCCCGGGCATTCTCAATATCTTGTTTTTTCTGGTCTATATCTGCAATCCGACTTTGACAATCCGCCTCGTTGCAGACGTCCCAAGAATTACAGCAGGTTGAGGTACAAAACCCCGCTGAATCATACCCACAACAGAACGTTGAACATTCGGTGCATCCTGCATAACATATAGAGGGAGGTTCTGAAGGTATAAGCCCAAGTAAAGCTAAAAGACTGGGCATTCTTGAATCAGCCGGTAGAGGCGACGGTACAGGTTGCCCGCTTAATAAATACGGACAAGCGTTTTCATTAATAGACATATCTTCAAATCGCTTTGTGCAGGTCGCCCCTGTATCTTGACAACTGTTCCCGAAACAAGCAAAATCTCTGCTGTGATTACACCCTGCGGCTTTTGCATCACGAATCGCTTGGATATACCTGCATTTGGCAAGATCCAGATTACGCCGTGCTGTCTCGGCGTCATTTTGTTTTGTAACACATCCGTCTATACTGGTTACCGGCTCTTCATCTCCTCGCAACTTACAGCAGGTATAGTTAATCGTCGACATTTTAAAGCCAATTCCCCCACCCATATTGCCCATGCTGGCGCTTCCTACGCCACCACCAAGATACAAACCAGGACTTTCCGAATAATCTGCGAGATATTCATCGCTGGCACACTGGGCGAATCCGGCAATGAGCTTCCAAATACTACGGGAAGCACATCGTCCTAATCCAGGCCACATACTCATTGTTTCCCCGTTTTCAGTAAGATACGATACATGCCGCGCCTTATTGATAATGAGCGATGATGTAGGGGCGAACGCTGCTCCGTTCAATACGCGCAAAGGACGTACATTGGATGCATTTGAAGAATCACGGAAGAGTCCGATATAGATTGAATCAGCTGCGTCTGTAAAATCCTTTGCGCCAGCTGTAGGAAATTGATTCTTATCCAGGGAATCAACCGAAGCAAGAAAAGCCCGGTCTTGCTTCTCAATCTTCTTCTTTACCTCAGTATCGCGTGAAGAAAAATCATGAGCCTTTGCTTCTTTGTAATTTAACGCTGGAGCGGGATAATAGGTATCGACAGTAAGATCGTTTGCCGCATAGGCGGTATAACCGCAAAAACCTACCCCAAAGAACAAAAGCCCTAAAAAAACACCGCACGATGTTTTTTTAGAGCATCTGTCAAGCGTCAACCGCATTCAGTATTATTGGGCAGAAAGCGTTAAAGTTATTTTCATTCCCTGGGTCCCCGAAGTTCCATGGATAAAAATACGGCAAATGATCCCGTCTTCTTCTCTTCTTGCCTCAATCACCGTTGGAGACATTTTCTTAATTTGTTCCTTAATGTAACTGTCGTTCTTCCCGGAAAGTATCGCTTCTGCTGTTTTCGTATCAAAACCCTGCGGATAACTTCCTTGCATTCCCTCAAGCTGACCGCGAACCTTGCTAAAAGCCTCCTGAAAACTTCGGTCAAGTTTTTCGTCATCAACCTTCCAGCCTTTTTTCTTGAGTTCTGTTTTAAAGAAAGAAATAACGCAATCAACGCAAGTATCCTGCAGGGTATAATTAAGCGAAATCCCGTAAGCCTCGGGCGATTGCATCGAAGGATACACAGGGATATCCAATTTATCAAGAACATTATTTTTAATGTCAATAGGATCAGAAACCGCAAAACACGAAAAACCAAACGAACAAGTCAACAGAAATAGCCACAAGGTTTTCTTGATCATGTCTTTCTCCTTTTTTAATACTGAGGACGAATGCATTTATAGCTCATAATAAACTGCTCTTCTCCCGCGCACAAAAGAACAGCTATACAAAAATCTGGAGGAATAGGAATACCGATACACCACGGCATAATTCCGCTGAGGTTTTGGACGCCTCCGATAAATCCTAAATTACCTCCGTCGTTACAATCAAAACTCGTAGAACTTCCAAACCCGACACCCCACCGGGGATCACTCCAGCCTCCAAGCCATTCAGCGTTATCAATCTGGAGCGTAGGAACTTTCCATGCCCCCGTGCTGTCAGTAAGCACAAGCTCTCCGGCTCTTAATGTTTTCGTATAGTATTTATCGCCAATAAATTGGAAACCTGAGGCGCGCAGAGAACCATCTTCTTTAATCCTGGTTATCTTTTCTCCCGGAAAAGTAGGGGTTGTCATCAAAATCCCTGGAGCGTTTAATCCTTGTCCTGACGGAGTAGGCGCTCCTCCGGCAATTTTCAATACCCCTTCGCCAACCCGTCCGTCTTGGCCAGGATCCAATATTAAATCAGTGACGACTTCCAGATTATCATAAATTCCCTTCGGTGACGGGTAAAAGGGCGAAATGATGACTTCCTCATCAGTTCCTTGAGAAAAAGAACTAGTATGGGCCATAGAAAGGAATGCCAAAAGCGCAAGCACCCGAAAGAGCATCTTTTGATTCAATGGCGATTTCATCTTATTCTTTATAATTATATTCAAAGGTGTTATAGCTTCGATTCATCGGTGTTCCACCACCGAAAAGAATAGCGCCTCCAATGCCAAAATGCCCGCCTAAAACACCGCCAATACCAATCCCAGCAGCCCATTCGCCATTCTTAGTCAACCCATGCACGCCTCGTTCCCGCGAATATCCGGGATTTGCCGCGGGATCTTCAAGCATTGCGTCAAAATGACCTCCTGCCAAATTGGATGTGTCGGTAAGGCACAACGTTAAATCAAAAGCTTCCCCTGCCACATACCCGCACCCATGCGCCGTAAAACAGGCTACTGGATCACTCTCCAATTCACAGGCTTCGCAGGTAAAACAACCTTGCCGGGTTGTTGGATAAACATTGCGCAGGTAATTATTCGCATCATTGACCGCATTCAAAATTCCCCCGTCGGTCATTGAGGTCCAATCATTCGCGACTTCAACCAACCTCGGCATACTATAGAGCGCAATACCGCTTAACCGTATGTAAGGAGACTGGCCGCCATAGGCTCGCGGCTCCATATCTTTTGTTGCTAAACTTCCGGAACATATGCCGGTTGCAAGATCACACTCATAGCTTATGGTTTCTTCAACATAGGAATTTCCGTTTGCGGAAACTCCGGCATTATTGATCGTAAGAATCCGGTTTGCGTTATCCGTACCTACAAATAACTCTCCGCCCTGCTCAATGCGAAATGAAGGCGGGGTTGTCTTTGGAGTTGTTTTCTCGATATCAACTTCATCAACAAAAAACTGGTTTGCATCAAGATTAGGCGTAGGATAGTACGTGCTCATCCTTATCTCTTGGTTTTGAGAAAAAGCGTAACCAGAGAAAAAAATGCACCACCAGAAAAGAACAATAAAGCGCAAATATTCTTTTTTCATACGCTATAACTGATTGCTCACCATACAAGTACTGATGCACGGTTCGCCGGGGTTGCCCAGCGCGTTACAAACACAAGTACAATAAGAACGTTTCTTATTTTCGTAGTTTGCCTTTTCATCTCGCAAAGCCTGCCCTGCAGAAGAAAGAGTAGAAATCAAGCTATTGCAGTTAGCGCGGTTACATGCGCCGTTCTGGTCTTCGTACCACCGCCAACCGCTTCCTCCAACCCCTTCTCCAGGATTAGCACAGCAAACTTTGTTATAGACACAACAGCCACAAGCAGAAGTAGCGCAGGAACAATACGAAGTGCAGGCAGTAGCACAGCAGCCACAGCTTGAACAAGCGCAATACCCAGTACACACCGAAGCACAACAGCCACAAGCAGAATTCTGACATGTGTTATACGATGTGCATGCTCCTGTTTTTGGGTCTTTAGTCGCGCAGCCGCAAGCAGCAGTAGCACAAGAACAATACGAAGTACATGTGGAAGAACAACAGCCACAGCTTGAACAAGCGCAATACGCTGTACACACCGAAGCACAACAGCCACAAGCAGAATTCTGACATGTACAATACGTGTTGCAACTACCGTTACATATCGCATCAGCTGGTGCGCGGCATTCCCAGGTATACATACTGCAACCAAGCCATCTGCCAAACTCCTGTTCCACGTTTGTGCCGTCTAACCAGGTCTTCTCATAAGAAACATCAACTCCAGGAGCGGGCCAATTTGTATGGTATTTTGTACCGCCTACTCCCATCTCTCGAAAACAGCCAGCGGCTTTTGCCGCATCAAAAGCCGCATTATATTCTTGCTGCTTTATATCTACTCTGGTCTTTGCGTCTTTTACCTCAGTCTCTTCTACTCCGCAACTCATATTACCGCTTCCAATAGGAATAACCGCATTTTGATCCAACCGGCAACAGATATAATCAACGCTTCCGGATTTTATGCCGAATCCAGTTCCTATCGCTGAAAGAGGACTCGCCCAACCCATACCTCCGCCGATAGCAAAATAAATACCTGAACTCTCTTGAATATAGGCGAGATACGCGCCATCTCCGCAATCAACGGTGTAATAACCAAGAAAAAGAAAACTTTGCCGTTCACAGGACCCAAGGCCGGGCCATATTCCAATACGGTTTGCTCCATCGCTAAAAGAAATCAAATCTTCAACTGCGTTTACATAAATCTTGGCATTATTGAGCGAAGAAGCGGGCACGGTAAGCGGTTTAAAAAGAGATACGACAATATCAGAATCGCTGGTGAATGTTTTTGCTTCCGCAGAAAAAGCGGCTTTCGTCAGAGGGGTTGTTGCGATCTCAAGAACAATCTTTGTTCCATCTAATTCATCATATTTGATAAGACGACCATCAATTTCAGTGCGTTTAGAAACTACCTCTTGGGCTAAAACTTTACGATAACGTACTTCTGGAGCTGGAAAATATGTATCGACGGTGAGGGTGCTTGCGGAAGACAAAGAACAGAAAAGCATCAAACAAACAAAACCAAGTATACCCCCTCTTTGATAGATTCGGAGAATCACACTGGTTATCTTGCTCCGCATATGGTTATATTATATCAGATTTTTCCTGCTTGTGATTTTTTTCTTAATTTTGAGCATATAAATTCAAACAGCTATACCCAAGAATAAACTTTTCCTGGCCCACGCACAGCACTATTGCTACCGGCGGGCTTAATGACACAGGTACTCCCAAACAAAAGGGTGAGATACCACTTAAATTAGTAATCGAATTCACCAGGCCATTTGGACACTCTGCAGTCTGATCGATGCTAAAGGCTAAGCTCGCAAGAACAACTCCCCAATCTAATGCGCCCACTTCCACCTGCCAAGATGGAATCCGCCACTGAGAATTCTGGGTCACGGTTAAAGAGCGAGCCCTGAGAGTCGGCGTATAGTATTTCTGCCCCAAAAAAGCAAAAGCCTTGGACTTAATATTACCATCCTTATCAATATCTGTTCCCGGACCATCAACCACGGTTCCCGCTGGGTCGGTATTAATCATCTTCAGGGTATTACCAATAAGAGCGCTTCCAGAAATTCCACCGGCATTCACCACATCGATACGGTCATAAATCCCTTTGGGAGAAGGATAAAAAGTCGAAATATTGACTGTTTCGTCATTCGCCAAAACCATCCCGCACGGATGAACCGCGCTCACTATGCAGCATACTATGAAAAACAAAATTTTTGACACTAAACTTACTCTCACTGCGGATCCTTTGTTTGATACTGAAATGTTTTATAACCAAAACTTTTTGCCGGATCACCTGTCGGAATAAAACCAAGCCAGCCTGGAGCAGGTTTTGTATTTGTGCCGAAAAGAGCTCCCACCCCAGCTCCAAAGTGCCCGCCAATGCCCACGCCTACTCCACCGCCAAAGGCATACTCGCCAGTCTTCGTCATCCGGAAAATACCTTTTTTATTCGAAAAACGACCTTGCGCGTTGGTATAGGTAAGCGTTCCAAGGGTATTTGTGGCAATGGTTTTTGCCGTATTTAAACATGCCGCGAGATCAAAATTCCTGTCGGCATTGATGTATCCTGCATTGCAGTTTTCCGCTGTATAACACGCATTCTTTAAAGCCGTCGTTTCTTTCTGTTCGCACATCTCGCACATAGCACAGGCATCCTGCGCAAGCGGATAGGTATTGGTCAAAGTATTTGTTGCGTTCTGCATCCCCTGGTAATCATTATGAATTCTGGTATTCCCCTCTTCATTTAAAACCAATACCGGCATTGAATGCAACGCGATACCATTCAAACGAAGATATGAAGCATTCCCATTAAAAGACCGCGGCGTTAAATTTCCCGTGGTAACATTACCGCTGCAAACCCTGTTATTATTGCTTCGAACACACTGGTATCCTATCGTCTCATGAACATAAGCATTCTCGGAGAAAGAAACCCCAGCGCTATCAATACGAAAAGCACTCCCTGCAACCGGGCTGTCGACATAAAAAACACCACCTACAGGGATCTCTAAACGCGGCACCATGCTCGTTTCGGTGGTTTTGCGAACTTCCATATCCTGAACAATCAGCGACAATGTTTTTACATTTGGCGACGGATAATATGTAGTTACCCGAATGGTTTGCGCTTCCTGTGCATATGCGAAAAAAGTTACAATGCCAAGAGTGCAGAAAAAAACAGAAAAAATATTTTTTTGTATACCCATCTTTTATTCCCTCATCCCCTCAAAACAAGAATTAACGCAAGACGCCATTTGAGGACTGCCCTGACAGGCACAATTACAAAGAGCTTGCTTTGCATCAAAATATGCCTGTTTCAGAGCGTCAAGACCACTTGTATTTCCGTCGAGAATCGCGATATCAGCTTCGCACTGCGGCTTATTTCCAACACCGCAGCCATCATCCGTAATCGTCCAATTCCAACCATTGGTAACATTTCCTTCTCCTGGATTTGGACAGCACACCTGGGAATACGCCGCACACCCGCATTGCGTGCAGTTCGCATTGGTAACCGTTGAAGTATGACTATGCGAACAGGAATTATAGGTACCACAGCCACAGGAAGAATGCGGACCATTGCATGTTCCTGTATACGAATACCAACAGCTGTTGCATGACCACTGTGCGCAAGCACCCGTACCGCAGACCGCACAATTCGGTAGATAGAAAATCCCCTGCCAACACCAGTTACACCAATAAAGAGAACAATAATTGCCACAATTACCACAATCATTTTCTCCCCAAGCCCACTGCGTACACGGATAATCACATGAATTATACGCTGCACATCCACACGACGCATCTGGACCTGTATGGGTAATGGTTTCCGTGTAGGTACACGTATTACAGGTTGTGCAAGCGCCCTGGCATTGCGGGGTTTGACACGCCCAAGTATACCGGTCACACCCTCTCCACTGCCCGGTACGCGCCCCATGCGTATATGTTTTGATCAATGCCGGAGGATTTGTTGTCCGGAAACAGCCTCGGTTCCATGCATCATTAAATGCATCATAGTATCCATCGTAATAACCTTTAATCTGATCGGAAATCTGCTGCACCTGATTTGCCAAGGGACGGCAATCCTGAAGATTTTCTCCTTGAGGAATCGGACGGTTCTCCTGAAGCCTGCAGCATTTATAATCAATCGTGCCCATCTTGATGCCGACTACTCCCATACCAAGCGCTGACAAAGGACTTGCCCAGCCCATACCCACTCCGGCTGCGACATAAAAACCTGATGATTCATTGAGCCAAGCAAGGTACGCCGAGTCACCGCAGTTTGCCTGGTACATACCGATATAAAATTGCCCGTTTACCTCTTCGCATGTTCCCATCCCCGGCCACGTCGAAATCCCCCGGACTGAACCATCGGGATTCGTGCTCCCATCGCTTAGAAACTCGACATTCTCGATGGCATTCGTAATAATTTCCTTGTTACCAAATGGCACATTGAGCGGCTGGTTTGGCTGGGTAAGATCAGCAATGGTAAGCGGCTTGAATAAAGCCGAATAGACATTGCCGTCGCTCGTAAAAGGTATGGAGCCTGCGATGGGAAAATTCGTCGCGTTCTTAGCGAGCGGATTACGAGATGCCTGGAAAACAAGCTGGCCGGACGGGTCATATTTCTGGAAAGCAATCCGCACCTCAGTATTTACGGAAGAAAACTGTTCGGCTTTAAGGTTTCGATACTGCTGTTCGGGAATAGGAAAGTATGAATCAACAGAGATGCTGTTCTCGCAATAAACAAAAGATACCTCTAAGAGTAGAATAGAGAACCATACTATTTTTATGAACTGCCTCATCTAACCCACCGGTTCAGTATACCACATACTATGGAGAATAATCAAGGTTTACCAATCAAAAATCAACCTTAAGAAATCAACATCTCTTAAGGATTTTTTGGGCTCTACAGTTTAATTTGGAATCCTATAGATGAATATCGAGCCGGATAAATGTTCCCAAGGAGTATAGTTTCTAAGCCAGGAATATGTTCCGGGGCCGCCGATATAAACACCCGTTAAATCCGTTGCACTAACCGCGAGAATACCACGCGCAGGGATAGATCCAAAATCGCCCGGACATGCCTGTCCGACCCGGACCAAATGCTGCGCGAAAGTCGAAGGAAGAAGTTCATAGTTAATACCATAGGCTTCGGGCCGGGCTGTTCCAAAGTAAACAAGCTTTATTCTAGAGATATTTTCCCTGTCCATGAATTTTTTTAACTGGAATAATCCTTGCCCCCAGTCAAGATTGGAATCAACAAGATGCCGATAGGCATTTTCTCTTTTCCCGATAACGTTATTAAAGTAACTTAAATAATCAGGCCAATGGGTCATACTTTCAAAAACATACCAGCCGCACAGGACAATGAGCACAATGATCTTTGCAATTTTTAAAGAATGCACGCGACAGACCAGACTCCGGATCAAACTGCTGATAAAAACAAACAGTATGGGATAGAGCAGAATAACATGACGGATACCAACATGCTGTTTACTTAAAAACGATACTCCGAAAAAAACACCCAGCGCATAGAGCAGAAAAAGCTTTGGTTGATCGCGCCAACGCTTTACCGTAATCCAAAAAACCCAGAGAAAAAGAACAAGCACCGGTATGGGAGTTTTCAAAAACAACGCATAGAGATAATAGTACCAAACCGAGCTCCGGCTGTATATTCCTCGGATATAGCTCGGATGCCCTCCAAGGTTATGCTTGGATAAACCGTAAATCCCCTTGAAAAAATCCCAGGGAAAATACAGGTTTTCGACGACTCCATACGCAAGAGTTTTTCCGAATTCCGGGATTGGAAGATTGTCCAAGGCAAAATGCGGCCTCTCTGCTTTTGTAGTAAGCGTTTTCAGCTGAAAACCATAATTTGCCCAGATAACAAAAAAACTGACCAGAAAAGCCCCAAGTAGTCCGGAAAAATATTTTTTGCGGCTTCCTCTCGCCGTAAAAAACATAACCCCTCCGCAAGCAAAAGGATAAAGGAAAAGCGCTGAATATTTTGCTGAACAGGCAAACCCGAGAAAAAGGCCAAATAAAAAAATATTTGTTGAGAATCTCCGAAATAAGAATTTCCAGAAAAAATACAACGCAATGAATGAAAAACAGGCTCCTCCGATATCAGTAGTAATCAACCGGCTGTGAGCAATACAATTTGGACAAAACACATATAAAAAAAGCGCAAAAATGCCAGCTTGGGATCCAAAAAGAAGCGCAGCAAACTTGAAAATAAAAAAACCGAGCAAAACTCCAAGCGAAACGATCATAACCCGGCCTAAGAAAATGATCAAAAGGCTATTCTTTTTGTTCGCACCCCAAACAAACTCATCACAGAATTTCTGATAACTGTGTTTTTCCTGCGGCCATTGAAGCTGCAGCTGTTTCTGGAAAAAAATCAAGGGAAGTGCCGCATAGGTGCGCACTAATGGCGGATGCTCAAAGATAACCGAAAGCTGGGCATTCGTAAACGGGTAGACCCCTTCGGTGATATGAAAAGTTTCATCAAAAGTGGCGGAAGTTTGCAGCATACTACTTATGCAGATACTCAAAAAAATAAAAAGAAACGCGGCAACAAACCATCCTGGTCTTTCATGTAACTTCTGAAACCAAAATACAAATAATCGGGTTACCACAATGATTTGGGCTTTATCGGTTACGATCCCGCGCATGGAATAAAAAGAAACTGAAATACAGCCAAAGCATCCCTAAAATATAAAAATATCCGTAATCAAGCAGAAGCGTCCAAGGCTTTGCCATGATTGCCGAAGAATAAAACATCTCCGGACCAAGAATGTCTTTTAGGAAATCAACAAGCAGATAGAACGGATTGACGGCGACAAAAGAGTAACCAAAAAAAAGCACCAAGAATGTTGTTTTATCCGGATTCCCGGTACCCCGAAAAATATAGAATCCAACCGGAAACAAAAAAAGAAGCCAGAAAAAGTAATGACGCCAGGCATAGGGAGAAACGAGTAGTACGCAAAAAAGCACATACGAACACTCCAGGAAATCTCTTACTTGGCGCGAGAGAATAGTCCGGCGCAATGATACCAAGAAAAATGTCACCCCACAAACGCAAAGACAGCTTACCGTGACAAGAAGCTTTACAAACCAGAACGGCAATGAAAAAATACTTCCATATTCATTGCTCCAAAAGACCCGCACCAGAAAACTCGATAACGCCTGTGTATTCGGATCATAAAAAATTACTTTATTCCGTTCGATGCGCCGAAGCATGTCACTAAAAAAATCAAGATAAAATTGCGGGCTGACTAAAAGGCATGATCCGATGACCCCAAGGACACAACCGACACAAGTTCCCCAGAGAATTTTCCAGCGCTTCTTAAGCAGGAAAAAAACAAGAAAAAAACCAAAATTGATCTTAATCAAAATAAGAAGCGCAAGCACGATACCTGCGATAAAATCGCGGCCGCTCAATGCGGCAAGAAACATACTTAAAAAAATCACCAAAAGCAAAATGTGGTTCTGCCCCATCGTAAGACCTGTTATCAACGGATGAAAGTTAAACAACAGCGCAAAGAGTATTGCAAAATCAAAAAAATCGGCATTCTTCTTATAAACACGCAAAAGGCGAAACAAAAGATAGAGTAAAACCCCTAAAAAGAATTGATTGAAGAAGATCCAAAGATACCGTGCGGTCCGATATTCAAAATTATTGAAAAACCAAAGCATTGTTCCGTAAAAGGGAAGATAATTATAGGTAGTAGTAAGAAATGATTTTCCAGTATAAAAGGTACCCCCGGAAGCCGAATAAGGGCTCACGCCGGACGACATATTCTTGATGCCAGCGTACACGGCAGCAAAATCACCACACTCAGCAGGAAGCACCGAAGAAACCATGGTATCGTAATAACGGGCACAAGAAAAAAGGATCAAAAGCGTAGTAAGAAGCACGCGGTAAAAAGAATAGCCTGTGTCAATCGTCCGTTCCACAGACATACGGCACCCCCTTTTCTGAAAAACAAATGATTGCTTTGGTTAAATAAACATGAAATCGCCCAAAATCGATCCGTACATACGGTGTTTGAATATTCCGGATAAAATCCAAAAACCCGGATTCTTCGTAAGCCGCTTCCATTGAAAAAATAACCGCTTTTGGAACCTTGGTCTGCTGGATAGTTTTTGTATCCCAGGGCCTTCGATCTTCCCGGTTTGGACCACAGAGAGGGCTAACCAAAATTTGTCCTTGAGAAAGAAATCCGACTGTGTAGCAAATCCAATAATCGGCATAGAGCTGATGTATATCCCGACTCAGTAAAGTTTCGGTAATCATCTTCTGATCAAGAAAATCAGCGGTCCATTGGCCGCGCTGAGTCCCCGGGAGAGAACATTCTTGAGCATACACAAAAATGCTTCCGAGATTAAGCAAAAAAACAAACCCACAAACTAAAAAACGAATGATCCTGGCCCGGAACTGAAAAAGAAAAAAGAAAAAAAGCGGAACAAGAACACTGTAAAGCGGCAAAAGATACCTTGGACTGTGCGTAATGAGATCACCGGAATTACTAGCCAAGAAAAATCCGCAATGCACAATCAAAAATACAAAAGCATACGCCACGGGGTCAGCATTCCGCACCGCATCAATAAAATTATTTTTGAGAACCAGCAGCTTTGAACATTGAGTAATTCTTGCCCGCGGGATTTTGGTCCATGGAGTAATCCTGCTGATATGCGCAAAAAACAGCTTGCCCATCCGGAAAAAAAGGACCACAAAAAGAACTGATACCGGAATAGAGAGAAAGGGAAAGAAATCTTGGAATGAATGGCTGATGCGCGCGCCAATCAGCACTGGAAACGATTCTGCAAGCATATGGAATATGCGTAACGGCACAAACTTAAGATTGTATAATTTCATCATTCCGAAAAAATGCGCATAAGTAGAGGCCCCTGTGGTTATATTGTAGAAAAAATGCGGAAGATATAAGATAAAGAACGGAAACAGGAAAAAAACTAAATGCTTTACCATCCTTCGAAAATCCTGCAAACATGCGCAAAGGAGAAACGTACCTATATAGGTAAAAGCAAGCATGTCGTTTGTATACCCTACCCCTGAAATAAATCCACACCACGCATAAAGAAAGATAAGCCTCCGTTTTTTTTGTTCCGGACAGCGTAAAATAAAAAACCCCGCCAGCAGAATAAGCGGACCAAAGATAAGCGTTGGACTCCTCCCTCCCCTAACCTCTAAAGTCCATTCGATCAGAAATTGAGGACCAAGCGCAAAATACCACGCTGAGAGCAAGGCGATTCTTCTATGGAACATCGTGCGAATCATTCCATAATGCGCCAGAATAATGCCGATGGAAATTCCGAAGCCAAGGGCGCGCACCGCATAGTGATTGCTGCCGATTATCTTGAAAAAAGGAATCATACAGAATGGCTCCAGCGGCGAGCCAAACGTTTGCCCGGCAGGAAAAAAATAAAAATTACCTTTTAGAAAATCTAAAGCCATCAATGCCCAGGTAGCATGATCAGAATGAATATGGAAATGCGATGCGGAGAGAAAAAAAACACGAATCACAAGGGCGCTGAAAAGAATGATGAAAAGATGTATACCCTTTATCTGTTTAGACATAACGGAAAAAAGGGTTAAGAAAAATACTGAGTTCCGCATGACAATTCCAATAGCACGCACGGCACAACCGCGCAGAGACAAGTATCTGCCGATATTCCTCTGACTGGATTGCTTGGCGAATTGAATCTGTAAAAGAAATCGATCTGCCTCCCGTCTCTAACCAGCAGAAACAAGGAAATATTCTCCGATACGTATCAATAATAAGGTATGAATCAGCCGCTGAACAGCGCAAGGGGAACGGCTCACCTTTAAAAAACTTATGTAAAAGAAAAAAATACTCTTTGCTATTCTCAAGCAACCCTCCTTGGTTCTTCCAGCGCATCAGCTTCCCAATCGTCTCCTGAAAAGAATCATCCCGTATGCCGGATAAGGGACGAGGAAACGCATGATAGGGATTGATACTGACCCCATCAACTCCAATCTTTCGAGCAAAATCAATAATCGCTTCAAGCTCATCCCGATTCTCTTTACTCAGTACAGTGACAATTGTTATTTCCAGAAGCGAGCGACGCATCGCGCGAGCAGCAAGAAGAGAAATTAAACCTTCCTGAATTTTCGCCAAAGCTCCGGGGATACCCGTTAAAACTTCCATCTTTTCCGGCGATACACTATCTAATGAAACATTAATAGAGTTTACCCCGCTCTGTACTATATCCTGGACACGCTCCGGAGTAAGCAAGTAGCCGTTTGTGTTTAAGTGACTGAGGAGCCCCTTGCCAGAGGTATGCCGCAGAAGCTCCGTGAGATCGTCCCGGAGAAGCGGTTCTCCCCCGGTAAAATCAATCGCGGAAATACCTAATGCCTGAAGTTCATCGATGACGCGCTTCAATTGTTCGGTAGTCATCTCCTGCATAACATCGTGCATCCCCTTTTTTACGCACTTCGGGCAGCTACTGTTGCACCGATACGTTGGAATCAAGGTGGCCACAAAAGGTTTCCTCTTTTTTGAAAGCTTAACTCCATGGTAGGTAAAAAAAAGCTGAATAAGCTTAAAGGGCTGACGGAACAAATACGCATATTGTTTCTGCTGAAGGCATTTGGAAAATAATCGAACGTATTTAGCACGCATTATTTTTACTTTTACGTTGCACCAAGAAATGATTGTGTTTTTTAAAAAAAGATCCGAGAATCATTGGATACGCTTCACAAGGCGTCCAGCACTGAGGACACTTACCGCCTTGGATTTCTTTGCGCAGGTGCCCCGCAGATTCCAAGCTCAATATCTTGGAAATACTAAAATCATATTCCTTGATATTTCCTAAATTCTCAGCGTAAATACTACAGGGAAAAACATTACCATATGGATCAATAAAGACGCTATCACGGAGAGCTACGCATTGACGCGGGGTCTTTCCCAGATTCAAATATCCCGCGATCGAACGGTGATAGGCTCTTTCAAGATACTCAAAAACCCCAAAACCGTACGTTCTCTTCCGTGCATAATGATAAACGCCTGCCAATACTTTTTCCCGGTCGATCTTCCGGAAAGAATTTGCGTAGTAGTGCGGACTAATATGATCAATATTAATATGGATATCTCTGTAGGAAATCTTGGGAATATACCGCCGTAAATCACGGAAAGTTTCTTCGAGAACGGAAGCATTTTCCTCAGAAATCGTATAACCGAAAAAAACACCAAAGTTTTTCTTGGTAATTTCCCGAAGACGTTTGAAGGTTTCAACCGCCTTCTCCCAGGAATCCGTTCCCCGCAGTTGGTTGTGCAGACCACGCGGCCCATCAAGGCTTACGCTCACCACAAGTTTACCGGGAAATATACGCACGATATCATGTGACAATTCCCAAACTTTTTCAGGAAAAGACCCATTCGTGGGAAAATGAAGGAGTGCCAATCTTTTTTGAGTATTGAGACAAATCTGAAAAATATCCCGAATATCCTTTCTCAATACTATCTCTCCCCCGCTTACATCAATCCAATGCGCAGATACCTGAGAGAGCATTTTTTGGTAATCCAAAACACTGAGTTCGGGAACATGTTCCTTGCGCCAAATAGCGCAATGCTTGCAGCGAGAATTACAATGGTAAGTAACAATCAGGTTTATCTTATAGGGAACTGTCCCCGAGAGAAAATTTGCCTGAAGAAGCCGTGTGCCGAATGAGCAATATCGGTATAGACGCTCGAAAAAAACAGGAATCTTCACATTAAAAAATATTTTTTATAACAGAATACACATAGCGAAACCAAACGCGCCTGAGTACGATTACTGATTTACCATATTTCCGCTCATACTCGTGACTTGAAACTTCAACAATCCGGTAGTTCTTCTTTAAAAACTTAATTACCATCTCTTGCTCTATCGTGGTGATATTTTCAGTAAGCCGAATACTCTTTGCGGCTGGGGCTCGAAGTGCGCGAAATCCATTTTGGGTATCTGTCAATGTTTGTCGGAAACGAATATTGATAATAAGCGTTATAATTTCGCTCCCAATGAGCCTCAAAAATTTATTGACTGTCCCATGAAGCTCATCGCTCCCGCCTGTACTCCGTGAAGCAATCACCATATCTGCAGTATCATCAAAGATCGGCTGGACGAGACGGGAGATATCCCGTGGGTCATGTGAACCATCAGCATCAATAAATACAATAACATCGCCCTGTGCTTCCTGAATTCCCAAACGGACAGCTCGTCCTTTTCCTTTTCCCTCATCCCGAATAAGACGCGCTCCAGCCTGAACGGCCAAAGAAGCGGTATCGTCAGACGAATTACCATCGATTACCAACACTTCCCAGGCAACTTTCTTGGCTTCGCTGATAATCTCACAAATAGTAGGAGCTTCATTGCGTGCGGGAATTACCACAGATATTTTTTTATCGTGCATCTTTTTCTCCAACATACATTACAGTGTTCCCTATTATAAAAGAAAAACCGGGAAAGAAAAGAACTCCATTCTTACCAAGCAAGAATCCACCGGTAACCCCGGCGGAGCAGATATTTAAACTGGCGTATGCTTTTGATTTGCTTCAAGTTTTCAAGAAAAATATGCGGCCTGAGATAAAATTTAAGAAAAGCTGTCCGCTGAAAGTTTTTAAGCTCGCCCGGTGAAAAACCTCCATACGTATACGCGGGATGGGTAAAATAAAAATGCTCCCAGTCAACCTTACCGAGTTCGAGCTTTTTCTCAAGTTCTTGATATACCTCAGTGCCCGGGAGAGGAAGAAAAATAAAGAAGTTAGCGCGGATAAGCGGCAAACTCAAAGCAAATTCTATTGTTTTTTCTATTTCTTCTTTCCGCTCTCCGGGATATCCGATCATGAAGAATCCGGCAACGTCAAGCCCGGTACCTCTGATTAGCTCGATTCCTTCGCGAATTTTCTGCTGAGTCAAGTGCTTTTCGGTTATCTGAAGCATACGCTCTGAGCCAAACTCAATCCCGACAGACGCGAGATAATACCCGCTTTTCTTCATCATCAAAAGCATTTCACGGTCAAGAGAATCAATGCGTACGCCATTAGGGGTAGCCCAGCTAATTTTAATATTTTCCCGCAGAAGCTGCTCACAAAAATTCATGACATACTTCTTCTCAATCGTAAAATTGTCATCAACGATATGAATTTCTCGAATCCGATAGTCGCGCGTCAGAATCTTAATCTCCTCGATAACATTCTCGACGCTCCGCTTGCGAATACGCCGGCCAGTAATGATGTGACCGGCACAAAAAGTACAGGGACAAGGACAACCACGTCCGGTCATGATTGGCGCAATAGGAAAATTCTTAAAAAACGCTCCATGCTGAGCCTCAGGATAGGTGTGCGGCCGGATCAAATCCCATGCCGGAAAACCAAGTTGGTCTAGATTCTGAATTAATTCCGGAGGGCTAGAGAATCCCTGCCCCTGTTTAACCCAGGTAAGCCCGGGAATTTTCATTAAATCACCTTGCTGAAGATCTCGGATTGTCGAAGAAGCGTTTGACGCCAATAAATCGAGAAATTTTGGGAAGCTTCGCTCCGCTTCTCCGCAAAAAACAAAATCTAAGTTTCCTCTCATGTGACGGATGGTATCATGCGCCAAGGCGCTTGGATGCGGCCCTCCGGCAACAGTAATCATCAGAGGAAAATGTTCCTTAATTGCTTTTAATTCAGCACGGACGCGCGCCAAATCATACGTATAAATTTGAAAACCGACTATATCGGCCTGAAAAACCCGAATATATTCGAGAAGTCTCTCCCCGAAAACTTTTTCTTTAATGCAATCAAGTATCTTGATATCGTGATTTTCCCGTACCGCTGTAGCAAGATAGCCAAGGCCAAGAGCCGGCTGGATATGATCACTTAAATTAAACGGCTTCAGCAGTAAAACTTTTAATCTCTTGCTCACGGTGAATTTTTGCTCTTTTTTAGGTTATGTAAAAATACTTCAATTTCATCGAGCACTTTCCTCGGCGATATCTCTTCAATGCAATGTGCTGTCTTCGTTTGATTGCACTCTTTTAAGGGATAGAACTCGCAGGGAACACAGACTTTTTCTCCCTCAATTATACTATAGGATTTCTCTCTCGGTGAGAGAAAAAATTCCCGCCAGTTCACTCCACCGCTGAGTACAACAACCGGAATGTTACAGCAAAAAGCCGCATGCATGAAAAAAGAATTAACTGTTACCAAACAATCGCACTGTCGTAGATACCCGAATAATTCGCTCAGTGATGTTTTATTGACCAAATTCACTACCGACGGTAATTCCGAAGAAATATTCCTTACACGCTCTTCATCTTCTTGGCCAAGGGTACCGAATAAGTATATACACCGACCCGGAGCCGAAAGCGTCTGGCATAATCTTCTCAAATAATCGATGGAAAAATTGCGGATAAAAACCCATTCCTTGGCAGTATCAGCAATTCCAATCCCTACGACCTCTTGATATTGTCCTCTACTTTCTGATAAAATATCAGGCAAACAGCCTGAAAAACCGCAGAACGATTCGTCCGTCACGTCTCTGCCGCGGCAAGAAAGCCCCGCAATAGAAAAAAACTTCTTAACCCAGGTTTTCATGTAGAGCCCTTCAGGTACATAGGCGTATCTTCCGGAACGCGAAAAACAACGCCCTAGAAAAACCCGGGCGCGAACATATTGCATTAATGTTCTTACCTCTGGAGCATTATCGAAAACCTGCAGGTTAATCACCAGATCAAATACCTGTTGGGCCTCTTGAAAAACTGCCTCATCAGTATAGATTCGGTCTATCAACGGATGATTCTGAAGCAGAGTAAATCCGTCGTTACTCGTAAAAAAAGAGATTTTTGCGTTTGGGTACTTCTTGTGTAATTGCGAAAGCACCACTGAAGCCATAAGGATATCCCCCAAACCCGAATACCGCACAACTAAAATATTGCAGACTTTTTTCTGAGGGATTCGCCAGAGCCGAACACAGGTACACAGATAATTCCAATACTCCAAAAACCAGAAACCTATCTTACCTGCGGTAATGAAGCATCTCTTTACGTTTGTGAGCGGCTCTGATTGGACGCGCATTATTTTGTAGAATATTTCCGAACGGATAATTCGATTCCCGCCAGGCGCCTTTTGGGAACTTCAAAAATCCAAATGGTGCTTCCAATGCTCGCCCCTCTATCGGCAAACTCTCCAATGCGGATGCACTCATTCGCAACCTGCTGATAAAAATCAGCCATAAATTTAAACTTCTTGGGAAGTTTTTCTTTACCTATATAATGGCTTAAAAATTCCGTATTCACAATTACATAATCATACCGATAGGGATCGACAATCGCCCTGGCGCGGTCTAAGTTCATCCATGTTTCAAAATACTCCCGCTCTCCGGGCAGATAGGCGGCCGGATGCGGAATATAAGTAATGTCGTACGTGATTGGTTTCCTGCGGGCTGCTTCATTCTGTAAGGCAAAGTACGACGAGCGGTGTTCTCGGTAAGAAAACTCCTCACGCACACCTTCGTGCTTCCATCGATGATATCGCTCAAGGCTTATGGTATTCTGCTGAAGTTGGGGACAAAGCGTGTCCACGAGGATTCTACTTCCGGGCAAAATGCGGTCTTCGCACCATTGTCTTGCCAGGGTAAAGGTTGCTGGAAGAAAAAACTCCCGCTTGATGATATAAATCTCCTTGGCAACCGATATTAAAATTACGCAGGAAAGGAAGGGAATGCTCCCGATACGCAAAATCGCAAACCACCGCCTTTGAAACCAAGCGAAGAAATGTATCCCGAGAATAAGCAAGAAAGGAAAAAGCGGAAGCACAAAGCGTTCATAGGTTAAAACGTTCTTCCCAATCCAGATATAGAATGGAAGCACAAAACTTAGGATAAGGATATCTTCGCGTTGGCGACGAAAAACACTTAAAATAATTCCGGCAAAAGCGGCAAGTTCGAGAAATAACCCCATGCCATAGCGGATATTGATGGAAAGCTGGTGCCAATACGTATGCGCCCCCTCCTCCCAGCCCCAGTACCCCGTAGTCATTGCGATTGCCTGCGAACGCATATCGCGGATAAAACTAGAAAAGTCCAGGATGCAATAGGGCGAACTGATAAAGAATCCGAAGAATACCGCTATAAGCCCGAGAGAAAATGTTACCAGTCTCTTCTGCGCGGAATTCCCATAGAAAAAACTCACAAGAAAAACAACGAAAAGAATGAAAGCAGAGTATTTTGTTCCACAGGCAAGCCCGATAAAGAAACTCCCAAGGTAAAAAAAAGATATACGCCGCTCCTGAATGAATGAAATGAAGAAATAGAACGAAAGAAGAATTAAGAACACAAGAAGTGTCTCAACCGTCGCAAAATGAGCATACTTAACACAGAACGGTAAACAAGCATAGGCAAGGCCGCCCAAAAGAGCAAATCGCACATCTCGGGTGGTTTTTCTTAAAATACGATAGATTAAAAAACAAGTTAGACTTCCTACCGCGGCGGAAAAAAATCTGCCGATAAGAAAAAAGTTGGTAGGATCAGTTAAATAAAACAGCAGAAAGTCTGAAGACGACTTAAAAACAGTAAAGGCTTTTCCTATTAAAAAATAAACTCCGTAGAGGAAAAAAAGGATGTATTGAAAAAAAGCGGGATTAATAAATTCATGCGGGTTCAAATCTCCGGTTCCAAAACGCAGAGCCATATATACGTAATTATTCTCATCAATATAGTAATGATTTGGCAGCTCATCGGCGATAGAAAAAACTCGCAAGACGAATGCAACACCAATGATACCACAAAGAAAGAAAAGACAATTTTTCCTACCCGGTGATTTAACCATACTATGCCCCTAAAGTATCAATGGAGCTTGCGCATAGCAATCCCGCCATCTCTCTCATTGCCCGCGATCATAGGCTCCTTTGCCCCATCGTGAATCAAAAAGATCAGCGTATGTAACGTCCTTTCTCTGTTCGGCTTCCTGAGAGCATTCGCCCTCTTGGGCTTTCCTCCGAACATCATCTTGCATAAACATCACTAAAGCCCCAAAACTCCAGAAATAGGTCACCAATGCTTCTTCGTAGATGCGCGAGCCGAAACAATTCACAATAACAAAGGTAACAACCGAGGTAATCGCGCCTAAAGCAACCCCTTGGTACAGTAAATCATCGCTCTGCTTCAAAATTCTCCACGAAGCACGGACAATAATAGAAAACATCCAGAAAAGAACGCACAGAGTCGGAATGCCGTTTTCTGCTGCCATCAAAAGATAGGCATTGTGAGCATCAAGCTGCAAGCCGAACGTATTGGCATACCAAGGTATAGCAAAACGGAAGGTTGCAAAACCAAGTCCAAGAAAAGGATTCTCCAAAATCATCTTAAAACCCCCTTCCCAGATCGCCAGGCGAGCAGCAGCGCTCTGCTCTAAAATCTCCTTCTCCTCACCGTAAATAACACTTTGATCTTTCTGCATGGTCATCGCCAACCGCTCCTGAACGGCCTGAGGTAGAAATTCTTGGTTAAAATAGAGAAAAATCATTCCTAAAAGCACCACAGCAATCATTGAACGGCGCCACAGAAATGAAACGACAAGGCACCCGGCAGAAAAACCAATGTACCCTCCGCGCGAAAACGTGTAGAGGATGCCTTTAATCCCGGGAATCAAAGCAAGAAATAAAAACCAGTAACGGAAATTCTTGATATGAGTAAACGCGATGCCGAGATGGTAAAAAATATAATAGCAGATGAAAGCCGACATGGTATTGGAGTGGCCAAAAGAACCTTCCATGCGGCTCTCATGTGAATAGTGCCAAACCTCACCCTGACTTTCAAGCCCCAGATGTGCCTGTACCGGAATAATCAACAGCATAATCATAAGAGCAACCTTGAAATTCTCCCGGTCACGAACAAGATTATAAATGAAATAATACGTAATAAACGGGGTAGTCCAGCGCTTAAACCCCCATATATTCGCGGTAAAATAAGACCCACCAAATTGCACAGTACCGTACAAATAAGAGAAAGTAACCAGCAAAAGAAAAACAGCAATTGCCCGTCCCAGTTCACTGTGATGCCAAAATTTCTGCTTACCGCGTATTGATAATGAAACCCACCCCACAAAACAACTCACAAGCAGAATATTTGTCAGATTTAACGCTCGCATAATACTGCCGAAATCCGCAGGCATAGCGGAGCTAAAAGGATTATAGGCAAGAAAAATAAAAAGCGGAACGAGCGGGAAATAAAACGAAAGGAGAAAAATCGCGAATGAACCGCTTAACCCGACAACCGTTCGAAGCTGTTGGGTGGCAAACGTTCCCTGGCGAATAACGTAGGCGAAAATCGCAACACAAACAATCCCAACAAAATATTTGAAATATTCGGAAGAAGAGCGAACTTTTCTCGCAGGCGGCGCGTAGAGGGTCTTCGGGACATCAGACATATTTATACATATACGAATATCTCTGCAGGTAGTACGGAACGTAATTTTCAACACTGACAAGCACGATGCCGGTAAGTTTCCCTTTTGCTTCAATAAGCAGGTCCCTGGCCTTGATAATGTCGGGAGTCTGCGTAACCATGGCCTTTACAACCAAAAGAGTTGCATCGGTGAACGGAGAAAGAATCCCTGCGTCAGTAACGGGAATGATCGGCGGGGCGTCGAGAATGATTAAGTCGAAATGATCCTTCAACATTCGCAGTACATCAAGAAATTTATTTGATTCAAAAAGCTCCGCGGGATTCTCTAAGTATTTTCCGGCAGGAAGAATAAAGAGCCGATTCTTGATCTTTTCTTTGATTACTTTTTGGAAATCAATTTCTCCCCTGATAACCTCGCTGAGCCCGGGATAGTGTTCAATCCGAAAGAGCGCGTGTACGGCCGGCCGACGAATATCGCAATCTACAAGCAAAACTCTTTTCCCGTCATGGTGACGGGCGAACAAAGCGGCGAGATTAGCGCTGGTAATAGTTTTTCCTTCCCCGCGCAAAGCGCTCGTAATAAGCAGAGTGCGCAGGGGACGCTCAGTAAAACGGGATTGTATGTTCGTCCGCAAAAGCCTGTATTGCTCAGCAACATGGGAATGCGGATCGGAAAGACACACCACTCGCGGATCAATGCCAACTTCCTCGGATGCGTCATTCGCCCGAGCGATATAAAGACTATCATAGCGATAACGGGCCTCTTCTCTCTTTTTATGGAGAAAGTTAATAAACTTTTCAAACCATTTTTTCATACTTAGATCTTTAGTTTCACAGCGTACTTAACCAGAACTAAAATAACACTCAATAAAACACAACATCCAAGAAGAATTATGGTAAACTTCTGTTTGGCTTTGCGGATCTGGTCTTCCTGCTCAAGGAGCATCTTGGGGATCGAGGACAATACTGGAACTCCAATAATTGCCCCCAATCCCTTCTCCGTCTTAAATGACTTATCCATGTATTGGACTCCGACAACACATCCAACGCCAATCATCAGACCAACCGCAATCCCCAGGACTAAAATTCTCATCCGTTTCGGCTTGATTGGTTTTGTAGGTAGATTCGGTGGATCAATCAGCTTAAACCGCGCCCCTTCTTCGTTTGTTTCCAGGCGCTTCGTAATCTGGGCAGTTTCAAGTTTATCGCGTAACATTGAATACATAGAGGCGTTAATGCCATAGTCGCGGTTCAATTTTGCAAACTCTCGTTCTTGATCGGGAAGTCGCTCTATTTTTTCGTTAAATTTCGAGGTAAGTATTGAAAGGGTCTTCTCTTTGGTCCTCAATGAATCAATCTTCACATTGATGTCGTTATAACGTTTCTGCAGTTCAATGCGCACTGGATTCAAGGAATAGGTTTCTTCTTCTACTCGGTCATTTGAACGCTTCTGGAGCATTTCAGTAATATTGTCTATTTTCTTTTGCAGGCGCAAAACTTCTGGATGATCAGAAGAACTGTCAACTAATAAATTATTCATCTTAACCTGCAGCTCAACAAGTTGGTTGCTTAATTCCCGGGTAACTGGATCAGCGCTGCGCACGGTCTGTGACACAACCACCTTCTGTTCCTTGGTAAGCTGAGCTTCGAGCCCCTCCTTTTCTTTCAAAAGCTGATCAAGTTCAAGACGTATATCAATCAGCTGCATTTCAAAACCCATTACCCGGGACACATTGATGTTTACCCCGGACGGAAAACCGATTGTCCCGCGAATAGCCTCAGTCGTCTGGACTGACAGATCTTTCATATTATTCTTCTTGTATTCGGAAAGCGCCCGTTCCGAGTCTTCCAGCTTCTTGCGGTAAAATTCAATTTGACCGTTCAAAAACTCAATGCCCCGCTGTGTTTGCGTATCTTCAACCTTTAAGCTCTCTTTCACTAAAGTATCGACCAAGGTTTCTAAAATCTCTTTGCACACCAAAGGATCGGGACCTTCAAAACCCATCTCAATTACTGAACCAGAACGAAATGTCGTGTTAATGTTCGACTTGATCAGGTTGATAATCATTTCTTTTTCCGGCATCTTCGGCATCCGCTTCTCCAGATATAATTCATTAACAACCTTCTCTAAGTGGGATTGGCTGAGTATTTTCTGCATTAAGGTATTCAACTTCTGCTGGACGGAAGTCGGAATTGCAAGACCTGAAACAAACGGATTACGCACAAGTTCCTCTTCGACGACAATCAACGCGACACTTTTGTAAACTGCTGGTTTTGTGTAGGCAGCAATGAATGAGAGTGAAGCGATAAGCACAAAGGGTATAATAAAAAACCATTTGCGCCGAAAGGCAAGGTCAAGAAAATCATGAACGGTAATCGTTATTGAAGGAGGTATCTGGCTCATAGTATAATTTATTGTATCCTCCAAGGATAAGAATGCAATATATTTCCTCGCTACTGCGTGACAAGCTACCGCAATCGCGAAATTGCTTTATTGTTTGACTATTATATCAGTTCCCGTTACAATATACAACGCACGGAGCAAGAAAATAAAATATGAAAGAAATAACGCAGATACTTGTAATGGTTGCTCTTCTTCTGACTTTACAAATTCCGCATGCCTCCTCTACTGATATGCCACAAGTGCCCTTGGTAGAAAAAACTTCAACCAGCATCCCTTTCCAAGCCGGCGAAACTTTAACCTATGGGATTTTCTACAAAGGGTTAAAAATCGGAACTTCCACGCTTGCATTCCATGGAATAAAAACTCTGGCGGACCAAGATTTTTTTTACGTAACCTTCAAGACTGAAACCCCGGGATTTAAGGATCTTGAAGAGATTTACGCCGAGAAAGAAACGTTTTTACCGAAAGTAATCAAGCGGACCATAAGAAAATTCGGCGCAAAACCGATGACAATCGAGGAAACATACTCTCAGAAAGAAGGAAAAGTTTCCATCACAAAAACAACCGGGAAAAAATCTCAAACTACAGTTATCGAAAAGCAAAAACCGCTCTCGAATGGAATTCTCTTAAGCTATCACTACCGGACACGAAAAAACCTTCAGCCAACCGAACAATTTGTTGTCGATTTTCCCCTTTTGTCGTTAACGATCGAATTTTTGGGGATAAAAAAAGTAAAATTTGCCAAAGAGATGCGAGATGTTCTTGTTTTTCAGAGCATTCCGGCTGATAAATTTATCCTCTGGTTGAGCACCGATAAAGAAAGAACACCTCTCAGAATCGAAAATCCAGGGGTGTTCGGCTACACGATGATTCTCAAAGACAAAAGGCAGCATACACCAGAATGATTACGCTCCCCTCAGTCCTGATCTTGGGACTCCTCCTTCTCTTTTCGGCATTTTTCTCGGCAAGTGAAACTGCCTTATTCTCTTTAACAAAATTAAAGATTGAAAAGCTTAAAAAACGGCATCGAAGCGCACGCCTGGTTGAAACGCTGAAGAAAACTCCGAATCACCTGCTTTCTACAATCCTGATCGGGAATATGTTTGCCAATGTTATCTTTTCATCTCTGATGACATACCTCGCCTTTGAAATCTGGGGAGACATCGGACTGACTGTTGCCGTTATAAGCACCAGCATACTTTTACTTATCCCGGGAGAAATACTGCCAAAAACATACGCCCTCTATACTGCGGAAAAATTATCGCTTGTACTTGTTTATCCGATTTATATCTTAATGCGTGTAGCTTCTCCTCTGGCCAAAGGAATCATATTCATCTCAGATACGCTGTTTCGTTTCTTTTTCCGGCGTCAGCCTCTGCGCGATGATATCCTTACTGAAGAAGAATTGAAGGTTGTCTTGGAAACCGGTAAAACCGATGGAGTGCTTGAGCAAGAAGAAAAAGATATGATTTACTCAACCCTGGAATTCCGCACCACTCAGGTAAAAGAAATCATGACACCCCGCATTGACATGAAAGCGCTCGAAATAACAAAATCTCCTGAAGAGATAAAAAGATTTCTCTGCGAAGTAAAACACACGTGTGTTCCCGTTTATGAAAACACGGTGGACAACATCGTTGGTACGTTACAGACAAAAGATTTCTTTCTCGAAAAAAAACCTGTGCGTGAATTGCTAAAATCGCCGCTCTTTGTTCCAGAAAATAAAAAACTGATAACGCTTTTTTCGGAATTTTATCAAAAGAAAGAAAAAATTGCTATCGTAATCGACGAATACGGCGGAACAGCAGGCATGGTTACCCTGGAAGACGCTCAGGAAGAAATATTTGGTGAAATATACGATGAGTTCGAACAGACTCAAGAATCGATAAAGTTGATCAACGAGAAAGAATACCAAGTCCTCGGCACTACCCTGATCGCCGACATAAACTATCAGCTAGGAACAACCATACCGGAAGAAACCGATACCATTGCCGGATTCTTACTGACATTGCTCGATCATTTTCCCAAAACGAACGAAACTGCAGTGTACAAGAATTTAGAGCTCAGCGTGGGAAAGTTTACCAACCGAAGAATCATAACCGTAATTCTGCGAATACTAAAAAATGAATAACCTCTATTTCCTTCTCAGTATTTTTTTTCTGATCCTTGCCGGAATTTTCGAAGGAACAGAAACGGCATTCATTTGCACCAACCCGTTAACCGCAAGGCGCGAGAAGAATAAGCTCTTTCAGAAATATTTTAAGGACTTCCGCACAAAGCCCGAGCACATACTCTCAACAATGCTCATCAGCTCGAATATCGCCTTGATTATCAGTACAGGGCTTATGACGCTTTCGTTCATTCATCTGAACATTGCCCGTCCATCATTCTGGATCGGGATATTCTTTCCTCCAGTTACGATTATTTTTGCTCAGATGCTGCCAAAAAGCATTGGATGGTTTTTCCGGGAAAAATTTATCATCTATGCCCTACCTATTTTTTCGTTCTGTGAAAAACTTTTCCATCCGCTCACCGCACTCGTTGATTTCTTTTCATCGATCCTCACCAAGATTTTCTTCAAGCGCAAACCGATTTCATGGAACAAAGAAGACATTAAAATCATGATCGATACTCTGCACGGCGACGGCGCAATCAATCGGGCACAAAAAGAAGCGATTGCTGACATTCTGGAATTCTCGGATCGGAGAGCGCGCGAGGTGATGCTGCCGCTCCAGAATGTCGTCTGTCTTGATTCATTAGATGCAAAAGAGCATATCTTGGAACAGGCTCGTTTCTCGGGATTTACCAGATACCCAGTCTATCACGACACGTGTATCACCGGCTACATTAACATTTTCGACCTCTGTTACGATGCTGAAACCACCACCTGGCAAGAACACACGCGGAAGATAACCGTGGTAGGATCAAGCCAAAAATTAGCGGATATTTTTGAACTGCTCCGCAGAAAAAAAGAAAGCATCGCCTTAGTCAAAAAAGGCAACAAATCTGTCGGGGTACTCTTTCTCACAGATATTATGGAATGTATTCTTGGATCCTTCACGGGACCGCAGGAATCACTACGATAAATTCAGGCAGGCTTGGTCTTTTTCGCGGCTTTCTTCCGAGAAACACGCTGGTTCCCTAAGAAAATCTTTAAATCTTCCGTACAAAGCAAGGAAATCCCTAGTTTATCCGCCCACTTCGCAAGACCATTATCCGCCGTCGCCAAAAAAGCTTTGAGTTCTCGGGCCAGGAGCAAAAGATCGATATCCTCGCGACTGTCAATAATGCCCTCACGGAGAGCAACCCGATATTCCTGCCGGGATGAAGCAACAAGCGGGGTAAGATCCGGCTGATGCTGCGCTTTATAAATGTATTTTTCAACGATTCGCAAACCCTTGTTCGTACGATAACGCATTTCTTCAACAAGCTCATAGAGAAATAACCCTGGGACTGGAAGTTCATAGCGCTTTGGAGATTTCCGGAGTATCGAGCGAACGAGCCCGGGATCTATCGAATTGATATTAATAAACTTTGAAAGTTCGTCAAATACTGAAACTGGCATATAGAGACTGATGGTACGATTTTGCATCGCCTGCTGTAAAAAATTAGAAAATGCCTCTTCAGCATTTCGCCCAAAAAAACAGAACGAAGCCGGGTTGATAAAAATATTGGTATCGAGAATTATTTTTTTGTCCAACGCCATGGTCTTTCCTGATCTCTAGGACAGAATTGTACCATGATTAGGAATAAAATCGAGGAAAAGTTATTGTGCCCTGTCGAAATCAATGCGGTTATTCTCAGCCCGGGCGCGCACCCATAGGAAAAAACCCAAAAAGAAAAACCACAGGATAACACCCCAGATGTTCCACTGGAAAGAAATACGCGCAACCTTACCGTGCGCGCAGAGCGAATTGAGAAAAATAAACATATTGATAGACCAGGAAAGTCCTTCTCCCAGGAAAGAAAATGGATAAAAATACCCAAATCCTATAAAAATAAATATGAAAACCAGGATCAGAAACGATACGGGAACAACAAGAATATTAGAAAAAAGCGCAAGAGGATAAATCGTGCTGAAATAATAGCCAAGGAGTGGCGCCAGCATTATTTCTGCATAGAGAGATCCGAAGAATAGCTTACGAAGCGATTCCCAGGGAGAAGAAAGCAGCCGGCGAAAATAAAAATACTGAAAACCAAGAATGAGACTCAAGGCCCCGAGAAAAGAAAGCTGAAAGCTGACGGCAAAAGCGTCTTGAGGATTCAGGCATAATAAAATAAAACCAGAAAGAACTAAAGCGCATAAAGCGTTGCTTTTTCTTTGAAAAAACTTACTTAAAGTGAAAAGAAGAAACATGCACGCGGACCGCGCAACCGGAGGGTGCAAACCGCAGAGAAAAGCATATCCAACAATAACCAGAGCGGAAATACAGTACTTCCATCTTTTTCGAATCCCAAGCGCTTTTAATAGAACAGAGGTAATAAGATAGACCATGCCGACATGCAGACCGGAAACAGCAAGAATATGAATAGTCCCTGCTTCGATAAAAATACTTTTAATAGAAATATTTCCACTTTCCTCTGTGCCTAAAAGGAAAAGGGATGAAAAAGCGGCAGCTTCTGGCGTTAGATGGCGGATGAAGAAATTCCGGAGGGTCTGAGACACAAAGAACGGACCAGCGCGCCACCAAGGAGGATCTTTTATTTTTTGAGGGAAATGATCTTTTTGAATCCAAAGAACAAATATTCCTTTCGCGGTATCATAAAAAACTTCCCGCGCTAATCCCTGACAGCGATATTCGGCGAAATACTCCTTCGGCCCCTTGGTATAATCGCGTACCTGAACAGCCTGCGAAAGGAATAACCGACGCTTCCCTTGCATGACTCCCGTGAGGACAGCACGATACACTGTGAACAGCTCATTCTCTCGCGGAAGACTGGTTATCCGGAAGAAAAACTGTCGTTCAACTCCGAGGATCTCTTTTTTACCTTCTAACTTGCCAAGCTCATCCACGCGCATGTGCAAAAAACCAATGAACGTGAAAAGGACAACAAGTCCAACATGAATCAGGGGAAGAGCCCGCAAAAAAATAAACAATACAATAAGAAAAAATATTGCTGTTCCAGATGCAAGAATGAACCAAGGAACCAGAATAATTTTTCCAAGCCATAATCCGAAAGAAAAAGCGCTGAATAGAAGAACTAATGGATACCTCACGGCGCATCGAGATATTCCTTAAGCCGCAAGAATTTCTTTTCCTTAATGCCGTCTATTTCTTTAAGCTCATCAATACTCTGGAATTTTTTCACCGACCGGCGTTTCATAATCTTTTCTGCTGTCTGCGGGCCAATTCCCGGAACCTCTATTAATTCGGCAATGGTCGCAGTGTTCAGATTGCAAGACGCCTTCTTTGTTTCAGGATAGTGCTCGGTCGGCTGGATAAAAGAAGGATTTAATTTACAAACAACGTGGACCGCAATGCCAATAAGAAAGAATGCAGCGATACAAAGGATCGCTTTCTGTTCCTGCCGGGTAAAATAAATCACGGCTTCGTTTTTCAGAAAAGGTTTTTAGAAAAACTAACAAACGATATTAACCAGCTTTTCTTTTACGTAGATAATTCTTTTGGGTGTTTTTCCGGCTAACAATGACTGAATTTTATCGTCTGAAAGAACACAAGCCTGGATTTGCGACTCCGCCCAGGCGGTATCAATCAAGCAATGCCCTCTGACTTTTCCGTTTATGATTACCGCAATTTCTACATGGGACTGCAAAATAAAACCAGGATCATACTGAGGCCACATTCTGGTAAAGATTGACCCGCTCCCTCCCAGCTCTTTCCATGCTTCTTCAGCAACATGAGGCACAAATGGAGCAAGCAATAGAAAAACGGTTTGAATTCCTTGCAGAAAAAGCTCCCCTCTTATTTTTGCCTCAGGTTCCTGAATAAAACGGTATAATTCATTGACCAGTTCCATCACCCGACTGATCGCAGTATTAAATTGAAAACTACCCTCAAGATCATCGGTAACTTTCTTTATTGTTGAATGGAGCTTGGAAAGAAGCTCTTTTTCGGAAAGTGTATATCCCTCAGAATCGATTGTCGTGTGCTTAAAATTTTTGACCATCGTCACAAGTCGCAAGGCGCGATTTAAAAAACGCCAAGCGCCCTTTAACCCCTCATCGTTCCATTCGGCATCTTTTTCCGGCGGACCCATAAAAAGAATGTAGAGCCTCATCGTATCGACGCCGTATCGGTCGATGATATAATCCGGAGCGACGACGTTGCCTTTTGATTTAGACATTTTAAAACCGTCCTTGACGATCATTCCTTGGGTGAACAGCCGCGCGAACGGCTCCTTGAAATTGATCAGCTTCAGATCGTAAAGGAATTTGTTGATGAACCGTGAGTACATCAAATGCAATATCGCATGTTCAACTCCTCCGATGTATTGGTCAACCGGCAGCCAACGATTTACGTCTTCACTGATAAAAGCATGCTCCGTTGCCCGGGGAGAGATATAGCGCAAATAATACCAGCTTGAATCAACGAATGTATCCATAGTTTCCGGTTCGCGCTTGGCGGAACCGCCGCATTTGGGACAGACAGTTTCCAGAAATGCTTTGACATAGGTAAGGGGTGATTCGCCCGTTGGCCGAAACTCAACATTTTCCGGAAGAAGAACCGGAAGGTCTTTTTCTGCTACCGGAACAAGACCACATTGGTTACAGTGGACGATAGGAATTGGAGCGCCCCAGTATCGCTGACGAGAAATTAACCAGTCGCGCAGCTTATAGTGTACGGTTTTCCTGCCAATACCCTGCCGCTCCATCTGCTCAGCGATCTTCTCCTTTGCCTTACTGGAAGTTAACCCCGTGTAGGATAAGGAGTGAATCAACCGCCCTTCCCCTTCATACACCCCATCTTTTTGTTCCTGGTTCTCAATCGGTTCAATGACTGGAATAACCGGAAGGTTGTATTTCTGGGCAAACTCAAAATCCCTCTGATCATGGGCGGGAACACACATGATTGCCCCGGTGCCATATTCCATCAAAACATAGTTTGCCAGCCATACCGGAATTTCTTTTCTGGTCATCGGATTTATTGCATACACGCCAGTAAACATCCCTTCTTTTTCAAAATCCTCAAGCAACCGGGCGGACCGCGGCTGGTTGTTTACTTTTTCAATAAACTCCTGGAGTTTGAAACACTCTGGAGAATTTTGAATCAATGCTTGCACTTGAGGATGTTGACAGGAGACCGCAAGAAATGTCGCTCCAAAAATTGTATCAACTCTAGTTGTAAAACAATTGAGACTGAAGGATTGAGCAGGCAAAGAGAAATTGATTTCAACGCCCTCTGATCGTCCAATCCAGTTACGTTGCATCGTGGTCACGCGCTCAGGCCAGTTTTCCAGCAACGCTGTATCATCGAGTAAACGTTCAGCATAATCAGTAATTTTTAAAAACCACTGCTCCAGATCTTTCTGAATAACCTCGGTTGAACAGCGTTCGCATTTCCCTTGGATAACCTGCTCATTGGCAAGGACAGTTTGACACGAATTACAGAAATTCACTGCTGATTTTTTCTTGTACGCCAGCCCCTTTTCGTAAAGCTTGAGGAAAATCCATTGCGTCCATTTGTAATATTCAGGAAAACAAGTAGTCACTTCCCGAGCCCAATCATACCCGATTCCCCAAGAACGCAGCTGCTGGGTAATACGTTTAATATTCCTCAAAGTCCATTCCTTTGGCGGAACCCCTTTTTTAATCGCTTGATTTTCTGCAGGCAGCCCAAAAGCATCCCAGCCCATCGGCGATAAAACAGAAAAGCCCTGCATAATCTTATACCTGCTTACCGCATCTCCGATAATGTAATTACGGGCATGTCCGACGTGAAGCTCCGAAGAAGGATATGGAAACATCACTAAACAGTAGTATTTTGACTTGGAAGAATTCTTTACATCAACCGTAAAAACTCCATGCTCTTCCCAATACTTCTGCCATTTACTATCTATTTCTTTATGCTGATATTCCATAATCACCTTATGCTTTAAGGGAACGTACCGCTTCTAAATTACGCCTATCGTCATCTTCTGAATCTTTCGGTGTCTCCAGAATAAACGCACAATCGCCAAAACCAGGATGATTGAGAATCCGAGAAAAACCAGCATAGCCAATCTTCCCTTCTCCGATATGGGCGTGCCGGTCTTTTTTTGAACCCAGTTTATCTTTTGTGTCGTTGAGATGAATTACCTGGATCTTCCGTAAGCTTATTGTCTTTTCAATCTCAGTGAATACAGCATCGATACCCTTTGAGCTCTGCAAATCGTAACCTGCGGCCCACGCGTGACAGGTATCAAAACACACACCAAGATTGTTCGGCCATTTAAGATGCTCAAAAACATACTGAAGTTCGCTCCAATACGCCCCTAGCCACTGGCCGCTTCCCGATGTATTTTCCAAAAGAATTGTCGTTGTCGAAGGGGTTTCGGCAAGAATGCTCTTGAGAGCGCTCACAACCCGTTTCATCCCCGATTGATACGTTGAACCCTTGAAACTTCCTAAGTGTGTCACGATATATTCAGCGCCAAGCAGGGTAACATCTTTTATGTCACGAATAAATTCCTTGATCGTAAGATAGTAGAAATCTTTTTTTGAGCTGGCGAGATTCCGCGTATACACTTCATGGACTACAAGAGGAGCGATATTCTTCTCTCGTCGTTTGCTCAAGAATAAAGCAGCATCGTCCCGGTCAAACGGAGATCGTTTAAAGGCGCGCGGATTACGCAAAAAAATCTGTAAAGTATTGCATCCTAAATTTTCGGTACGCTCTAAAGCTTTCCCAAATCCCCCGGCGATCGAAACATGCACCCCCAGCTTCATATCCTTAATTTTCGTTCTTGATCATTTTACATTCTCCGAACAGATCTTCTTCCGGATGCGACGGAAAACTGCAGTTCTGGATCATGACAAAAAAGTAGCCACTTGCTATCATTTTGTTTCTCGACCGTGCTTGCAATACATGCAATCTTTCCTTTGGTACAATATATCAGCCCCAACGGGATTTGAACCCGTGTCACATGGTTGAGAACCATGTGTCCTAGGCCAGGCTAGACGATGGGGCCACAAGAGTAATCCGATTTAGTAAAATTCAATACATGGCAGCAAAACCAGAAAGCCAATAATGAATTTCATTGTACTGTAAGTAACTCATTTTGCAATACCGGGACTATCTGCCGGGGAAGGGACTTGAACCCTTACGGGGTTGCCCCCATCGGTTTTTGAGACCGACTTGTCTGCCATTCCAACACCCCGGCGTAAGAAACCGGGTATAATCATAACATCCTACTTTATCCTTGTCAATTTACAAAATGCAGGTATGATATATTCGTTATCGATTACCTTTTCATCCTCCTGAAATGAGATGTTTGCTCCGGTTGTGTTGCGTTGAACAGAATCTTCAAGTAATTTCTTAAGGGGCTGTAGCTCAGTTGGGAGAGCACAACGCTGGCAGCGTTGGTGTCGGGAGTTCAAATCTCCCCAGCTCCATAAAATGTATCCCGCCTACCTCTTTGCCGGACTACCAGAAAAAATGATTGGAAAACCTAAAGAAATACCCTTGCAATTTTCGGGAAAGATATGGTATACCTGAACCACACAGCACCAGACCTTTCATGCCGCGCGTTTCTTTAGTCACGGGGAGGAGTAATCTCCTCCCTGTGTTTTTTATTTCGTGTTAAAAAATGGGCTTATCGAACTGGAACGCGCGGAATAGTATGAGAAATGCCGCAAAGAATTTCATAGGGAATTGTAGCAGCGAGTGCAGCCAGGCAATCAGCAGTAATCACTTCTTTACCCTGCTTGCCTAAAAGAACAACTTCGTCACCAACTGAAACCCCCGGAATACAAGATACATCAACGATAATATGGTCCATGCAAACTCTCCCAAGAATCCTGGCTTTTTTCCCTCGAATCAATACCCAGCCTTTGTTGGAAAGAGCCCAGGGATATCCATAGGCATAGCCGCAAGAAATAACCGCGGTATTGGTCGGTTTTTTAGTAACAAATGTGCCTCCATAGCTTACCCGGCTGGCTGAAGGAATCCTACGCAAAGAAACAACCCTGGTTTTAAACTCAAGAACGGGCTGAAGCGGTATTTGAAACTTGCCAAATGGCTTCACGCCGTACAGCGAGAGACCAGCCCGCACCATGTTGAAATGGTGTTCACTCTGAGCTACCCCTGCGCTATTGGCAAGATGAAAAATTGGAATAAGGATATTTTTCTGAGCAAGCTTCTTCCTCACATACTCAAAACGTTCCCGCTGAAGCCTCGTGTATTCGTGGTCGCTATCCGCTGAAGATAAATGTGAGAATACGCCCTCAACGCCAACTCTGCTGTTGTAATCGAGAAGCTTTTCGATGATCCAAGGAACATCTTTATAGTAAAAACCAAGCCTGTTCATCCCGGTATCAATCTTAAGATGCACGCGAAGCACATGCTTCAGGGAATTCCCGGCCGAAATGACTGAATTCAGAATATCCGAATCAGCAATGGAAAGGCGAATTCCCCGCGCGGCTATCTGCTCAAAATCCTGAGGAAGAAGAACACGGCTTAAAACTAAAATTGGAATTTTAACCCCTCCCTGACGAAGCTGCAAAGCTTCTTCGGTATTATGTACTCCTAAAAAATCTATGCCCTTCTGCTCTAATGCTTTACTCACGGTTAAAAGACCATGTCCATATGCTTCTTGTTTGACCACGCCCAAAACCTTCACGGTACGCCCGAGCGCGGCTTTGATTCTCCGGTAATTTCCGGCAAGGTGCGTAAGGTTTACTTCTACCCAGCTGTCGTGGATCATTTTTTATGCTTTTGCGGATTTTTTATGAAAGCAGAAGCACCTCGTATCTGACATACCTTTGAATAAAGGTATAACGGAAAAAGCTTCTCTATATCAGTAAAAAGCTCTTTCTCAAATCTTCGCTTTGCTTCTTTCAATAGAAACCGAGCTAAAGGATAGACTGAAAACGGAATGATGAACGCTCTCGGAAATTTTTCGCGGATATCTTGCATGAAACGGAAACTTTCTCCCGTAAATATAGGCTCTGTCCGAAGAGTCTTTAAAAACGTATCAAGGGACGAAAGCGTTTCTTTTTGTTTGCGGGTAATATTGAGTTTTGCATCGAGATGAAAATAACCAGCGTATACAAGATTACGCCCCGCATTTTCCAATACTACCACATCCCCCATTATCGCAGTCTGGTAGGCGATCGAACAGAAACTGGAAATACCGATAAGCGGCTTCTGAAGCGCGAGGCTAAACCCCTTGGCAATTGCGCCAGAAACTCTTAAGCCGGTGAAAGATCCCGGACCGAGCCCAACGCAAATCGCATCAATATCCACAAGCTTCATGTTTTGGGTTTTCAGTAAATCATCGACGAGGAAAAAGAAATTTATGCCTTCTGTGCGGAATACGTTTATATCAGAAATCTTTTCGTCCTGGAGAAGCGCGATACTCAACAGGCTGGTTGAGCTGTCAAAAGCAAGAATATTCATACTACCCTCCCGATCAATACATTTCTCTTGTCGATGATGCTGATTTTCCGAGCTTGATTTAAAAGAAACCTTATCTCGACGAAAATGGTCTTTTGAGGAAGAAATTTCTCGATACAATCTGCCCATTCAATAATCTTGAGCGAACTGCCGTCCTCAAGAGCTTCCCATAAATCAGCAAACTGCTCGAGAGCTGGATGATTCAACCGGTATAAATCAAAATGGTGTACTTTCCCGAAACGAGTTGAATAGGTTCGCATCAGCACAAATGACGGGCTAATGACATTGTTTTCCGGAAAACCAAACCCTTGAAGCACCCCTTTCACAAAGGTAGTCTTCCCTACCCCTAAATCTCCCGAAAGAGCGATGGTGTCTCCGGGGGATAAAGTCCGAGCAATTTTTCTTGCCAGGATGCGTGTCTGCGCTGGTGAAATGCTCTTTGTTGTCATGAAAAATGTTGAAACCCTTTTCGATAATCAAGCGGCCGATAATGATTCTGCTTATCCACCAAGAAAAAACCAAACTTCCGTTCAGTAATGACTCCAATCTGAAAACAACCCATACGTATAATCTGAGAAGCATGCCGCAACGGAGCGGTAAAAAGGAGTTCGTAATCCTCTCCGGAAAAAAGCGCATCATCTAGGTTCTGCGCTTCCCGAGTAAGGGGTATCTTTTCTGCAAAAAGCAAAGCCCCTTTGCCGCTTGCGGAAAGTACCCGCCAAAGATCAACAACCAATCCGTCCGAAATATCAATCATCGCATGTATGGGAATTCTCCTGCGCAATGTTCTGCTCTGTTCAATCTTTGGCAGAAAACGCAAATGATGCCCTTTCAGAGAGCCACCCAATCTACCGCTCACAAAAATACCATCACCGCTCTTGGCGCCTGCCCGCGTAAGATATCTATTCTTTTCAACCTCTCCCACGCACCAAGTATCGACAAAAATCAATGGCGCCGAGCTCAAGTCTCCTCCAACCAGATCACATGAAAATCTGCCGATCAATCTTTTTATTCCTTTGAGAATCGCCTTAGAAGCCCGAACTTTTTTTGCAGGGAGAGCCAAAGAAACCCCGAGATATCTTGGAATAGCAGCCATTGCCGCGATATCGCTTAAAGTCCTGGCTGCTGCTTTATGCCCAATCGCTTCGTATGTACAGCGCCCCGGTAGAAAATGCACGCCCTCAATAATCATATCCCCGCAAAAAACAAGAAGCTTTTTTGGGCTCTCTAAAACAGCGGCATCATCTCCTATTCCCAAACGAACAGATTTAGAAACTTTCGTTTTTTTCAGTTCCTCAATCAGCGATAATTCATCCATGGGTAAATGTTTTTCTTATCTGAGACAAGAATGGCGGTCTAATGATCCCGTAATCAGTGATAAACCCCGTAATATACCTGCTGGGAGTTATGTCAAAGGCCGGATTCCATACTTTCACCTTTAAAGGCGCAACCACTTTCCCGGCATATTCTTTTACTTCCTGAGGATTCCTTTCTTCAATAGGAATATCCTCCCCTCTTATAAGCAGACGATCGAATGTCGAACAAGGAGCAGCTACATAGAAAGGAATTTTGTGCGCAGCGGCCAAAACAGCCAATGAATATGTACCTACTTTATTTGCAACATCTCCATGCGCAGTAATCCGGTCTGCTCCGACGATAATTTTGTTGATCATTTTCTTCTGCATCAAAAACCCAGCCATATTATCAGTAAGCAGCGTTGTTCGTATCCCGCGCTGCAGGAGCTCCCACGCGGTAAGCCGGGAACCCTGGAGTAAAGGGCGAGTTTCCGTATTATATACCCTGATCTCCCGATGCGCCTTTTGTGCCTGATAGAACACTGAAAGAGCTGTTCCATCGCCGGAGGTTGCTAAAAATCCAGCGTTACAATGAGTAAGAATGCGATCTTTCTTTTCTACTACCGAAAGACCATATTTTCCAATCGCGGTGCACGCTCGAATATCTTCGCGGTGGATAGCGGATGCCTCCTCAAAAAGAGCTTCCATTATTTCCTCTGGAGAAGAATCTTGAACAGCTTGGAATTTTTGTTCCATGCGTTTCAGTGCCCAGAATAGATTCACCGCTGTTGGCCTGCTTTTACGAAGACACTCCAACACCTGATAAAACTGCCGGGGAAAACTCTTTTTCGTATTCCCTCTATCCTTCAAAGAAACATAAACAGCGTATCCCGCAAAAACACCAATCAAGGGCGCCCCGCGCACTTGAAGTTTCCGTAAAGCCGAAAAGCAGTCAGAAAGCGTCCTGCACCGCAGATATACTGCACGGGTTGGAAGCCGAGTCTGGTCGAGAATAAAAAGCTGCTTATTTTTAAGCCATAACGCACGGCGCATAATACTGAGATTGTAGCACAAATTTCTGAAAAAATTAAGAACTCCCTGTCAAAAATGAAAAACCGGCATCTTTTTTGTGGTTCATGAAAACGTATTCAGCGCCATAGCCGCGGTAAAATATGCCTTGAGAAATAAGAACAGAATCGCTTAATCCTGCTTTACGATCCAAGAGAACTTGCGCAGGCTACCTTGAAAAATTCTGCAGCTCTGTGCTATACATTGACCGTGACTAAAGGAAGGAGGACTTATGTTGAAAAAGGTTATCGCAATCACACTTGTTTTTCTCATCGGGTTCAGCGTTGCTGGATACGCGGCAAACAATCCAGGTGAAAAATTGGGACGAGGGGTAACAAATATATTGACCAGTTGGCTAGAAGTGCCCACTCAGATATATGTTGTTTCCCGCGACCATGATCCGCTTACCGGACTTATCTTTGGTCCGATAAAAGGATCAATCTACTCAGTACTTCGCGTCGTAACCGGAACATACGACACTGTATCTTTCCCAATTCCTACGGACCCGCTCATGGAACCTGAATTCATTTTCGAAGAATGGAAGTAAGCTATTAAAGCATAGATCTTTTGGGCAGCAGGCGCGCGGACCTGCTGCTCGTTTTGAAAACAACAAGACAGCATTGAAGCGCTGGCTGTTGTTTTTTTCTTTTTATTGGTTTTCCGGGACGGCCTGAAGTGCAGAAAGCGCTCTCGAAGACTTCTCAATTATCTCGTTATTCCCCTCTTGGGTGGCACACTGAACTGCAGTCTTAAAAAAATTCTTGGCGTGCTCATACTGTCCCATCTTCTGATAGAGTACCGCCAAGTCATATACTACTTTTGGATTATTGGGTTCCAGCGCATAGGCCTTTTTAAAATATTCAAAAGCTTGCTCAGGCTTTGCAAGTTTACTATAAATCACTCCGAGATTGACATACGCCCGAGAAAACTGAGGATCAAGGGCAAGTACTTTTTCAAAATATCCAATTGCTCCCTGGTAATCATTTTGTGAGATCCGAACTAACCCCAAACGATAATACGCCTGAACGCAATATGGGTCTTTGCGGATAACATCTTCGAGAACCGCTTGCGCCTCAGGAAACGAACCATCCCGAAAAAGTAAAGAACTCTTCTCAAGTAAACTGACTGTATTCTCTTGCGGGCTTTCATCCGTATTCAAGGTTACTGCATCGTTTCCTCTCGGCTGGGAAGCTTCGCCGGAAGACAGAATGCCGCCTTCTTCAGGCTGGTCTTCATTGAAAACGCCAAGCGATAGAATAAGGCCCTTGGCGGCATTACTTAATTCTTGATTGCCGGATTGCAGAAAAAGCTCTTCGGCCTTTTTGAGGTGAAACGATGCTTTCGCTGAATCCCCCTGATGAAGAAAAACCAATCCAAGGTTATAAAAACCTTGAGCAAAATCCGGCTTTAAGGAAATTGATTTCTCGTAGTATAGGCGAGCGTTTTCATAGTCTCCATGTTGGGAAGCGCAAAACCCGAGGTTATAATAAACAAGGTGCTCCGAAGGATGCCCAGATGGAATTTTTTCTGCTGCTTTTTTAAAATAATCAAAACTCCTCACAAGGTCTTTTTGGGAAAGAGCAATGAAACCCAAAGCATTCGAATATTCAAAGCGGGTTGAACATTGAACAGCTTTCTGTAAAACCGCGGTCGCGGCTGAAACATCCCCTGCTTCAAGAAAGGCAGTTGCCTGGGTCAAAACAGCATCACAAATATTTTGTTCGTCAACTGCGCTGGTTGAGAAATGCAGAAAACCCATCAGAAGCAAAACAACGATTCTCCAGCCATAAACGCCTGGAGAGTATCGTGAAAAAACCTTCATTAATATTTATAATACTGTGGTGGTATTGCTTGAGAAATATACCGTACAGCTTCAATAATACAGACTCGAATCGCTTTCTCCATCGGGGTGTTTGCATATCCAGAAAGACCGGCTCCCAACCCCCAACCGCCAAAAAAACCTGCCATAACCGCAGCATTTATCTCCTTGGCTTGCCCTTGAACTCTGGTTACAGCAATGACTTCCGACGTAGAGGCATCGATGATACGAATATCTAAAGCCATATGCGCCGTATTCATGCTACCTCCCAGTAAACCTCCCAGAAGTCCCCCGCCGACTACTCCTCCGCCACCGATACCAGCACCGGTTCCTGAAGCTTCTGGTTCAAATTCAGTAACTGCCGCAGTAACAATAAGATCAGCGGTTTTAATCTGTCCGCGCTGAGGTCCAGTGCCCTGTTGGGCTGCTCCAGAACTGGCCAATTCTTGTTCTTGCATCACCGCATCCAGCACCTGCCGCTCAAGAACACTAAACCGATTGCTGGTAACCAAGGCTGTAATCAACATTTCACGCAATCCAGAACCAATCGCCCCAGTCGCCCGAGCCGCTTTCACTTCAAAATCAGCGATTGCAATGCGAGACTTTGGACCAGCATAAGGCGGTAACGGTTGCGTTCCCGCAGTTGTATCCACCTGAGCGCTTGGTTGAGCCATCTGATCTAACGAGGCACATCCACAAAGAATAAAAACTGCAACTAAAATAATAAAGGTAAAACTGGGTATCTTCATTTATTTTCCTCCTTTTTCCAAGGCCAGAAAAACCTTCTGAGCAAGCGCTTCACTCGCGCGCGTTAACGCTTCTTTCCCGCCGGTTACCGCATCAAGATGCGCAGAATTTCCACCCCCTTCAAAATGCCCGATCATAGTTCCATCTGCGACCTTGATGAGCTTAACACTGATATTCCCAAAATAAGATCCCATCGAAGAATGAGGAACAGGTGCGCCTCCAGAAGCTACGGCTTTACCTAAAAGAATATAATCGGCGGACGCGGTATGCGCCATGTCTAAAGATATATTTTCGGAAAGCTCAAGCGCCCGAAACGCCGGTTTCTGCACAATGAAATCGCGCAGCGTATTGGGCTCAACTACCTGATAGCCTTTTTCAAGAAACTTCTGAGCCAAAACTTGTTCAACCACCGATAAATCAACTTCACTAGCCCACCAAGCAGTCTGAGGACTCTCAATATTCTGTTCAGCAATCAAAAGAAGTATCCGCTGAGAACGTTCCGCAGCAAAAACCGAAGAAATAATGCAGGGAAAAACACATAGGCCGATAAGACTCAAAATGGTTTTTTTCATATACCTCTTTTCGTTCCAGATGCTCCTTAGGGTACTATAAAGAAGAAATCGTCCATTGTCAAGAACACAGTGCTCTATCCTGCGTCAGTGAAAAGAGCTTCTGCGGGCAAATCTTGCGGTACGAATTCTTTTTCGGGAGACAACCTGACTGCAGAAATACTTGAAATCTTCTTGCTAAATAAAATCGCGACTGTCATTGAGAAAAAACCACCAAGCATGAGCGTATGAGCGATACCCAAAGAAGATGCTACGCTGCCGATGACAAAACTTCCGAGTGGCGCAGTCCCGACAAATGCAAGAGCATAAAAACTCATCACCCGGCCACGCTTATCATCATCCACCAATGTCTGTAAGAGCGTGTTTGAAGAAGCCAGACATACCATGATTCCAAAACCTACCGCTGCTAAAACAAAAACAGATAAAACTGTCGTTTTCATAAAAGAAAGCAAAAAAACACCAAAACCAAAAATAAAAGCAGCGTAAATAATATTCCGCCCAAAACGTATTAAATCACGGCAAGAGGCCAGATAAATCGCTCCACAGAGAGCCCCGATTCCTACACCAGACATAAGTAAACCAAGGGTGCGCGGTCCTCCATGAAGAATCTCTCTGGTAAAAATTGGCATAAGCACCGCATAGGGAACACCAACCAGGCTGATTAAACTTACTAAGCTCAACAATGATCGAATTTGCGGAAAATGCCAAACATAAGAAAACCCTTCTCGTAACTCCTGCAATGGATGCTGCTTTTGCAGAGGCGTTTCTCGCGAGACAACAACCATCTGCCCAAGAGCCCACAATACCGCGTAGTAACTAATCCCGTTCATCAGAAAACAAACACCTTCCCCCCAGAGCGCGATAAGCATTCCGGCAATCAGCGGCCCCATGAAACGCGCGAGATTGAACATCAACGAATTCAAAGCAATCGCATTGCTAAAATCATTCTTATCTGAGATGAGCTCAAACACGAAAGCCTGCCGGGCAGGAACATCAAAAGCGTTTACAATGCCTAAGAACACGCTGAGAAGTAGAATATGCGGCACGGCTATGCGATGACTCATCACTAAGAATGCGAGGACTGAGGCTTGAATCATTGAAAGAACTTGTGTAACGATAAGGATATTCTTCCGCCGTTTCCGATCAGCAAGTACTCCGGCAAAAGGCGCCAGAAAAAAGACCGGAATCTGGCTTAAAAAACTCACCATACCCAGAAGGAAAGCCGATTGGGTCATCCGGTACACAAGCCAACCCATTCCAACATTTTGCATCCATGTGCCAATAAGCGAAATGCTTTGCCCAAAGAAAAAAAGACGGTAGTTACGGTAAGAAAAAGCGCGGAAGAGCACGGCAAACTGCGAATGGAAAAACTTCTTATTCATGGGTTAACGAAGAATCGCCTTGGGCCTTGAGAAAACGAGACACATCCCAAACATTATCAACGACGACATTTGCATGCTGAAGATACTGTCTTGGCAAACTTGTGGTTAAAGCCACGCAAAACATGCCGGCATCTTTGGCGGCGCGTATTCCAAACGGTGCGTTCTCAATCACGAGACAATCACGCGGTTCTAAGTTCAAAAACCGAGCCGCTTTTTTATAAGGTTCGGGATGCGGCTTCCCAAGACGCACGTCATCTCCACCCACGATACAGCGAAAAAGCCTGCGAATCCGCTGAGGCAATATTTTTTTCACCTCTTCCTGCGGAGTTCCGGTTACTAAGGCAAGCTGGTAATTTCGGCGGGCGCAATAAACAAGAAATTCCTCAGTATCATGAAAAATAAAACGTTTGAAATATTTCTTAAAAATTCGCTGGCGCTCGGAAAAAATTTTTTCTAAAAGAACTTTTTCCGGATGCATGTGAGCGCGCCGCAAAAAATACCTCAGGGTCTTCTCCCAGCGTTCCCCTTCCTTGGCGTATACTTCAAAACAATTTACCCGTACCCCCATAGGACGTAACGATTCATACCAGGCAAGAAAATGATACGGCATGGAATCCACTAAAACTCCATCCATGTCGAAAATGACTGCCTTGAAATTTTGAGAATGACTCATACACGATCGTTGTAGCAAACAGAGAAAGAATATTTTCCTTGGAAATCAACATAACGCATCGGAAGCTTGCTTGGCTCGGCTACAAAAAAAATTGGCGAATTTCCCCGTCCCGGAGCTGTCACCTCACAGTGCGGAGTATCCTTCAAAAGCGAAAATACCGAAAACCTCGGATCATTGAAAGGCATACGCACCAGCAAAAAATCTTCTTGAGAAAGCTGGTTTTTCCTCACTTTATCCTCAAGCTGCCTGTGGGGACAGAGACCAAAAACAATAAAGAATGGCTTAAAGGCCGTTGTACTTGCATTCATCAGTAAAAATTCTTCATTATCCGGATGAGAATTCAAATATACCTGCGAAGGCCCCATACGGACACAAATAAGCTTATGCGAACCAAACGACCGGGCTGTCGTATAAATCGTATCCACGCATCCGCGCTGTGACCGCGTTTGAATAATTCGTTGCGTTGGTTTCAAAGTCCTAATAAGATTACGCCGCTCAAGAAACTGAAAAATCCTCGTGCTTACATTAACTGGTTTTAGGATAATTTTCTTCATACAATTTTATTGGCCCTACGCGGTTTTCGTTTTCCGGAAACTCATGCTTCTCAACATACTGCTTAATTGTAACTGCCACTTTTATTTTTGCAATATCTTTCCATCGATATTTATATATTTTATTTTTTTACTTCCTTAAAAAGTATTTTTATGCTAAACTTTTATTAATGAATAAAAAGATTGCTGGAATCAGAAAATTTGTACACACACGCATCTCTCAAATTATCCCCTGCTCCCCTCAAATCCAAAATCTCCTAAACGCCGATAAGGAACACAATAGAATTTTCCTTCCCGGAAAAATATTTTTTCTTTCTTGTTTCCCATGTTATCTTACCGAGCGACTCCTTGCACCTGAACCTCAAAACTTCAAATCACCGAGAACAGACCTAACCGAAAAACCAATAAAAAAACTCATAGGAAGGGAGGTGTAATCATGGCAACAAAGAAAAAAGCAAAGAAAGCAGCAAAAAAAAGAACAAAGAAGAGTAAAAAAAGATCCTGCTGCAGATAAGTGGGAATGAAAAATTCTCAAAGAAAAAGGGATAGCATTATCCCTTTTTCTTTTTGTCTACCGGAAATTTTTACGCGCGTAGAAAATACCCCCCGCGCCTACAAAAGCAAAAATCACGCCAATGCCCAAGGGAATTAAAATTCCCCCCTGAAATCCCGGCTCGAGCACAGAAACCGCGCAATCCTTCGGATGATAGTAAGCCAACACCTTTTTTCCTACTGGGTACCGGGCAACCAGAGAAAGAGCATGGTTTTTATTGCTGGAACTATAATCACCAAATGAAATACGATTTCCCGTATATTCCACTCCGCGCACCCAGTAGAGATAATTTATTTTTGCCGAATAAGTGCGACTTGCTACTCGATGACGCCCTTGCCGTCTGCTGCTGCGATGCGAACTTACCTTTGAAGCGGTAATCTCGGCTTCGGAGGATGGCCACTTGGTACTTTCTGACGAAAGATAAAGATAACGTATTCCCCACGCTGCAACCAACAAACCTACCAAAAGGAAAAGACCAAAAAAAACATAAAAGATTTTCTGGTTCATAACTCACCTCCGCTTCACTGAGATCCCTCCCGGCATTTCCCGGCTAAGCACTGAGAAAGAATTACACTCCAAAGCTTATACCCTTCCCCGGATAAATGAATCCCATCTGTTGTATGCCGGGGGTCCAATCCTTTGGTTTGTGAATGCTTCAAAAAAAAAGAACACACATCAATTAAGCTGGCATCAAATTCCCGGGTGAGGTGGGTGAGTTTTTCATTAAAAGAAAATATTTTTTCGTTCGAAAGCGTTCCTTGATAACGAGAAGAAAATAGTTCCTCATGGATTGGAATAAGCGTCTGAACAAAAATCTTGGTCTTTGGCAGCTTCGCACGAAGAACGACGAGCATCTGCCGGTAATACTCCAAGGAAACGCGCGTATCAATTTGCTGCCACAGATCATTGATACCAACCATGATAAAAATTTTTTCTGGTTTTTTTTGGATAATAGTGCCGATTCTCCCAAGGGTTTTCTCAGTTGTATCTCCATTGATACCTTGATTCGTGATTAGAGAACCGGCGATGAGTTTATCCCACCAACCTGAACGCGTCAGGCTATCGCCAAGAAAAATAACTTCTGAGCGGCGATGGACGTTCCACGAAACTCCAGCACCAACGAGCAAACCACAAAAACCAACGAAACACAAGCGGAGCAAGAAACGTCTGCCGTATCGCACAATGCCCTATGTTTTACTCCGGAGTATCTCAAGAAGCGTAAGCCCGGTCTCTGGATTAAGTTCCTTGCGCGCTGATACACCCCGCAACTCAAAAAGCACAGCTTCAAGTACAATAAAAACTTTTGCGTTCTTTCTGATACACCCGGTAAGAACTTTCTCGTTCTTTCCCAGAGACGAATGGATATGTATCGAAGAACCCTGAGAGCCAGAAAAGATACTGGCTATACCCATGACTTCCCACCCATCTCGGAAATGAACCCAGTTTGGGACTGGAGGAACAACTGCTTTCTTCGGCCCCGAGACAAGATCGCCCCGCTCCAATGCCCCTAAAAAAACCATCAGACCAGTTTTGATGCGTTTTGTAACTACAAATTTCTGTATCGTTTCGTTGAGAAGCTCACCCGGCTCAAATCGCATCACAAAAATCCTGCCTAAAGAACCTTGCGTATACTGCATACTATCCTTTCCGGTAGACAACTCCTCTACACAAGCAACACTTCCTCATTCTTCTCTGGGATAGAAACCTGCCAACCTTTGCCTGTCAAAATATCTGCGAGTGCTTTTGATTGGTCAAAATCCCCATGAACTAAGAAAACCTTCTTGACTGACTTGCATTGTTCCACAAAATCGACAAGCTCTCCTTGGTCGGCATGCGCGGAAAACGCGTTGATCACAACTACTTCGGCATTCAATTCTCGCTCAATGCCGAAAATACGGATAAAACGGGCCTTATCAACAATCCGTTTTCCAAGAGTATCCTGTGCCATGTATCCAACTACCAGAATGGTATTACGAGAATCGGTAACATTATTCTGCAGGTGGTGTAAAATCCTTCCGGATTCACACATCCCAGAGCTGGAGATGATAATCATCGGTCGATCGTCGCTGTTTAACGCTTTTGATTCTTCCTGACTCTGCACATAACGCAAGTTTAGAAAATCAAATGGGCTGTTTCCATCTCTGACGGCGCGATGAATTTCCTCGTTAAGATCACCGAGATGATATTTAAAAACTTCCGTTATGTTTGTAGCTAAAGGACTGTCCACATAGATAGGAATCCCTGGAATCAATCGTTCTCTTAAAAGTTCACTGAGAAAATATAGCACTTCTTGTGTTCGCTCCAAAGCAAAAGAAGGAATAAGAATTTTTCCTTTACGTTCAACGGTACGCACAATGGCATCGCGCAGTTTTGCTTTCGCCTCGGAAATGGGCGCGCGGATTCTCCCTCCATAGGTGCTTTCAAGTATTAAATAATCAAGTTGCTCAGGAACAACGGGATCGCGCAGAAGAGGAAGATTCCTTCTACCAAGATCAACCGCATAACCAAGCCGTAACTGTCGGCGATTATTCGTATGGATATCGAGCACGATGATGCTCGAACCAAGAATATGCCCCGCATTATAGAGGGTGACAAAAACATCCTTAGCAACACAGAATCTCTGCCCGTATGAAAGCGGGCGAAATTTTTTGGTGGCCCGCTGGGCTTCCTTCTGAGAATAGAGCGGCTGCTGGAGCGGGCGATGCAAACGCCGGTTAATTTTATTTACGTAGCGGACATCTTCCTCTTGAATTTTCCCTGAATCTTCCAGCATCAGCTTCGCCAAATCTTTCGTTGAAGAAGTCCCGTAGATTTTACAATTCAATCCTCGTTTAATCACGCTTGGAATATTCCCGCAATGATCGATGTGGGCATGTGAAAGAAGTAAGGCGGTAATTTTATAAGGATTGTAGGTAAACGTCGTATTCACCGAATAAAATTCGTTGCGGCGTCCATGAAACATTCCTGCGTCGAGAAGAATTCTTGATTTCTCGGTATTCACAAGATGGCTTGATCCGGTAACGGTACGTACGCCGCCTAAAAATTTAAGACTCACCGCCATCCCGTCCTCCTGTTTGCTTTCGGTTCCACCATCATGCCATAAACAAATTTTGTGAAGAAAATTTTCCGTCGGTAGTCAGATTGATCCCTATCCGCTTAATTCCAACTTCGTCGCCGGGCGTAGGAATATGCGTCATGTGCATTTCACAATCTTTCAGATAAGAAAGTTTCTCCATAGCTACTTCCGCGGTATGATTCGTAGCAGCGCTGATTGAAAGAGCGATTAAGGTTTCTTCGAGGTCGAGACTGACTGCATCCATCTGAAACGTATCCTTCTTCAGGGTGCGAATATGGTTAATAATATGCGGGGAAAGCAGTAAAATCTCATCCGGGATATTCGCGAGTCTCTTGATCGCATTCAAAATCAAGCTTGAGGCCGCATGCAGAAGCGGTGAATTCTTCCCGATAATCATCTCGCCTGTTTTTAATGCCAGCGCTGCCCCGCAATAAATCCCCTCGTTCCCCTTCCCTGTTTGCTCAGCTTCAATCGCAGCAGTACGCGCAGCCTCAACCACTGCCCGCTCCGTGACCTTGACGTTCAACTCGTCCATAAGGAAAACAATCCGATCGAAAGTTTCTCTCCGTTCAATACCCAGCACGTATTCAGCATGATAACGAAAATACCTTCGAATAAGCTCTTGCCGGGCTGCCTGCTGGACTATTTCATCATTAATGATTCCAAAACCCGCACGATTTACCCCCATATCGGTGGGCGACTGATACGCAGGAAGCGAACCGCTTGTATCGAGAATCTTATTCAGCATGGACTTCAGTATCGGAAAACTTTCCACGTCGCGATTATAGTTAATCGCGATCGTATTGTAGGCTTTCAGGTGAAAAGGATCGACAAGATTAAAATCCTGGATATCCGCGGTTGCCGCTTCATACGCGATATTGACCGGATGAGTCAAAGGAAGGTTCCAGATAGGGAAGGTTTCAAACTTGGCATATCCAGCGCCAACTCCCCGGGCATGTTCCAGGTAAAGCTGCGAAAGGCAAACCGACAATTTTCCGCTGTTTGGCCCAGGAGCGGTAACAACTATGATCGGTTTCTGGGTCTTGATATAATCATTCTTACCAAACCCGTCAGCGCTTACAACAAAATCGAGATTCGAAGGATATCCCTCGATGGGGTAATGAAGATACACCCGGACACCTCTGTGTTCCAGCTTATTTTTAAAAGTAACTGCCGCCGGCTGATTGTGGAATCGCGTGATAACAACCGCCGCCACATCCAACCCCCATCTACGCAAATCATCAATGAGTTTCAGGGTTGCCAGATCATAGGTAATACCAAAATCGCCTCGCACCCTTCCCCGTTCGATATCTCCCGCATAAATACAAAGAACCATCTCAATCTGATCTTTGAGTTTTTGAAGGAGGCGGATTTTCACATTCGGGTCATATCCAGGAAGAACTCGAGCAGCATGATAATCGAAACAAAGCTTTCCTCCAAACTCAAGATAAAGCTTGTTGTGGAACAAGGCTACCCGCTCCAGAATTGCCGCAGTCTGTTCGCGTAAATACCTCTCGTTATCAAATCCTGGTTTTTGAACAACTCCTTTTTTATTCATGCCTTTCGCTTTTTTGAAAAATCAAGAAGTCTTTGAGCGTTCTCAGAAAAAATTTTCCTCCGGAGAGACGTAGAAATATCAAGATTCTCAAGAAACCGTATGTCTTCTTTCTGGTCAACTAACGGAAAATCAGTCCCGAAAAGTAACCGATCATCTGGATGCGAAGTAAGAAAGGAGATTATTTCATCCGGGGAAAGATATGGAAAGAAAAAAGACGTATCCAAATAAATATCTTTCCCAAGAAGATATTTTTTTACATCCTTCCAGAGACGAAATCCGCCGAAATGAGCAGCGATAATACACAGGTGAGGAAATTTTTCCTTTACGGCAAGTATCCGTTCCGGTGAAGAACGAACCAACATCGTTCCGGACAATTCTTCTCCGCAGTGGAATAAAACAGGAATTTGATCCCGCTCCAGTCGTTCATAGAGCGGAAATACAGCTTCACTATCGACATAGAAATTCTGAAACTCCGGCTGTAACTTAACCCCATCGCCCTGGTCTGCTATTCGCGAGATTTCTTCAGTCCACTTTTCATAGGCAGGGTGTAACGCGCAAAAAACCTTCAGGCGCTCACTGCGTACGCTAAAAAGCCAGTTATTGATAGAAGGAACCTGTTCAGGTCGAGCAGCAACACCGCAGATAACGCTCAAGTCAATACCACATTTATCCATCGCATGCAACAATGTGGTTACCGTTGGATCACCCACCATTTGAACATGAAATAACGATTCGAGAAACTCGCGGGCTTTTCCTGAAATTTTCTCCGGCCAGGCATGGGTATGGATATCGATAATCATTCTTACTTCAGAAGGTATTCAGCTGTTCTTCCTGCAAAACCGTAAATCCTTCTTTTTGCAGAAGTATTTCGAGCTCCTGAGGATTGTCTACTTCCAGACAACAAACCCCCTGAGCTTGCGGTTCAAGCACAAATCCATAGGTATCTGAAATATTAATGTTGTGCTGCGCAAGAAGTGAAAGCAGCTTATGCAGATTCCCCGGTTTATCTTTGATAGAGAGAGCGACCACATCTTTCAAAGCACAAGCGTATCCTTTATCCGCAAGCACAAGGTATGCTTGTTGTGGAATATTCACGAGAAGTTTCATCAGCCCAAAATCACGCCTGTCTTGGATGGTAAAGGCGCGGATATTTACCTGCTGAGCAAGCAAAACTTCCGTTACCGCCTTTAAGCGTCCGGGTTTATTCTCGATAAAAATATTCAGTTGTCGTACCATTATCCGCCTCCCGTTTCTTGTATCAAGTCAACCATAAACAGATCATCACAGTTTCTTTCGCATATCAACTACGCGCTTGGCTTTCCCCTCAGATATCGGCAAACTTCCAGGCTCATGAAGTTCAACGATTGGATTGATCACAATCGAGGCTTTGAGGTTTTCTTTTATTCTGGCCCGAAGTAAATCAAGTTCTTTTAAATCTCCGTGAAACATCTTCGAATAAATTTCTACCTTCACGATAAGCTTATCAAGCGAACCTTCTTTCTCAAGATAAATCTGGTAATTGGTACCCACTTCTGGAACTCGCATAATGACTGACTCTATTTGCGAAGGATAGATGTTTACTCCATTAACAATAAGCATATCATCCGTTCTTCCGGTAATCCGCGAAATTCTCCGATGGGTCCTTTTGCAAGGGCACCTCCCTTTATAAATAAATGCTAAATCCCGGGTGCGATACCGTAACAGTGGCGTAGCGGTGCGCGAAAGCGTGGTAAATACAATTTCCCCTAAATGTTCCTCAGGCAGTAGTTTTTCTGTTTTTGGATCGATAATCTCGAGCATATACGCATCTTCCCAAACATGCATCCCATTTTTGTAAATACATTCAAAAGCAACCCCCGGACCATTCATCTCACTTAATCCGTATGAGTTGTAAGCGTCAATACCAAAAAGACTTTCGATCTTCTTTCGGGTATCTTCTGAATACGGCTCAGCCCCCAAGAACGCCTTTCGTAAGGAAAGTTGGCTTTGGTCACCACAGGCTTCGGCAAACTGAGAATGAATGTGCAATAAGTAACTGGGAGTAACATGCAAAACAGTTGTATGAAAGTCACGCATAATTTGAATTTGACGCTTGGTATTCCCTCCACCCATAGGGATCACAGTCATGCCGACAAGCTCCGCCCCATAATGTAAACCCAATCCTCCGGTAAACATACCATAAGTCATCATATTCTGAAATACATCCGCAGGCCCAGCCCCAGTAGCTACAATTGACCGCGCGACAAGCTCGGTCCATTGACGAATATCACTCTTGGTATGATGAATCACCGTGGGGATTCCAGTTGTCCCGCTGGAAGTATGGATCCGTACAACGTCTTTAAGTGGAACAGCTAAAAGGCCATTGGGGTAACACTCCCGCAAATCATCTTTTGTCGTGAAGGGGATCCGGCGTAAATCCTCAAGACTCCGTAAATCGCCCGGAGTGCAAATTCCGGCTTTTTTGAGTCTGGATTTATAGAATTTGGTTTGAAGCGCAAGCCGAATCGTCTCACGCAAGCGTTTCAATTGCAACAAAGAAAGAGCATCTCGCGATATGGTTTCATGTGCTTTATCCCAATATTGGACGCACTGTCTCATGCCTTAAAGGTTGGTAATGTCATCCTTGCCGATAACTTTAATATTGTTTTTAACCAGAACCGATATGGCCGAATCTGGATTTTCAAAGCGGAATACCAGCAAAGCTTTCTCAGAAAATTTTTCCACGAATCCGTACATATACTCAATGTTGATGTTATTTTCATTCAACACGCCCAAGATATTCGCCAAGCCTCCGGGTTTATCTTCAACCTCAAGAGCAACAATCTCGGTAATGTTAGCCACAAATCCGTTATATTTTAATATCTTAACCGCCTCCTCAGGCTTATCAACAACGATCCGCAGCACTCCGAAACCTTCGGTTTCGGCGATAGTCAGAGCCCGGATGTTGATCTTGCTTGCGCCAAGTACTGAACAAACCTCATACAAACGTCCTTGTCGATTTTCTAGAAAGATGGAAAGTTGGATAAGCTTCATACTCCTCCTTTCGAATCAACCCCAATGCTCCTCCTCGCTAAATCACTCTTTTATCCACTACCCGCTTTGCCTTGCCTTCGCTTCGTTCTATAGTGCGCGGTTCAACTAACCGGACTTTTACAAAAATTCCCAAAATTGACTCGATTTCCTTCCGAATTTTTTCTTCTAAAACACGAAGTTTCTTGATTTCATCGGAGAAAATGCCTTCCTCAACCTCAACGAGCACCTCCAGCTCATCAAGATCACCCAACTTCCGGTCAACAACAAGCTGGTAATGCGGCTGGACTCCTTCAATGCTGAGAAGAATATGCTCGATTTGCGAAGGAAAAACGTTAATGCCGCGCACAATAATCATATCATCGGTGCGTCCCTTAATCTTACTGATCCGCGGAAGCGTTCGTCCGCACTTGCATGGTTCATGCGTGATTGACACGATATCCCTGGTCCGATATCGCAAAAGGGGCATGCCGTGTTTCGTCAAAGTAGTAATCACAAGCTCGCCGTATTCTCCTTCCGGAAGATACGCCCCTGTCTTTGCGTCAATAATCTCCGGATAAAACACATCCCAGAAAATATGCAAACCTGATTTATATTGACATTCTTGCGCGACCCCCGGCCCGATAATTTCGGACAAACCATAGACGTCGGTCGCAAGGATATCCCACGCTTTCTCTATTTCTACCCGCATTGATTCACTCCATGGTTCAGCTCCAAAAATACCAACTTCCCAGCTGCTCTCTTCTGGCTTCATGCCCATTTGTTTTGCCTCTTCCGCCATATAGAGCGCGTAACTTGGCGTGCAGGCAAGAATCCGTGGATGAAAATCCGCCATAATCTTTAATTGGCGCTTAGTCTGCCCGGACGAAGCCGGAATAATCGTAAGTCCCATCTCTAAAGCCCCGTAATGAAAACCAAGACCTCCGGTAAAAAGACCATATCCATACGCAATTTGAATCATATCTTTAGGCTGGGCGCCCGCACAACATAAAACTCTGGCCATGACTTCAGACCAAAGTTTCAAGTCTTCTTTCGCGTATCCAACAACGGTTGGGTTTCCGGTCGTACCGCTGGAAACATGAATTTCCTTAATTCGCGAAAGCGGTTCTGAAAAAATCCCGAACGGGTAGCTTAAACGCATATCGTCTTTGGTGGTAAAAGGAAGTTTTTTTAAATCATCTATTGTCTTGATATCTGAAGACGTAATGCCATGCTGCTTTAATTTTTCCTTGTAGAATGGGGATTTCTTTTCAATGTGCGCGACGACTGTCTTGAGGCGCTCAGACTGGATATTTTTTAATTCCTCTTTTCCCATGCATTCAAATTTTTCATTCCAAATCATATCTCACCCCTTTAAATTCTCATGCCTCCCAAATCTTACGTAGCACCCTTGCCGTTAAGAAAAATTTCCTTGTTCTTCAAGAAATCTTTAGCACCAAAAACAACCTCAAATGCGCGGATCCAATGTTCCTGACCCAAAGGAATCTTTTGCGCAAGAATACCAAGGATATAGGTGTTCAAATATCTACGCTCAACCATTTCTTTCTGTGCCCGAGCAAGCGCAGAAGTAAAATCAATACCCCGAGGGCGTAAAAAACCCTTAAGCCGTACCGCCTCATGAGAATCAAAAGCTACGAGAAAATCAGCCTGGCCGTATGGAATAAGCGGAGAAAAAACCTGCCCGCCGAAACGCAGATGCGATTCAACCGAGCCTCCCCGCTGAGCCATGCCATGTACTTCTGATTTTTTAACATGATAACCCTGAAAAAGAGCGGCCCATCCGCATACTTCAGCAGCGCTCAAAACTCCCTGCCCGCCGGTACCGCAAAAAAGAATATTCACAGTTATTCCCTTATTCATGAACTTTCAAAGCTCCAAAACTGCACGCTTGAACACAAAGACCGCATCCTGTACATAAAAGCGCGTTAATCTCAACAGACCCGTCCGCGGTTTTACTTAAGGCTGGGCAATGAACCCCCAAACAAAGATAACATTTCTTGCAACTTTCTTTCTGGAGCAAAGGGACTCTTGATTTTTTCCGTTCTAGCAAAAAACAGGGAAAACGACAAATAATCACAGAAAGCTTCTTCTCGGTAATCCTTTTCTTGAGAAGCTCCTCGAGATCTTTCGTACAAAACGGATTCACGATGTCAACCGTGTCAGCTCCACAGGCAAGACACACGTCTTCAAGGATAAGCTTTTTAGTTGGTTCTTTTTTCAAGGTAATTCCCATCCCGGGATGCGGCTGATTACCAGTCATTGCTGTTGTTGAATTATCGAGAATCAAAAGAACGCCCGACGCTTTATTGTAGCTGAGATTAATCAAACCAGGTATGCCTGAATGGATGAATGTTGAATCCCCCACTACCCCAACAACCTTCTGGTCGCCACGCTTACAGAATCCCTCAAGAAATGTCACCCCGCTCCCCATGCAGAGACAAGTATGAAGACTGGAAAGCGGCGGCAGAGCGCCCAACGTATAACAACCAATATCTCCGGCAACTACTAATTTCATTTTTTTCAATACCCAAAAAACTGCCCGATGAGGACAACCGGGACAAAAGACTGGACGGCGGGCGGAAGACTCTTGTGTTTTCTTTGATTTCCCAGCTACCAGGGTGGGTATAAGTTCCGGCCGCAGCTCTCCGACGCGAAAAGATGGATGCTTTGCCTTACAGCGTACGCCAAAACGCTGTATCTCTTCTTCAAGAAAAGGCTCAAGTTCCTCAAGCACAAAAACCTGCTGTACTTTTTTGGCAAACGCCTTGATCTTTTCCTGAGGGAGAGGAAAAGTCATTCCTAATTTTAAGAATGAAGCCTGCGGGTACATTTCTTTTGCATAGAGATAAGAAATACCGCTCGTAATAAATCCAATCTTCCGACTCCCCAGCTCTTCTGTGTGCAATGGCATTTTTTCTGAATATTGAACCAGGGAAGACATCCTTTTTTCCAAATCACTGTGCCGGGCGTATGCATTCCGAGGAACCATGACATACTTCGCAGGATCCAGAGTGAAACTCTTTGAAACAAATTCTTTCCGTATCCCGCAACGAACATTTTCCTTGGTATGCGCGATACGAGTTGTCATCCGCAACAGAACTGGCGTATCAAATCTTTCGCTCAACGTAAATGCATATGCCGTGTATTTCTTCGCCTCGGAAGGACTTGCCGGCTCAAGGAGCGGAATCTTAGCAACCTTGGCAAACAATCTGTTATCTTGTTCGTTTTGGGAAGAATGGATTCCAGGATCATCACAAGAAATAATGATAAATCCAGCGTTAACGCCGGTGTACGCTGACGTCATCAGCGCGTCCATCGCTACATTTAATCCAACATGTTTTGCCGCAAAAAGAGACCGCAATCCGGCGATCGAGGCCGAAAGAGAAACCTCAAAAGCGACTTTCTCGTTCACTGACCACTGGGCATCGACCTCAGGAAACGTGGCGAGAGTTTCAAGAATTTCTGTGGCGGGCGTCCCAGGATATGAACAGGCGACTTTTAAGCCCTCTTCATATGCTCCCCAAGCTGCTGCTTCATCCCCAGAAAGAAAACGCACTGTTGGCACACAAATCTCCGTGTTCTTAGTAAGGTTGGTATAAAATAATTATACCGTATTTCGCAGAAATAATCAAACCAAACAACCCCTTTGATGCAAAAATCAGCTTGGTTATTTTATCTTTTTCGGACTGCAGAGATATTCAGCAGAAACAGCGGTCCTGCCGCATGTATTACAGATATAGGCAAGCTCTTTAATCTTCTTATTACAGAGATGCCGCTCATCGGCGATAAGCGCCCCACACCAGTCACAGGTCGTATCTTTCTTGGTCTTCGGAACACAAAGATGCCCTGCGGCGCCATGAGGCTTCTGGCAAGTAGGGCAAAATTTTTCTTTTTTTTCTCCCAGGGGAGCAACATTCATCTCAAGCGCGATCTTAAGCTTTATTTGAAATTCCTTGAGCAATCCCTCGCGGACAGCCCCTCTCTGCTCAACAACTTCAAAAAAATGAATTTTCCTTCCTGTAGCATTCACGTGCTCAATGGCGTTCTGGACAGCTTCAGAAAACCCGTGTGCGGAGATGCCAATTACCTCAATCATCTCAAGCATTATTTCCTCCTTGCTACATTATTTCTTTATCTTTTTTATCTCGGATGGAAGAATCACTATTTCAACGCGCCGGTTCTGCTGTTTCTCTTTTACTTCTTTGTTCGAGGCAATCGGCCGAAATTCACCGTAGGCATTCGCGGAAAGCCTTGACGGTTTTACGTTGCATTGGTCAATGAAAAAATGCAAAACAGCCAACGCCCGGGCCGCGGAAAGCTCCCAATTTGATTTCCAGGCCGAATGCTTAATCGGATCAGCATCGGTGTGGCCTTCAACAGCAAGATATGAATTCGGAACATCCCGGTTCAGAATCGCTGCGACTTTCGCGAGTGAACGTTTTCCGTCTTCCCGAAGTAAATCCTTTCCGGAATCGAAGAAAACCTCAGCAAGAAACGTAATAACCAGACCACGCTCAGTCATCTCAAGCTTTGCCTTATAGTCGCCTATTTCCTGCTGAAGACTTTCGGCAAGATCGCGTTTTGCCTGCTCAAGCTCAGAAATTTCTTCTTTGAGTTTCTCAACCTGAAACTCTAATTCATCGGCTTTTTTTGCCTTACGCAAGAATACGCACCCGGAAGAAAAAAGAAACACCACACACAAAACACAAACGATACCTATCCGCGTCATACATCCTCCTCTTTTCAAAATTTATGTACCATTTCCTCGAACAGAATAAATCCCTATTTTTTATAGGTTTTTTTCCAATGCCGGGATAAATCATCCATTTTTTGCTCAACCCACGCAAGGTTATTCTGATACCACAACACTGTTTTGTGAAGCCCTTCAGCAAAACTGACACGAGGAGAAAATCCAAGCTTTGAAAGTTTTGAAAAATTCAAAGCATACCGGAAATCATGTCCCGGACGATCCTGAACAAATTGAATTAAGGTTTTTGGCTTCCCAAGCAGACGAAGAATTTCAGAAACAACATCCAAATTTCTTCTCTCCTGGCCGCTCCCCATGTTGTACACTTCGCCAACACGGCCAAATCGCAGTACGAACAATAGAGCATGCGCGCAATCTTCGACAAAAAGCCACTCGCGCATATTCTCGCCTTTCCCGTAAACAGGAATTTTCTCATTCCGCAACGCTTTGATAGTAACAACCGGAATAAGTTTTTCGGGATACTGCCATGGTCCGTAATTATTGCAAGGCCGCACAATGACGGCCGGAAAACCATATGTTCGAACATACGATTGAATCAAAAGATCGGCCGCTGCTTTTGAGGCGGCGTAGGGGCTGTGCGGGTCAAGTGGAGTTGTTTCAAGAAATTTTCCTTTCCGTATTTCACCATACACCTCATCAGTTGCCATATGGAGGAATTTTGAAGGAGGAAATTGGCGGCAGACATCAAGCAATACTCTGGTTCCTTCAATATTGGTTCTCAAGAAAGGCGCTGAATCGTGGATACTCCGGTCAACATGAGTTTCGGCCGCGGCATGAATAATATATTCTGGTTTCTCCCGGGCAAAAACTTTCCTCACAAAACTCCGGTCGCAAATATCTCCCCGGTAGAAAGAAACTTTTTTAATTCCGGATAACCTCGTTCTATCTCCAGCGTAGGTAAGATTATCAAGAACGAGAACCCTGTATCCTTGAGCACATGCACAGCGCACAATATGACTGCCGATAAATCCAGCTCCACCGGTAATCAGTATTTTCTTCATAATCCTTTCCTGGTTATACTGCTTCGCGAGAGAAACTCCCCGCATACAAAGAAACAAAACGACTCACGGTTTCCTGCCACGAAGGGATTTGAATCCCTAAGGCATCTTGAATCTTGGAATTATCCAATCCAGAAAATGACGGACGTCGTGCTTTCGATTGAAATGTTGAGGCCGGGACAGAAATAACCTTATTGCTACGGCCCATTTTTTGCAAAAACAACTCAGCCATTTCAAAACGAGAACAAAAACCACTACTGGAAAAATGATAAAGCCCATGTAGCTTCTTTTCCCGCGCCAAAAGCACGGCAGAAACGATATCGTCGGTAAACGTTGGTGAAGAAACTTCGTCCTTGGCAATATGAAGGCTGGGGTTCCCCTGCGACCATTCAAAAACTTTGTAGAGAAAATTATTTTTTCCCTCACCCACAACCCAGCTCACCCGGAACACAAGGCTTTGCGAAAGAAGTTTTAAAACCTCGCGTTCACCCTCCAATTTTGTTCTTCCATACACGTTCAGCGGGCAAGGAACATCATCCTCTCGATATCCTCGAGACTGAGCACCGTCAAAAACATAATCCGTACTGAAATGCACAAGAAAAATCCCGAGCTCTTGACACAGAGCGGCAAGCTCGCGCGGACCAGTCGCATTTACTCTCCATGCGGCGTCATCTGTCTCAGCCTTATCGACAAAATTATAAGCCGCACAGTTTACGACAACCTCCGGATGAAGCTTCTGGAGGATATCCCTGACCTGCCCGTTGTCGGTAATATCTAACGTTTCCCGGGAGAAAGAAAAGAAGCTCACACCGCGTTGGGCCAGAATTTTTTCGAACGCGCGAGCAAGCTGCCCGGAAGCTCCAGTAATCAGAAAACTCTCGCTTCTATCCATAGAAAAAGTTATTCTCAGCGTCTGCCAAAAAAGGTAAAAGTTTATCTTTTGGGGAAAGAGCCGGCCGGGTAACCGGCCACTGGATAGCGATGTCCGGATCATTCCATCGAATACCACGTTCTTTCTCTCTTTCGTAAGCGGCCGTGCACTTATAGAGAACGCGCGCACCCTTTGAAAGAACACAGTATCCGTGAGCAAACCCAGTGGGAATATAAAGCATTGCGTGGTCTTTCTCTGAAAGGACGAAACTGGCCGATTTCCCATACCATGGGGAGTTCTTGCGGATATCTACCGCAACATCAAAAATCTCACCGGAAAGCACCATAATCAGCTTACCTTGAGCGCACGGATTCAATTGATAATGCAAACCTCTCAGCACTCCTTGGTTCAAAGAAGAAACAAAATTATCCTGGACAAAAGAAACAGAAATGCCGGCGGCAGCAAAATCAAATTGTTTATATGTTTCGATAAAAAATCCCCGGTCATCCTGAAAAATTTTTGGCTCGATCAGGATCACTTCGGGAATCTGAAGACGCTTAAACTGAAACGGCATATGCGATATAACTCACCCTCCGGTTACCGTTCATCACAGATACGCTTCAGGTATTCGCCATATGCGGTATGGGTGGATGAAGCAAGCGCCCGCAGCTGCGCGTTCGTGATATACTTTTGTCGATACGCAATCTCCTCGATACAGCCGACTTTCAACCCCTGGCGTTCTTCAATAGTCCGGATAAAAAGAGACGCATCGATCAGTGAATCGTGCGTCCCGGTATCAAGCCAGGCATAGCCTCTTCCCAGCAGTGTCACCTTCAGTTTTTTCGCAGCAAGATACCGGTTGTTGATATCCGTAATCTCAAGCTCTCCCCGGTGAGACGGCTTTAAATCTTTGGCGTAGCCAACAACCTCCGAATCGTAGAAATATATTCCGGTTATCGCCCAGTTTGACTGAGGAGACTTCGGTTTTTCTTCAATCGAGAGCGCGTTACATTTCGCATCGAATGAAACAACTCCATAGCGCTCAGGATCTCTGACATAATAAGCAAAAACTACAGCGCCTCTTTTCAGCAAAGCCGCCTGGCGTAAATAGAGACGAAGGTCATGTCCATAAAAAATATTGTCCCCAAGCACCAGAGCAACTGGCTGTTTATTGATGAACTGCTCCCCAAGCAGAAAGCTCTCGGCGATACCCTTTGGTTTTGGTTGCGCAAGGTAAGAGAAAGAAACGCCAATCTGCTGCCCATCCCCCAGAAGGTCTTGAAATCGGGGGAGATCTTTGGGGGTTGAAATAATAAGAATCTCGCGAATCCCAGCAAGGAGCAGCATCGACAGGGGATAATAAATCATCGGCTTATCGTACACCGCGAGCATCTGTTTACAAACACCCTTGGTGACCGGATAAAGGCGGGTAGCTTTTCCTCCGGCTAAAATAATACCTTTCATAGCCCCTCCTTATGCCTCAGGATGCGCTTCGCTTGGGTTTTGCCAGTTCTACATTGATGCGCACGCCACGTATCGAACTATTTTTCATCGTCAAAAGCACATCCTTTGCATACTCTTTGGCGATATCGATAAATGTGTACTTGTCGTAAATCCTGATTACCCCGATTGATTCTTTTGGAACAGATGAATTTGCCTGCAGCGCTTCTAAAATATCCCGTACGGAAATCCTCGCGCTTTTTCCTGCATTCATAAATAACCGGACTACCCCTTCTGAGGCTCCCGTATCGCAGAGACCTAATGCGTCCTCAGCTTGATTGTCCGTTGCTCCATCAGTCAACATCTTCAGCAGCGCAGCCGCCACGTCAAGAGAGGTATAGGTGGTACCAAGAAATTCTTCTACCTGACGGACATGCCGCTCAAGTCTTCCCGCCTGGAGGATATCCCGAATCTTGTCAAACAGTATATTTGACCGCATATCCTCCACTTCCCGCAAAGACGGGACTGGTTTCTGAATAATTTTGGTCTTGGTATCGCGCTGGATATCGCGTAATTTGTAAATCTCCTTCCCGACGATGAAACTGAACGCTCTGCCGGATTTACCTGCCCTGCCGGTTCTTCCAATGCGGTGCACGTAGTATTCGTTGTCCTTGGGAAAATCATAGTTGAAAACAGCTTCCAGGTTTTCTACGTCAATGCCGCGAGCCGCGACATCGGTAGCAACTAAAAGTTCAAGTTTCCCATTGCGAAATTTCTCCATAACCCGGTCCCTGCGTACCTGAGTCATATCTCCATGGAGGCTTTCAACAAGATACCCTCGAGCCTGCAGATGCCGGGCAAGCTCATCAACGTTTTGTTTGGTGTTACAAAAAATCAAAGCGCGCTTGATGCCGTGCACGTCGATAATCCGACAGAGAGCCTCAAGTTTCATGCTTGCGTTCACTTCGCAGTAAAACTGCTCGATGCTCGGAACCGTTAACTGTTCAGGGATAACCCTGATCATTTCCGGATTTTTTTGATACCGACGAGCCATCTCAACGATCGGCCGAGGCATAGTAGCGGAAAATAAAAGCGTCTGCCGTTCTTCGGGTGTCCGTTTCAAAATAAATTCAATGTCGTCACGAAACCCCATGTCCAGCATCTTGTCCGCTTCATCGAGTACGACCATAGAAATTTGGTCGAGTTGTAAAGTGCCCCTCTCCATATGGTCCATAATCCGCCCTGGAGTGCCAATAACCACTTGAATCCCCCGACGCAGCATATAAAGCTGCCTATCGATCGCCTGGCCGCCGTAAATTGGTACTGCGTGGATATCCCGTTTGTATCGGGTAAGTCTTGCGAACTCTTCGGCAATCTGAATTGCCAGTTCTCGAGTCGGGCAAAGTACAAGGGCCTGAGGGACTTTTTGCTTTGGGTTTACTTTCTCAACCAAGGGAATCGCAAAGGCAACGGTCTTCCCGGTACCCGTTTGTGCTTGCCCAATAATGTCCTTTCCTTGCAATGCTACGGGAATCGCCTGCGCCTGAATCGGCGTAGGTTCTTCAAACCCCATGTCTGCGATTGCTTTCTTGAGCTCATGAGATACTTTTAAATCCTCGAACGTCTTGCACGAATGCATTTTTCCTCCTTAACGATGACACCCTATTGGATATCAACAATCTTGATTTTAAATGTGAGTGTTTTCCCTGCCAATGGATGATTAAAGTCAACTACGACGCTATCCTTGCGAACCTCGGTTATTCGCGCCGGAAACCGCTCTCCGGAAGGAGCAGCGGCCTGAAGAATAACCCCTGGCTTCAAATCAATATCAGGAGAAAATCTTGAGCGGGGAACTTCCTTAAGGCCAAGCGGGTCATAATCGCCATAGGCCTCCTGTGGCGCGACCGTAACGGTTTTCTCATCGCCAACGGTGAGCCCCTCAAGTTGTTTTTCTAAGCCAACGATAATTTTATGTTCACCTTGAATATAGCTGAGAGGCCCGCGACCTTCGGAAGTGTCCGCGACCTGCCCGTCAACCGTAAGCGTATAATCCATCTTTACCGTACTGCCAGTTTTGATAATCTTCTTTCCTGATTCTGCCTTTGGCGTAGGCGCTGCTGATTCTGTTTTACCCGGTGTTTTTCCCTGAGTGTCCACTACAACCCCCTTTGCTTGCGAAACTGCCTTTTCTTGTTTTGCCTCTTCTTTTTTCTGTGCACATGCGCTAAAACACACACAAAGCAATGCAATGAAAAAATAAAAGATATTCTGTTTCATATGACCTCTTTTCTTTTAACGGTTCAAAAGACTGACTGAATCAAAAGTCTCCGGCATTTCCTTTATCGGATAGAAACATTTCGTTTCATGATGTTCTCTTACTCTGCTTTTTTTCTTCTAATATCTTTGCGGTCACCTCGAAAGGAACCTCGATATACTTGGCAAATTCCATGGAATACCCTGCTCGTCCGCTGCTTAAAGAACGAAGGGCGGTCGAATATCCAAACATCTCCGACAAAGGAACTTCCGCAAGGATAAGCTTCTGTAACCCCTTGCTTTCCATTCCAAGCACTTTTCCTCGACGTGAACAGATATTACCCACCACATTTCCCGAGTATTCTTCAGGAGTAGTTACCTCAAGCTTCATGCATGGTTCAAGCAGTACCGGAACACATTTCAGAAAACCACTCTTAAAACAGCCGATCGACGCCAGCCGGAACGCGATCTCTGAAGAATCAACCTCATGGTATGAGCCGTCAACGAGTTCCACCTGCACATCAACGACGGGATACCCCGCGTAAACACCTTCACTGAGCGCCTGCAAAATTCCTTTCTCAATCGCCGGGAAATAACTTCTTGGAATCGCACCGCCTTTGATGCTGTTTTCAAAATGGAAGCCTTCTCCAGCCGAAAGCGGTGAAATCTGAAAAACAACATGCCCATATTGCCCGTGTCCGCCTGACTGTTTAATATGCTTGTATTCTTCAGTAACTTTATTCCGGATCGTCTCTTTATAAGCTACCTTCGGCCGGCCGATTGCGGGATTAACACCAAATTCTTCCTTTAATCGATCGACGATAATCTCAAGATGCAACTCTCCCATGCCGGATAACACCGTCTCTTCGGTTTCCTGGTCGGAAGTAACCGTAAAAGTCGGATCCTCTTCAGCAAGTTTAGCCAACGCCTTGGAAAGCTTATCTTGTTCTGCCCGATTCTGAGGAGTAACACTGATGGACATAACCGGAGTGGGAAATTTTATCGCTTCAAGTAAAACCGGCTGCTCTGGAGCACAGAGAGTATCCCCGGTCACAGTCTTGGCTAATCCTGTTGCCGCAGCAATCTCTCCTGCGTAGATGACATCGCGGTTTTCCTTCTGATTGGCGTGCATCTGGAGAATTCTGCCAATACGTTCCTTCTTCCCCTTGGTCGCGTTATAGACATACGACCCGGCGCTCAGCGCTCCTGAGTAGACGCGAAAATAAACGAGCTTTCCCATATGTGCATCAACTTGTACCTTAAATGCCAAGGCGGTGAATGGTTCATTCCCCTCTGCGCGCCGCTCGATCATTTTCTCCGGATCATCCAGAGCATGACCTTTAACCGGCGGGAGATCTTTCGGCGACGGCAGATAGGCAACAATCGCATCTAAAAGCTTCTGGACCCCTTTGTTCTTGAACGATGCTCCGCAGAGCACAGGGACGATCTTGTTGGCAACAGTGCCTTTCCGGATTGCGGCATGGAGTTCTTCCTGGGTTATCCTGTCTTCGGATTCGAGGTATTTCTTCATCAGCGAATCATCACATGAAGCGACTCTTTCAATAAGCGTGTGCCGGTATTTTGCTGCAAGCTCGTTCAAATCCTGCGGTATATCTTGAAGTACAAAATTCTTCCCGAGCGATTCATCATCGTAAACACATGCTTTCATCTCTAAAAGATCGACAAAACCTTTAAAATGATCTTCGCTGCCAATCGGTACTTGGAGCGCCACGGGATTTCCTCCTAATATTTTCTCGATCCCTTGAAGCACCCCAAAGAAGTCAGCTCCGGCACGGTCCATCTTGTTGACAAAGGCAATCT
>CAZWJT010000006.1:0-151928 GCA_964634935.1 uncultured Planctomycetia bacterium | reverse complement strand
CACCCCTACACTCCCATTCAATAGAAAAATGTTGATTTTACAATTATTTTACAACCTGGTGGGGGGCTTTACAAGCCCAGGCTGCTATGATACAGTGATATAGAATATGAAATTATTTGAACCGGATAAATATGCAGATTTCTTTCTCCTGGGGGTAATTCTTCCAAGTATTCTTCTAGGCACACTTACAGTCTGGAGTTTGTACCATCAATATATAACTGTTGACCAGGTGCTGAAAAACAACCCGCAACTTGTTCTTTATGAACGCGAACTTTTTACGACTCTTGGCAAAATAAATATTTTTTCGTTTTCCTTGATTATTCTCGCTTTGATCCTCATCCTCCTCTTTGGCAGTTACCTGAGCACCCGCCAGATCAAAAAACAACTTGAAGTAACGAAACTCAAACACGATTTTATCTCCCTGGTAACCCATGAGTTAAAAACGCCGGTTACCGCGATCCGACTTCTCACTGAACGGCTCCTGCATTTAAATCCGGCTGAATCCGCAAAGCAGAGTGAATATGCAATCATGATTCTCTCTCATCTCCATGGCTTAAACCATCTCATTACCAATATTCTTGATTATTCAAAATGCGAACATCAGAATGAACCGAGCACCAGAGAAGGCGTTTATCTAGATGAGTTTCTTGAATCAGCGATACGGGAATACCCGGCAACACTTCTGAGGCCTGACTGTAAGATCGAAAAGAATATCGAGCAAAATCTTCCTCTGTTTTTTCTCGATAAAGAAATGACGAAAAAGGCGTTTCTCAATATTCTCGCTAACGCACTGAAATTTTCTCCTCCAAACGGCATTGTCCTGGTCCAAGCACGAGCGGATAAAAAACAGCTTTACCTGGAGGTCACCGACCAAGGGAAAGGAATTGAAGAGAAAAATCGCAGTAAGATATTCGAGCCGTTCTTCCATACTGGACAAGGAACTGGATTGGGGCTGACGCTTACCCGAATGTTCACCGAGGCGCAGAAAGGAAAAGTTGAATTTGAAAGTATCCCGGATCAAGGAACAACCTTTCGCATTATTCTGCCGGTAATAACCGAATAAGCGCTATGGAAAAAATACTGATCATTGAAGACGAACTTGCGATCCAAGTCAGCTTACGGGATGAATTAAATAACTTCTATAACGTTGCGACGGCTTCAACCGGCAATGAAGGGATTGCGTTTGCTCAGAAAGATCAACCGGATCTCATCCTCCTCGATCTTTTCCTCCCGGACATCGACGGCTATGAAGTATGCCGCACACTCAAAACACAAGGAAGCCGCAGCACGATCATTATGCTTACCGCCCGAGATCAGCTCGTTGATAAAATCAAAGGCTTTGAAGCTGGCGCTGATGATTATATAACCAAACCATTCAGCCTTGAAGAAGTAAAAGCCAGGATAAAAGCCGTACTGCGCCGGAAGAATCTCCTACCTTCAGATACCTATGCTGACAGCGTCCTCAATATTAATTTCGCTCAATCCCGAGCACTCAGAAAAAAGAAAACCCTGAATCTATCGGCGCTTGAATTTCGCCTCTTGCGTTATCTCATCACCAGAAAAAATGAGATTGTAACCCGGCGGGAGCTGCTTGAACAAGTCTGGCAATACGCAAGTAACTATACCACCCGCACCGTTGATGCGCATGTACTCCTGTTAAGAAGAAAAATAGGGAAAGAATACATCCAAACCGTTCATAAGGAAGGATACCGTTTTGAAACTGCTCATCCGTAAGAGCCTGCCATTGGCTTTCTTTATAGTTTCACACCTGCTATTGGCTGACACGCTCTACTTAAAATCCGGGAAAATGATCCAGGGGACAATCGTTGAGGAAACTGACCAATATACCAAAATCAACGTCAGCGGTATCACCGTAACTTATTTTCCTGAACAAATTGCCCGCAGAGAACCACCACAAAAGAATGGCCAAAGCGAAAATACGCTCACCTACAGGGTAACCTACAGATTTTTCTTAAAAGCACGCGCCGACCTGACAAGCTTGCAGTTTAAATTCCCTTTGGCCCGAAGGGATATTACCGGACAAACACAGGTTGAACTGGAGACGAACCCCAAGCATAATGTTTTAACCGTCGATCCGGATGGAAACCAGGTAGCAGGATTTTATTTCTCAAATGTAAAAAACGGACAAGTTGAAACAATTTCACTCTCTTATCTGGTAGTAATCAACCCGAACAACCATCCCGCCAGCGCCAAGGATGTTCCCGATACCTATGAACCGCTGGCCCAGGATTTAAAAAACTTCCTAAAGGAAGAGGGAGATATAGATCCTCAGGATGCTGTCATACAACAAACCACGCAAGCACTAATTGGATCTCTTTCGAACCCGTTTCAGAAGGCAAAAGCGCTCTATGATTTTATTACCGATACGATTACTTATGAAGATTTGGAAACTGACTATGCCAATCAAGAGCTCGCCTCTGGATTACAGTACCCCAAAGAAACATTGGAACTGAAACGAGGCAACTGCATGGCAATTGCTAAACTCTTTATCGCACTTGCCCGCGCGGCCGGGATTCCGGCGCGTCAGGTAGACGGGGTCGTTTTCATGCCCCAAGGGGACAGTTCGGTGTCTCTGCAGAAATGTGGGCATGCCTGGACAGAAATCTACCTCCCGCTCTATGGATGGACACCTGTTGACCCAACCTTTGGTATTACCCAGAAAGAAAAATATTTTTGTTTTTCATATCAAAACCATATCCGCGAATTCTATGGACAATTGCTCTCAAAAACCCTTGGATCACTCTACAGGGGAAGTTCCATAGAAATCCGCAGCCGTCAGCATTTTACCGTATACCCAGTAGAACGAGATGCCGAGATTGAAATTGAACGAATCGCCAATATCCCAAACCACACTTGACATGACAGCCGCAAGTACTTCAGGCTCATTTTTTAAGCGCCTCTTGAGCTGAGGCGATAATTTTGTTACAATCTTCTGAAAAAATGCCCACGTAGCTCAGTTGGTAGAGCAGCGGTTTCGTAAACCGCAGGTCGTCCGTTCAATCCGGATCGTGGGCTAAAAAAATATGCTTGCTGAATATTATAAACTGCTCCGAAATAAAAATTTCTTTTTCCTCTGGATGGGCCAGATCATCTCTCAGTTTGGCGACAGGCTGACCCAAATGGCCATCATCGGTCTTGTGTATCAGAAAAAGGGCGCAGATACCTTTGGTCTCGCTTTCATCTTCTTTCTCACGCTTCTGCCAATCTTTCTCATCAACCCTTTTGCCGGAGTATACATTGACCGATGGGATAAACGCAAAATAATGTTTTTTTCTGATTTTTTCCGTGGCGTGGCGATGCTCGCCATCGGCTTTATCTGCATTCATCCTGGAAAACAAATTCCGGTCTACATTCTTCTCTTTCTGGTATTTTGCGCCGGGCGATTTTTTATTCCGGCAAAAATGTCTGTCATCCCTCTGGTAGCCAGCCAAAAAGAAATCTTTATGGCAAATTCCTTGATTTCGATCACGGCGACGATTGCCGCGATGCTTGGCTTTGGTATCGGCGGTCTCATCGTTGAATGGTGGGGACCGCAAGGAGGATTTTTTACTGATGCGATTAGCTTCTTTGCTTCAAGTGTCTGCATCGGGCTTATCCGGATTAAAAACCACTCACAGTTTCAGCCGAAAGACCTTCTCGAACTGGGGAAAAATATCGTTTCACTCAAGACATCATTCTTCAAAGAACTGAAAGAAGGCCTGCGCTATATCATCACTGATCAAAAAACATTCTTTAGCGTGAAAAGCTTAAGTATTCTTTTCGCCTGCATCGGCGCCCTCTATGTGGTATTTATTACTTTTGTCCAACAGACCCTGGGCACAGGAACGAAAGATCTAGGGTTGCTGGTTGTCTGGGCTGGCATTGGGCTCTTTATCGGTTCGCTCCTCTATGGAAAAACAGCGCATTACTGGCCGATATCCAAAGCTATTCACAGCATGCTTCTTTTCAGCAGCATCTTTCTCGTCTTCTTTGTCGTTATCCTGAGAAAATTTCCATCCGGAACCATTGCTTGTCTTCTTTCTTTCGGCTTAGGAGCCCTCATCTCTCCTATCGTCGTCGGAGCAAATTCTCTTGTACATAAAGACAGTGACACTGCTCTCTGGGGGAGAATTTTCAGCACCCAAGAAGTCATCATGCATTTTTTCTTTATTGTCGCAATGTTCGTCTCATCGTTCTTTGCAAAGATGCATTCCCCATTCTCAATCATCGTTTTTGTTGGTATAATAATTGTGCTTTTTTCGTCCTGGCGTCTGATTTCCAAGGAAAAAAGCTTTTAAACGGTAAACCGGCTTAATTCGCATCGAATCATGCTGAAGCTCGATGAACAGAAACATCCGCAAGAGAGTCTTGCAGGGACATATGCACCCGTTCCTCAAAGAGTCGTCGTGCCGTTTTCGCAGCACATCGGCAAGGCCGCGCACCCTGTGGTAAAAAAAGGAGACTTGGTTCATGCCTATCAACACATTGCTCAGGTTGATGGACTCATTAGCAGCGCTGTTCATAGCCCGGTCACCGGAATAATAAAAGATATCACAACCTATAATCATCCGGTATTAAAACTTGGACTAGCGGCGATTATTGAAACAAAAGAAATCCAAGAGCAAAAAGAAAACCCCCAGCCGCCCCCGCTGCAATCACTCTCGCCGCAGCAGTTAATCACAATCATCAAAGATGCAGGTATCGTAGGAATGGGCGGAGCGATGTTCCCAACCCAAGTAAAACTGTCGTCCCCCTGCCCAATTACAACGCTCGTCATTAATGGAGCAGAATGCGAGCCATATCTAACCTGCGATTGCCGCTTAATGATTGAAAAAACCGAAGAAATATTCCGGGGAATAGAAATTATCGCAAAAATCTTGAGTGTGAAACATATCGTCATTGCGATCGAAAACAATAAACAAGAGGCGATCAAGCGTTTTAATTCGAAACTCCATCCAAAAAAACACAACCTTCCTCATACGGAAGTGGCGATTCTCCCCGCCCGATACCCCCAAGGTGCGGAAAAACAACTCATCGCCACGGTTTTGAAAAAAAGAGTTCCAGCAGGCGGCCTCCCTTTTCACGTGGGAGTAGTCGTGGAAAACGTAGCGACCTGTTTTGCGATCGCAGAAGCTGTGTACCATAAAAAGCCTCTGGTTGAACGTATGGTTACGTTCGCAGGAAATGCCCTGCAAGAGCCAAAAAATCTTTGGGTGAAAATCGGAACACTGGTCTCAGAGCTCATCGAAAATAAAACGATTATTCTCCGCGATAACCCTAAAAAATTGATCTTCGGCGGTCCGATGATGGGCGTATCAGTCCATTCTCTTGATTTTCCAATAATCAAAGGAACCTCGGGGGTGCTTTTTCTCTCAGAACGAGAAACCAACATAGGCCAAGAACAAAATTGCATCCGCTGTGCACGCTGCGTCCAATCCTGCCCGATGGGACTTATTCCGTATCGTTATGTTCAAGAAGTAAAACAAAAACAAACGAAGAATCTGGAAGCGCTCTTTCTAAACGATTGCATAGAATGTGGCTCATGCACATTTGTCTGTCCGGCACAAATACCTATTGTACACTACATTAAAACAGGAAAAGAACTCACCCGAAAAAAGTAAGATGTTGCACGGAGCGATATTCGCCTCAGGCAATGGAAGTAATTTTGAAGCTTTAGTCCGTTATTTTCGGAAAAAGAAAAAACCTTCTCTGGCGATAAAACTTTTGATCGTTGACAAAAAAGACGCTTTTGCGCGTACCAGAGCTCATGCATTCAACATTCCTGAAGTGTTTGTCAATCCGCGGAACTATCCTTCAAAATTGCTCTTTGAACAAGCGATAGAAACCCATCTTGTAAAATACCAAATACAAATCGTGCTGCTGGCCGGGTATATGCGCATTATCAGCCCTTACCTGCTGAAATTGTATCCCTCGCGGATACTCAACATCCACCCATCGATCTTACCGGAATTTCCGGGAACTGACGCAATCCAGAGAGCGTTTCACAGCAGAAAAAAAACTTCAGGAATCACGGTGCATATCGTCGACGAAAAGATAGACCATGGTCCAATTATTTTACAGCAAACCGTGGAACGCCGCAAAGATGACACTCTCGAATCCTTTGAGAACAAAATGCATACAGCTGAACACGCCCTCTATCCAAAGGCGGTTGAGCTTTTTATCAAAAATCACTATGGCAGGAAATAAAAGAAACATTCCTTGGTTGATCCTCTTGCTTTTTACGTGCGGATCTACGCTATCCGCAAAAGCTGAGATAAAAACTCAGATCCGCGCAACCACGAATACTTCAAGAATCGGCGTGGGAGAAATATTTAAATATCAGATTACTGTTGAATCCTCAGAACAGCCAAAAATCACTCTGCCTGAATTCCAAGGATTGAGAGTTCTGGCTACGCAGTCTTCAACTTCGTATTCATTTGGCCGCGCTCAAAAAACCATGAAATACGAAATTGAATACACGCTTGTTGCTGAAACCGAAGGAACAATCACTCTGCCAACGCTACAGGCAAAAATCCAGAAGGAAATAAAAACATCTCCCCCGGTAACAATCACCATAGTCAAAAAATCTTTGCCCGAAGACCTCCCCCGGAAAAAACGGCCTCAGGAACAAACGATACCGGAAGATCTTCTCTTAGAAGGGGCAATATCACTGTAATCCGCAGGAAAGAACAAGTCAAAAAACTCGCTCAAGGATCACTTGAGCCGAGTAAATATGCTTCTCCTGTTTGGGCAAATCATTCACCTCAACTTCAATAAATCTCTCAAACTCATACGATTGCAGGCAATAGGCGATGATATCCAATACTTTTTTCTTAACATCAATTGGTTTGGAAGGACGATCAATTTCAACAAAGAAATAATCAAAAATAAACCTGCCGTCTTTATATGTTCCTTCTGCTTTCTCAACTTTTTGATACTGCTTGAGATCGCTATCTTGAAACATACCGCGAATCCTCTGGGTAATTTGGGCAGCCAGAAAATCACCCATGGAAATCTCATAAGCAGCAAGATGTTTCCCGATAAGATCTCCTTTTGCCTCGGGAATTTGTTCTACCTTAATCACATAACGGCGGTTTGCTTCGGTCCAGGGAATAAAGCCGGCAGATGTCTTCTTGACATCTAAAAGGTTCCCAACCATGGTATAATCAACTCCGTTATTTGTATCGGCGGCAACAACCGCAAAAAAATCAGGAGCGCTATCTGCGCTCAAAAGAACCCGACTTACTGTAGTAAGAATATTGCGGAGTTTTTCGAACATGACATCATCAAAAATTTTATCTTCTTTCACCCCAAAATCCTTATGGAATATTTTTTCAACCGGCAGATAAATCCATAATGTATTTCCCACTCGATTGATAGTGACATTTTGCTTATATTCCTCTTCAAGGATACGGCTTACCTGCGCAGGAATTTCATCTTCCCGATAGGTCGGAGTAAGCGAGTTATTGCATCCAGAGAAACCGAGAATGAGGGCTAACGGAAAAAAAACCAAGAAAATATGAAACCAGTAAAATCGGTTTTTGCGACGTAAGGAAAGAAGGGTGCGGTTAGGAAGAAAGAATCGGCCTTGTTTTCCCAAACTCTTTGAATATCGCTTCAATCTCATCGTAATTGAGTTCATCTTTTGCAAGCAACTCTTGGGCGAAACGATCAAGGAGCGCTGATTCCTGGCGCAGTAAATCTTCCACCTCTTTCAAACAACTCTGCAGAATATTCTGGACATCCTGATCAAGCTGTTCCTTCAATTTTTCAGAAAGAAAAGAAGCGGAACCGGAACGGAAGAAACTATTCCCTGCCTGCATATCTGCAAGCATCTCATAGCTTCCTACAAAACCCGATTGACCCATTCCCCATTTCCACACCATGCTATACGCATACCACATAGCGTTACGAAAATCCTGGCTGACTCCCGAAGTGGTCATATTCAACTTCATTCGCTCAGCGGCATATGAACCAAGGCAGACCTTGATTTCCCCGAAACATTGTTCCCGGGTAATAATATGGGTTTCCTCCCGCGGCTGAGGCATAACAAATCCTAAAGCGCCGCCGCGCGCAAGAATCGTTGCCTTAAAAACATCGGAATGCGGAGCAAAAAAATACATTGCGATTGCGTGTCCTGCTTCATGATACGCAATCTTCCTGCGCTCCTCCTCAGTGAAAACAACTTTGTGCTTGATCCCCATTTCCACCCGGTCATACGCCTCGGAAATCTCTTTCATGGAAACCAGCCCTTTCTTGCTGCGCACGCTGATCAATGCTGCCTCACGCACAAGATTGGCGATATCTGCAGGACTGTTTCCCACGGTAAGCCTGGCTAATCTCTTACAGTCAACCGAAGCATCATATTTGATTTCTTTCAGGTAATACGCAAAAAGCTTCTCACGCTCAATTAAGTTTGGAAGATCAACATAAATCTTCCGGTCAAACCTGCCCGGCCTAAGCAGCGCCCTGTCAAGAAATGCTTCCGGTGCGTTGGTTGCTCCGATAATGATGATATTATGGTCTTTTTCTTTCAATCCATCCATTTCGATGAGCAGTTGGTTTAAGGTCGTATTCGATTCTGTTTGTCCTCCAAAACCGCGGTCAACAGCACGCTGTGCCCCTACCGCGTCCAACTCATCGATAAAAATAATGCATCCGCCTTCAACATAGGCAAGCTGCCTTGCTTGCTTGAAAAGTTTACGGATGCGGCTTGCGCCGACTCCAACAAACATCTCAATAAATTCTGAGCCAGACATGGCTATGAACGGTAAATCCGATTCGGTAGCGATTGCTTTTGCGAGATAGGTCTTGCCGCACCCCGGAGGCCCCATCATCAAAATCCCCCTGAGTATCTTGCCTCCGATTTTTTGGACTTCAGCCCGGTCGCGAACAAGGCGCACCACCTCATTGGCTTCTTCTTTCGCCTCATCCATACCGATAACGTCTTTCCAGTGAATCTTAATTTCTTTCCCCTCAACGGCCTTCTTGCCAATCTGGGTAAAACGCATATAGCCACCCCGCATCATCCATAACCAGAGCGCTCCGCTTAAGGGAAGACTAATGAGCTGCAAGACAAGGAAGATATAAAAGAAAAGTCCATACTGGGCGAGAGCTGATTTTTTAAAGTATGACTCAGAAGTATTCCAGGCATCGATCGCCGCCTGCAGGAAGAAAACAAACGAAATAGTGATCACAACACAGGCGGCGATTGTTGTAATCGCAAGCCAGTGTAATTTAAAAAAGACTTCTACTTTACGCCAATTCATTGTTTTCTCAATATCACCATATCATGTTCCTGTGCCCGTGTCAATTTTCTCTCTTGTTTTTCTCCCGAATTCTTCCGCTAACAAGGATTGAGTAAATTCTATCTCAGCCTCAATTAATCGCAAATTATGCCGTAAAATCATAATCCGATGAGTCTGTGTTGTTGATACTCCCGCCAGGATACTCCTTTGTAGCCAGCGTTTAATCCGTTCGAGGGCGCGCAATCTGGTTTTTACTGTATGCGTTGCCTGTATCAAGTCCAAAAATGGGAAAAAATACAAGGAAAGATCAATATTCACAAACGGCCGGTTCAGAGCGAGTAAATTGCGCACTAAAAGTTTTTTAAAATACTCGTCTCCCTGCGGAGTAAGCCTGAAGACATGCCGCTCAGGTCTCAGGCCTTCGCGAACCCTGTCTTCCTGAAGGAAACCTTTTTGCTGCAAAACCCGCAACGGATAATAGATCGATTTGGTGTCAACGGTAGTAAAGACCCGGAGTACATTCTTAAGTAATTTTTTGATCTCATAGCCATGTTTCGGGCCGTCTTTCAAAAGACCGAGTATTACTAATTCCTTATAATCTGTCATAGAAACACTGACAATCCCTACTCGGAAAAAACCCCTATTGTTCTAAACTTCTGATACCGTTTTTCCAGAATTTCCTCAATCCCCACTCTATCCAATTGATTCAGATGTTTCTGGAGTGCTTTCTTCAGGTTATCCGCGGCTAATCGATAATCCCGATGAGCGCCGCCAACCGGCTCTGGCACAATTTCATCAACAATACCAAGCTGCTGTAAATCAAATCCGGTAAGTTTTAAACTTTCAGCCGCCTTGTCGGCCGCAGTCGCGGTTTTCCATAAGATCGCGGCGCATCCTTCAGGAGAAATAACTGAGTAGTAGGCGTTTTCCAAAATCAGTATCCTGTCGGTAACCCCAACGCCGAGGGCCCCGCCACTTCCTCCTTCTCCAATAACCGTACAAATAATCGGAACTCTAACCTCAACCATATCACGTAAGTTTTCAGCAATCGCCAAAGCTTGGCCACGCTCTTCCGCCCCGATCCCAGGATATGCCCCTGGAGTATCAATGAATATAACGATTGGCAGATGAAATCTCTCGGCAAGCCGCATAACCCGAATTGCCTTACGGTATCCCTCAGGATTCGCACAGCCGAAATTACGGCAGATATTTTCTTTGGTATCACGTCCTTTCTGATGTCCAATGACTACGATACGCCTGCTGTCAAGCTGGGCAAATCCACAGAGCAACGCTTTATCGTCTCCATAGCAACGGTCTCCATGAATTTCCAGAAAGTCAGTAGTGATTAAACTAATGTAATCAAGAGTATACGGTCTGCGGGGATGCCGGGCAATCTGTACTCGCTGCCAAGGAGTCAAGTGCTCATAAATCTCCTTCTTGAGCTTTTCAAGTTTCTGCGCCAGAGTGTCAATCTCGAGCGACAAGTCAATCTTTTTTTCCTCGGAGAAAGTCTTCAGCTCATGGATGCGCTGCTCAAGCTCGAGAATTGGTTTCTCGAAATTCAACCCTGCTGTCCATTGAGAAACTTTTTCATGCGCCATGGGTTTTATTCAATAATGGTAACTTCTGTTCCGACAGGGACAATATCAAAAAGCTCTTCGACTTCCTCATTCTTCATCCGCACGCACCCCTTGGTAATATGTTTACCGATGTTTTGGGGGTCGGTGGTTCCGTGAATTCCATATCCTTTCAGATCCAGCCCCATCCAACGCGAACCCAGATAATTCTCGGGGCTTCCTGCCGGAATGGCTGCTCCGACATCTTTATTGTACCAGACAGGATTCGGCAATTTGCTGATAATTTTAAAAACCCCCAAAGGAGTTGAAAGATTCTCTCCGGTTGAAACCACATAAGTCTTGAAAACCTCATCACCTTTTTTCAGAAAAAGAACATTCTGGGACCGATCGACCAGGATAGAAAACTTAATCGTTGTTACTTTGAGATTGCTTCCCGCACGAATAATATCCGAAGAAAGTCCGTTTGCGCGCTTCAAAAGGGCTACCGTCGTTGAATGTTTTGAAGCAATCTTTTCTAAGCTATCACCCGGACGTACCGTATAGGAAACACTGTCTGGATCGATCTCGGGAGAAAAAAGAATCTTCAAATTCAAATTTTCAATCGTATCCCGCACGCGCTCAAGCGTTTCAGAATCCAAATCTTCGGCAAAAGCTTTCTTATACAAATCCCGAGCCAGCAAATAATGCCCTTCGGCTTCTTGCGCTTCTCCGGCGCGCACCTGAGAGTTCTGAGAGGAACGAGAGACTCCGCGAAACCAGCGAGTGCCGCCAAGAAATCTGACCAGAAAAAATCCAGCTACAACCACCAAACTCATCCCGAGAAGAAAAACGATAACCTTCTTATTCATATAACCCTCTTTCTAAAGATAATACGCGCACCCGATGAGAACACCTAATAATAAACCTACAAACACCTCTACCGGCGTATGCCCGATGAGTTCTTTCAGCTTTTGCTCAGAAACTGACCGCCCGGCGTAAATATCTTCGGTAATCAGATTCAACAATTTTGCCTGTACCCCGATGGAGCGCCGGGATGTCTGAGCATCAAACATGGTAATAAATGCGAAAATCACCGCAAACGCGAATATAGAACTCGTAAATCCCTCGGCAAAACCGATGCAAGTCGCCAGAGTCGAAACTCCGGCAGCGTGGGATGAAGGCATGCCTCCAGTCGTGGTAAACCAAGAGAAATTGAATCTTTTTTCGCGAACTAACCCCAGAAGAATCTTTATCGACTGAGCGATAATCCAGCTGATGATAGTCGCAATAAGAACCCGATTATCGAAAATACTATTGGAATCCATTGATATGCTTTGAATATCTAAAAAATATGTGCATTTGCTCCACTTTTGGATATAATGGGAATGTAGATTTATTATAACGGCCATACTCTAAAAATCAAGGAAAAACCCAATGTAAATGGTCGTTGAACACAGTGATTCGGACGATGAATAGTATGAAAAAATTTATCCCTGTCAGTCTGGTAATCGGCATCTGCGTAGGGGTTTTCTATTTTACGAATACCCCTCAAATTCAGATCAAAAATACCCTGCAGAACCTCAAGAAAGCCGCGGAGCAGAAAAATATCCTCAAATGCTCCGGGTATATTTCTAAAAACTATACCGATAGTGATGGATTTTCCTACGAAAGCCTTTTATTCGCCGGTAAGGAAGTTTTCCGGACTTACGAGAAAATATTGATCCAGCTAGAAAATATCACGATCACAGCAAAAAAGAATACTGCTTCCGTCAACCTGCAAGCACGAATTTACGCACAGGAAACTGGAAAGACCGAGTTTGAGGATTTACTCTCGTGGAGAGACGGAGGTGAGTTCCGTTTAACAATAATCAAAGAATCGGGAAAATGGAAAATCGTCCGCGCTGAGAATCCGAATAACCCTGATCCAATATCAGTTCCGGAATTTTAAACCCACAGAACTCTGTCAAGCGTGCGGTACTGGAGAGCTTCAATGATATCTTCTTTCTCGATTTGCATCCTTCCCGCAAGATCAGCAACCGTACGGGCTACTTTAATAATTTTATCATACGCGCGTCCACTCAAACCATGCGATTCAACCGCCTCCGTGAGTATCTCTTTGACAATTGGTTGAAGCGGGCAAAATTCTTTCAGATCCTTTTTGAGCATCTGGGAATTGAAGAAAATTTTTCGCCCATGAAATCTCTTTTCTTGAATAGACCGTGCCTTCTCTACCCGTGAACGGATGCTGGCGGAATCTTCTGACGACGCATAGCTTACAAGATGATCCGCAGGTACCTTGGGGACTTCGACTTGAATATCTATCCGGTCAAGAAGCGGGCCGGAAATTTTTGCTCGGTATCTCTGAATCTGCGGTGGAGTGCAGTGGCATCTTCTGCCGGAAGAACGATCGCCATAATACCCACAGGGACATGGATTCATCGCCGCAACAAATAAAAACCTGCTGGGAAATACAAGAGTTTGCCGAGCACGCGCGATACTCACAACTCCTTCCTCGAGAGGCTGCCGCAAAGCTTCCAAGCAATCACGATGAAATTCAGCAAGCTCATCAAGAAACAGAACTCCGTTATGAGCAAGACTAATCTCTCCGGGTCTCGGAAAAGCACCTCCCCCAATCAATGCAATCGCACTGGAACTGTGGTGTGGGCTTCTGAATGCTCTTGCGCGTACCAAGGGGTATTCGCTCCTTAAAAGCCCAGACACGCTATAGATCTTTGTCGTTTCCAGCATTTCCTCTGTACTCATCGGCGGCATAATCGTGGGGATTCTTTTTGCCAGCATAGTCTTGCCGCAGCCAGGAGGACCAATCATCAGAAAGTTATGGAACCCAGAAACGGCTATTTCCGCCGCGCGCTTAACAAAATAGTGCCCTTTGATTTCAGAAAAATCTACATCAAACTCATCCTCCTTGCACACAGAAAACTCTTTTTGAGAAGGAAATGGCATCGGCGATATTTCACCGTTGAGAAATGCTGCTGCTTCGAGAAGGTTTTTCAACGGGTAAACCCTGATACCGTCTACCAAGGCTGCTTCTCGGGCATTCTCAAATGGTACAACAACTTTGCTTATCTTGTGTTTCTTCAATTCCGCAATAATCGGTAAAACAGCGCTCACCTTGCGGATATTTCCTTCCAGGGAGAGCTCACCGAGAAAGACGAATTCCTGAAGCTGTTCCTTTTTGATTTGTGCCGATGAAGCAAGGATTCCTATTGCTACCGGTAAATCAAAAAATACCCCTTCTTTCTTAATGTTTGCTGGAGCAAAATTAATAGTAACCGTATTATTTGGGAAAGAAAAGTTGGAGTTACGGATAGCGGTTTCGACTCGTTCTTTGCTTTCTTTTACTGCTGTATCAGGAAGACCAACAAGCACTACTTTAGGGAACCCCCTGCGGATATCCACTTCCACCTCGACGATTTGAACATCGAGTCCAAGATTGAGCGCAGAAAGTACTTTTGTAAGCATCCCGGCAATCCTTTTACAGGATATGGAAAATAGATAATCGGCCTATGCTCTAGAGGCAGGTTCTTCCCGAGCAAGAATCTTCAAGGCCCAGAACGTAAAACGAACGATAAGGTACACGGGACAACCACAAAGAAAAAGAAGAAGACCGAACACTTCGACATTTGCAAGGATAAATCGAATCGTTGTGTCGCTTTTAAAAATATGCCGTCCTATTTCCCCAAAAACAACACAAAAAAGAGATACTGCAAGAATTCCAACGATGCAAAGTCCTTCTCGCGCAATTACTTTCTGTGTAGAAGAGGTCATCACATCAAATTAAATCTTGGGAAAAACAAGAAATGCTCCTAACGGGCTCCCTGCATCGCTTCAATCACTTTTGGACTTACCCCTTCCTTCTGCAAATATTCTATGTCTGCGGGCGTCAGCGAAAACTTGGAATTAGTAAGGTATATTCTGTCAATAATAACGTTCTCGTTGATACCCTGCTTTGAGAGATCGGCTATTTGCTGCAGTGACATTTGATTGTTATTCGAAGAAACATTTGTGGTTTGCCCTGCTGTCGAGGCTTCAGTTTTCTTGATTTGACTACCGACCAGAGCTCCGGTTAAAGCGCCGGCCGCAGCACCAATTGCCGCACCTTCTGCCCCATGATTACTCTGATGACCGACAATGCCCCCCGCCGCCGCACCCAAAAGGCCTCCTATCAACGCGCCTTCACCAGTTCTCGTGGTACTGGTAGTTTGACATCCTGCCAGGGCGAATAAAAAAATACTGCACGCTGCTACCAAGCTCTTTCTCATTGCTAATCTCCTTTCTTTTGATCACAAAAAGGACATTCCCCTTCTTGCACTTTCTCAGCTTCAAGCTTTTCCAGGTACTCGCGGACTTCGCGCTCTTGACGCTGATACGCTTGTTCCTGCCTATCCTTCATATCTCGAAAATATTGCGCCCTTTGTTTTTCAAGCTCCTGCTGCTTCAAAAGTTCTTTCGCTTTATCTTGCGCGGCGCTTTGCGCCTGTTTGACGACTTCCTGTTGCTGAAATGAGTCATACATGTATCTTTTCTCTTCAGAACACCCGCTCACCAATAAAAAGAATAAAGGGAACAACCCAATAACCCATTGATATGAAATTATTCTATGAGAAAGTTTCTTCGTAAAGGCTATCGACTGCATGCTTTCGGAAGAATAAAACTACAAAAAAGTTTGGAGAAATCACTTCTTTGCTTTTTCTTCAAGAATATCAAGAACTGCATTCAGTTTCTCGACAAAAGACACCAGAAAATCCTTCTTGCGTATCCGCATACGCAAAGAATAGTTGCCGTTTCTGATTTGTTCCAGGATGTCTTCCAGGCGGGGAAGGGGACCTAAGGAACGATGAATCAAAAGAACAATCGCTCCGAGTGCCGTAAAAATAGCGATGGCGAAAACAAATTGGGCAATCAGAAATTGCACACCGAGCAAAAGCGAAGACTGCAGCTGACTGACGATGTGGATGGAAACCCAACACCCGATTAAGGTACAAATACTAATGATCGAGAGCAATACCTTGAATAACTTTACAGCAGTCCGTAATTCCCAAAATTTTCTTCTCTCGTGCATACCCACCTTCAGTTTGCTAGAAACTCAGATAAACAAGATCCCGCTTTCCGATAACACCGACTAACTTACCATCACTCGTAATTGGAATCGTGTGTATTTTTTTATCGAACATAACCCGCATCACATCATCGATAGAGCTGTTTTCTTCAAGCGTCACGACATCTTTTGTCATCACATCTCTCGCCTTCGCATTCAGTTTCTCCTGGGTAAAAACTTCACTGAGTTTTAGCGTTGGTTCTTTGCGCTCTAATTCTTTCCACTGATAGATATGGTCTAAAATCTTAAGCATATCCGTTAACGTCACTATTCCGACAATACATCCCTTTTGATCGACAACCGGAATGCCACTGATGCGTTTTTCTTTCAAAATGGTTCCCACCTCTTTCAACGACGCATCAGGTGAAACGGTGATCACGTTCTTTGTCATAATATCTTTAATCAGCATGCACCCCCCCTATCGTTTAAATATCCCGGAATTTTATCCACCTTATAGCAATTGTACCGCTTTACGCTTGTTTTTCAATAAAAATATACCTTTTCATGAGAATGTTTCCATACGTCCAGGTGGAAAAAAAGAATAAGCATCTCGGGTTTTCCTGTTTTTGTTGAATAATGACCCCCCCCCTGCCCTTGAAAAAATACTTTGTTATATGCTACTCTTAAAATAGGAAGTGACTAAAGAAGGAGGAAAAAATGAAAACAATAGGAACGACGGTATGTTTTTTTGTTCTTTTACTGAGCGTATTCGCTGGGGCTATTTACGCGGATACGAACAGCTTCACCGGTAAGCTCGATTATAGTATGTTTCGAATGAACAAAGCTGAAGTATTCTCAAAAATAGGTATGCCAACCAAGGCTTTTACTGAGAATGGGGTTGATATTTGGTATTACGCCCAAATCTCCCAATACCCCGATAAACACCCGCTTGTAGCAATTTACGTGCTCTTTGAAGATGGCAAAGTAGTAGGAGTAAGGGCTGGGCATCCGAATTTTAGCCAATACCACGGCACCTAGGATAAGTGAAGTTATATAAAAAAATCATCGTCGGCCACCGAAGACTCTAAAGAAGAAGTTTCGTAATCATACAAACACAATTCGTGCACTGCGTGGGATGACAGTTCTTTTAAGAAAGGCGATGGCCGCGCCAGAATAGCCCCTTCGCGCGGGGTATATTTCCGTGCCGGATACACAATGGAAAAGTGTTTCTTTGCCCGGGTTGCTGCGACATAGAATAACCGTCTTTCTTCTTCATAAGATTGCTTGTTCTTCAATGATTTGGGATGAGGAAAATCGTACTCGGAAAATCCGATTAGAAATACTGATTCCCACTCAAGGCCTTTCGCCTGGTGTATCGTCGAAAGAACAAGCATGTCTTCTCGCTCAGAATATCCAACGACACTTTCTCCCTTGAATTCTTCATAGGAACCGATATCATCCAGAAAACTCCGTGTACTTGGATACTTTCCGGCCATTTTCTCAAGTTCCGCTAAATCAGCCAGCCGGTCATCAGGGTTTTCGAAAGTCACATAACAGTATTCCTTGTAGAAAGAAATGATTTCTGAGAGAGCTTCTTGCGGATTCTCCTTCTTTTTAATAAGACTCACAAGCTGGTAAAACTCGCCAAAGCCTTTCCGTTGCCGTTGAGGAAGTATATTGCAGATGTCTTGAAAATTTTTCTTATCTTTTACGATATGCCCCCAAATCTTTGCCGCGTATCCCCGGCCGATAGACTCATAGAGACAAAGAGCCCGCTTAAAGGAGATTTCGTCCTGAGGGTTTGTAAGTATCCGGAGGAAGGCAATTGTGTCTTTAATATGAGCCTGCTCAAAGAAGCGTACCCCACCACGGATGATATAGGGGATATTCCGCTTGATGAGTTCCATTTCAAGCTCAAGCGCCTGGAAACGCGAACGAAATAAAACAGCAATATCACTAAGCTTTGCATCCTCACGAATGAATTCTATGATCGTTTTTGCTACAAATTCTGCTTGGTGGTATACATCTTTTGTTGTAACTACCAAGGGCACGGAAGCCGAAGGTTTGATAGCCTTGAGTTCTTTGGGAAATTGTTCTTGATTATTCCGAATAATCTGGTTCGCCAGCTCCAGGATTTCCGGAGAACTGCGGTAGTTTACCTCTAACTTGAATACTTTGGCATCGGGAAAAATTTTAGGAAAGTCCAGGATGTTGCGCACTTCAGCGGCTCGGAAAGAATAAATTGACTGGGCATCATCTCCAACAACAAGAATGTTTCGGTGTATTGAAGAAAGTCGAACCAAAATTTCAAACTGCAGCCTGTTGGTATCCTGGTATTCATCTACAAGGATATACTGAAAACCTGAAGAATACTTCTCGCATACTTCATCATTTCTCAGAAGTTCCAGCCATAAAAGGAGCAAATCATTGAAATCTACAAGTTGAGCCTCTTTTTTCTTCCGGACAAAAAGCGTGAGGATTTTTTTTATCTCCTCAGCGTATTCCTGCGTATGCGGATAGAATTCGTTGATGATCTGCTCGGTATTTTTCTGAGCGTTTACTGCCAATGACCAAATTGTTCCAATTAAATCTTTCTTTGGGAAAAGCTTTCCGTGCTTGTGGAAGCCAAGTTCTTCAATACAATCATCGATGAGCGCGCATGCGTCTTCAACATCGATAATGGTAAAGTGTTGGCTTAATCCAATCCGCTCTGCCTCACGGCGTAATATCATGTGTCCGATGTGGTGAAAGGTTCCCGACCACAGGGATTTCAAATCTTTGCGCAACAAAATTTCTGCCCGCGTAGTCATTTCTCGTGCCGCCTTGTTCGTGAATGTCGCGAGCATAATGTTACGGGGAGAAACCCCCTGATCTAAAAGATAGGCAAGCCGATACACAAGCACCCTGGTCTTCCCCGACCCAGCGCCAGCAAGAACAAGGACTGGCCCATCGGCCCGGGTAACAACCTCATGCTGACCCTGATTTAAATCTTTCTGATAATCAACCATCGAGAAACATGCTTTCCAGGTGGCCGCCTAGGAGCGCGAAGAAAAAATAAGACTTAATGCTTCCTGGCGTGTCTTTGAGTGCGAACGGAAAACGCCCCGAACGACAGAAGTCATGGTCATAGAACCGGGTTTACGCACTCCCCGCATCACCATACAGAGATGTTCAGCTTCAAGTATTACCATAACGCCTTTTGGCCGTAATTTTTTCATAATAATATCGGCGATCTGAGTAGTCAAGCGTTCCTGTACCTGCAAACGCCGGCTTAATACTTCGACAACCCGCGCAAGCTTACTTAATCCGGTTATTCGTTTGTCGGGAATATAGGCAACGTGGGCCCTTCCGAGAAACGGAAGCAAATGATGCTCACAAAGAGAATACAACGGGATATCCTTGACGAGAATAATCTCATCGTGTTCCTGCGCCAAGGTCGTCTCAAGTGCCTGCCCAGGATCTTTGGTGCTACCTTCAAGAATTTCGCTGTACATCTGGGCAACCCGCCGTGGCGTTCTTTGAATATCCTCCGCCCCAAGATCCACACCCAAGGCCTCCAAGAGCAATCTGGTTGCCCGTTCAATCTTTTTCTTATCCATCGACAGCCTCCTCTTTGTGATTCTTCTGATTATTTTCCGATACAAAAACGTTTAAATATCGAATCTAAGATATCCTGGGAGTAAGCGCTTCCAGTAATCTCTCCAAAATCATTCCAGGCTTCCTGCAAAGGAACAAGTAAAAAATCCAATGATTGTCCATCCTGTAAATATCCAGATGCTTTGGTTAAATGCTGCAAAATACGCTCCAGAAGTATAATATGTCTGATATTTGAAATGTAAAGCGGGTGATGCCCGCGGCTCTTTTGAGAAAAAAGGCAGACAAGCGACTGTTTCAGTCTTTCTATTCCGTTATTCTCCAAAACAGAAATACGTCTGACCATAGTAGAAAATTCCCGAAGCTCGGCTTGTTCCAGCTTCCCAGGCAAATCTATCTTATTAACCACAATGATACTTCTTCTTCCCGCCAAAGATCGTAATAATGCTTTTTCTCGAGCGTGCAGAGGAACAGCATTGTCCAGAACAAATAATATCACATCCGCGGCAGCAATCGCTTCTTCAGACTTACGCTGAGCTTCTTCTTCAATGCAATCACGGGCTGGAGCAATGCCCGCAGTGTCAGAAATGAAGAACGGAATCCCGCCGAGGACGAGACTTGCTTCAACAAGATCTCGGGTGGTTCCTGCGATATGAGTCACGATTGCCTTATTTTCTCCAAGAAACGAATTAAAAAGAGAAGATTTCCCTACATTCGCTCTGCCGCAAATAACACATTTTACCCCTTCTCGTAAAATTCTCCCCTGCTCACATCCAGCAAGAAGCTGCTCAATCTCGGTTTTTGTTTTTCGGATATCCTGCGCAAAGCGCACACGTTCAGGGGCACGACTTTCTTCAGGAAAGGAAACTGCCGCTTCCAAAGCAGCATAGATCATCTCTACCTTCTGAGACAGTGCTCTCATTTTTCCGGAAAGCATCCCCTGCAGTTGCAGTACGCTGGTCTGCAAGGCTTGGTCTGTTTTTGCCTGGACAACATCCATAACTGCTTCTGCCTGGATCAGATCAATCCTTCCAGAGAGAAATGCACGCCGGGTAAATTCCCCCGCCTCTGCCAGTCTCGCTCCACACGAAACGATCAATTTCAGAATCTTACTCGTCACCAGAATGCTCGAATGAGAATAAATCTCAACAACATCTTCCCGGGTATAAGAATGCGGCCGGCGCATAATCGCAATTAATACCTCATCTATTTTCTCCCTCGAATCTTTACGCCGCTTCTGTCCGTTGATGGAAACAATCCACCCGTAGTGGAGTGTGTAGGTTTGCGCTTTACGGATATCCTTTCTTCGCTTGGGGAGAAAAACTCGATGCACAATAGATAAAGCGTCTTTCCCGGAAATTTTAATTACCCCGATCGCTCCCGGGAAAAGAGGCGTCGCGATGGCCGCGATAGTATCATTACAACTGAGAAATGATTTTTTCATCTTGCTATTCCCTAAGAACCCGCCAGTCTTTCTTTGCCTCACCTACAAGAAAAAAAGAACCCCAAATCAAAATCAATGAATCAGAGGAAACTTGTTTTTTTGCTATACTCAATGCATCTGTCAGAGAATCCGCAACATTCGCCGAAGAAATTCCAGTAATTTTCTTAAGCTGTAACGGCGGATATGCCCGAGGGTTCATAAATCTGGTGAAAATCACAGACTCGGGAGAAAAATAGCTCATCATCTTTGAAGGATCTTTATCTTGTGAACATGCAAAAACCATAATAATCTTTCTCCCGGGAAAGTAAAGTTTTAAATTCCGAGCCAATACTTTCGCCGAGAGAGGATTGTGGGCAACATCGACAATGACAAACGGATGATGCGAAATGATTTCAAAACGACCGGGAACTTTGCTTCTTTCGGCTCCCCGCTGCATCGTTTTGATCTTTATCTTCGAATATCCACACTGTTTCAATAATTGAGCCGCGTGCAGAGCGCATGACGCATTCTCAACTTGGTGAATGCCAAAAAGTCTAAGACGCACCGGGAAAGAATCAATTCCAGAAAAATCAAAATGTGAACCACGGGTTGCACAACGGATATTTTGAGCCGAAAAATCTTTCCCGTAAGCAAAATACCTTGCTTTTTGCTGTTTGGCTTGCTCCGTAAGAACACCCTGGACTGAACGCGGTTGCAGAGCAGAAATAACCAGGCTGTTCTTTTTTATAATCCCCGCTTTCTCAAAAGCTATTTTCTTGAGTGTCCGCCCAAGAATTCTGGTGTGGTCAAAACCAATCGGCGTAATAATTGAAATGAGAGGCTTCAGAATATTTGTTGCGTCTAACCGACCACCGAGCCCACACTCGACAACCAGGAAATCACAGCGTTCTTCTTGAAAATATGAAAAAGCGACGGCTGTATAAATCTCAAAAAAGCTGAGTGTGCCATATTGAACAGAAGAGCGCATATTTTCCAAACTGGGTCGCATCCGGGCAAGATGCGCACCAAAAGATTCCTTACTGATTAAAGCGTTTCGTACTGCAGAAGAAACGCGGGTAAATATTTGTATCCGTTCGCGCGCGTCTCGGATATGAGGAGAAGTATACAAACCAACCTTATAGCCACTCGCAGCAAGAATGTATGCAAGAATCGTTGCGGTTGAACCTTTTCCCTTGGTACCAGCAATATGGACAGACGGTATAGCGTTTTGGTTGATGCCTAATCTTCGAAAAAGATTGAAAACTCTTTTTAACTTACACTCACGAGAAGAAAATGCCTCGGGACGCCGTTCGTAATTGATAAAACTTTCAAGATATAAAAGCGCCTCTGGGTATGTCATAAATTCTTATCTGCCGAGGATGATATAATAAATTTGGGGGTCAATGGCGGAAATGACGCACTCCGGTAAACACCATTGCGATACCATAAGCATTGCACGCAGAGATAATTTTCTCATCTTCAATAGAGCCGCCTGGTTGAACAATCGCAGAGATACCTGCTTTGTGGGCAAATTTTACATTATCCTCCTTCGGTAAGAATGCGTCCGAAGCAAGAACTGCGCCAGAGAGTGAACGCTGTGATTTAGAGATTGCAAGCCGTACCGCGTCAACCCGTGATACAAGCCCCATTCCGATCCCGCAGGTACAGCGATTTTTCGCAAGAACGATTGCATTTGATTTCACAAATTGCACGACCTGCCAAGCAAACAATAAATCTTGCAGCTGCTTTTTGGTTGGTTTTCTTCTGGTCACACACCGGAAATCAGCAAGGTTCTGAATTTTTATGTCCGGTTCTTGGATAAGAACTCCAAATTCCGTCTTTTTTATATCGTAAGAATCAGCGCATTTCTGGAAATCAGCGCTCACGATACGAAGATTTTTCTTTTGAGCAAATACCCGCAGTGCTTCTTTACTGAATGAAGGAGCAAGAATCACTTCGCGAAAACCGCTCTTGATGATTTCTCGGGCACATTCGCCGCCAACAGACCTATTGATTCCCACAATTCCACCAAAACTTGCCAATGCGTCAGCCTGGTACGCTTTCCGATACGCGGTTTTCGGATTATCGCCTTCACAGGCGCCGCAAGGATTGCCGTGTTTTACCACGACGGCGGCTGGGTTTGAAAACTGGCGCACAATTTTCAAGGTGCTGTCTAAATCAAGCAAGTTATTGAACGAAAGCTCTTTACCCTGCAATTTGGCAAAAGAAACCTCTCCCGCAGAGCCGCCAGAAAGAAGAAAACCTTTCTGGTGTGGATTTTCCCCATACCGCAGTTCATTCTTTGCGCGGAAGGAAAAAGAAAACTGCTGTGTTCCGGAAAAATAATTGTAAATTTCCCGTTCATAACAAGATGTTGCGGCAAACACAGCGCAGGCGAGCTGTTTTAAGAACTCCCTGTTCAAGCATCCTTTATTGCGGTTTAATTCTTGTATAACCTCCGGGTACTGCCGCGGAGAACTTACCGCCGCTACTGACTTAAAATTTTTGGCAGCAGCTCGCAACATAGCCGGACCCCCGATATCAATGTACTCAATGAGCTTCTCTTCAGAAAGCCCACTCGTGCGCATTTTTTCAAACGGATACAGATTAACCACGACTAAATCTATCGGCTTCATTCTCTGCTCGGATAGTTGCGCGATGTGCCCTTTCTGTTCCTTGTCGGCAAGGATTCCCGAAAAAATAAAAGGACTGAGAGTCTTAACCCGGCCGTTTAAAATTTCAGGAAATTGAGTCAACGCGGATACTTCTGTAGCATGGATGCCTGCCTCTAAAAAAGCCTTGTGGGTTCCTCCCGTCGAAATAAGTTCGACTCCATATTTCAGAAGAACCCTGGCAAAATCAACTACCCCAGTTTTATCCCACACACTAATTAACGCGCGTTTAATCAAAAGCATAAACTTTTTTCTATACGCTAAATTTTATTTCGATGATATCGCCGTCTTCAATCGGATGATCTTTCTCAACTGACTTTACCAAGCCTTTTTGCCTTGCGTCGTTAAAATTATGGAATTTATCAAGCTCACGAAAATTAACGATTTCTGCCCGGATAAAACCCCGCGCTAGATCACTGTGAATTTTCCCTGCTGCCTCGAGCGCAGAGGAACCTTGCAATAAGGGCCAGCTATGTACTTCCTTAGGTCCTGCGGTATAGAAGAAAATCATCCGCGATTTTTCAAAAACTTTGCTCATCAATAGATTCATGTCGGAGATATCATCCTCCACCACAACAGGCTTATCAGTGAGAAAAGCCAGAGTTTTGAGAATATTCCGTTCTCCCTCGCTAAACTCACAATCACTAACTAGTTTTTCATTCTCCAGAACGTGCTTTATCTTGCTTAAAAGTTCCTTTTCCTGAGCATCCTGGGTTTTTAACTGACGTTGTTCAAGTTTGCCTAAATCTTCAATGATCAAATCGAGTTTTCTGCCCGAAGAACAGACAATCGCGTCAGCATGTACAAAGTCTTCTCCAATAAATTCAACAACAAATGGCGTAACTTTCTTGGGAGCAAACTTTTTCTCAAGCGCAACGAGCTTTTCATCAGAAAATTTTTGTTTGCCTGGAGTAATTTCAAGTCCTAAGGAAGCTATTTTCATGATTTGTTGGGGTTGTTATTCTTGTTCTTGGTGAGTTTTTGTTTTCTGGGACTGCTCAATAACCGTCTGGGCAATTCTCTGGGGAACTATTTCATAGTGCGAAAATGACATAGAATAGCTACCTCTTCCTCCGGTAACTGAACGTAAATCAGAAGCATACTTAAACATTTCCGCCAGAGGAATCGAAGCTTTTACCACTTCATTCTTTCCTTTAGCATCCATGCCAAGAACTCGGCCTCGGCGAGAGTTGATATCACCGGTAATTTGCCCCATAAATTCTCCTGGAACTGCTATTTCTACATTCATAATCGGCTCAAGGAGAACTGCTCCTGCCTGCTCAAGAGCTTTTTTAAAAGCCATTGAACCGGCAATTTGGAAAGCAATATCTGAAGAATCAACAGGATGGTATGAGCCGTCAAAAAGGGTAACCCGGATATCCCGAATCGGGAATCCAGCAAGAAAACCTTCTTCCATAGCCTTGCGGATACCTTTTTCAACTGAAGGAATAAAGTTACGGGGAATCGCACCTCCTACAATCTTATCAACAAACTCAAAGTTTTTCCCCCTCTCCATAGGTTCAAGATTAATCCAAACATCACCATACTGACCGTGACCTCCAGTTTGTTTTTTATACCGCCCCTGGACTTTCGCTGCGTGGGTAACTGTCTCAAAATAAGGAACTTTAGGCGTTCCTATTTCGACATCAACACCAAAGCGTTTTTTAATTCTGCTAACGACAACTGCAATGTGTAATTCTCCAACCCCGGAAACCACCAATTCTTTGGTTTGAGGATCTCGACTGACCTGAATAGTTGGATCCTCAGCGGTTAACTTCTGCAATACCTGCGATATTTTTTCTTCGTCCTGCCGAGTTTTCGGTTTTATTGAAGAAGAAAAGGTCGGTATGGGAAATGTGATCTCTGGAAAAACAACCTGCTTCTCCTCGCTTAAAAGAACATCCTGTGTATGGGTACTTTTTAACTTGGCAATTGCGGCGATATCTCCTGCCTGTACTGCCTCAACTGGCCGCTGTTCTTTTCCTTGAAGCTGATAGATCTGTCCGATTCGTTCTTTGTTTCTCTGAGAAGCGTTGTAAAAACCAGTGTTTGAAGCCAGCTTACCAGCAAATACGCGAAGAATGCTAAGCTGTCCAACATAGGGGTCTGAAATAGTTTTTATCACTTGGGCGTATAGCTTACCATTGTCTTCCATCGCCAGAATCTCTTTTCCTTGATCGTCTTTCAGCGGTAAGGACATCCTCTCTTTTGGAGAAACCATAAGATTACAGATTGTTTCAAGCAAAAGCTCAATGCCTTTCACTTGAATTGCCGAACCGGCAAGCACAGGAAAAATCTCACATTTGTGTATTGCATTCTTCAAAATCGGCAGTATTTCTTCAGATGAAAGCTCTCCGGACGCAAGATACTTCTCCAGCAACGAATCATCAAGTTCAACGATATTATCAAGAAGATTTGTCCGTAATTCCGAGGCTTCTTTCTTTTCCGCATCAGAGAGAGCATTCATGCTGTTTTTATCAAAAAGACTGACGACCTCTTTAAAATCCGCCTCTTTCCCAACGGGATAAACAAATGCGGATGCCTTTTTTGAAAAAGATTCCTGTATATCTTTGAGAATCTTCTTAAAATCGGCGTTTTCCTTATCTAACTTATTCACGAAAAAAAGACACGGCACGTTCTCCTTACGAACAATTTCCCAGGCTTTCTCTGTTCCTACTTCAACCCCGGATTGTCCATCAACAACAATAACAGCAAAATCAACCCCCCTGCTTGACGAAATAACGTCTCCAATAAAATCGAGATACCCAGGAGTATCAACTAAATGAAACGGAAAGTCCTTATAGGTGAAACTGAAAAACGACGCGTTAATCGAACTTTTCCGTTCAATCTCATCATCTTGATAATCGCTGAGCGTCGTACCGTCGTCCGTCTTGCCAAGCCGGCCGGAAACACCGGCTTTATATAACAGAGCTTCCGTTAAAGAAGTCTTCCCTGACTGAGCATGTCCGCAAAGCATAAAAACCCTTTTTTTAAGAATATCTTGGCTCATATAACCTCCTGGTTATGGTATGAAAAGATGGGGTTTTGTATGGAGAGCTCACGTAATCCAAACCTACAGACTAAGCCCAATTATACCTCTTGGGTTCGCACATGCCAAAGCCAAAATTATCGTCAAGACAATTTAAAAAAGTATCTAGCTGAGTTTTAATTATATTCCAAAGCTAAAGATGAGTCAATGCTTTTCCAGATCGCTTGATTTAAATAGTTGAGTTTTTGCGGGGTCATTCTCATATCCGAAGACTTTAAAAATCTCTTTGATATCTGTAAAACAGCGAGCCAGAAAAAATTGTTTTCCCCTTGCACAGAAACCATTAGACGTAAGCTATCGATAAACATAATTATTCTCTGTGCTGTTTAACTTAAATCCTGGCATCTATGCCGACCCAGCAATGATGGAACAGAACCCGCAACAGATACGCTCGGAAAAATACTTTTTTTTACTTACTATTTTTGGGGTATTTCGTCGTGCAAAAGAAAAGTGTCGGTAGTGCGTAGTTCAGAAGGAACTTGCTGCTCGTCTACTTCAGGCAAACTCCGACAATTGAGATGCGGGCACGGTTGGCATAAGAAAGGAACCTTTCTTTATCAAGAATCAAAACTTTCCCCTGTTCCAGTACCAGCGCACGGGCAGAAAGTTTAGCAAGAAGTTTTACCGTGTTGAAACCAACTATCGGCACATCAAAACGCATATCTTGGTTTTTACGGCTAAGCTTCAAAACCATAAACCCTTTTCCGCAAATACGAGCTGCCCGGCGAATTGCAGCATCAGTTCCCTCAAGTGCTTCTACCGCAACAACAGCCTTATCTTTTACCACAACTGTTTGGCCGATATCAAGGTTTACAATATCCTGAGCGATCTTTAAAGCACAAGAAATGTCTTGCTCAATTGCATTCCCAAGAACAATTTGATTCATAACTCCTTGGACAGTAAGATATTCTTTGAGAAACTGGGTTGAATCAAGAAAAACTATACCCTGGGATTTAAACTCATCAAGAATCGCGGTAAAAACCGAATGCGGGCGGATATCTGCAGTATGCATCATAACTTTTTTCAGTAACGCGTCCCAGTTGTTCTGATGCCGGAAAATCCTCCAGGGAGAAACCTGGCCAGCCATAAAAGCCTGAGTAATATTTTCTTTGTGGAAAATTGCGATAACATCACCGAGGTTGGTAGGCATAACCCAATAGAACTTATGTGCGTACTGGCAGAGAGCGGGATTTGCTTCTCCGCGCAACGCACAAATAACAAGCTCACAAGAAGGGTTTTTTTTCCGGAATTCTTGAGCAAAAAGGAGAGGAAAATTTCTATTACCTGCAAGTAGCCCTATTTTCATGTCTGTGAATCCAAAATGCCTAAGTTAACTTTCTTGAAGTTGCTCTGCATTTTTTGACTTATTGCGGCAGATGCCTCGGGAAGAGAGGGTAACAAAATCGATGAGTTGCTTTATTTGCGGAACAGAGTTGAATTCGCTCCGGACAATTTCTACGCCTTCTTTTGTTGTGTGCCCTTCAAAAAAAAGTATCTTATAAACTCGCCGTAGGACCTTGATCGTTTCCGAATTAATCCCTGCGCGGCGCAATCCAACCAGATTTAATCCGTAAATGAATGCCGGATGTCCGTCACACAGCGCATAAGGAGGAACATCCTGAACGACCTTTGAACATCCGCCGATAATCGAAAAATCTCCTATCCGGCAAAATTGATGAATCGCCACAAGTCCTCCAATAATAACCCGGCTTCCCAAAGTAACATGACCGGCGAGTGTCGCGGAATTCGCAAGCACGCAGTTACTGCCGACGATGCAATTATGAGCAATATGCGAATAAGCCATAATCAGATTGGAATCTCCAATTTCAGTTGTCGTACCCTCCTCTGTCCCTGGATTAATCGTAACACTTTCCCGGATAATATTTTTCTTGCCGATACAAACAAATGATTTCTGGCCTTGATATTTTAAATCCTGCGGAGCGCTTCCCAGGGAAGCAAAAGGAAAGATTTTACACTCGTCTCCAATCATCGTGTTTCCGGTGATTGAAACATGGTGGAATATTTGGGAGTTTTTGCCAATAACCACACTGCTCTCAATGACCGAGAAAGCGCCAATTTCTACGTTCTCCCCCAATTGTGCCCCCGGAGAAACAAGCGCCGTAGGATGAATCCGTACCCCCATGCGATTACCTTTCAACCAAAGCAAACATAAGGTCTCCCTCAGCCACGACTTTTCCATCCACTGTCGCCTTGGTATGTACTTGCCCTGTTTTCTGCTTAATCTTTCCTACTTTAACCTCAATAACTAACTGATCACCGGGTTCAACCGTTTTTCTAAATTTTACCTGATCCGCCGCCATGAAAAAAGCAAGTTTCCCTTGGTGTTCAGGGTTCGCAAGCATCAACACTCCTCCAACTTGCGCCATTGCCTCAACGATCAGAACTCCGGGCATAACCGGCTTCCCTGGAAAATGTCCCTGGAAAAAACTCTCATTGACCGTGACATTCTTAATTCCTACGGCCCGCTGATTTGGCTCCATATCAACGATTTTATCAACTAAAAGGAAAGGATAGCGGTGCGGTAGAATCTGCATAATTTCGGAAGCTCCTAAAATCTTTCCTTGAGGAACATACCCGCTCACACTTCCCACTCCGCTTGCCCGGCTTTTCTCCCGAAGCACTTTAAGCTTATGGAGTAGTTGAATATTTGCGGTGTGTCCGCTGCGTAAAGCAATAACGTGTCCTTTCAAGGCGCCGGCAAGATACAGATCTCCGATGAGATCAAGCACTTTATGTCGGACAAATTCATCGGGAACACGCACTTTGTTGTCAAGAATGCCTTTGGCTGAAACAACCAAAGTGTTGGTAAAATTTGCACCCTTGCCTAACCCGAGCTTTTTCAACGGATCAACCTCTTCCTCTAAACAAAATGTCCGTGCACAAGCAAGAGATTCTTCTTGGTTTCCATCAAAAACGATATCTAAAAGCTCAGTACCAATAACGCTATTCTCATATTGAAGCATGTAGGTGATGCGAAACTGCGGATAAGGGAGAACTGCGATACTCGCGTTTTTCTCCTCAACCCAAAGCGGCTCTTTTACGACAAAAAAATTCCGTGCTAAAGTCTGTTCGCAAATTCCCGCTTCTTTTATCCTTTCAAGAAAAACAGCGGCGCTTCCGTCCATACCCGGGACTTCTTCTCCGTCTAAGACAACCTGGACATTATCGATGCCAAGGATTGAGAAAGCAGCCATGAGATGTTCAATCGTGTGGATGTAAATATTGTTCCGCCCAATGGAAGTTCTGCGTAAACCGTGCGGAAAGTTTGCTACTGAAAAAATATCGGCTTTGCATACGAAAGGAGTTTCCTGGTCGGAGCGCACAAAAACAATGCCGCTGTTCTCTGGGAGCGGTGAAAGCTTCATCTCAACTTCCTGACCGGTATGAAGCCCCTTCCCTTTAAAAACGATCTCTTTTCGGATTGTTCTTTGATTATCCATTGGATAGCTGTTCCTTTAATTTCCTTATTTCTTCCTCAAGCTCCTTCACCCGTGTATATAATTCAGGAAGCTTCTGAACACAAGCATTGACTCGTTTAGCTGTATCATGCGGTCGCGCGGGGTACCCGGAAACCATGGTGTGATCAGGAACAGATTTGGTAACTCCTGCTTGCGCTGCCACGATCGCCTTCTCGCCAATACGGATGTGCCCAACAATGCCCGCTTGCCCGGCAAGTACTGCGCCATTACCAACAACCGTACTCCCGGAAACTCCCGCCTGGGCAACGATTAAACAATGTTTCCCCACACAAACATTGTGAGCTATCTGCACAAGGTTATCGATTTTTGTTCCTTGTCCGATAACCGTTTTGTCAAAACGGGCTCGGTCAATGGTTACATTTGCCCCGATCTCCACATCGTCTTCGATAACCACAATCCCAATCTGAGGAATTTTTTGTTGTGAACCTTCAACGGCAACAAACCCAAAACCATCGGATCCAATGACAGTTCCGGAATGAACAATAACCCGGTTGCCGATTTGCACATCTTCCCGGATGGTGACATGCGAATAGAGAAGACAATCACTGCCTATCTGAGCAGAATTACCGATGAAACAGCCTCCATAAATCACTGAATTATCGCCAACGCGGACATTGGGTTCAATGATTGCAAAAGGCCCGATAGAAACATCCTTTCCAAGTACAGCTCCGGGAGCAATCGACGCAAACTTACTAATCCCCTGTGGATGTACTTTTTTTTGCGGAGAAACCAAGGAAACTATCTGGGCAAAGGCGAATGAAGGATCATCAGTTCGTACAACAGGCTTCTTGCAGTTTTCAATCTTTGATTCTCTGTCAAGAAGAACCGCTGAAGCGCCTGTTGTGGAAAGAAGAGGGGCATACTTTGGATTTGCTAAAAAGGTTATGTCCCCTGTTTGTGCTTCTTTAATCCCTGAAATTCCGGTAATAACTGTTTGAGAATCGCCAATGACTTCGCCGCCGATAACCTCTGCGATTTCCGCAAGCGTCATCCTCATTTTTTGCTTGGCTTATATTTTGTATTGATGATTCTTATGATGTCTTCTGTTTTATCCATGCTTTTGTCGCCGAACGCAATCGCGCCTTCCCGGAAAATGAGAGAAATTTTGTTTTCTTTCGCATAGGCCTCAATACTCTTCTGGATATCATCCAAAATATCTCTCATCCGCTCATCCCGCTCTTTTTTTAAGTCGAGCGCAATACCGCGCAATGAAGTATTGTACTGATCAATTTTTGCCTCCAATTCACCCTGCTTTGCTTTTTTCTCGGCTTCTTTAAGCATCTTGAGTTCGGTGCGCAATTTCTCGATGTCATTCTTCTGTTGTTCAAGTTCTTTTTCTTTTATCGCTTTTTTCTTCTCAAGCATTCCGTCGTACTCTTCGGTTTTCTTGTATTTGTTGAAGACCTCAAGTACATCAACATACGCCATAGACATCCCTTGGGCAAACACGGGGAGTGTCGCCAAAAATACAAACGCAGCAAGACCAATTACGAGCTTTCTCATATGCATCCTTTCTTTCTTGTTCTGTTAAAAGCCTCTGCTCACGCTGAAATGAAACTTGCCTGATTTCCCTTCTTCTCCCGGCTCATCAGCCAAAGGATACCCATAATCAACATTGATCGGTCCGAAAGGCGTTTTGACTCTAACGCCAAGACCAAAGCTGGATTTAAAACTACCGGTAAATAATTCATCGTAGTGAGTCCAAACGTTCCCAGTATCAAAGAAAGCGGCAAGCCGTAAGTATTCAGTCAGCGGATAGGTATATTCAATATTACCGATAAAAAGCGCCTCACCACCGATGGGGTCATTCGTTACGGCATCGATAGGGCCGACTTTCCGTTCATGATAACCGCGGATAGTATAGGCACCGCCTGCAAAAAACCGTTCATAGATAGGAATATCCTCGGTATCATCAATGGGTTTAGCAAGCCCGACCCGGCCTTTAAGCTCAACGACAGAACCGCGGAACAAAGGCACAAAAAAACTGCCCTGCGAAAACAACTTTACGTAATCTTTATCACCACCGAGAAATGAACCAGCGGTTTCTAGCGCACTCGTTGCATAGAAACCCTTCGTCGGGAAAAATGGATTGTCGCGCTTATCAAGGGTGAGTGAGTATTCCATGCTGCTGATGTTGTTCTTGCCTATTTCCTTCTTTAATTCGTTCGTGGCTGACGGATCAACATCTGAAATCTCAACAGTCTCAAATTTATAGGCAAGTCCTCCCTTGAGATATTCATTCAACTCTTTTCCAAGACGTATCTTCCCTCCGCGCCGCAGCTCGTCGTATCCGTATCCCACGTCGCTTTCCCGATCGTGTTCGCGCTGATAGATGTCAAAACCAAAAGAGATCGGTCGGTCAAAAATCCATGGATTGGTAAAGCTCAACTCGTATTCAGTCGCGTTAGAACCAAATTGTCCAAAGAAACTTAAATCCTGCCCCCCACCGGTAAAATAGGGAAAATTTTTGTAATCAAAATTCTTTTGACGCAGCTCAATAAAGCCGATGAGTTGCTCAACCGAACTATACCCGCCGCCGAAACTAAAGCTTCCTGTTTTTGCTTCTTTCACGTGCACTACTAAATCCTGCCAATCCGGTTTTTCCGTCGATTCTGTATCAAACTTGATTTCTTCAAAAAAACCCAGATTCTGCAGTTTTTCTTTTGAGCGGCGAATCTTATCTCCGCTGAATTTATCCCCAGGAAAAATCCGCAGTTCTCGCCGGATAACGTTATCCCGCGTCTTAAGATTTCCCCGGATATCAATCCGGTTGACATACGCGAGATTATTTTCTTTGATTTTATAAGCGATGTCTACCTGATCACTTTTTGGGTTCAGATATGAAACTGGTTTTACCTGGGCAAAAATATACCCTTCATCAACATACACCTGCTGGATGCGAGAAGCTTCTGCCTGCGCGGCAACCTGGCTGAAAACGCCGTTCTTGCGCAAGGTGAGCGTATCGGTAATTTTATAGCCGGGGATTTTTTCGTTCCCATCAATCGTCACATCTCCTACCAAATATTTCCTGCCCTCGGTTATCTGAAAAGTGACGAAAACAAAACCTTTTTCTTTATCAACTTTCGTGGTATAAACTGCCTTGGCGTCACCATAACCTTCACGCCGATAGAAATCTTCCAACCGCTTTATGTCATCATTCGCCGTTTCTTCTTTAAAAAGACCCGCATTAAAAAGCCATGCCGGCCTGGTTTTTAAAAGTTTGAAAATTCGTTTGCTGCGGAATACGGAATTTCCCTGAAGTTCGACTTTTCTTATTTTAAACTTCTTAAACTCGCTGATCAAAAACTGAACAACTGCCTCATTCTTTGCCTCATCGCGGACGATCTGATATTCAACGGAAGATTCCGTAAAACCCCGCTTACCGTATAAGCTCTTTAGGTTATCTACCGCTTCTTTCACCTTGAATTCATCAAGAAAACTGCCTTCTTTTAAGTTCAAAGTGTCGAGGATCTTTTTCTTCCCGATTTTCCGGCTCCCTTCAATTTCAATCTTCTTCAAAAGCGGCTTCTCGGTCACATGGAAAGTAACCTTCACTCCCTTTTCAAAATCTTCCAGTTGAACTTCAATTCTTTCAAAAAAGTCAAGCGCATAGAGACGGTTCATATCTTCATTGGAAATATTCTTATTATAGGGCTGCCCAATTCTGGTCTTAATTTGGGATATTACTTTTTCCTTGCCTACCACCTTAATCCCTTTTACTTCAATGGCGGTTACAGGGCGATCCTGAAGAGGCTCATCCTGGGTTTGAGCTCCTGCGGAGAAAAGAACGGTAAAAAGAAGAAAAATGATGAAATAAATTATTTTTTTATTCATAATTTACTTATTATATGATACCCTCCCTTGAAAGTCAACCATTGAGCGATAAAATTTCATAATCCTTCAGCAGACGGGGTATGCGACATATCTAAACTCACAAATTTCATGTACTCCTTAATAAAACCAAGAAAAACGCTACCTACCGGCCCATTTCTCTGCTTTGCGATGATTGCTTCAGCGATGCCTTTTTTTTCCGTATCAGGATTGTAATAATCTTCCCGCAACAAAAGCACGACTACATCTGCATCCTGTTCAATCGCTCCGGATTCACGCAAATCAGAAAGCTGGGGCCGTTTATCGGTGCGCGCCTCGACGGCTCGCGAAAGTTGACTCACCACAATTACCGGAACTTCAATCTCCTTAGCCAACGCTTTCAGCGAACGGGAAATCTCGGAAATCTCTTGCTGCCTGCTTTCAAAGCGAGAACTTGTATGTAAAAGCTGCAGATAATCCACAATGAGCAACTGGATATTGTGGTGTAGTTTTAATCGTCGGCTTTTTGCCCGCAATTCAAAAATGCTAATCCCGGGAGTATCATCAATATAGATGGGGGCTTCTGAAAGTCTTCCGGCTGCCGAAGTAAGAAGTGGCCAGTCGGATGGCGCCAGAAAACCAGTGCGTAACTTATGTGCATCCACTTTTGCCTGAGAACAAAGAAAACGCTGGGTTAATTGCTCTTTCGACATTTCAAGACTAAAAATTCCTACAGGAATATTTTCTTCAACTGCCGCATATTCAGCCAGCCCCCCAGCAAAGGCACTTTTTCCCATAGAAGGCCGGCCAGCAATGATAACGAGATCTCCTTTTTGAAAACCAGCAGTCTTAATATCAAAATCGTGGAACCCGGAAGGAATCCCAGTAATGTGCGTTTTCTTCTGGTAAAGACTGTCAATAAGCTCGATGCTGTCTTTAATAATATTTTTGATATGAATATATCCGCCTTCGACTTTTTGAGTACTAATATCAAAAATAAGCCTCTCAGATTTATCAAGAATCGCATTTGCATCATCTTCAGATTGGTAACATAAAGAAAGAATTTGTGTGGCGGAAGTAATTAAAAAGCGCAACATCCCTTTTTCTTTGACAATTTTTGCATAGCTAACAGCATTTGCGGAAGAGGGCGTGTTATCAACAAGGTGAGTCAAATATACGGTTCCGCCGATATCTTCAATCTTCCCTTTACGCTTAATCTCTTCAGCAACCGTAAGCAGATCAACATTCTTACGGGATTGGAATAAATCAACAACTGCGGAAAAAATAATTTGATGATCCTGCCTGTAGAAATAGGAAGTGTCTATGATCTCAAGAATCTCGGAAATCACTTTCTCGTCGATGAGCATCGCTCCGAGTACGGCAACTTCGGCTTCGATGCTCTGAGGAGGAACTTTGTCTTCAAAAAATGATGCCGGTCTTACTTCTTTACTACCCATACTTTTACCTCTCCCTGGACGCTATCGTGCAAAGCAACAGGAACATTGAAAATACCGAGCTTCTTTATGGGGGAGGCGAGAATAATTTTGTTTTCCTCCACGGAAATACCTTCTTCCTGGAGGGCCTTGCAAATCATCGAGCTAGTGACTGAACCAAAAATCTCTTCGGTCTCCTTATTCTTAACTTCAACCGGAATGGTGATCGAAACAGAATCGATTTTTTTCTTTATTAAAGTTGCTTTTTCTTGTTCGCGAAGAGAAGTTTTCTCCCGCTGTTTTTTCCGAGCCTCAAAAAGCGCTATGTTTTCTTCTGTTGCCTCTAGAGCGAAATTACCGCGGAAAAGATAATTGCGGGCATACCCTGGTTTCACTTCAAGTTGCTGGCCTTCTTTCCCCACCCCAGCAACATTTTGGATCAAAACGACCTTCATAATACTACCTCTTTTTTGTTAAGCTGGTTTTTTAAGGAAGAAGCGCAAGAAACCTGGCTCTCTGTACTTCCCGGGCAATTTTACGTTGGTGCTTAGCGCAATTACCGCTAATACGCCTGGAAATCATCTTACCCTTGGTAGTAATACAATCTCCCATTAAATCCATATTTTTATAATCAATAGCAAGATTGTCATTCTTACAAAATATGCAATGCGCCACAACTATCTTTTGAGGTCTCTCAAATACTTTGCGTGGTTTTTCTCTTTTCATATTACTCCTTTTAGATTACGCTGAAGGTTCCTCTTGGAATTCATCTGTTTCTTGGCTTGGTTCAACACCGAGTTCGGATGGAGCCTCTGATGTTGCTGAATCCTGCGTCGCAGGACGGCCTAGAAATTGAATACGCTCAGCGCGCACTTCAATCACTGACCGATTCGCCCCACTTTGATCCTGCCAAGTGCGTGATTGAAGTCTGCCCTCAATAAAAACAGGCTTACCTTTCTGCAAATACTGATTACAGGTTTCAGCAAGATTCCCCCAAGCAACAACCGTCATAAAACAAGTTTCCTTCTTAACTTCCTGGTTTTCTTTGGTACGAAACCTTGTATTCACAGCTACGCGCAAGTTAGTTACTGCGACCCCCTGGGGGGTATAACGAAGCTCCGGATCTCGAGTAAGGTTGCCGATCAAAAAAACCTTGTTCAGGTCAGCCATTGTGCTCCTTTCTCAAAATAACAAACCGTAAGATACTTTCTTCCAAGGTTAAAAGATATTTCAGCCGTTTTAAAGCTTCTTCGCCAAGCTCAAAATCGGCAAGTATATACGTTCCTGCGTCATATTTCTTCCGTTCAGCGCCTTTTGACTGCAAAAGATGAGCCAAAGATCTTTTTTCAGCCCATACCTGCCAGTTTTCAAGTTTTCCTTTATGTTCGGAAATATCCTTAGCAAACCTTTCCATGGTTTCCGCATAAATCTTCTTTTCTAAGTCCGGCAGAAAAATAATCATCACCTCATAGTATTTCATATCTTTTCAGTTCACCCTTTCCATTGTTTTTTGTATCCCGTATTCAACCCACAGCTTACAGGCAGCTATGCTTTCTTGAATAATACCGGCAAGCTTATGTTCCTCTTCCGATGTAAACCTTTTCAACACGTAGTCTGCAAGATCGACGCCCTGCAAAGGCTTGTCAATTCCAATCCGCAACCGGGAAAATTCGCTCGTACCAAGCACTCGAATAACAGAAGCAAGACCGTTATGCCCTCCAGATGAACCTGAAGAACGTATTCTCAGGTGCCCAAACGGTAGCTGTATATCATCGCACAGGATGAGTAAATTTTCAAGAGGAATCCCGAATCTTTTCACGGCATCGGAAACCGCCTTTCCGGAAATATTCATATACACAGAAGGAACAGCTAAGGTTATATTTTGTTGGTTATGCGCGATGGTTATTGAACGAAATAAGCCGAATATTCCTCGCTTCCGTAACGCAACTCCCTCTTCTGCGGCATAGGCCTCAATAATCCTCCGTCCGATATTGTGCCGTGTGAGTTCGTATTGCTTGCCCGGATTGCCCAAGCCAAGGATAACTTTCAATCTTTACTCTTCTCCTTTTCCTTCTCTTTTTCTTTGCCTTTTTCTTTCTCTGTTTCGCCTTCTTTTTCTTCCTTAGGCTTTTCTTTAATGACTTCCGGTTCGACTTTTTCTTCCGTGGCCGCAACTGGCTCTTCTTCAGCCTGAGGTGCGCTCACTAGCACAACGACATCCTTAGGATCATGCAATACCTTCACTTTTTCTGGAAGTGTGAGCTCACGAATATGAATCGCATCCCCAATTTTTAATTCCGCAACATTCACTGGAATGCTTCGCGGAATATCTGTAGGGAAACACTCGACTGTGATTTCCCATAAAACATGCTCAAGAATTCCACCTTCTTTTATTCCTGCCGGCTCTCCAATAACCTCAACAGGAACTTTCACCGAAACTTTTTCTTTCAAAGAAACCTTGATAAAATCAAGATGAATGACCTCTTCGGTCAAAGGATCAAACTGCACGTCCTTGATCAGGGTAAGCAAGGGTTCCGCTTCAGCGTCAACCGCCATAGTAATAATAATATTTTCCGAAAAGTGGTTACGCTTCAGAATAATAAGATCGTTCTTCTTAATTTTCACCGGAATATTTGTTCCGCGGCTGTAAACCACTGCGGGAACAAAACCACTCTTACGCATGCGACGAATAACCCCGGACCCTTTTTCGCCGCGCTTTGTTACGTTTAATTTTATCTCGTTCAAAAGAACCTCCTTGTTAAAATTCCCTGTAAATTCACTATTGCTGAACAAAATCAAAAAGAATACTGATAGATTCTTCGGAATGAATTCTCTTAATTGCTTCAGCTAAAATAGATGCGACAGTAATCACTTTTATTTTTGAAACCCTTTTTTCTTCCGGCAGATAAATCGAATCTGTAATAATAAGCTCATCGATCGCCGAGTTCTGAATCTTACTGATTGCGTCTGCGGAAAGCACCCCATGGGTAATCGCGGCATAGATTTTCCGGCATCCAGCTTTTTTTAATACGTTGGCTCCTTCGATTAAAGAACTTCCGGTGGCGACTATATCGTCAACCATGATTGCATCCTTATGTTCCACTTCTCCTAAAATATGGGCCGCTTCAGTAGCGTGTGGAGAAATACGACGTTTGTCAATAATGGCTAACCCTGCGTTGAAACGGCGGGCATATCCGCGGGCCATCTTAATACCACCCACATCAGGTGAGACAACGACAAGGTCTTTATGAAGTGCTTTTTTCTCCGCAAAATAATCAAGAAAAGCGTTAATCCCATAAAGATTGTCGAGTGGAATATCAAAAAATCCTTGAATCTGACCGGCATGCAAATCCATAGTAAGAACCCTATTCGCTCCGGCAACTGTGATTAAATTCGCGACAAGCCGCGCTGTAATCGGAACTCGGGGTTGATCTTTTCTATCTTGACGAGCATATCCAAAATAGGGGATCACCGCGGTTATCCTTTTCGCTGAAGCGCGCCGCAAAGCATCGATCATAATCAAAAGCTCCATGAGATGCTCATTGACTGGAGCGGAAGTTGCCTGAACAACAAAAACATCTTTACCGCGGACGTTTGCTTCAATCTTTACCCGTATTTCACTATCGCTAAACCGGCTCACCAAGGCTGGGCAGAGACAAGTATCGAGATTCTTTGCGATCTTCTCACTGAGCTCTCGGTTAGAATTTCCGGAAAAAATACATAAATCATCAGCCATTGCTTCTCCTTTGGTTACTACATTGCTATGTTTTCTTTCGTGCATGACTTCGCTTCAAAATTCTTGCAGGAACGCCAACCACGGTAGATTTCGGCGGAACATCTTTTGTGACTACGCACCCTGCTCCAGTAATACTCTTTTCACCAATCTTAACTGGAGCTACAAGCACGCTGTCGGAACCGATAAATGCGCCTTTCCCAATAACGGTTTTGTTCTTCTTGGTACCGTCAAAATTCGCAATGACCGTTCCTGCTCCGATGTTGACGTCGTTGCCGATAACCGCATCACCTACGTAACTAAAATGCCGCATTTTCACTCGTTCTCCAATCCTGCTACGGACGGATTCAGTGAAATTTCCTAGAGAAGCTCGATCTTCAAGAATAGTCCCTTCCCGCAAGTGGACAAAAGGACCCACAGCACAAGATTTGCCGATTTTCACGTTCTTTTCCAGGAAAGCGAAAGGATAGATTGTAGTATTTTCTCCTATAAAAGTCAAGGGGGTTAAAAAAGTGCTTTCTGGATCAACAATACGTATCCCCCGGCCGCTGAAACATTCGAAAAGCTTCACGCGGACACACTCCTGGGCAGTCAATAAATCCTGCATTGTGTTCACAGAAAAAAAACAAGCTTTGGCGGAACAAAACACGGAAATTTTTTTATCTTGGGAAAGAAGAATCGGAAAGATGTCTGTAAAAAAGAATTCTTGCTTCTTGGGATTCTTTTGTATCTTTTTGATATTCTGCAAAAGAGCATCTTTGCGGAACAAATAAATTCCTGTATTAATTTCCGTGATCTCCTTTTCCTCATCCGCGGCATCAATCTCTTCACGGATTGCGAGAAAATCACCGCTTAAGTCCTTTACGATGCGGCCAAGGCCGTCCGGTTTTGAAACATTCTGGCTGAGAATGGTCGCATCCGACCGAGACTGAAGATGCGCGTGAAGCATCTTTCGAGCACAATGAACATCCCAGAGCGGCGAATCAGCACAAAGAATGAACACATGTTCTCCTTTGAGCCGCGAAATACCAGCTTCAACAGCTTTGGCGCTTCCGTTTAAAACCTTTTGAGTCACAAAACTGATATTCGGGAAATAGGAACAAACTTCTTGTTCGATGAGTTCCTTGCTATGCCCAACAACAACTACAATATTGGATATTCCCAAGGATACAACCGTATCAAGCGCATAGTAAATAAGCGGCACCCCGCAAACTTCGTGGAGTACCTTCGGCGTTGACGACCGCATTCGCGTACCCTTACCTGCAGCGAGTATAAGCGCATCTATCTTTTCTTTTTTCATTATGCCCTGATAAAACTATTCCTCTACGCTTCGTAACTGCCCGGTGAGGATTCGAACCTCAAAAAGCAGATCCAAATTCTGCTGTGTTACCATTACACCACCGGGCAAGAAATATTGCTATTTAGTATTCTTAAAAGCGAGGAACGCAACTATGCTTCATCCTCGGCATCATCCAGAGGATGTTCAGCAGAAGAAGACTGGCTTTTCCCTTTTTCTTGCTCGCTGTGATACTCCTCAAGTACCCGTTTCTGCAGGTAGTCACGAAATTGCTGGTTAATTGGATGCGCAATGTCCTGGTACATCTGCTGGTTTTGATCTTTTTCAGTCTCACGCGGCGGCGGCGGAAGTTGAGAACCGCATTGACCGCAGTACTTATTGTTTACGTCTGTTTTTTTCCCGCAACGAGAACAAAATTGCTTTGCTTTCTTTGAAGGCATCGCAACAAATAAACCGCTGTTTCCCTCAATGACTTTTATATTACGCACCACAAAACAATTATCAAATGTAACCGTTGTATAGGCTTTCAGTTTCTTGTTGCCACTTTCCTTAAGAGCGACTCTGACTTCTGTGATTTCCACGCTGACCTCCTTGTTTAGACGGTAACGACTTCCCGAAAAAGAATTTGCTCGCGTTTCAGTACCTTTCGCACGGATGTTAAATTTTCTCCAATCACAAAAATTGCAGATCCACTTCCGCTTATCCCATAGGTAATATTCGGGATTGCGGCGAGACGCTCAAAAATATCGTTGATTCTGCCGCATACTGAAATCGCGGCATTTGTCAGCGAGTTAAAGACAGTCTTTTGCAAAAGCCGCCCATCGTTGGTAAGGAGACAATGCTGAATAAGTTTAACATTCTCGAGATACTTTGTCAATCCTACTTTATACGCACCATAGACAAGTTTTGTGAAACAAGGTTTTCCAGGAAAAATGAGCAAATGGCTTATTCTGAGACGAGTTTTTACTGGTTGAATCTGCTCGCCTCTCCCAAAAACAAAGGCAAAAGAAGCCCCTGAAAGGAAAAAATTAACGTCGCTCCCAAGGCACTCTCCTATCGAGTATTTTTCTTGCCGGGTAAGACGCAAGCGACAAAGCTTGTTAACCAACTCAATAGTAGCGGCGGCGTCACTTGAAGCTCCTCCCAATCCGGAACCCGGAGGAATTCTCTTCCGGAGAAAAACGGAAAAACCGCATGACAACCGAAAACGCTCGTGCAACAATACCAGAGCCCGAAAAACAATGTTTTTCTTATTCTCTAATTCATGAATATCACATCGCAACTTTATCCCCTTTTCCTTTCGAAGACAAATCGTAAGCCGGTCGAACAAAGATACCCTTTCCATGAGGCTTACAAGCTCATGAAAACCATCGGGCCTTTTACCAAGCACATTGAGATAAAGATTTATCTTCGCAGGCGCGAAAAAGGTGAGTTTTCTCAAGGGAAAAGACATATTACCGCGCGGTAAACCGTTTTTACTGTCCGTCGCTTGCTAAAAATATACGCTCGGCTGAAGCTGCAATGTGCTCTGGAGTCAACCCGTATTCTTTCAGTAGCAATTCCGGTGCTCCAGATTGACCAAAAATATCTTTGGTTCCGATACGAAGAACCGGACGGGGACAAAATTCCGCAAGCACTTCACAGAGAGTAGAACCAAGACCTCCAAGAATACTGTGTTCTTCGCAGGTTACAAACCCTTTCACCTTCCGTGCAATCTTCAGAATCGCCTCTTGATCAAACGGCTTAATAGAGGGCATGGCCACGACGTAAGGATGCATTTTCTTTTGCAGCAGAAGCTCTCGAGCAAGCAAAGCTTGTTTCACCATTATTCCACACGCAACGATACAGACTTCGGAACCTTCAGCCAGAATCATGCTCTTACCGAGCGCAAAAGGGGCAGGCCGAACAAGAACCTCAGTCTTAGCACGACCTAAGCGGATATAGAATGGGCCTTGAGTCTTATGGGCGCAAAGAATCGCTTCTGCGGTCTCAGAAGGATCTGAAGGCACGATGACTTTCATATTCGGAAGAGAACGCAAAAAAGAAATATCTTCAAGCGCCTGATGCGAAGAACCATCTTCCCCAACGGTTAACCCGGCATGAGTTGCAACAATCTTAACGTTACAATTATTATAACAAATGCTGTTCCTTATTTGGTCGAGAACCCTGGCGGTGGCAAACATAGCAAAAGTTGAGACAAAAACTACTTTTCCGCAACTTGCCAATCCTGCTGCCGTCGCCATCATATTCTGCTCAGCAATACCGAAATTAAAAAACCTCTCGGGGAACGCGCGCCCAAATAATGCGGTTCTTGTTGAGCTGGAAAGATCAGCATCGCATACTACCACATTGGGGTCACTCTGACCCAATTCGCACAAAGTGTTCCCATACACATCTCGGGTATACAGCATATCTCCTGGTTTCATAATATCCTCTTAATCTTTGGAAAGCTCCTGAATAGCGCGCTCTCTTTCTTCTTTCGTGGGAGCTCTTCCGTGAAAATCAAGAACATTCTCCATGAGTGATACTCCCTTCCCTTTTGTTGTAGAAGCGATGATAACCGTAGGTGCATTTAGAACTCCCTGGGCGGAACGAAAAGCACATAAAATTTCCTCGAAAGAATGCCCGTCAATTTCGAGAACATGCCACCCAAATGATTTCCATTTCTCAGGAAGCGGATGAATACTCATAACACTCTCAACCTGCCCGTCAATCTGAAACCGATTGTGGTCAACAATCGCACAGAGATTATGTGCACCAAAATGCGCGGCGGCCATTGCAGCTTCCCATACATTTCCTTCCTGTAATTCGCCGTCACCTAAGGCACAATATACACGATGATTTTTCTGATCAAGTTTTCCAGCCAACGCTATGCCAAGCGCCACAGAAAGCCCTTGCCCAAGCGAACCACTCGCCACATCAATTCCAGGAGTGTGTTTATCCGGATGGCCCTGGAGAATACTGCCTAATTTGCGCAAAGTCCAAAGATGCGATTCCGGGAAATACCCAGCGCAGGCAAGAACAGCATACCAAGCAGGACAAGCATGTCCTTTCGAGAGATGGAAACGGTCGCGCTCAGGCCAAGTCGGATTGCTAGGATCGTGACGCATTACCGAGAAATAAAGACAGGTCAAAATATCTGCAAGAGACAAAGAACCTCCAGGATGACCACTCCCTGCTTTAAAAATCATTTCAACAATGAGCTTACGTATGTAACGAGCCTTCTGTTCAAGTAGTTTTATTTCAGAAGCCATGTCTTGCATTTTTCAATCCTTCGATCTTTTGAGCTATTTTTTGTTTATCGGGAGTTTCGAAAGAAAAAGCCACCTCCCAGCTTTCTATTGCCTTTTGAGTTTCGCCGAGTTTCTGATAAATGTCACCGAGGTGATCAAAAATAACCGGATCTTTCAGGAGCATGCTTGCTTGATGTACATACTGCTCAGCTTGTATATAATCACCTTGATGAAAATAAATCCAACCTAAGCTGTCCAAATACGCTGGATTTTGAGGAGAAACCTCTAGCGCCTTTTTGAGCATGCGCTCTGCTTTCTTAAGGTTTCTCCCTTCTTCCGCATAGACATATCCTAAAGAATTCAGAGCGTCTGGATGCTGCGGAGAAAGAAGAAGGGTTTTCTTCCAGCAGATGATCGCCGAAGCACGCCGCCCCGTATCTTCAAACATGTAACCAAGCCAAAAATAACCGTCTGCATATTGGGGATTTTCCCGTAAAATCTGGCGATACAACAAAACGGCGTCTTTTTTCTGTCCCTGTTGAAACTTAAATTGCGCCAGATACTCTAAAATCTTCAGATTTTCAGGGTTCAGTTTGTGCGCTTTCCGCAGAAACGACTCATACTCCTCGTTCGCCTCATCATTCTTTCCTTCCGCGGTATAGATAAGAACAAGCAAGACGGAAGCATCAAGGCTATCTTGATCGAGATCTTTTGCCTCTTTCAGGATATTTACTGCTTGATCATACTGATTAAGCTTGACGTATGAAGCAGCGAGTCGTAAACGCGCAGACAGAGAGTTTTTATCAAAATTCTTTACCTTGAGATATTCTTCAAGTGCTTCTTTTGGTTGCGCATAGTAATCGGCCATGAGCCCCCGCAAATAAAAAGCATACGCACGAGAAACGGATTTTACGCTATCTTGCGAGAACGCAAAAACGCATACCGGTAAGAGTGTGCATAAAAAACCCACACCCAATTTTCCCCATCTTTGCATCATAAGGAAAGTTTTGTTCAGCGCAGAGGTTACTTGTTCTTGTGGCGCTGTTGTTTTCTTCTTTTCTTAAACCAGTGCCGCTTAACCTTGCGTAGTTTTCTTTTTTTTCCACACGGCATAACTACCTCGAAGGGTTAATAAATTATCTTGTTTAAGGGATACTCTACGATCCCCTGAGCCCCCTCTTCCTTCAGCCGAACAATCAATCGTTTCACTTCTTCTTCGCTCACGATAACCTCAACGGCAAACCAATCAGGCGTAGAAAGAGAAGAAACGGTAGGTTTTTTTAAAGCAGGGAGGCTGCTCAAAATTTTTTCTAAATTCCTTTTTTCTACGTTCAGTTTAATGCCGACCTTCCCGTATGCCTCAATCGCACCCTTCAAAAGCAATTCAATATACTCCATCTTCTTTTTCTTCCAACTATTCTGATACGCCTGTTTGTTGGCGATAAACTTTGTAGTCGAAGAACAGATAGTCCCGATCTCGCGCAGGTTGTTCGCACGGAGAGATGATCCTGTTTCAGTAAGTTCTACAATCGCGTCAACGAGCCCAGCCGCAACCTTTACCTCCGTAGCTCCCCAGCTAAATTCGACTTCCGCCTTAACTTTTTGTTTCTTCAAGAATGACTTTGTATAATTTACCAGTTCCGTGGCAATGCGTTTTCCGGCAAGATCTTGGAAGGTTTTTATTGGAGAAGACTCGCGGACTGCGACGACCCAGCGAACTGGCCGCAAAGTTCTTTTTGCGTAGCGAAGTTCTGTAAGCTCAATAACATCTGAATTGTTTTCGAGAATCCAATCGTGGCCGGTAATCCCGCAGTCAAGAACCCCGTCTTCAACATATCTTGACATTTCCTGGGCACGCATCAATACCGGCTCTATCTCGGTATCATCGATTGAAGGAAAATATGACCGGTTGCTCGCTCCGAGCCGGAACCCAGCCATCTCAAATATTTTAAATGTTGCCTCCTGGAGGCTCCCTTTCGGAAGGCCTAGTTTAAGAATCTGTTTTGTCTTTGTCATGAAGGTGCATTCTCGATGAACGACATTAAATTATACCCGTAAAAATACCCTTGTAAAGCAAAAAGTTGGTTGTGAACGCCTAAAACTTCCTTGACAAAAAAGGCGCATTCAAGTAATCTAGAAGCTACATTTATAAAATTGTTATGTTCAGGAAAGTTCGACAAAAAGATCTCAAAAAAATCCTCTGGGTACTTGTTTTTATTATTATCCCGTCATTCGTACTCTGGGGCGGAGTTTATTTTATAAGCCAGCGCCAACAGCCTATCGCAAAATTCTACAATAAATCGCTCTATCCGCAAGATTTTGACTCAGCACTCCAAAAGATGAAACTCTTTCTACTTGCCACCTATGGCCGGGAATTTGTAGAAACAATCGACCAGAAAACTATCGAGCGTAACCTCTGGAAACACTTGATTCTTGTCGAAAAAGCCCGGAAAGAACGTCTAAGGGTAGATGATCGTGAATTGATTTCAAGGATTACAAGTCTTTCCCAGTTCATTGTCCGAGGAAAATTCCAGAAGCAATACTATTTAAACTTTCTCAAACAGCGACAGGTAACCCCTGGTCAATTCGAAGACTTTATTCGAGAAATTGTTTTGGCGGATAAATTCCTTGCCCAAGCAGTTGCGCGGATAACCGTTTCGGACGAAGAAGTAAAAACTATCTACCAACAACAGACGGAAGAAGCAAAAATAGCGTATGTTCCTTTTTTGTTTAACGACTACGCTGCGAACATCAGCCTTTCAGAGACGGAACTGAACGCATATTATGAAAAAAACAAGGATGCATTTCGCGTGCCCAACCAAGTAAAAATATCCTATATAAAGCTTCCGACAGAAATAAACCCCCAGGTACTGAAAAAAATCCGTCAGGCAATTCAGAAAAAAGATTCGCTGCGCACGATTTCCGAAACTTTTGCCCTCCCTCTTGAAATATCTGATTTTTTCTCAAAAACAGATCCGATAAAAGGATTGGGCTGGAAGGATATGATCAATATCCTGGCTTTCGAAATTCCCTTATTTACAGTACAAGGTCCAATCGCCTCCGAAGATGGTTTGATTCTTTTCGAAAAAATAGAAGAAAAATCATCCTATGTACCAGAATTAAACGAAATTATTGATGCGGTAAAAAGCAAGATGCAGCATGAGATTGCCATTACGCAGGCGCAAACAGCCGCCCAAGAAACAATCAAATTTATCCAAGAAAAAGATATCAAGAATCTCGCTGAAGCCTTAAAAACACTGCCAGGAAAAGAATTGAAGACTACTGAATTCTTTAAACGAGGCTCGTTCCTCGAGCAAATTGGGCTTGAACCAACACTTTCTGAAGAAGTATTTAAGTTGAAAATGAAGGAAATACTCTTAAAACCATTACAGCTGCAACAAGGTATCTACGTAGTGCAATTAATCGATTTTAAGCCTTTGGATCTGGAAAAGTTCGCTCGAGAAAAGGCGGAATTTGCCGCAAAAATACTTGAATATAAAAAGCTTTCCGAACAACAGAAGATTATCGAAGAAATAATTAAGGAAAGTAAACTTTCAGTTATTCCTCAACAATAATTGCGTTTACCGGACATTGCGAAGCAACTTCCTGAATATCACAATTCTTACATTCCTGGGCTTTTACTTTCGCAATCCCCTCATCTGAAAGCTCGAAACACTCAGCGCATGCATTCACGCACAACCCGCATCCAACACAGAGACTTTCATCAATAGTTATCTTTGTCATCATGAGCCTCCTTATATGGTTTTCTCGGTTTGTCTCAACCCGTAATATTCAATATTCTTATTCGCGGATTCCTGGACATTCTTAATTTTCTCAAGATCCTTAAGGACATGGCGGAAGCGCCCCTGTTTTGAGAGATATTCCTCAACTGGTTTTGGGGTAATAAGCTTACGCACACGCACAAGCTTTCCATATTCATATTCAATTAAAGGATAAAGGCCGGTTTCAACGGCAAGCTTGGCCAATTCAATGGTGAGAGAAGAATCAGCGCTCCAACCAAGCGGGCAAGGAACATGAATTTGCAAAAACTTTGGCCCACGAATCGAAAGCGCTTTTTTTACCTTATTTTGGATATCTTGAGGATAGGCGACTGAGCTAGATGCGGCATAAGGAATATGATGCGCGGCGCAGATTTCAACAAGTGGTTTCTTTTGTTGAGGATTCCCTAAAGATTTCTGTCCAGTCGGAGATGTAGTAGTATTCGCTGAAAATGGCGTAAGCCCGCTGCGCTGTATCCCGGTATTCATGTAAGCCTCATTATCATAGCAGACATAGAGAACGTCGTGTCCACGTTCAAGCATCCCAGAAAGCGCTTGAAGTCCAATATCACCGGTTCCTCCATCGCCGCCCTGAGCGATAACGCGTACTGCATCAATCTTTCCTAAAAAACGTAATCCTGCCTCAACGCCGCTTGCGACGGCTGCGGCATTTTCAAAAAGAGAATGTATCCAGGGAACCCCCCAGGAAGTTTCTGGCGCCTTTGTAGAAAAAACTTCAAGGCATCCGGTGGCATTGGTAATCATCGTATTTTTTCCTGCTACATTAACAACGATGCGCGCCGCCATCGACTGCCCGCATCCGGGACATGCCGTATGCCCGGAAACAAAATTTTGCTCGATGAAATGTTCTCGCTCAGGTTGCACGAAACTCCTCCCAAAGTAATGAATTATTTAACCCGATAAAAGTACAACTCTTTTCTTCTTTTTGCGCACTCTGAATAATCTGCTCAATCATCGCCGTTGAAATATCACGTCCACCAAGGCCGGCGACAAAACCACTGACTTTCTTCTCACTGGTACAAAGAGACTTTACCTCGGTGTATAAAGCTCCGTCTGCTCCCAAAGAAATATTTTTATCAACTACTGCAACCGTAGAAATATGCTTTAAAGCCGTATTGATTGCTTCCCTGGGAAACGGCCTGAATGAGACGATTTTTAAAAGCCCGACTTTCTTTCCCTTGCTGCGCTGTTGATCAATAACGTCTTTAATTGTTCCGCAAACTGAACCCATAGCGATGATCGCCGTATCCGCATCTGAAAGTTTATATTCTTCAACCAACCGGACACTCTCCCGGCCGAAAGCAGACTTAAATTCATTTCCAATCTTTCCGATGAAAGGAATTGTCTCTTCTAGCGTTTTATGCAAAGCGTATCTATTTTCCATATAGATGGAAGGATCACCCAGCAATCCAAGACTCATGGGGTTCTCCACATCAAGTTTAAACGGAGGATTATAGGAAGGAAGGAATGCATCCACGCTCTCCTGTGAAGGCATATCAACGGTTTCCATGCCGTGCGTCAAAATAAACCCATCAACGCATACCATAACAGGAAGCATCACTTTCGGATTCTCTCCGATTTTATATCCAGCGATTATCAGATCGATCGCCTCTTGGTTGTTTTCGGCATAGAATTGAATCCAGCCAGCATCACGCAGGGAAATTGAATCCTGCTGATCATTCCAGATATTAATGGGGGCAGAGATTGCGCGATTAGCGCAAACCATAAGTATCGGAAGCCGCATCCCTGAAATATTAAAAACGACTTCAGCCATAAGAAACAACCCCTGGGAGCTCGTTGCCGTAAAACTTCGGACTCCTACCGCTTCGGAACCCAGCACAACTGAGGCTGCCGAATGTTCACTCTCGACATTAATCGATTCCGCCTTTAAATCGCCATCGGCAACGAATTGCGCAAGATGTTCTACAATATGGGTTTGCGGAGTAATCGGATATGCAGAAACCACTCCCGGCCTGCATAATTTCGCGGCTTCCGCAATCGCCATTGAACCTTCTAAGAATTTCTTCATAAACTCTACTTTTCCTCTTTCACCATTTCAATGTCCTTCTTGGGACAAATATACGCACAGACCCCACACCCCTTGCAATACTCATAATCGGTCGAATATTTGTTTTTTTCTTTTCCCTCAATGCATCCTTCAGGACAGATAAGCTTGCAGAGACCGCAGGCGATGCAGTTCTTCTGCAAAAACAACGGCTTCAGGCGTGTCCGCCAAGAACCTGTTTTATTCTGAGCAGATGTCTTTGCTCTCGTAACAAATACGCTAAACACTTTCGTACCCTTTCGTCACAGCAGCGATGTTCTTTTTTAAAATTTCTGGCTTATCTTCAAACTGTTTGCTGACTGCTTTCAAAACCGAGTCAAGCGAGAGTTCTTTGCTCACCTTGGCAAAAGCCCCTACAAGAACTGTATTGGCAAAAGGTCTTCCAATAATTTCTTGAGCAATATTTTCAGCAGGAAGAGCGCTCACTGTGATTCCTTCTACTTTTGGAAGTTTCGTAGTGTCCCTTACAGCAACGATCACTTTCGTTCCCTGAACAAGCCCTACAAAACACCGCTCACTTTCAATAAGCGTTGGATCAACGATAACAATATAATTGGGAGTTTCTATTTTTGAACGAAGCCTGATTGGTTGCGTATCAAACCTTAAAAAAGCATTCATCGGAGCGCCCATCCGCGCTGCTCCGAAGTGAGGAAAAGCATAGGCAAATTTTCCCTCGTGAAACAGAGCCTCCCCTAAAATTGCCGCAGTGGTAATTGCGCCCTGTCCAGCACGAGCAAATATCTTCACTTCTTTCATGGCACAAAAATTTTAATTAGTTATACCATAAACGAAAAGCAAGTCAAGAAGAAAATCGGCGGTTCCGCCGGAAGATTTTGTTTTTAAAATTTTTTCTCAAACGGGAAAATTTGTATGTAAAACAGCTGTCTCCTGAGCCACGCCTAACATTTTGAATAACCGCAGGAAAGACAAACTACACATCCTTCTTCGTGACGCAACGCAAGGCCGCATTCCGGACAAACACCAACAACGTTTGTGCTTACATGTCCGATGGAAGAACGGGAAAGTAAATCATCGAGGGCCTCTTCGGTCTCATTCTCGGTGGCTTTTGTCTGAATAATTTCTTGCTGGTCGGTTGCCCGTCGTTCAAGTACCCGGGCAATCGCATCAGCACAGGAAAATATCTTCTTGCCGTTTGCCCATGACGGAGAAGGGCAACGTATTCCCTTGAGCTGTTCGACAACCGCTTTGATATCAAGTCCACCCCGGAGCGAAAGTGAAATTAACCGCCCTACAGCTTCCAATTGAGAACCAGCACATCCTCCAGCCTTCCCCATCTGCGTAAAAACCTCAAAAAGACTTCCTTTCTCGTCTTGGTTGATCGTCACATAAAGATTTCCGCAGCCGGTAGTAACCTTGGTGGTTGTACCGATAATGACTTCGGGCCTTGGCTTCGGAAGTATTTCTTCTGGCAATGGAATCTGCTCTGGTTTATGGGCGTTTTCTGAAAGGCCGATGTTTAACACCTGCTCTTGCCGAGATTTATCCCGATACACGGTTACCCCCTTACAACCCAACTTATAGGCAAGCAGATACGCTTCTTTTACGTCCTCAAGAGTTGCCGAAGAAGGAAGGTTTATCGTTTTAGAAACAGCATTATCGGTATACTTTTGAAACGCGGCTTGCATACGAATATGCCAGACTGGATCAATATCCAAAGCAGTAACAAACATCCGGCGGATCTCTTCTGGAATTTCCTGAATATCTTTTATCGATCCGTTGCTTTGAGCAATCTTTTCTAACAGTGCTTCTGAGTAAAATCCTTTTTTCCGGGCAATCTCCTCGAAAGCAGGATCAATTTCAGCTAATTTCTGACCGTCTAGAACTTTGCGATAATAAACAAGCGCGAAAATCGGTTCAATGCCAGACGAAGTAGGACCAGCAATGATACTAATTGTACCGGTAGGAGCAAGCGTTGTTAAAGTAGCATTTCGTACGACAAGATTCTCTTTATCGTAAATACTTCCCCGATATGCAGGAAAAACTCCTTTTTCTTTTGCTAACATCGAAGAGGCAAGACGAGCCTGTTTCAGGATGAAAGCCATTAATTTCTCAGCCAGATTCAAAGCTTCTTCTGAATCATACGGAATACCCAGATAGCATAAAAGAGTTGCCCAGCCCATAACCCCTAAACCGATCTTCCTTGTTTTTTTGGTATTTTCTCCAATTTCTGGCAACGGGAAACGATTCATATCGATAACATTATCAAGAAAACGCACTGAAACATTAACGGTGCGTTTCAATCGATCCCAATCAATAATATATCCTGAACTATCGCGTTTCACCATTTTAGCCAGATTGATCGAACCTAAATTGCAAGACTCATAGGGAAGAAGCGGCTGTTCTCCGCAAGGGTTTGTACTTTCGATAGCACCCAGATGAGAAACAGGATTATTGGCATTAATTTTATCAATAAAAACAATTCCCGGTTCTCCATTCCGATGCGCCCCTTCGGTGATGAGATCAAATACTTTCTGCGCACTCAACGTACCTTGAGCCTGATGCGTATGCGGATCAACTAAAGCGTATTCTCCTCCATGGACAACTTTTTCCATAAACTCATCAGTTATGGCTATAGAAATGTTGAAATTGGAAATTTCTCCCTCTTTTTCTTTACATTGAATAAATTCCAATATATCGGGATGATCAACGCGGAGAATACCCATATTCGCACCGCGCCGAGTACCTCCTTGCTTAACTGCCTGGGTCGCTGCATCAAACACTTTCATAAATGATACTGGACCCGAAGCCACTCCCCCGGTAGTACGGACAACGCTGTTTTTTGGACGAAGCCGAGAAAAATTAAATCCGGTTCCTCCTCCAGATTTATGGATCAACGCGGTTGCCTTGAGGCTTTCAAAAATGGAATCCATACTGTCCTCTATGGGAAGAACGAAACATGCGGACAATTGTCCTAGTTCTTTCCCTGCATTCATTAAAGTCGGGGAATTAGGCATAAATTCAAAATGAGTCATTAAAGAATAAAACGATTCTTGTATCTTTTGTACATCCTCATCCGCCACTCCATATATTCTTTCAGCTTGGGCTATCGCGCTGGAAACACGCATGAATAATTCCTGAGGGGTCTCAATAACAGTTCCGTGTTCATCTTTTTTTAAGTAGCGCTTCTCTAACACGAGTAAAGCGTTCTGGGACAGTTTCGGTTCCATGCCACACGCTCCTTTCAAATATTTATTTTAAAGAATTCCATTTTTCATCTTACACACAAAATTTCCTTTGTCAAGTTTAATATACAATATATTGTGCTATCTATGGATAGTGAACACAATTTGTTGGTATTTCAAAAAAGACACAAAAAAGCTTTGGCTCCTGTAAGAAGGAAAAAATATTATTTCTTTTCCGGAGGAGCGGTCGACTCGCGAATCACAAGCGCAGCAGGAAGCACTTTTTGTAAGACGGTTGATTTTCGCGTCTCGAGAAACTTCTCGATGAATCCAATTGCCTCTTTGATCATTGCTTCCAATGGCTGATTCACCGTTGTCAAGCTCACTGGGCTATAGAGGTAATTCGGATTCTCATCAAAACCAACCAACGAAACCTGCTCAGGAACCTTAACGCTCCGCTCGCTACATACCTGCAGCACTTCTTCTGCCATATCATCGGAAGCACAGAAAATAGCCGTTGGCGGCTCTTGCAGTTTAAAAAGATTCTCAAAACATCTACGAGCTGAAGTACGAGAGAAATCGCCTTTTTGGATATATGCCTCTGGGAAAAGAATATTGTTCCTGTGCAACGCTTCCTGAAAACCTAAAAGTCGGTCTTTTGCGCACTGTGTTTTTAGGTCTCCGGTAATATGCGCAATCCGCACATGGCCTAGACCGAGTAAGTATTCAACGATATCAAACGCTGCCTTGTAATTATCAATCGACACAAAGCTTACCGGCATTCCAAAAGCATTATTATTGATGACCACGCAGAAAACGCCGCGGCTGATAATGCGTTTCAGCTGTTCATCATTCGCGATAAGATCGGAAAATAGAACAGCATCAACCTTGCTTTCATCAAAAACGTCTCTTCCGCGAAAGATATGAACAAAAAGATCTTTTTTAAGACGTTCGACCTCCCGGCCAACATATTTAATAATTTCGAGCGCATAAAAAGAACTAAAAATCCCCTCATACTCAGGAATAATCAATCCTATCGTATTGGCTCGACCACCGGCAAGCCGCCGCGCTGACGCATTAGGCTTAAAATGGAGAGTTTTTATCGCTTCTTCGACAAGATATCTTTTTTCTGGAGAAACTTGGGCTGGATCGTTTAAGACTCGAGATACTGTAGCAATGGAAACGCCGGCTTTTCTCGCAACATCCTTGATGGTCACACAACACCTCAGTCAGAACTCTATGGAGAGCAAAGGAAGTAACTACGGAACTCTTTTTAACTACTCAGAAATCCTATTGGAGTTCAATCAGGTCTTTTTCAATAATCCGTTCGCCTGGTTTTATCTGTTCGATATCGCACACCGAAACATTCGCTTGGCATTTTACAACGGTAAGCGTTGCGATTTTCTGATTCTGCCGTAAAACCACAAACTTCATACCTGGCCGTACTCCGTGCGAAAGACCAATATCGATACCAACAAGCATTTCTTCTTCATTAACAACCAACACTCTTCCTTGTGTTACCTTTGGCTGGGAGAAAGGAGTAGTGTCTGGCTTAACGACTATGGGAGGAAGCTCAACCGCTTTGACTTGTCCGGCGACAACGCCTTGAGCAGTATCCGCAGTTGTAGCAACCTGTTCATGAAGTTCTTTCATTTCGAGTGCTTTCTCTTTGAGCACCCCTTCAACATCTTTTACTTTCCGTTCGAGAACATTGCGTACCTGCTGAGCCTGCTGATACTTCTTCTCCGTGTCCTCTTTTATCTGCGCGACCATTTTCAATTCTTTGCGCATTTCGATGTTTTCTTTCTTCAGCGCCTTAATCCGCTCTTCGGCTTCATTCCGCGAAGTCTTCTCGCGGATTAAATCACGAGAAATAATCTCAACGGTGCGAGTGTTAAAATCAATTTTGCTTTGCAAATCACGCTTGTCATTTTCTAAAGCGGAAACTTTATCGGCTAAATCGCGTTTTTCTTGCTCGACTATTTTCAACTGGTTTGTCTGCGCGTTCAGATCCGCGACTGTTTTCTCGAGCTTGGTCTGCAATTCAGCTCTCTTGACAATTAAGTCCTGCCAATATTTATCTGAAGTTGCCGGGGTAGCGCCTGCATCTTGATTAACGGCAGCGGCCATTTCTTGGGCGCCGGCAGGAGAAGAAGCTTTCAATTTCTGAATTTCCTGCAGGGCGGCATCACGTTCTTGCGAAGTTGTATCGTACCGTCGTTTCAAATCATCGCGCTCTTTTTCGGTACGAGCGAGCATAGCGTTCACTTCTTCAAGATTGCGGGTAAGCCGATCCTTCTCTGATCGCAACGAATTTACTTGGCCTTTTAAGGCGGCGTTATCCTCTGTTAATTGATCTTTCTCTTTCTGAAGAGTCTGTTTTTCATCAAATAATTTCTGACTTTTATCATAAAATAAATACGCCAATCCCGCGCTTACCAAAAAGAGGACTCCTAAAACTATTACCGGAAACTTGCTTTGTCCCATACTCACCTCCCTATAAAACGGATTATAACATAACCTATATCGAAGTAAATATATTTCTTACAACTAAACTTGCGGCTCCTAAAGCAACACTATCGTCACCGAGAGATGAAGGAACGATTCTTAAATCTTTCGTCATCTCCTCAAAGGCATACTTACGCACAAAGTGGTTAATCCGTTCTATAAATTCAAATCCGCCTTTTTCCATCCCGCCGCCAATAATGACTACCTCTGGATTCAAAAGATTCACTAAAAACGCTATCTTTATCGCCAGCGCTCTAGCTGCTTCGTAAATCAACTCTTTAACCGCGATATGGCGTGCAGCCAGACCAAAAACTTCTTCAATCGTCTCAACGGAAATTCCTTCGGTCTGCAGAAGCTGGTTCGTTCGCTCAACTAAATATAAATCTTTATCCCATTGGCTTAAGATTGCACAGTCACCAAAAAAACAGTTTGCTTCATTCGGAGCAATATTGATAAAAAGCTCTCCTGCGCACCCGCTGACTCCCGTGTAAATCTCTGAGTTAAGAACTAAACCTGCCCCTACGCCGGAAAACATATAAACAACATTGCGAATATTCGCGTCTAAAGAAAACCAGTGCTCAGCAAAACAAGCCAACGTTGCGTCATTGTCTACAAAGACTGGAACATTATATTTGTTCTCCAAATACCCTTGCAAAGGCATCGTAATATAGGTATAGGTAACTGAATGGTTTGCTTTCTGCGGCCAACGGATAACTCCTCGTTTCTTATCAACAACCCCGCCCACCCCGACTCCGATGCCCTTGACTTTGCTTAAGTGTATCTGCGAAGAGCTCAAAAGATTTTCTATGACTGAAATGATCGTTTCAATTACCGCATTCGGCGTTGCCACGCTGCCTTCTTTTTTGTAGCGATAGATGACTTTCCCGTCAAGATTCGTCACGACGCCTACGGCATCGAATAAATTAATGCCTACTCCGAGCACATACCCAGCATCAGGATTCAAATCAAGAAGCATCGGCCTCCTGCCGCCGGTAGAAACATCGAACTCTTTTTCATAAATAACATCGTGAGCGATGAGGCGATCGATGTAATTTGAAACAGTGACCGGATTAATGCCGATTGTCTTGGAGATATCCATTCGGCTTAACGGGCCGCGACGACGCAGCACCTCGAGGATCGCAAGCGTACGCTTACTTTTCTCTGATATTTCTCCTTCTAGAAAATCCTTCTCTTTTTCCATGAAAATTAGAATTTTTTTCGGTAAAACATTCGAATGATATGCTGAGTATCGAGCACCGGGAGTGAACCGCCAAAAGGAGAACCAGTAATAACTCCGATTGGCACTAAACCTCCGACACCGTACTGGAAAATAATCTCCCGATCATCAAGGGGGCGATAGCGAATTTCGGAAAAGAAATTATGGTGGCTATGCTGGTTTACCCCTTGGTTATTGTTAAGCTCTGAGTAATCATTCATATACGAATACGTGTACCGCGCATAGAGCGCAAGCTTTTCAACTGGAAGATACGCTGCTTCTAAACCAATATGATTAAAATTGCTGTCCATCGCCTGTGCCCACTCGTATTCATTGCGGGTCCAATCAAAATACAACTCCAGCTTATCAACTGGTTTTAGGCGTAATCCAGCTTTAAAAATATCGAAATACGGATATTCCGGAAGCGGAAATTCTATCTCGTGATTTAAGCCCTGAATGAGTTCCCGGTAAACATTGCCATATTCGGTGTAAGTAGCAAAACTCGTCCAGGTAAGCAAACCTCGAGGAAAATTGTCAGATGCAAGCATTAAGTCATTCGTATGTTCCCATGTCGCGTCCAAGCTCAACCAGTCCGTGAACGCGTACTCTGCCCCGACAGAACCTGTTTTGAGCGTCGGGTCTTTACCATCCACGATTTCGCTGTTTTCAAGAGGATCCATAGTATCAGCATTCACAAGAAATGGATCAACTCCGGCTTGAGTTTTGGGAAGTTTATGATGTATTCCTAATGCTTTCGCGGTGAATTTATCTCCTATCCTATAAGTGCCTTCGATATGAGTCACATTTTCAATAAACTTACCATTCGTGTCATGGACATTGCGGGTATCAAATAACCCGTCAAAGTTTGAGTCAAGCAAATTCATCCACTCACACCGCATCCTGATCACATCTCTGCCGTAATCAATACCATCTCCAATTTTGTAAGGTTCGATGTCTGCCCAGCCAATTGGCGTCCCATACAGTCCACTATAGTAATAATCAAACGGCTTGCGGAAATGGATGTGCCGGGACCAAAAACTATCGTCCCGTGTTTCATGATAATTCGAAAGAGCCGCCTCAAATCCTTTATCCATATGTGCGACTCCAAGGTTCAGACGGTAAAATGGAACAGCGGACTTTTCTTCTGGTCGGATAGCAAAATAATCTTTTGCAAAAATATCCGCTTCGGAAGAAGCCGTATAATCAAATTTAAAAGCATGGCCTCTCTTCTGTGTCTCATAATCCGGAGAGGTCTTATCCTGAGTAGCACGCGAAGTAGCAAGGCCTAGACCAACTTTTGTCGTATCAGAAATACCATACGTCACATCGACGCCAACGGTTTGACTCGTTGCGTCAAGTTTATCCTCATAGTATCCAAGCTTTCCGGTGTATGTTGTTCCGATTTGCAGGTTTTCAAAAGGAAGGTACTTCATCCGGCTTGCTCCAGCGTACGTATCAAACAGGTCATATTCCTGCCACAGCGTTTTAGGAGATGCCAATGTGGCGTCAAAACTTAAAAGATCGACGTCGTATTCAACTGAAATACCCCGTAAATTCGTCAGATACGACGCTGAATAATCTTTACTGTAAAAACTCAGGGAATCATCCCAATACCCCTTGGAAAAATCACCGCTCAGATTATTTAAGTGTCCGTGGGCCCAGCTATCAAGCCAAGGGCTTTCCTCCCAATAAACTTTACGGTTTGACAAGCCCAGAATATCATCTGAGGTATATGCTTTGCTCTGGAGTGCGGCGGGAAAAACTGTGAGCGTAAGGACATCCGTTGTGTAATCAAACCACATTTCGCGCAAAGGCCAAAATTCCCTGCTTATGTCTACTTCGGGAATCGTATAGGTATTTCCGAACAAAGAGGTAAGCGTTACCGGAAGAATCCGTCCGTTGATAAGTTTCATCTCCGGGATATTCAGAGAATCCCCATTCTGCAACGTATATACTGTTTCATTAACCGTATAGCCGGAGTTTGACCAATACTTCACTTGCAGTTCTACATCATCTATCCATGTTTGGCCATCGAGATGCAACTTATTTGATTTACCGACAAAACTCCAAGGACTGATGTCGAGGTCTGTATGAAAACCTAACCCTTTCTCCTGGTTGTCATCAACAGCAATGTGCAACTTACTAAATATGGCTGGGTCATAGGTATTCTCGAAATTATTCAAATTCGTTCCGTCGAGAGTTCTCCAATTCTCCTCGTTCAAATCGTAGTTGGAACGCTTCCAATAAACGCTCCCGTCTTCATCCATGTCTACACCAAAACCAATCTGGTAATCTCCGGTAACTACAATTGGTCCTTTCGGCTGATCCTGAATATTAGTTTCGGAAGGAACCGACGGAGCTGGAGTAGGCTGCTTGGTTAAAAGAGGAGTCTGGTTTATATCTCCCCCATCAAATGCGGAAGGCACATCTGCTTTCTCAATATCTTGCTGGATTGATTGCGACGTTTCTGGAATATTTGATGGACCTTGAGAAGACGGACCGAGCAAGGCAGACGGCGGAAGCTGTATGGCGTCCTGACCCACAGTAGATATGCCGTAATCGTCTTCAGATTGAGCGCTTTCTGGTAATGCGGTTTCTGAAACAGATTGTTGTTCCCGTTGAGATATTGTCGTTGTCAAGGGTGCTGTCTTCTCCCGATGAACATCTTCCATCATGCTCAATAGATCTTCCACATTCTGATTGTGAATTTTTGCTTGTGCACGATTTAGGTATTCTTGAGCCACAAGGCTGGAGGGATCAAGCAACAACGCCTTGCCAAACTCTCTGGTTGCGTTTGCGTAATCACCCTGGAAATAATAGCTTTTACCCGAATCAATAAGGTGGTCTAAAGAAGAGGCAAAAACAAAAAAAGGAGATAAGAAAATTACGAATGAAAGTATGCTGGTGCGCGCTGCTCTTACCATAAATAATATTATATTAGTAAAATTTTAGCAAAGATAATTTTCAATTGCAATACATTTTTGGAAATAGTTGTAGAAATTTTTTCTGGGCAATCTAGAAATCAGTTCGCGTCGGGAAGGTATCTATCGGGTTCTTCGAAAAGCCTAGGAAGCGTTGATCTTAAAAGAGAAGCTCTTTACAACAAACTTCCGTGAAAGCAACGAAACAGTAACTGTCCCTTGGTATATACCAGGAGAAGAAAAAACATGATCTACGTTTGGCTGGTCAGATGAAAAATTCTCAGGGCCGCTTATCACCCAGGAATAAGTCAAAACACTCTGGGGAAGTGCAGGAGCAATGGCTAGATTAAACGTAACTGGTTTTTTTACCGAAAAAACCTCATCCGCTACGGAGATATTCGCCTGGTAGAGCGTGATCAGGGTTGCGTCGATGCCTTCAACCTGCGAAGAAACAACTTCAGCAACGCGCGCTATTTTAAAGCCACTCTGGCGAAATGAAGTATCCAGCACGTTGGTATTCGTCACCACTCGAACATCTCCAAAGTCTCCGCTCCACAGAAAAAGAGCGTTTGGGACAAGACAACCCGTTCCCGAAGCAGCGACCAGAGCCTTTATTGAGAGAGGGGTACCTGCAAACGCCCGCGAAGGAATACTAACAAGCGAAACTTTTCCCGAGAAATCTCCTTCTTTGGAAAATAAAGTGTCGAAGAACACTTTGGTATTGTGTTCGGGCTCAGAGAGAATTCCGTTCTTTTCAATCAACGCGCAGTGCTGCGTAACCAAATCTTGAAAATAAGAATCTCCCGCAAATCCAGGATGTTTAAATACCAAGGATGCCAAACGCATATTTCGGAATTGATAAAAAAGCAAAAAACCAAGACGGAAACGGACTTCTGGGATTAAAGGGTCTTGGGGAAACTCAGTCAGAAACTTCTTGTAAATTGTTTTTGCTTTCTGATATTCGAAACCCTTCTCAAGGTTGTACCCGCGCAGATAAAGCAAATCGGCATTGAGCCGGCCGTAAGACGTATGATATTTCGAGAAAAAATATTCCCCAAAATAAGGATCACAACCGCCTGCAAGACCAAAACAACCAAATTCCCCGAGAAATGAACGCAGGAAATATTCTTGGTCCTTTCCTGAAAGGCCCAAATAAGCCTTTGCCAAAGCAAAAGCTCCTTCCAAATCATCTTTCTCAATAAATACCCTGACTTCCGCTAGCAAAAGCTCTGGATTCCGTGAATCCTTCAGCACACCGACATAAATATCAGAAAATTGTTTCCTCATTTTTTTGTCTTCCAAATTGCTGAAGTAAAAAATGATGCTTTTCAGAAAATCGACCTCTTCTTTCTGGGCAGAATTGACTTTTTGAGCAAGAGCAACGAGCTCAATCTCAGCATCGGTAATCTTCTTCTCTTTGAGAAAATCAAATAACCTCCATAGAAGAAACTTCCCGCGCAGCCGGCAGAGGAAAGGATCACCTTCGGTAAAACTGCAGAGTTGAATAATTTCATCGCGGATTTGGATCTTCCGTTCAAAAAATTCCTCCCATTGTCTCCTATCTTGCCAAAACTTCAGTTGTTCAAAGAGCGCTAACGCCTTCAAATAAGCCTTTTCACAATTCAAACCGTGCGCTTCTTCTGTCTCAAGAAATCTTAAAAAACCAGAAAAGTCTTTCTTCTCGGAAAACTCCTGGTACCTGTCGAATAAGGAAACCTCTTCGGCTAAAATCACTCCACTGAAAACTAATACAAAAAGCGTAAGAATGATTAATTTATTTCCCATTGCTTCTTCCTCCATTTAAAAAATTCTCCGGTGCGAGGAAAAACTCCCGAAGCATATAGTACGCTTTCCGGGGAACCCGTTTGTATTCCTTCCCTGCCTTCTCCCAAGAAATAATCCCAAACCATTCTTCGTTCATATTCAGATTGCGGGCAGCTTTTATGTCGTGGTAGTACGACCCATTTGACCATCCGCCCTGGGAATCCTGATAAGCCCAGCGGGATGGATCATCAGGATTATGTTTCCACCACTCATCAATCCACTCAAAAACCACTCCTCCAATACAATTGCCTTCTTTGGCATTAAAGAATACTGAATTCTTGTAGAGTTCACTCCATTGGGCAAGCAAAAATTCCGCCTGCACATCTTGATCTTCCTCGTTGCGAAAAGCATTGTATGCATCGCAGCCCATCTCAGAGATAAAAACAGGTTTATCAAAAATTTTCTTGATTGATTTAAAAATATTTCCAAAGCTTTTCCCCCGATAGAAAATAAGAGCAAGCGCATCAACATCCGGAGCATATTTTGCGGCACTGTCAAGGGTAACCAGTTCGCCATTACCAAGAGCGACCGGATGACGCGGATCAATCTTTTTGATTGCTTTCGTCACGTCGTTTACAAAACCATAGTAAATCTGCGCTCTCTTCTGAATCTGGTCACATGGTTCTTGGATCGAATCTACTTCGGGACACGTCCAGTAGTTGACTTTACCAGAAAAAGAATAATTATTCTCATTTCCCAACACCCAAAACAGCAATCCTGGTTCGTCTTTCAAGGCCTGAACAACTTCCAAAACTTCCTGCTTTATCTTTGCCTGGTATTCTTTGTTGCCATAGAAAGGACACGGATAGTTCCAAAAACCAAGCCAGTTTCCCATGATCGTATAAATACCGTATTTCTCATGAAGCAACCGGATTACCGCCTTTGTCTCCTCTAAAGACTCTCCATGCGTGTAAAAACGCACCGCATTAAAACCAGCTTTTTGCATAAGCGCAGCGTCTTTTTCCAGAGATGAAAGATCTTTCCAAAAATTATAGTTATAATCTTTTCCGGGAGGAATAGGATGATAGGCAACTCCTTTGATCAAAAAAGGTTTTTTGTCTACAAGGAGAACGCGGGCGCCTGAACGTTTCTTCTCAAGCTTGATTTCCGCTGCCTGAAGAAACCCACAACACCCCCAAAAGAACATCAACCAGATTAGGAAGAATCGCGCCAGCATACACTTATAGTTTATGCATAAACAGAGAAAAGGCCCCCGGTAGAAAAAGCTTCTACCGAGGGCCTTCCGTTTATTATTTCTCGTATTTTATTTCGTCAAAATAGAATGTCGCTCCTTCAGGATTTACGTCGGTATTTGTCGCCCAACAGAAACCACCGATGATTGAATTTAAATCTTTGCCGCGTAAATCAATCGTATATTGTTTCCACTCTTTCGTGAGCACAACTGGACCAATGCCAGCGGAATCTGAGTCAGAATACTGCCCCATAATACCGCCTACCTTGACTTCTTCTATTCTTTCTCCGCCCTTTTCTCCGCGAGCCCAGAAAGTAAGCTTTGTTGCTCCGGTAAGATTAATGCCCCCATCTTTGGCGCCCCAGTTTTCTGCGGGATTCTGCCAGTAGATTCCTGCCCAGCGAGTACCAGAAACATCTTTGTAATCAATACGGATGGCGCTCGTTCCAGAGTAAGGAGCGGTCTTCTCGTATTGGTTAAACTTGATGTCTTGTGCTGCTGTGGCCGGCATCCATCCGGAAGGAATGAAATGGTTATCCAAAGACCCTCCGTCTGAATAAATATAGAAAGGAAAGGAAATCTCATTCTTTTCAGCTTTTAAGTCCGGGTCAAATACAAAGGCAACATCGTCTAAAAATATTTCTGCGCCTGCTTGATTCTGGTCGGCCTCAAAAATAACAGCAAATCCCCCGCTGATATAAGAAAGGTCTTTGTCGGTGAGATTCACGACATACTCTTTCCACTCATTGGTGAGCTGGATCGGTCCTGACTCTTTCTCTGCTGAATCAGGATAAGGAACATCGCCCGTTGCTCCAATACCGCCAACTTTCACCTTAGAAAGCACCTCTCCGCCTTGGGCACCTTTGGCCATGAAAATAAGTTTATTGTATCCGGTTAAATCAAAACCGCCTTTGCGGTTACCCCAGTTGTTCGCCGGATTCTGCCAGTAGATTCCTGCCCAACCTTTGCTTTGAACTCTTTTTGCCGAATAGGTGATTTTGATTGCGGTAGAACCAGAATAAGGACTTTCCATATTCTGATCATCAAGAGAAAGATCGCCCACATCACCCATCCATCCGCTTGGAGCGTAATGGTTCGATGGCGAAGCCTTATCCGTGTACACATCGAACTTCTTTACATCTTGTGCGCCTTCTGGGCTTACTGCCTGAGCAAAAAGCGACCCGATACTGCACAAGAACAAAACCAGACTCAATGAAATTATTTTTCTCATACTACCCCCTTCTTTTTGCCTATGTATTCTGCGTAACAACTCTTCCTCTTTCGCAATCAATATCTTGGCATTCAGTTTTTCCAGATATTCTGGTAGGTGAAATATGCTTTTCTTAATTTTCTTAAAAACGGGGAATTTTTTCCATCACCCTGAGAAACAAGCCCAAGCCACTCTTCGTGCATAAAACCATCTAAGAATGGCCCGGTAAAAAGACCTTTTCTGTCATGGTATGCCGGCTCATAAGCCTTCCACCATTCATCAAGCCACTCGAAAACAATCCCTCCTAAGGCGTTTCCCGCTCCTTGACAACAAGAATTGCGCATAATATGAGCCCAATTAGCACGGTGATATTCCGCCTGGAAATCTTCAGCTTCTTGAGCGGAATAACCCTCTCCATAGGCTGGAGCACCATATTCAGTAATCAAGCACGGCTTATTGGCAAATTCTTTTACCTGATCCCAGATGAAACCAAAACCATATTTACCCCGATAAGCATTCGTACCAAAAATATCAATATCGGGTGCGTGTTTCCCAAAAATATCAAGATACAAAACATCACCGCTGGCAATTGCCACCGGACGCGTAGGGTCAAGCTCTTTAATCAGTTGCGCTGCCTTGTTCGCAAATTTAAAGAAGCTCTCCGGATCTTTGTTCGCGTTACAGGCAACCCCATAAACATTTTCATTCCCGAGCAACCAAAAAAGAATATAGGGCTCATCTTTGTACTCAAGAACCATTTTTCGAACAGAACTCAACATATTTTCTTGATGTTTTAAGTCGGAATAGTTTGTTCCTTCGGACCAAGAAGCACCACTTCCAATCGCATATTTTCCGAGGAAATCAGCCATAATAACCATTATACCATAATTTTCGTAAAGAGTTTTAAAAAGTTTTTTATTAGGCTCTGCTGGTTGATGGTATACCCGTAATGCATTGACCCCCATATCTTTGAGTAACTTAAAATCACCTTGTATTTCCTCGCCAGGATCCTGCTTTCCATTATAATCTTTGTCAACCCAGGTATCAAATGGACCATCAATAAGTCCGTTTTTATTTGTGTCCTGCTCTGTCCAATTCGCAAGAGTACCCTCATCCGGGCTCTCTCCTACCCTTGTCGGAGCATATGTAATGCCTTTAACAATAAACGGTTTATCGTGGACAAAAAGCTGCCAATCGCCTGATTCATACTGTACAAGACGCACCGTTGTACCAACGCTCTTCTGAACAGCTCCCAGCTTCTTACGAATATCAGAATTCAAAGATTCGCTTCGCACAATCTTACCAGGATTAATAACAAAAACATCGTTTGAAACATCGTAGTCAAAACCGTTTACAATCTTTACCGAAGCCCCTTCAAGTCTTAAACCAAGATGCGGGAAAGTACTTAATAGATACTCAATACGGGCAAGAGCTGCTTCAGCTATATACCACGGTGTATGCCAATATGTCCAACCGTAGGTGCGAGGAAAAAATACAAGACAGGCATAGTACGCTTTGACTGCTTGTTCGATAAGACCACTCCGTTCAAGAAGATCTCCGATATAAAACTGTTTAATGCCCGCTGGCTCTCCGCAAATATTCCAAATATAGAACGCTTTCTTCAAATCCCTGCCATTCAAAATATCCCAATGCTTTGCTTGCAATTCCTTGTTATTTTTCATCCGCACAAACTCTGGATCATAGCGTACCGAGGTCGAGTTTGGATAAACGCCTTCCCCCGCAGCCTTCACTAAACCCTCCATATCAGTAACCATAAACTCATAGTCTTTTGTCCCAACCCCTTTGAATTGACCAAATTTCTCATATTCAATTGGCAGTGAAGCTCCCGGATCAGCAAGGGTAATCTGCGTGATAACAATATTTTTCTCAATATTGTCCTCTTCAATCACGCCTTTCTCGAGTTTAGTGAGAGTGATCTCCGCCTTCTCCTTTACTGACCAGAACCAACCGCGCGGATCCCAACCAGATGCATAGGGGTATTTCCCGATAAGTGTTCGAAAAACCTCCTTTGCCTCTTCAATTTTCCCTTGGCGCATTAAAGACTCGCCTTGAACAAAATAGCACACTGCGACATCATTCAATACCTTGTATTTTGATTCCTCCTGCTCAGGTATTTTCGTCATACCTTGCGCAAGCAAATCAGCCTGAGGGCCAAATTCTTGGGCACAGCGCGCAGTCAACTGTGCAACTTCTTCAAAATTACGCTTTCCCAGCGCTTCCCAAGCTTTTGTAAGATATTCCGAAGAATCAGACTGAGCAAGAAGCGCTGGTAAAAACACCAGAAAACAAGCCACAATAAACACGCATTGCTTTATCATTCTACTTCTTAGACAATGTATTAAAGAAAAAAGTTCCTTCATCCTACCAAAGCTCCCTGGGTAATACCCTTGATAATCTGTTTCTGCATCTTCAGATATACAAGGATTATCGGAACAGCCCCGATCGTGAGCGAAGCCATAAGTAATGTATGCTGGATAACATTCCGATTATAGAATTCCATCAAACCAACCTGAAGCGGCATGAGCGTTTCACTATTAAACATAAGCGAGGCAAGCACAAATTCGTTCCAAACTGTGAGCGCATTAAAAATAACCACTACTGCTAACGCTGGCCGGACAAGCGGCAAAGCAACATGCCACCAGACCCCAAAATGTCCGCATCCGTCAATCCTGGCAGCATCTTCAAGCGCCGAAGGAAGCTGGTCAAAAAAAGTCTTCAAAAGATAGATACTTAAGGAAAGCCCCATATTGACCATTGCAAAAACATACCCAATTCTATTTACAAGATGAAGCTTGTTGAGCAAAATATAGACTGGAACAAACCCGGCAGGTAGTGGTATCATCATTGCCGCAAGGAACATTCCGAAAAGAATATTTTTCCCGGGAAATTTAAGACGCGAGAATGCGTATGCTGCAAGAGCAGAAACAAATACAATGGAAGTAACAGTTATAAATGTATAAAAAACGCTATTGAGAAAATTGATCCCGAGATTCCCTTCGCGCAACGCAGTTCCATAGTTGGAAAGATTGAAACCCTGAGCAAAAGAAAGACCTTGATCTTGCCGAAATTCATGTTCGGTTTTGAACGATGCATTAATCATCCAGACAAGCGGATAGACGCAGCTTAAAGCCACACTCAAAAGAAATGTATGAATAATGACAAGTAATGCTATTTTTTTTGCCTTATAATACACCATACTTTTCTCGCACCGCTTTCGAGAATTTGAACATCACGAACGAAACAAAAACAAGGAGTGCCCCAAGGATAACCCCTTCAGCACATGCAAACCCGACTTGTCCGTCTTTTAGATGGTTGTAGATGCGCATAACCGGAACCTCAGTGAGACCTCCTGCGCCTCGGGTTAAAGCAAGAATCATGGCAAATGCCTGCATAGTACCAAGGATAGTCAAAACAAAAACCATAGCAGTTACCGGAATCATAAGCGGCAAGGTCACCTTCAGAAAACTTTGCCAAGCGTTTGCTCCATCAACTCGAGCTGCCTCATAGAGCTGTGCGGGGATTGATTGTAAACCTGCGAGAAAAATCACAAATGCCCAGCCAAATCCTTTCCAACAATGCACAAGAGCTGTAGTAAGCAGAACATTTCCTGAACTAAGCCAATCGCGGATAACAAAACCTAGCCCAACGTTTGACAGAAGCTTATTGAAAATGCCCGGCTCAGACAAAAGAATCTCACGCATCAGAAGCCCGATGATAATCTCAGAAAGAATTGGCAGAATAAAAAAAACAACCCGGTAAAGTTTACCCAGACGTATTGCCTTATCGACGCCGAGCGCCAAAACAAACGCAAGGATATTCTGGAATGTTAATGCCCAAAATGTAATAAATCCTGCATTATAAATCGAACGCCACCAGTCTTTGTCTTGGAAAAGTATTTCCTGAAAATTTGCAAGACCAACAAACTTCATATACGAAATAGCATCCCCCCGGTGCAAACTCAGCCAAAGCGTATAGAAAAGCGGGTAGATATAGAAAATAGTGAACAAAAATACCGCGGGGAAGATAAAGGAATAGCTTATCGTTGTTTCCTTAAGCAGGTCTTTTCTCATTGCTGTTTCTCAATCCGCTCCTTTGCTTTCTGGACTTCTTCAGCGACTTTTTCCGGGGTGGTGATGCCCATCACAATCTGCTGCAACCCCTTAATAATCACCTCGGTTACCCGGGAATCTTCCTGTTTCGGCCAGATATTAGGATGGGTGATTTTATCGGCATCATTGGCAAATTCCTTCATTGCCTCAGAAAAAGTATCTTCGCATCCCTGAATCGCCGGAAGATTCCGGGTAGATTGGATAAGATATTTTTGCTGTTCTGGTTTTGTCAGCCATGCAAGAAACAGCACCGCTTCTTCTTTTTGAGGACTTATGGCACTTACCATAAAAGAACTGCCAGCACCGCCCCAGATCCTTATTGGAAATTTTGTTGATACGATCGGCAAAGGGAACGCTCCGTAGGAAAGCTTGGGATTTAACTCCTGATAGATGTTAATACACCAGCTGCCGTCAAATGAAAACGCGGATTTCCCGTCAGCAAAATACTGCTCAGCTTCTTTATTAATAGTGCTTACAATATTAGGCAGAAGCACATCTTCTTGGCGCAGTCTGTCAAAAAGACTAAATACTTCAATCCATTGAGGGCTCGTATACGGTATTTTTCCTTGAATCGTTTTATGAAAAATATCTTCTCCGAGGAGATTCATCGCCCATTCAGAAAAAACACATGACATAAGCCAGACTTCTCCCCAACCGCACGCAAACCCTTTTGCCCCTGTCTTCTCCTTCACCAAACGAGCATACTGAATGAAATCTTCAAAAGTAACCGGAGGCTGATTCGGGTTAAGCCCCGCCTTTTGAAACAATTCCCGATTGTAGAGAAATTGAATATTCATCATATCTATCGGCACGCCATAAATTCCTTCCTGCACTTCGTATATATTATTTTTCTCAAAAGAATTCTGCCCTAAAACTTGAGGATAGAAACGTTTCTTCCACGCCGAAGAATCCTTCAGCATATAGGGCGTTAAATCTAAAATATGGTTGGCTTTGATAAAAGAGGCGAGCATCTTCTTTTCACCAAGAATGCCGAAAATTTCCGGAAGACTTCCTGCCCGGGCGGCAGCAATGACTTTTTGCGCATAGATATCTGAAGAAAACAGTTTAAAATTGACCTTGACTGAGGTTTCCTGTTCATATTTCTTGGCTAATTCCTCAAAGGCCTGCTTACGATCAACCATCCAATACCATACTGTTATTTCTCGAGCTGAGGATTTTTGGGAGGGTTGTTCCGATGAACATCCGCACAGTAAAATTATACAACTTACCGCCACAGAGAAGATATTTCTCATCCCGTCCTCCTTCATGCTAGATGGCTATTAGAGGGTAGACAATATGGTGGAAATTATACCATAAGTATTATTTAATTCAATAACTTAATATTTCAGATTACGAGTTACAAATACCTTCAACCAATTGATGAATCTTGGTAAGTTGGGGTTCCTGAAACTCAATACCAATCCGGAATTTTTCAGGATACATACGCTTTGCCCAAACTACTTTCCCGCCCTGCTGGAAAGAGGAAAGGTTGTTCTTTAAATCCATCCAGATTTCGACAGGATCACCCGGGAAAAAAACCTTCTCAGTTTCAAAGCTGATCCCGCCAGCAGAAAGATCAACACATCGACCGCTGCTTTCGAAATCACGCTGCAGGTTACGTACGGACACACTGCCCATAGCGCAAGGAAACCGATGAAACATGCGTTTTTCTACTCCAAACCCCTCCATCATACACCTCCTTCATGAAGCGTTTCGGTAAGCCAACGGCATACGGAATCTATGATTATTTCACGCTGCTGGCGCAATAGATACTCAGCGTGAAAACCATTAGGAATAACGTGAAATACCTTCTGGGTTTTCGTTCTAGAAAATAATCTCTGGGAATGATATGGTAAGATGACCCAGTCTTTTTCTCCGTGAATATAACAAACAGGACAATGGATACTTTCTATATTCTTGATCGGCTTTTCTTTTCTAAGCCAGAATGGCCCAGGACGCACTCCTTTCCCCGCTCTTCCTTCTCTGCCAAAAGTATAGAAAAGATCGTTCTCAAAATTCAAAGCCCAGAAATGATAATCGATACCCCAAAAACTGCCAGGGGCACTGATGGAAATAAAACTTTGAACACAATCATACTTCGCAAGCACGTTAATGCTCGTTGCAGCACCCAGAGAAAAACCAATGAGACCAAGGATAGAATAATGACTCTGCGCATATTGCAAAACCGCTCGTAGATCGAGCGACTCATGGGAAGTCCAGGTAAACAGCCCCGAACTTTCTCCATGCCCCCGAAAATCAAACAAAATCACATCATACTCAGAGATAAGCGCGTCTTTTAGAACCTGCAGAAGCGGGGAATTCTTACTATTAAAAAAACCGTGAGCAATAACTACCGCTTTTTTCCTCCGGCCACTTGAGTAATGAACGTAAGAAATATCTACCTGATCCGGGGTAGTTAAAAAACCCCGTTTCGAGTTTATACCTTTTATCTCATCCACTGTTTTCTCTGGTACCATTATAATTTACATTTTGAATATAGCACTAAATAATATCAAAATACACGGATCAATTATTTTTCTGCTTATGCTCAGGCACCAGGGAAAATTCATAAAGTGTTTTGTCTGGCAACCTGATACCCCTCTTATTGCGCCTGAGAAATTGGTTACAATCCTTCCCCCGTATATTCCTATGCATCATTCCGGATCGCTGGTTCCACCATGGCGCAATCTGCTGGCATGATGCTTCTGTAACCGTAAAAAACATTCCTTGTGCCGCCAGAAATAATGAAAGAATGATTACAATGACCGTCGGCAATGGACAGAAACATTCAAGATTTCTTTCTTCAGACAAATCTTTTATTGTGTAAAACCGCCGCCGGTTTGCACAAACGATAGCAGCAAAGACATCTTCTGCTCTGTTGCCAACCTGCCGGATGCGTTCGCGGGTAATACCATAAATTAAGCCGGCCTCCTCTAAAGTCAGATGATCCCGTCCCTTTGGCCAACTGGTGAAAGGATTGCATTCAAGCTTTGGTTTTTTTTCTTGCAGTATCTGCCACTCTGCGGAAGTAGGCGGTTTTACCCCATAGCGCAGCTCAAGAATCCGCCGATCTCTTTCATCTGGTATTTGAGCAAGACAATCTCTGACAAATTCACGCTCATCAAACACCCCTGCAGCATCTTCCGGATCCTCAGATTTAACATCTTCAACAAATTCCGAGAACAAAGTGCCCTCCTCATCAGAGCCCACCGAATCATTCAACGATTTCGTGTTTAACGCTCCCTGCAAGAACCAGCGTAATTTTTCAAATTCCCGCTTGGTTTTTTCATAAATAATTGCGTAAGTCCTGCGGCCTTTCTGCTGCTCTGGAGCGTTATCGAGTTCAGTCATTTTCTGTTGGAGCCGATAAAAACGATTGACGAGGGCGGGATCTGCCCGTATCGTTCTTCCTCCATATAGACATAGTCTTGTTTGCGCTTGCATGATCCACCACATTGCATACGTAGAAAATTTTGTACCTCGAGAAGGATCAAATCGTTCCGCGGCAACACGCAATCCAAACCATCCTTCATTGCGTAAGTCCGCCTGACTGATATTCCGCGCCATGGAACGTCCAGAGATATCTCTTGCTGACGAAATAATCAATCCAGTGTTTGAGTCCATAATAAAATTGCGAGCGATGGTATTACCCCTGCGCATTTCGAACCACAAGCGCGCAAGCTGCTTCGACGAGAGCGAACCAAAATCCGCATAACTGACGATAAGATCACTGGCGGTCGATAAATCCTGAATGCCCCGTTCTCGAAGCGTAGCGCAATCATACCAGTGATATTCTTTCACCTTTGTATCATAATCAGGGATTATCTTCCGCATCCGCACCTCATCTTTGGCCCGCTCAGTTTTATCGACAGAAGAAAATTCTAAAGCATCCCTGTCAAATGGTAAAACCCGGAGTAATTCTGCATACATGCGTTTTTGGACGCTCGGCCGGGCATGCTTGATGAATAGTTTTATCTCTGAAGAAAAATCCTCAAAGAACCTGAGCCGAAACATAGCAAGACTTCCTCCCAGCATCGCTTTTGAAAGCTCAATCACCCAGATATCTGATTCACGCAAACCTCCTTTTTCTCTCTTGGGAAACCGCCGATGCCTCTGGTAAAAATCAAAAATCCGCCTTCGAAACCCTTGAGCCCCGTTCAAGAACTCTTGAGTATCGGAATCTGAATCAGCCAACGACCAACCCAAACGTAGTGCAATATTTGAAAACCCGTACCGGTTGAGCAAAGACTGCGAAACTCCTGTGCGGGCAATCAAATCTTTCCGGCTCAACCATGGTTGATTTTCTTTTTGGACCTCAATAAATTTTATTGCACACCTATTGCCGCTGCCTCCGCTTAATGACTCAACAATATCAGACCAGAATATTTGGGCGGCTATCTTCTTTGTTGCTCTACTGCCAATCCCTGCTTGATTTACCCTGTTTACAAAAGATTTTAAAACAACACTCGCAAAATATTTTGCCCGCTCGTCTCGCAATCTCCAGGTTCCCGGTCGCAAAAGAAATAATTTCTGATAGAAATCTAAAGCGTGGGTTATCTTTCTTAAGCGAATCTCCCTTCCGCCTACGGTATTCTCCGCCACCAAATCGAATAACATATTCACAACGGGGTTGATATCATACTCAAGATCATCGGCCATGATAATATCGCTTACGATCGTCGGAAACCGCACCACAATAGAAGAATCTGGAAGATTCGAATCAATGATCTTCTCAAAATAGTTACGCATCCGTGCCACCGCTTCTAATTCCATAAATTCACTGAGTCTTCTGCCTCTTGGATTATAGGCGCTTAAACGAGCCCAAGAAATCCCGTAGAGATTACTGAGAGCTTTTCGTATCCGCAGATCTTGAGGCGTCACGCCGCGCTCCCATTGCGCAACAGTAGTCCTTCCTTCGACATCTACCCCATAGGAGTCAACAAGCCTTTCCCATAATTCATCCTGGGTCATCCCGGCGCATAACCTGAGAAACAGAAACCTGTCTTTGGCATATCGCAAATAATCGATTACCTGGCTGCGCTCAAAACCAGTAAGAATTATCGAAGTGCTGACGCCCAAAACCTGGGCCATCTTTCCTAGGTATGCTGGCCGAGGGTACGTTGCGAGATGCTGTTCAATATTGTTGAGATTACCAAGACTCATTCCTGTTTTCTTGGCAAACTCAACTGAAGTGATTCCTTGTATCCACCGTAAAATCAATATACGCCTCCCGAGGCTTGATCCTGATTTTTCTTGTTCATTTGGCAATAGCACTGGCTGCCGCATTGCTTCTTGTTGAGACAAACCGCATACAAGCCAACTTGGACTTACTTTTAATGTCGCGGCCAACGCAGGAATTATTTTGATATCCGGATGATGCTCTCCAGTAAGCCAACGTCTGACGGCTTCGGGGGTAGTTTCTGGATCCCGCTCCATCATCCGCATTTGGCGATGAAGGCATTTTGTGAATTCAGAAACCGTAAGGCTACGCTGCTGTATTGCCAGCTTGATTCGCGCGCTGATTGTTTCTGATCGGGCAACCGTGCCACCTCGGAAATAATTCTCTTTTCTTTGCGCGAAGCTGCCTAGAGTAAGCAAGAAAAAAATCACTAAAACCAATAATCCGAATGGAGGAAAAACCGAACAGCTGGAGGATAAACCGGAACTTGACTGTCGCATAAGAAGATCGCGGATTGCCAAGGGACTTAAAATATGAGTAATGCCACCGGAAGAAATTGCGTGAAGCGGCATATCCGGCCTTTGCGAACATTCCGGATGCTGGGCAATAGTAACCGCTCCTTTCTGGCGCAAAACAAACACACCGCTCGCCCCGTCATTACCCCAACCGCTCAAAATAAGAGCGATTACTTTTTCTCCTATAACGTCTGCGGCGGAGAAAAAACACTTGTCGATCGAAGGAACGAATCCGAGCCTGCTTTGTGAACGTCGAGAAAGTAAGAAACGATACCCGAATTCATCTTCGGTAAATTTTACATGGCGCCCTTCGACCGCAAAATAAATAAACGAAGGCTCTATCCTTTCGTTATGCTCAATGATTTTCCCGCGAAGCGAGAGCCGCTCAATCATTTCCTGAACAATATAAGGTTCGATGCAGTGTTTTAAAATAACAATGGGCGGATGCGGCCTACGTATTTTTTTTACGATCGCCTCAATAATATCAAAGCTACCCGAAGAACCGCCGATAATAATGACGGCTCCTTTATAGGGGGTATTTCGTACTGAAAAATTACAAATACCGTCCGGGCGCTCAAACAGTTTTGCCGGTAAAAATACCAAAAGGAGACCCGCGCAAACCAAGAATACAGAAAAAGACCATAGGCAAAAAACAGCTGTTTTCTCTGAGCCGGGATGCGCATTTTCTAGACTGGTTGGAATTTGTTCCTTGGCTTTCTGGCGAACCAATGGATCAATATCCTCCCGAGCATATTTGGTAAAATCTCGATCTCCCAGCGGCCTTATTTCCAATACCTCTGATCCTACAGAAACAACAAGATATCCGTGTTCAAGGCCTGAATCATCTGCATCAAAAACCACATACACACCATTGTAAGCAGTGGCCTGGGGAACATAAAAGAAAAACTTATCTCTCTGAACAAATACCTCATCTGCCGGAATTAGAACCAATCCCAGAAACTTCGGGCGGTTAGCAAAATCTTCCCAATATCCTTCGAATTGCTCGGAAGTAAGATCAAGAATAAAATCAACTCCTCCCAGACGCACCGAGCAGAACGCATGGTGCACATAATAAGCATAGATTGTCCGTTTCGTCACGAAAAATCCCTTGCCTTTCAGTAAGGCGCAGACTTGATTCGCTGAAACAATACAATGCCGAGCCCTATATTTTATAGACCGCAAATCTCCAAAGAGGGCGCGAAAGCTCAAAAGCTCTTTCCGGTCACTCTCCGTAAAATACCCTTTCTTGTTTTTAATTATTTTTCCGTAGCGATGAATGAAAAATCTGCCCTGAGCATTCACAAAGCGGTTTTCAAAAAACTTAGAACGAGGCTTGCACTGAACCATTTGGAATCGATAAAACACAATAAAGATTCCAAGAAAAAACAATACCCCGACGATACTCAATAAGAAAGTACTGGAAACTGGAATGCCCGAAAATAGGCAATGCAACCGATGCGTTGGGTCACTCGTACGTCTTCCTACGCTCCATATGAGAACCATAATGAATACCATAAGAGCCAACCAAGGAGGACAGAAAAAAGCATGTGCCTTGTAATGAACCTGAGAAATAGCCTCAATTGCATCTTGGGGACTATCGGTTATCTGATAAAGATCCAAATCATTTCCGGAGATAGTTTCATGAGGAACAAGCTCATGGCGAAACCACCTATCCCACGGATCCCAGAATTTCCTGTCAACCAGAACAACCGGCACGGCAGGTATTTTCCCTGTCTGCAAAAGACAGAGAACTTCAAAAAGCACGTCGAGTGTGCCAGTGCCGCCAGGGAAAAAAATAAACCCCTTGGTCGCATGGCGCACCAATGCTATTTTTTGTTCAAACATATAGTGAAATCCAAGCCGCACATCACCAGTTGCTCGATAGCGGCGATTCGGACGCTCACTGATCCATAAAGAAACAGCCTTTGCCATCACACTCCGGTCTTTCTTCCGTGCTGACTGAAAACCATCCCAGACGGCCGCTCCCACACCATGTCCTCCACGCCAAATAAGAGAAATATCTGCCAAGGCTAAACGTTCAGCAATTTGCCGTGCTTTGTAATAATTTTTACTTTCGCTTGTAATAAATTCCGAACCGACGATTCCCGCAGCTGGGCCTAATTGCCCAAGCTTGACAAATACACGATAAAATTCAACTAATATTCTTCCAATATCGATATTATTCTGGCTTTTCCTTACCCGGGAAACGGAATCGATAAGTAAACCTGCTATCTTTTCAGGGTCATCCTCGATAAAGAGTAAATTCTTGATTCTTCCGCGCAGAAAACCATAAGAAATAAGCTTTCGCAAAAGATGCATCAGTCCATCATAAAACTTACGGTTTGTTAAGATAACCGGAAAATCCCCAAGATACCCTCTGTCTTTTAGCGCCAGAATTTCGAAGAGTTCATCGAGTGTTCCAAAACCGCCAACACAGCAAAGAAAGGCGTCGCTTGCCGTGATAAAAGTCATTTTGCGGGCGAAAAAGTATTTGAAATATAAAACTGCATTTACCGATGGATTCAACACTTGTTCTTTCGCCAAATCTATTTTCAGGCCAACCGATAATTTACCATAAGCAACTCCGCTGTTAGCAGCCATCATAATTCCCGGACCACCTCCAGTAATCACAGAAAATCCGGCCCGGGATACCCTTTCCGCTAAACTTTGCGCGAAGGCAAACTGCTGGTCTTGTTCTTTAGTTCTAGCTGATCCAAAAATACTGACCGCAGGACCAATCCCCCCTAATACTGCCTGGTACTGTTTTAATTCTTCTGCTGCTCTATAAAGAAAATTCGGATGCGCGTCAGACTTCGGTCCGTGCGCAAAAAGGAAGAAACAAAAAAGAAATACCAAGAAAATAATTTCTAAATTTATCCGGCAGTGTGAAAACAATATATTCTTTCTCTGCGCCTTATATGCTTCTAAACCGGCAATACCGCGGCTTACAATTTTTTGGTAAAGGCCTATGAAAAAATCACCATTTACAATATCAGCGTTGGTTAGATCAATTAATACCCCCGCATCTTGTCCGCGCTCTCGCATGGCGTCAACGAGTACTTGATTCCTTATCTGTCCGGTCACGGAAAGTTCTTGACCGGGGTAAACCACATACCCAAAAGCATCAAGCGTTAAGTGAAACCTGACTTGTGCCTGACGACCAATTTCTTCCAATTCCTTGACCATGCGCTCTGTTTGGTTTGAATAAGGGAGATACCGGAAATGGCTCGTTGAAATGCTCACGGCAAAGTCAATGTCATCGGGAGGGATACTGCATCCCCCAGTGACAAAACTACCGGTTATATAAATATGCGTAATAACACCATCAAGCTTAAAATTGCGCAAGAGCATTACAGCTTGAAATAAATACGGAGCTATCCTGTTGATCATCGCGAATGATGATTCTCCGACTGAAATATGTTTTTTCCCTGATAGATCAACATGAGGGTATAAAGCAGCAAATGCTTCTGTTTCAATAAACCTACAGAGCGCGGTATAAATCTCTTTATGAATACATCGGGCAGAAGAAAAATTAGAATCCCTGAGTTTCTGGAGTGTCAGACGCAAATCGTCCATGGATTCAATAACCCAATCATCACTTGTACCAAGATTGATCTTATAAGAACGCTTAGCCACCATGGCATCAACAACATCAGCCCAATAGATGATTTCCCCATAAACGCGCAACCGACCCTCTAATTCCTTCGGAGTATGGTGCTGTCGGACCAAAGAAATAACCTCAGGAGCAACTTCCATCCCAAATTCATGAATCATTTCAGCTGAAAATCTTGCATGTTGGTTAATGAGCCTACGTTCAGGGTTATCCGGATCTTTACGGGGATATGTCTTATCGGAAAGAATAATATTCCATAGTTCCTGGTTTTGCATCTTTCCAAGATCATGAAGCGCAAAGGCGGCACGGACAAGAGCGGCATCTTCCCTTTTCATCGCGAGTTGTTCACAAATTTTCATAACAATAACGCTGCCAATGCGAATATGGTTTAAGAGTCTTGAGAGATCTCCGGATAAATGCCGCATCGAGTGCACATATTCATAAAGACGGGTAATCTGCAAGGAGTTATCAAGACGAAAGCGGACTGAAGAAGGAATGAAATTTCCGCTTGGATGCACAGAAAGATTTGTTTGGTCAGAATGCAGTAAGATCGGCGGACCGTGAGGCTGATGGGTAGCCCAAAGCATCCAAAGCAAGAAAATAAATCCTGACAAAAACAGTGCCGTGCCCGGATACACAAAACAATCACTCAGCCCGCTTTCTGTAACAATACAGATAGATTGAAAACGCTCTTTATTTCGTGCAGGTTGGGAAAAAGCTGATGTTGTTTTTGGTATGATCGTCTTGAACCACGTAAGCGCCCACTTGCCATATGCAACGCCATCCTCTTGGGATATCCCGGTCTCGTATGTAAAAATACGCCTGAGCATCTTATTGATACTTGGCCGAACACTCATGTTTTTCTCAAATAAAAGCCGAACTAGCAAATCTTGATCGACTCCGGATTCTGTAGTAAATTGCGCCATAAAACCATAGGTCTGGCGTATAAAATCATGCTCTGCCTGGTCGCGCAACTTCAGAAAATACTCCTTGATTTTCTTGATTCCGCGTGCACGAATATAAGCAACTTCTAAACTGTAAGCAGCACGTTCAGTTTCAATAATTAAAGCTGCCGCGCGTTTAATAGCCTGCCTATTTTCTTCACCCTGCGCAGTAGGCGCAAATAGAGCGAATGTGCTGTTTGGCAAAGCCGCAAATATTTTTTCCGATTGTTCAGTAGCATCAAACTGACTTTGCAACATATGCAAGCCTTCATGAACCAGACGTGCCTCTAATTCAAAATCAGAGAATCTATCCAGAAAAAACTTGTTCATCCTCAGCTTTTGAGTCTCAAGAAAGACCTTGAGAATCTCGGAAGCTGCGGGATCATCAAAAACTTCAATCCGTTTACCTGTTCCTATCCCTGCATAAAATTCACGCAACTCATCGGTTTCCGATTGACTTAGGTTACCTAAATCCTGGATACACCTAAGGTCGTTCAGAAGCTGACCTGCCGCTGCGCGAATACGCTCTTCAAAACTTGGATATAAAAACCTCTTACCTATATATATACTAGCAACCACGCCTGTTAAACCACAGAGTGATAGCAACATACCTCTCCGGGTCATCAAGATTTGTCGTGGTTCTTTGCGGCGTTTACGCTCTTCTTTTTTTTGCCTGCCTGGACGAATTCTTTTCTGCTGGGCAAAATACAACCGCGATAGAACCAAGAATAAAAATGCCATTACCAGCACAGAAACACTGCCCAGCGCACTCAGGCCATAAGCATGGCTTTTCTGAGAACTACGCCTATACGCGTAGAGCGTGCACTCCTCAATACGACCAATGCACACAAGCACCGATTCAACATCTGTAACAATAATTGTTTCTTCTTGAGGTAAGCGTACAAAGCCGGGAAAAACCGGAGCATTGATTGAACGTTGGCGAGTGACAACAAACCGCGCGTTTAAATTCATTCCTAAGTGGAAATCGGTTAAAACCCGCGCCACATCTACGGGAAATGTTTCACATTCGGCGCGTGGCTCAGGATAATAAAGATATACAATATCATACGGAGAGAAATCAAATTTTTGTTGAAGTATGTCTGCTTCACGGATTGAAACTGCGCTGGCAACCATTTCTAATTTTTTGCTTAGGGTTGTATCTCGCACAAGGTTAGCCCACGAAAAAAGCTTATCCTTAGCCTGCTCTGCCATAGTAACCCACTGAGAGTTAACTTCAACTCCATCAACGAAAAAGCCATACGCAGCTAAACGAAATGCCGTCCAACCATCACCACAACCGAAATCAAATATTTTTGCTCCGGAAATAGCCGGAATAAAAGAAATCAACCTTCTGAGAACAATTGCAGGGGTAACTTGAAACATACCGCATTCGACTAAAAACGCTCCTTCGTAAACACGCCCAATAGGACCAAATTCACTGCTCGTACGTTCAAGCAATTTCTTGTGGGCATACAGCATTGCATAGAGATGATTCATAATCCAACCCACCTGATAAATACTGCATTGCCCGCTGCTTTTATCACCGATATAATTAAATTCTATTTGTTCTCTGAGCGGTTTGCTGCAAGTTTTGGCAAAAGATTCGTTTTCTTTATCTGAATTTCGAGGATAGGCTAAAGCAGACGCCTCGTGTAATAAGGTAAGCAAAAGTTCATCTCGGTTTAAGGGATCTATTAGTGAATCATCGAGATAGAGAGTGTCAGCGCGGATGACTCCCCAAAGGTTAGCAAATGGCCCAGCCCGAATCTTGAGAGCTGATATCTGACCTAAAATATATCTTACTTCGGATTGTTTTTGGGGAACAACATATTGCACCTGTAAAGAAGCATCAATAATGTATTGCCGTCCAAGCGCACCTACAACTGTACTCCGGGTAATCTCCCTTTGGATCGCCTCTTCCCGCGCGAACTTATCCTGAGGAAGTGAATTATTTTCCTTGGCACGATGAGGGTCATCGCCATCAGCAACCTCAATCTTTTTTGTTTTTGTGTCCGGGTTATAATTTTCCGTAAAAGCTTCTTTCCTTCTCATGCTGAGAAACGCAAAAAATACTATCACCGCAACCGGAAAAATAAAATCGGGGCAGAGAGAAAGAAGATTCCGTCTTGTGTCATCGGCAATCGGGAAAGTCATAGTATCATCTTCATCCCGGAAACCAAGTTTACGGGCAATCCGACTCGATCTTTCTCCCTGAGATATGTCGGCGGTAAGCGTAACCTTTTTTATGTGCGGAATGGATTTAAGAACAGCAACCGCCTCACCCAAAAGTCTGGTGCCTATTTTGCGCTTTTGGTAACGTCTATCAACTGCCATCTCATTTATTTCTCCGCAATTATTTTCCGGATAAAAACAGGCTGATATATAGCCAATGATAAAGCCGTCAACCCGAGCTACCAACACAACAGCTTCAATTTCCCGTCCTTCGTTTGTCCCTGCGATCATATCATGCACACTTTGTGCATAATTCTGCCTTGTCCACAAGGGACTGCCGTCTACATCATCCGCATAAAGAGGCATCAGCTCTCTTTCAAATATATCTGCGATTTCATCAACAGAATCAATTTGCGCTTTTTCAATGGTAAGATACCCAAAGGGCAAACGTCGAGGATTTCTTGTTGCCCACAAGACCGAAACGGCAAGAACACAAAAACCCAAGAATGGAAGAAGCGTGCTACTCGTGCCGCCGATCATAAGCGAAGGAACACTGGACCGTGATGATTCCTGACTCTCTGTTCCACTGGTTGTTTCCCGATTCGGTTCTTGCGATACAAAATCCAATTTTTTTACCGAAATATACTCCATGAGTGTCTCGCCACCGATCAGCTGAGTTAATGGGGTGCTTTCAGAAAAACCTTGATCATACCAGAAATTACTAATGTACAAATCATCCAGACAGGTTCCTCTCACCAGAATAATATCGAAACCACACTGCCGAATGTAAGGTTCAACAAATTTTCTATACCACGCATCCCCAATCCCTCTTTGGCGTATCCAGGGATGAATTTCAAAATGTGTAATAGCGGCCATCCAATGCAAATGGGCGTAATACTTCCGAGTAACAATCACATCCCCCACCCAAAAAGGATCGCTCTCTCGAACAGTACTATCCTGCTTCATAACGATATCCGTAATATCGCGTGGCAGTGTCGGATTTCGTCTCGTCACTACAATATAATCCTGCCTACTCATTTCTATCCTTGCCAGAATTTCACCAACTGGCATAAGGACAAGACAGATACATACATTATTTTCTTCACACAGAGTAACGGTGGCTTCCAAAGAACCTTTTTTATCTTGTGATTCTAAAACTGCGACGATTTCTTCCGATGGGAAAAAACTCTTGTCAAGACCTTCTCGATGAAACTTGGGGATATTGGGATGACTTTCATGACCAAAGGTAAATTCTATGTTCTTGTGTGGCGGATCACGCGGATTCTGGGCTGCCCATAAAACCGAACACAGAAGGGCGGCAACCGACAGCATGAACACAAAACCAACAGATGCAGTAAACCCATCAAAGGTCATCACCGGGGTGATAGAAGAAGATGAAAACCATGCTGGCTCATCTAAAGTACCGGGTTTATAAGGACGGCCCGTTGCTTCATCGACACAAAAACCGTGGCGCCGGTACTCTTCTCTTTGAGCTATTGATACATAGCGCTGATACGGCTTAATCTCGTCAATATCGTCAAACGGTACGGGATTATCTCTGAGCCGATTCTCTCTATTGCGTTTGTATTCGGCTTGCAATATCCGGACATCAGTCGATATACCAGCATTCATTAAATCCGCCGGTGTATAGATCGGCCCGGGAGAATTCATCTTTTTAAAAACATCTTTGCTCTGAGAATGAAATCCTGCAAGAATGAGCGCTGCATATTGTGTTAAATAAAGTCTGGTTTCAGGATATTGTAAATACACATTCCAGACATTAGGTCCAGCATTACCTATTCTTTGGGGTCCTGCTATCTCCTCGGCAATCCGGCGAATCAGAACAGGGTGGACATAGCGAAGAATAACCAACGGATCATTACAGGTAGAGTGCAATATCTCTTTTAAGCGCTGCGCCACTTCTTTTCTTCTGTCTTCCAGCGCAATAGTTGATGGTATTTCACATCTGTTACGGAATGATCCCAGCGTCATAATTTTTACGCTTTCATCCCCATGGTATACTTGACCATCACCGCATATTGTCAGACTAACCTGACTGGGAATTTTAAGCGCATCCTTATCGATAAAAACCGTATTCCACTGGCTGACAATCTCATCCCAGTACAATAAAACACCTCGTCCTATTTGCACAGTTGCCATATTTACTAAACCAATTTCAAACTTGCTGTTCTTAAAAATAATCTTTCCTTGCGTCATAAACTCAACTTCTCTGCCGGCATCAGTAGTACCCTGAAGAGAATCGGTAATTCTTAGTATCGGTTGTAAACCCCGGTTGGCAAACTCAACTAATATTTCATCTTGCCAATCCATCGGCAGCATCATCTGCCCGCTTAAACCTACGCGCAGCAAGGGAAACTCCTGGAGCGCGACCTGAACAAGATTGGCAACATACGCTGCCGGGACACGATCAGCAATATTCCCATCGTTGTTCATGTGCCGTCCGCGGTGAAACGCGTCGATACTTAAATCAACGCTAATTTTAACCGGCCTCTTACCAGAAGCTACGCGCTCATCGTACATTGTCTGTATCTCTGATAAAACACTCCGCGCTGATTCAAGCGTCTTTGCCCAGACACCGGTTGTAGCAATATTGACAATCTTTGCGTTTGTTTCTAAAATTGCAACCCGTACCAAGTCTTTTTTAAGCCACGCGTCTCCGCCGCTTAAAAGCAAACCATGTACATTTTGCTCATTGGAATAATCAACCGCCCCCAAGACTTCTTCCTCGGTTAAAGCTTTACCCCTCCCAGTAAACCCCTGCAAGCAGTGCCGACATTGAAGCGGACAGGCATCGGTTAAACAAAGCGCAGTAATATTCTTTGGTGTAAGAATATGTTGCGGTATACGGAAATTCAACGCCCTCATTATGGCAAATCGTTTGAGATCAAGCGGGCTGTTCATAAATGAGGATACATATTTCTCTCGCTTTATGGCTTTATCCCTGGCATCCGCTTTTTCGCGCTGATTCCATAACCGATAGTCCCGTTTAATGGAACACACCATTGCATACAATTGTTCTACCGATAAACCGCCTCGTACATATCCGCGTAACCGATTCCTCGTACCTTCAAAAAGCATTGTAAGCGGAGTTTGATCAATCTGCATGATCCGCCTTAAAAGAGCCATAAAGCGTTCTTCTTCGGTGGATAACTGAGCAATGGAAAGAATCCAATCGAAACTAAAACCATCGCCGGTATGGATCGGCCGAATAAAATCAGCCCATTTTGTTTGCGGAATTTCTTCGGCCAAAAGATTGGCCAGATACAGAAAACCTGCGATATCGGGAACACTGCGCAAGATATATTCACTCTGCGGACCATCTTGATTAATTAGGTCCGTGAAAATATAATACAGGGAATTAAACTGCTCCCGCTTAGTGACTATATACTGCTCCAGCGGATCAACGATCTTACCGGGTTTAATTTCCCGAATTCGCGCAGAAACATGAGAAGAAATTCGCATGCCTGGCTTGCCTTTTTTATCTAAAAAATCTCTATACCTTTGCGCCTTCTGCTTTTTTCTGGCGTCACGCTTATCCCGAGAAAAATGGAGCGGACTAAGCAACAACCAAAATATAAACACTGCGATGACGATACTTCCCGTTGTTGTGAATGGCGTTTCGACGGCAAAACTCGATAGACGAGTTACCTTGCCCCCGGTTTTCGATAACCCCAAGGTAACCAAACATTCTTTTCGCTGAGGACAATTCAGATTACATACAGTACACAAAGTATGTTTTGTCTTACCATCACCTGTTTCATCTTTCAGCAGCGACCGTTCATGGACATAATTGACGTCCTGATCGCGGTCTAACGATCTTTTGCCTAAGGTCGCGTTGGGCATAACGCGGTATAAACACAAACAATCATCAGAGGGCATGTTCCCCTGATAGAACTTCGTCGCATGAGAAACAAATCTTACTCCCTGTGCTTGCAAAGCGCGCAATCTTCCCCTCTCCGCAATCCAGGGCGTTGGCTCTGGTGCGTAAGCGGAACCAGCGAATGACATGAGCAAAGACGCAACATCTACGTCCTGGTCGCTATCGCGGCAAAAATCATACCAAGGGAGGAGAACCTCACCCCCGGATTGACGAATCTGGCGCATGACGAGCGCATTGAATTCAAGCATCTTCACAAAATTTTCTTTTCCCAATATCCGCAATTCAACGCTCGGAGCAAAACTCCATTGCATCCGCAAATGATACTCTCTGTCATACAAAAACTGACATAATCCGTTCAAGGCAGAAGCAACGGAAGACCCTGGACGAATCCCTGAGGTACTAATCGAAGCAAAATTATCTTCAAAAATATTTTCGGCGCATTCCTTGATAATATCCACTGCTGTTTTGTCAAAAACCCAATCATAATAATCTCGGATATAGTCGGCGGTTTCCCACATTGGACGGATGTGCGGCCACAGCTGCAGCAATTGCTTAACCCAGATCCACGGCATGCTATAGACGCAGAATGGCGTATTCAAGTAACAATGATCGCATTGAGAAGAACAACCGACTGTAGGCATAAAACCAATGAACAGATGCTGCTGGGGGGAGGGATAGGATAAAGACGTAAACCAATCAAATGGCACATCGATCAGCCGCTCTAATTGATACAAAAGAATAGTTCTCCTGGAATTACGGGATACAGCTATTTTCCTCGCACAGTCTACAATTCCCCTTCCTTTCTCCGATAATGACGCCAGATATCCTCCTTCGGAAACAGGTTTCATGCTTTGATCGACCATCTCGATTCTCGTAAGAAGCGCTTGGCGTATTACTTCTCGGCTATAACGCGGTGAGCTCTGGACGAGTTTTCGGACTGCGATGTTTATCGCCGCGGCGTGCTTAATGAATTCCTGATAATGCATAAAGCGCAAATCCCAGCGTAATTTAAACCCTGAGGCGTTACCATTTCGTGCTTGCAGAAAAATATCATGCGCGATTACATCAACCGGGGTAAACACACTTTCACCTACAAGCAAATTCTCCGGGCTTGTTCTGTCTGAAGAATCTAAAACACGTACCCTATTGCCCTGCGATGCATGCGCTAACATACACACGACGCACGCAGACACACAGAATAAAATCAGTGATCCTATGATTCCTGTTCCAGATAAAGCAACGCCAAGCTGAGAGCAAGACGACTGGTCCAAAGACTGACCAACACCTTTGTCTGGCTGAATAGGGCTACATCTATTCACCATTGATGCACAAAAATATACTATTTCATGGGTATCCAGGGTTATCGCTCTTTTATGAGCAAAATGTAGTTTCTCCATGACAAATTCGCCATAACCGCCTTCTGCGCAGTACCAATACGTACGTATATCTTGTATCCCTGAATCAGCAAGGCTTGAAAAATAAGGCACAAGGAGATCATGAAACCACGCACTGCCGATACCTTTGTTCCTCAACCGCTCAGCTAAGCGGATCCTAAAATATATCGCATCGTGTGTTTGGCACAGCGTGAGACTCGCTAGTTCTTCTTCGTTATGCCTTAAAATAAAGGTGCGGAATTTATCTATGATGTTCTCAAAATTAAAGCCGAGAATATCTTTACCGCTTAACGATGGATCTCTCTGAACTGTGCCAATATTGAGCGCACCTTCGCAAAGATGAGGATCGTGCCGCATGATTGCTCGGATTGGGAATAATGGCCTAGGATCAAATTCCTTCTCATCTTCGGAAACTTTTTCGATTACAATTAATCCGCGGGGAACTATGTGAAAATTACCCTGGGGCCGGCCGATAAAATCTGTTTGCAGAATACGAAAACCTGCCGCTTCAAAGAACCTTGCCCATGATTCAAGGGTGCGATAGGTGAATGTTAAGCTGATATCAAATCCGCGGAATACCTGAAAACTCAACCAGTCGCTCAAACCCAAAACCCGCATTTGCGCTAAATATTCGAGTGCCACAAAACGCTTCATGAGCTCACTCGACTGTTGTGCCGGTAAAACCGCAGAATAGGTATCCTCCAGGATGACAACTCTGCCTCCGGGAGCAAGAATACGATAAAGTTCATCGGCAATATCCTGCTGTGTGTCTCGGCTCATATGATGAAAAACATAACTGAGCAATGCGGTATTGACTAATCCCGATTCTAGAGGGAGCGCATTCTCATGGGTCTGCTGTCTAAAGTCTATCTGCGGATGTGTTACCCCAAGATAAGATACGGAATCGGTTGCGATAACCTTTCTTACCTGTGGAAGTCGATCAAGGATACGCAACGCTAACTCCCCGGTTCCTGTTCCGATATCCGCAACTACTGGTCCTTGTAGATATGGTCGCACCAATTCAAATTTCTTATCAATAGAATTTTGCCGCCTGTATCGCTCAAAAATATCCGCAATATCCCTTGATAAGATGTATTCCCTAAGACTACGCGCTACCGTAGATAAATCCTGACCGTATGAATCGGTAAGAATCCTGATAATCCCATCCATTGTTTCCTCGGATACCCCAAGTTCTCCATAAACTGTCTTAAATGCATAGGTGATGAACTCTCGCGAATTATCATATGCAAAAACATCCAAAGGATGAACAACTGAAAAAGGTAACGGCAATGCGGCTAATGGATGCCCTGATGGAGAAGCAAATTCTCCGACTTCCTGAACCACGCCCGCCGTCCATCCGTGCAATAAATCCACTGGCTGTATAAACCCCTTGGATTGTGATTGAATGCGAAGCGCTCGGAAAATACCGTCCAAGATTTCCGGCGAAGAAGACCTTTCCAGATCGCTCAGTATCCCTTCGGTTTCTCGGACTGGTGACTTAGGAAATATCCAATTATGAACAACAATCAAAACCACTCCGCCAATGACAGCCGAGATCATGAGCCCTAAATAGCCTGAACCAGGAGAAACGTGTATCAAAACGCCGATCAGAGCACCGATACATCCAAAGATGACCACCGTGATGATGCGTGCCTGATTAAAGGTATCTTCGAGATGTAAAATATTCCCGAGGCCGTATTTCTTTTGAATGACAGGCAGGAGTTTTTCTTTCTTGTGGGTTGCAGCAGAAACATGAGCATCTCTCTCCTGCGGCGGGCTGCGCGGATTTTGAGTTGCCCATAATACCGAAAACACAAATAAACTCATGCACAAAAAAGCAAGCAAGCTGAAGTTGCTTATTCCATCCATCGCTACCGGCGTAACGATCGCGGGACTTGAAAAAACAGAGTTATCTCTGGAACGGTTTTGGACACTGTTACGCAACCCTTTAATTTCCTCTAGGGTCACACCGGAGGATAATAGCTCTTCCTCAAAAATAGGACGGGCCTGCTTCTCTATCTGCCTTACTCTCTCACGAGTAAGTTCTACTCTTTCTCCAGTCTCTTCCAAAGTTGAATACTCTGCTATCCCCAGCCCTAATGAAGACGCAAGTCTTATTTCAAATATCAAGATATTTCGTTCAACCTCTTTCTGTGAATTGACCCTTGACCATTGTTCCCGCAGGCGTCTTTCTGTTTTTGCAACTACTCCGCGTAAAACTCTCTCTACCGATGATAGCTCAATACTGTCGTCTCGTTCACCGATAACATCGGCTAAACGAGGTTGTCTCTCGTCAACTTCTTCTCCTCCAGGATCAAGCGAAAATACTAAAAACATTCCCGCGCGGATAGTATTAAATCGTTGCGGAAGCATGCCTACATCTTCCGAGGTGAGGTTGGGATCTTCCGGATTAAACCCTTTTTGGGCACACAATGCTTTAAAATCGTCTATTGCCTGCCGTAAACTTTCCGGCAGACGAATCTGCCCTCTATTGCTTTTTATGAATCGGATAATTGCCTGACGAATCCACCACGATGCGTAAGTAGAAAACCTGCTTCCGTGCGCCGGATCGAATTTCCTGTATTCCCGCTCCTTCGGTTCCTTGTCTGTTGGTAGCCCAGTAACTTTATTCTTTCTTGTAACTCCTGCCGCCCGTATCAAACCAAGATTTCCTTCGCCAACCAAGTCTGAAAAGTTAATTCCTGACCAGCGATATTTCTTTGCCCAAGAAACTACAAGCCGGCGGTTACATAAGATAAGTGCCTCAATCGCCTTTTCTCTTGATTTACCCGCCGCGCACCGGGCTCTGACTCCAAGAACAATTTCTTCTAAATGTGTTAACAACCGATACTGTCCGATCTCCCCAAGATACTGGGTAATCATCGCCTCTTCATCACTGGCGATTTTAACTTCTAATGGCGCCTCACGCGCGCCTCTTTCGATAATATCAGGAATGGGAATAGACTCAAAAAACGCTATCCCTGCGCTTAAAACAGCATCTTGCTGGGGACCCTGGTAATGAATAAAACCAACGACTCTTTGCGCTAATGCTAAGGTCTTTTCTCCAGGAAGTAATTGCGTAAGCAGATAAAAAATCGCCACATCAACCTCTGCCTGACTTTCTGAAATATCCGCAGAAAAATTAAGCCTAGACAAAAGCAACCCTAAAACCTGTGCAAACTCTTGCATAAGATTAGCAAAATAGGCAGCACTACGGGCAATCCGCGCTTTATCTTGCTCCTTCAACGCAAAAGCCAATGCTGTAAGCTGTGACTCAAAAACTTTTCTTTCAACCGGTGCACTCACTAACACAAAAAGCGGAAACGCGATGCTATCGAGTTCGGAGGCAGCTTGCGCCAAAGGTTTTGCTTCGCTAAATCTTCCTTCGCGCGTCAAAACCGCGATCGAAGCTAAAAGTAACTCTACTTGCTTTCTTTTTTCTTTCTCCTCCTGCCAGGCCTGCCGTTCCCGTTCTTTTGCTGCAGAAATATCTGCAAGCACCATCTCGACATGCTGTAAAAGCAATCTTTTTAACTGGGCATTTTCGACCCCGGGAAAGCTGGAGCTTTGACTGATATCAGACAATAGAATAAAGCCACGACTCATCGCTATGGCCGTAATACGGGTCGCTGATAAAGCGAATTGCTTATTTTTACTCATATCGCGCATAGTGTGACTGGCGCATCTATCGAGATATTCGATTGAAAAAGGAACCGATACCAGCAATGCTTCAATTCGATCCAGTTCATGTTGATATTCCGCATAGCTACTCTGCATATCAGCTATATCGCAAAACTTTTCCAAATGCCGCATGGTGCGTTCCCGGCAAGAAATCCTGTTTTGATAGAACGCCTTAACGAACGGCCACCCGATATAATCTGCATTCGCAAAATATACTTCCTGCGCGACTGTTGTTTTCATGGCGGATAGTCCAATGCCCGTTTTTAATCCAAGCTGTCGATGAAGCACTTTTTGATTATCCCGACCGAAAAACTCACCCTCGGGATACTCTTCGACTAAATGCCGCACAAAAAAAGGAGACAGCAACGAGACTTCACTACATAATTCTTTCACCTCATCACCCAGCACAATGGAAGCTATCGTACTGCGCAAGCGCAAAAGATCAATTTCTCCTTGGATAAATGCCGTCCGCCTCTGTTTAAATGACCTTAATTCCGCGAATGCGATGCCTCTTCCTTGCGTAGGCAATAAGTACGGCCGGTGCAAGTTTAAGCTATCGACGATTGCCAGGCATGCTAAATAATCACGTTTACGCAAAACCCTGCCATCACCTTCGACGAGCTGGTTCATTTCTTCTACCTGAGCGATAAAATTCTTGATCCATCCGATTGTAATGGACAATTGAGAAGAAGCAACGTGTCGTAAAAACGTGGCCAAGCTGCGTTCACTGAAAAGGTATTGCCCATGAATATCTCGCGTAAAAAATGCCGCGCATACCGCAGCCCAGATAGAAGACGTCCCGGTAATGTCACAGTATAAAACAAACTGTTTAATCCTCTCTTTGTCTTCTGCGGTAGGACCACCCACAACAAATCCCAGTAAATGCTCTTCAAAAATTTGTCTGGCATTCTTAACCGGCTTTATTGGCAACCTCTGCGGCATTGGCTGTTTAATAGATTTTTGACAAACCGGGGTCATTTGTTTTAACTTGTCAGCTTTTGCCCTGACAGCTTCATTTCTTTCTCTTCTTTTCTCTTTTCTTCTTCTTTTATCCTCTTTCGCCCGCGCTTGCCTTAACTGCGCTTCTTCTCTGTCCTGTTCTAACGACTGCCTAATACTATCCTGTTCCAGCTGTTTGATAAATATGAAACAGCCAATAAAATAAACCACGCCAATAAAAGCAGCGATCGTAAAGTTACCTAATACGAGCCAGAGAACAAAGACCATGCCGAGTCCAAAGCCAAAAAGCGATGCCGCAACAACCAACGCATTACTCCGTATCCATGGTTTAGTTAAAAATTCTCCCGGGCGAACCGCTAGAATAAAGATTAAAAGAGATATCCCCAAGGCAATCATAACTACAGATATGGGTAATAATGCCATGGATAAAGAATATACCGGTTCCGAACCCTTCTGATTAGCATCCTCCCTGTTATTCGTTTCAGGCCTTACTCCCCATATATGCATGACATGATCAATTTCTCTTTGTATCTTAGTAGAGGAAGATATCAGCACATCGAATTCTTTTTGAATACGGCGCAATTCGTTAACAGTTGCTTCATCAAGCATCCCATGAGAAGATAAAACAATCAAATATATTAATCTACTGTTTAATGGTTTGGCTAAAGCGAAGGTATAGTAAATCTGCGCAGAAAGCAACCCAGAGACATTTGCAGCTGATTTCTTCTGTAAGAAATACACCGGAGACTTTATTCTGGGATGCAACTCTTTCAGTTGCCCTATTACGCGTTCCCACAGTTTTATAAATGCTTTACAATCCTCTGATAAATCGAATTCCTGGCGATTAAAAAGTAACGCGATACTTTCCTGATCCGGTTCTTTAACAATACAAAGCAACTCCTCTAACCTTTTCTCCCCAATAAATCCTTTATCATATAAATATTTGTACAACTTCTTAAGCTTATTCAGTCTCTGAAATTCAATTACAAGAATAAAAGCCAATACTATTAATCCGGCACTTAAAATAACGGCAGTGGCTACACCAGGAGAAACCAGAGCTAAACTTGAAGTGTTTGGACCATCCTCTTTATTTTTATTAATCTCCTCAGCTACAGCGCGGTATACATCATAGACAAACAGAAAATGAGTAAGACTTATTTCGAGTTGCCTGTAAAACAAATCTACGGATTGAATATCTTCTGCAGCAACTATCTGTCGATCAAAAACTATATTCTCTCTGGCTTTTTCCAACAAAGCTATCACTTCTTTGAACTGTCCAGCCATTTGCATAATAAATCGGTCTATATCTTCCTTACTTAAAGCATTCAGAGTACCTGACATCCTAGCATCACTTACCCTTAGATATAAATCATTGTCGCGGCGGATGGAATGGATCTTCTCATTTAGGCCTTTTACCGCCTTACCGCCTTCGTCACTGAAGTAATTTTCCAACTGGTACATTGCTGTATGCAAAGCTCCTTGAATGGTTCCATTGAGGCTGTCGCCAAAAAACCAAGTTATCGCACCTGCCAATCTATACAGCTCATCCTCATCCGAAATGACTGCTTGTGCTCTTCGTGATGAAAATTGCCTTCTTTCCAATTCAGCCGGACTAAATAGAAACCGTTCTTCTCTTGCTCTTTCTTCTAAAATACGCATTTCTCTGGTATAGGTATCAGTATCTATCTGGTGTGTTGCGCGTTGTTTGGTTAATTCTTTAGCCTTTGCTTGATCTTCTAAGCTCTTTTTGCGCGAAACAAAAAATGATTGTAAATGCTTCCTTTCGATTAATAAATGCAGCAGTTCTTCCAATCTGGCAATATCTGTACAATTAATTTTTTCTGCAATCTGCTTTATCGAAATACCTCCAACCATAGCTTCATTGCTACGCAATTCATCAATGGCAGAAAGCACTGCTTCTATTTCTTCAGACAAAACCACCTCACCCCCAACCCAGGCAAAAGGATCAGTAATGCTAGACATGGCAACGTTGCCGGCAGCGCTTACGTGATACAAAAGATGCCGCCTGCCCTCAACTTGCACCTGTACCGGCTCTGCAAGCATGATACTTTGCGCTTGGTTACCCAATAACGCGTTCGCAGCAAGAATATTCCAGGCTGGCTTATCGCTTATCCGCGGAAATACCCTTATGTTCCTTATATCTGTTTCATTGGATAACTTCTGCGCCAGACGATCTTTACCGTGTTGCCGCAAATATTTAGCGAGGCATGTCTGCGACATGATTTTTGCGAATTCCAGGCGCGACTTTACGCTGCTTATCAGAATAAAAACCAGAACCACGAATAAAAAGCGCGGAAAAACGTCGAGTATAAGAAGCAGTCCCCCTAATCTCTGGTAAACATCGGCGATATTCATAATCCGGGCATTTAATCTTGTGCGTATGGCGATCCAATCCGTGCCTCCGGCGCGCATGAATGCTTCGATGCCGTGAGCAAGGAATCCTCCTGCGAGAAAAACAAAACCTATGCGCATGAGCGTAGTCAATGCGGGATTCATGACCAAATAACAACTGACAATACCAAGTCCTATTAAAGGAAACCCAACACTGCGACCGGCATGGTGAAATGCGCGGGTAACTGATACGCCTCTAGGAGCTTTAAGCCCAATATGGTAGGGATCTTCTTGGTCTAAATGCGCGGGGAATCTCTTTCTTACGAACGCTTTTGTGTACAAATCTAGTGCTATTAAAACGAGAATGACAATACCGGTTATCGAAAATCCGGGAGGGGCATGCGGCTGAGCAGAAACCAAAAACTGCGCAATCCCAATGCAGGAATCCGTGCTCAATTGACTGCTACCACTCGGTTTTGCCAAAGGTGCGCCCATCTTCAAATAAAGCTGGTTCAATACCCGGGCGGATTTTTCGTAGCGTTGTTTTAACTCGTCCTTGCCTTCAAAAATACCTTTGAGTGTTTTATGCCAAACTTCCCGGGGCAATACGAGAAATTTTCTTGCGGTATCCGTATCGACCCCGAAAGTATGGCTCTTTTCATCCAGAAAATATCCGTCATTATATGCGCAGGCAAAAACAAGCTTACTGACTCGTTCTGCATACAGAACAGGCTCAAGCTTCTCTATTGCTTCAACAAATTCTCCAACAACGGTTGCAAAAGAAACAACCCTTGAATGATCCAACATCCCCAGCATCGTTTGTATGTCTGCCAACTCTTCGGCCGTAGCCTCTTTTATCTCGGTGGGCGGCTTAGGTTTTTCTTCTTGAACACGGGCGGCTGTTTTTTCTGTTTTTGTCCTGGTTTCCGCGAATCGACGATGCCATTTCTTTAATGCTCCGATTGCGGCATCATATCTTTCTCTTTTAGCCTGATCGACCTTAGTTAAAATACCTTCTATCCTTGCCGCCCAAACCTCTTCTGCCATTGCCAGGAATTCCACAACATAATCTTTTAACCCAACAGGAATCAATCCTTCCTGAAGATGTGTTAGTTCCGGAGCCGCAACCGCCATAATAATCCTTTTCAGGCGCTCTGCGGTATCTTTTGACTGCAGAGTTTCCAGGCGGCGAGAAAGCTGATCTGCCTGCTCTATCAATTCTGTTGCCAAAACCTCCTGCGTAGATTGTATTTGCTGTGAAGCTGATCTTCCTTGTCCGGGATCCCTAGCCGGGTTAACATCCTTCCCTTTACCTCCGAACAATCTGCGTAGGTTCAATGCGCATACCGGTCCGGTTGCGATCAGGAAAAGCAATAATAATAGCGGGGCATAAATGTTTAAATCAGCTAGCGGCAGATTTAATGATAAATTAATACTATGATCACTGCTGTCGCGGCTACCCTTACCCCTCATATCGGGGAAGACATCGCTCAGAGCCAAAGCCGGACTTATGGAGAAAGAACGTGATTCATCATATCTCTTTTTCATGACAATCTCTTGCGCAAAGAAACGCCTAAAGGCTAAATAGAAGTTTATTTGCTCATCTTGCAAATCTACGACGCACGACTTAGATGGTTCAAGAAAATACTCATTATCATCAAACAGCGACCGCGTCCCCGGATATACATTGGCATTCACAAGAATAAAGAAAGGTCTTTGCGCTAAAGCGCCTTCTGGAATATACGCCTGCGCTTTCCCCCGGCAATCAACTTCGATGGTTTGCCTTTTTTTGCTATTTTCAACGCTCTGAATATATAATTGCGCCGCAGAGAAATGATGTTCGCTGTGATCGATAAACACGATCGGTGCAGCTAATTCTATAGATAATTTCCTGACCGCATCCAGGCACCAGGAATGCTCGGGTCTCTCCGAAGAAATTTTCTCGCGCACCAAAACAAAACGCGCCTGTCTTATCCCGGAACTGATCGCCTCTGGAGCAATAAGGTCAGCCCTTGTAATCCCAACGATCCCGAACATTTTTTTAAGCGTGTCATTGATATATGGATAAAGTGTCCCCAGGCGCTCGTTCTGCCATACAATAACCGGTTTATCTGGAGCATATTCGTCAAGGATAAACCGCACTGCCAACATGCATCTGAAGGCAAAATAAGCTGACGGAAGTTCTCGCCGCATAATATCACCGACTCTTAAATCGTGTCTTTGCCTATCCGCAGAACAGCTTATCCGAAAATTGGTAAACATATCTCGTTTTTGACTTAAACTATCTTTATCAAAATGCGCCTCCAATGGCAGCTGCGCGGAATATTGCAGCATAGCTATCCCGATCAGTATCAATCCGATCAGGGAAAATCCCAACCATGCTGGCGAGCATAATAAGCTTGTTGATTTATTATCTTGCGCTCGTTGTTTGATATATTGCGTGATACAAGGATCAACATTGCCTTCGGTGCCGAAAAGCACGATCACATCCGCCTGGCGGAGCGACTCGAGATGAGTGGAATGTTCCAAAAGCGCCTCGGCAGCTACGGCGGTAGTCCCTCCCACGACTACGGCGCGATCAGCGTAGAAATCCGCGAGGTCAGCATAGGTAATTATGGCGCCGCGATTCAAAGCACTCAAAGAATCTACCGTAACTGCGGCATCAAGAACGGATTGAGCGATATGTATCGCTTCCTTTTCCGGAGCATCCACGGCAATGCCGTCCTCAAAAACGAATTCTTTCCCTTTGATAACAAGCGGTTCTATTTGTGTAAAATCATTATTCATAAGTGATCCGGCAATAAGACTGCGGACGAACGCCGAATACCGGTCCGTTTGCACCATAACCGAAGCCGCATGCGGCATCTCCATTTTTAATCCCGCGGCAATACCCAACGGCCCGCCGGCTCCTACGGGAATAAGTAAAGCAACCTTTCTTGCCTTGTTGATACCTCGCTCTTGAAGCTGTTCGGCAATTTCTATCCCGGCAGAAGCATGCCCGGCCATAATCGTCAAACCTCCGTGCTCCATGTAAACAGCATTCGCGGGATGTAAAGCGATGAACGCTTCCCGTCCCATGCGTGCTTGCGCATAGGTTCCGAATCTATCGTATATAGCCCCTTGCTCATTATTGCCGACAGTCATCCGGTATAAAGACAACGCGTCATGCAGACCCGCCCGTTTTACTGCCGGAAGTAATATTGTGGTAAAAACAACCGGCTCAATACCGTTAATCCATCGTTGGTATTGGGGAAAAATATTTCTGTATTTCTCGATACAAAAACGGGTTGCTTCAATCATCGCGATGCCGTGGTTACCCACAGTCTGAGTGACAACATAAAAAGGCATTGCGCTCGGAAAATAAGATTTCTTGATCATCGCAATATATTCGCTGACTGCCTCTTCCACTTCTGCCAGAACACCGCGCATTTTGAATGAATGGGAAATCTGACAAGATTCATCTTTGAGAAAAACCCGCTTGCCGGTAAAGTTGCTCAGCCGGCGCATGGACACAAGTGGTGTACGGCTAAGCTGATGATTTTGCAGCAAGCGAGAAACGATAAGCGGAATTTTTAGATCAAGCGGAGCATAACCGAGACTTTTTCCTTCTCTGCTCCACACGAATTGCGGTTTTCGAGAAGCCGGGCTCAGCGAAAATACAGCGGAAAACAAAAATACGATAAAAATTACCGTAAGCACCAATGTCGGCGATATTGACGAAACCGCGGAAGTTTTAGAGGAGTTTTGTTGGCTTGGTTCAGCTCCGCCAAATTTTGATAATCCTAAATCGTGAAGATACTCTTGGCGATTCCTGCAATGAACTCGACAGACACGGCATAAGTCTTTACCTTGAACGGTGCGGGCAAGAGGCGGAATTACCATGTTATGCGCTGGTTGCCGTTGAGAACGCGCTGACTCCTGCCAACCAAAAATAAGTGAGCCATCCGCAAACAGATATTTTCGTTCGGATCCCGTCCAACCCTCATTATAGGTATCGACTACCCCCTGGAAAGAAACCCCGGCTTTTTTCAGCTGGACATATCTTCCTAGCGGCTCAACAGCAAAGCTGATGATTTGTGGCGGGTTTTTTGTCGACTTTATGGAATCAAGATAACACGGAACATCGCCATAGCGATGAATCGGATACTGATATATCAGGGATGGCGGTGCCAAAGTTTCCATAAACTGCCACACAATTTCGGGCGCCGAATCTCTTTTGGCTCCGGATATTCTGTTCAACAGCCTTGATTCTATGCTTGGCGCGATACTCAAACGTATATCTTTATACAATAACGGCATTCCATGCCGATCAAGATAATTGCGCAGCATATACGCTGCAACTGAATTTGGTCTTATTCCTGAAGTAACGATCAACTCCGACTTATCTTCATCGCAACCAAAGAAGAGATCGATAATGTCAATTGAAGATTTGAAGAATACCCAGTCGAAATAATCCCGCAAATAGTCACCAATCATCCAAGAAGGGAGAATGGAAGGAAAAATTTCCTTTGCTTGCATGATCCACGGCCACGGCATAGAAAAAACACAGAATGGCGCGTTGATATAGCAATGATCGCACTGGGTAGAACATCCAAGCGTGGCAGACAAATCAGATATCTCGGTACAATCAATATTGACAAACCGATCGTTGGAATCGATCGGAATAAACCAAGACATTTTCGGATCGATGAGAATATCCAAAATTTTTCTGCCTTGCTCAACAAGCTTGACTTCGTCATATATACTGTCCCAGGCTTTGGAGACGACTGCCTCTCCTTCTTGAGTCAGCGATGCTAAATATCCACCATGTTCTATGGGAATGATCCGGTTATCGATCATTTCGATCCGAGTTCGAATTGCTTGGCGCACAAAACCCGGATGTCCAGCACAGTAAACAGCGTCCTGAGATAATTTTTGTACAGCAAGATTTACGGCTAAAACATGCTTGATGAACTCCTGATAGTGCATAAAACGTAAATTCCAGTGTAATCGTAAAACTGAATAGTCACCTGCTTGCGCTTTGGATATAATTCGATCTTGTAATTCCGGAATGGATGTAGAAAGGAACGGCGAACCTACCGGTAAATCCTGACGAATGCTTGTACCGTTTGATAATACCTTGTAGGCTCCCTTATCTAGTGAACGCCTTCCGGAAAGATGCGTATTCGCTGAGTAATCACAGCACAGTTGTGGAAACACGGTAATGGAAAAATGGGCCTGAAGAACATGTAAAGCTCTACCAACACACCCAACAACCTTTGCTTGATCGAATGTAACGCACACTTTCCCATCCGCATCGAATGAAGCGCGCTCACCGCCAAATGGTGACAACCTCGTAACACCAAATTCCTGAAGAACTTCAATGACACGATCCCAAGATTCCCAGGAAATTTGCGCATCATGAACTCGATCCAAAATAGGAACCGGGCTCAGCTGGTCTGAAGGAATATAAACGATGACCGCTTTTGTATAAACGCCATTGAAGGTACTAAAATCACCCCCTAAAACGCAAACAACCCCATCTTCTTGTTCCAGCAAAATTCGCATATTTTCCATGTAAACATCAGCCATTGGATAATACGCTTCGTACCGCCCGTCTTCCATCCTTCCGACGTTTCCTCCACCTGGATGAATCAAAAACATAATCCGGCCGCGATGTTGTTCAATTAATTTTTTGAGAAGATCTTGGTAGGCGTCGAGATTCTCCCAGGCAATAATTCTATCGGCGAGTTTACTCCTGGGCGGACAGGCAACCCCGGGACTAAGCACCATACAATATCCAACCAAAAAGAACAAGCCTAGAATATAAATAACAACCCAAGAAGTCATAACAAAAGAAGCCCCCTGGACTAAACTCGGATCACTTACTGAAAAAACAGCATATTTTTTTGTTCCGCTTGCGCTTCCGGAAAACGCATACCGATTTGAAAGAATATGCCCGGCTTGAATCTGCAGAACATTCTGTTCACTAAAAGAAGGATGTTTCTCATGAAGTCTTTCGTGTTCCCAGATAAAATTTAAGATATCCTCAGGAGAAACAGTCTTCAACTTCCACAAAATTATCAACATATCGTCGGGACTGATAGAAAATGTTATGCGGCGGGTGTCGGAATCACAAATCGCTATAGGAAAATCTTCGGGTGGACCTCGTAATTGGATAATCCCCAATTCAGCCGCCCTTTGAACGAGCGCACAGAGAACATCGGCGATAGAGTAAAAATATTCCCTTACTGAAAAATTCAAAGAAGCCGCTTGATAGAGCGCCCTTGCCCTGAGCGCATGCTGCCCCAAAGCATCTTCCTGCAAACGGACCTCTTTCGATATCCCCGCTGCCCGGAAAATAGGTTCGAGATATCTCCAAGCGGCAATAGGCATATAATGGATACTCGATGTCCTCCAAAGATTGCGAAGCTGTTCTTGGTTCCAGCTCACGATAAAATCGCTTAAATCACCCTGTTGTTCTGCGGCAAACCACTGATCAATAAGCGTTCGTGCCTCATGATGCTCTCGATGAACCCTGACTAGCCAGAACCAAAAGAAAAGATTCCTGACTGAGCTGATAAGAGAAACTCCTTCCACTATTTTTAATCCGGATTCCGAGATCATCTTTACCGCTGTCGTTGTTTTGTTGCGTAAAAATCTTGGCTGCAAAAATACAAAAGAAGCCCCGCGGATTGATTTTTCTAAGCAATGCACTATCGCTTCATCAGATGTCGGTTCACCCTGAGGATTAGCCGCCACGCAGAATTGTATGTCATTGGAGATTCGCCCATCTTGTTGCATGCGCGCCGCCAAAGTAAGCATCGTAAGCGCATTCTGACGGGCGAAGAACCACCGTAACCCACGCATGCTACGTAACGGATGGCTACCCGAAACAAACAAAATAACTTTCACTCCCTGATGCACAAATTTTTCTATGCGCCGCTCAATCTGCCTACGACTCCGCAGTTGCGCAGCAACCGTGGCAAAATAACCAGGTATATCACAAAAACCAGCAGTAAGCGGATCTTCAAAGCAACCGATATGGGCGCTGATTGCTTTCATTGCCTTGAACCGATCCGGCAAGAGTTTCTCAAGGAACAATAGAATTTTCTCTCCAATGATGCCAAGCCGAGGAGCATCAACCATAGTAACCCCATCAATAATCCCTTCCAGATATAATCTCTTGTAGAGCGCTTTTTGCTCGAGAAAACGCTGTTGATCTAAAATATTGCCTTTTCGGGAAGGCAAGAGTTCAACGGTAATTGTTTTTTTACCACCTTTTAATCTCTCCTCCAACGAACCAAGGGGATTGCGCTTATTTTCAAGAACCTCTAACCTGGTAAAGGGGGTTTCTTCTACTTTTCTATCTCCGCTCATTTTCCGGATAAAAAGATAAAAAGTTACGACGGTAAGTATAAAAAATGGATCCGGAAAAAAGAAATCATACGCAGCTATGGAAGAAACGGCACGAGCAGAAATTGATTCTTTACCCTCTCGCAACCCTCCTGCCCAATCATTGGAAATAGTAATTTCTGACATAGGCATAGCTCCTCTTGAGCTTACACGATAGAGAAAATGAGAAACACCTTGGTGTGTTGTATGGTAAAGCTCAGTGGGCTCTCGGATCTGAAGCCACAAAAACGCGCTCGCCCCTGACCTTTTGGGAGAATCGATAGGCTGATCGGACTCCTCGGCTCCTGAAAAGCCATCGTCAACAGCAAAGACATTTTGGAAGAATACGGCGGCCATAGCACAGAGCACAAGCAACACCCAAAGAGGTGGACCTGTAGTAACACACACGGTAAGATAATCTTCCACTCCTTTTGTATTCATGGGCGTTGTCGCACGCGGTATATGCACCAACAACATACGTTTTAGTTCTGCTTCAGCACTCCCGCGCATCGACAAGGTAAACATCCGAGCCCAGGTATCAGTCGGAACGACTTGCGAACGATACGCATTCCAGATGCTTTCAGGAATAACTCCATCTCGTACTGCCCTTGCCAGCTGACAGCCGAGTTTTGGACAATCCTCAATGGCAAAATTCCATTTATGGTAAAAATATCCGTGTGTTCTTTGACTCCTGGTTTTACTCCCATTCTTATGGGCAACTTCTTGTGAAGCTTTATAAACACCATGTAAATCAAGGGCCAACAACTGCGCCGGAAGGCCACGATTTGCGTGATGTGGTTCTGAAGAAAAACCAAGGTATCGCGCTTGACTGCAATCAGCGATCACACGGAATGGAAAGAGATTACCCGCATAGAATTCTTGATCCTCTGGATTATGCACCATCACTAATGTTTTTATCCCGATGGCGTTTGCAATATAGAATATAAATCGATAAAGCTCTAAGATAACTTTAAGAGTATCTTTCTCGGCGATGCTCGCCAATCGGGATACTTCTGCAATATGCTCAGACGAATTAGTCTTGAGTTGGGCAAATTCTGCAGGGTAAGTCTGCTCTGCTGGAAGTAAATCAGTTTCGCGGTAAAACAGAAGCCGGGCAGTTGCTACAACACACGTCCATGGCCGAAAAGGAAAGCGGCCTTTTCTTTCAACCACTAAGTTCAAAGCTAATCCTTGGGTATCATATCTATCAAGTGTATCGCGCCATGAATTAATATATTGTTTTCCTCTTGGTCCGAACTTATTCCAACGCACGTTTCTTATCTGTATGATATCAGAAAATTCAGTTGCGATTCTCACCCTATAGCTTTCCGTGTGCTGCTTAAAAAGCTTGGCCACAACGCCCTTATACGTTACGCACAAAACCAATACCCCGAACAACAAGAAAACCAAACTAATGCTCTGGATGGATAGAACGACGGAAGCGCAAGAAGAAAATCGCACTGCGAATTCATCGCCTCCGGAATACGGCCAAGAATTTTCTTGCAATGCAGTAACGGGAATAATAAATATCCCAAGATTTTTATACTTTCCATATTGCTCATGAACTTGGAATACGAATTGATCAGCGGTTATATCAACAATGAATTCCATCCCAGCTACTTCGATGATCGGATATTGATGCATATGGGTATCTTCTTCATCGTCAATCCAGGTTGTATAAATTATTGCATCGCTCGGGAATAACGAACTTTGCTTGCGGATAAAGTTTCGTTTCATTACGATCCTAAAAGGAATTTGATGCTCTTTCAATACTTCGCCTAGCCTCTGACTTGCCCATTGACATAAACGAGGAAATCGCGTATTCATGCGCATTTCACGGTTCACTGATTCCAGCAGCGGGAAAATATTGAGAAAGCGCTCTAATGATTTTTGTTCGCTCTGGTTTAACTGCCAATCTTTCAGCTGTAAAACCATAGCGCGAAATTTCTGCTGCGTCATATGTGAATAACGCACATACGGCTCGACGTTCCGGCGAGAAACTCGTGTTCTATTACGCAAAGGGGTAAAAAATATAAAAAATCCGATAAGAAAAATCCCAAAAATGGCCATGCTAGGGACAAAACCACTAAAAATGCATTCTTGGCGGAGACCGCCATCCTCAGTTAACCCTTGTTCCCGTAAACAACTTTCTCGCTTGGCGCAGGTTATTGAACAGTCGCGGCATAATTTCAGGCCTGCTGCCCGAGCAAGCGATCTGTATTTTGATTGACCGTCATCATTGACTAAAAAATTGGAATCAATCATGCTTCCATCGGCGAGAAGCACATCTTCGGTAAGTTTATAATCATGGGGTGCCAAAGGATCAATAAATGTATTGCCTCTGCACGTAAAACCAATCCCTCGCTTTTCCAGTTGTTTGAGACGTCCGCTCATTTCGACCTTATGATCCTTACAAAAAATACCAGTTATCTGCCGTATAAGATCGGCATCAAATGGCCATGTCTCACTATCTCTTTGTATACGGTAATGCGTGCATGATACCGTACATCCAAGATATTCAAGCCATTTTAAAATTCCCGCATTATACTGTAAAAATTCATTGTAGCGTCTGCCCAAAATTCTTGTTTCAACGCTTGGAGTAATGCTAAATTGGAACTGATGCCATGGGCTGTGTTTGCCGAAAAATCCGTTCTGATTTCCGAGATAATGTGCGGTCACGGATCCTGGCCTGATGCCGCCACTGCTCATTGTTTGACGTAATACCGGAAGTGAAGACTTTAACGAAAACATATCCCGAACAAGATGCGGGGCAGATTTCATAAATACCCAATCGTAATAATCCCGCCAATAATCCCCTAACTGCCAGATAAAACCACGGCAAGCCTGCGTGTTTACAACTTGGCTCATCCACGGATAGGGCAAAGAATGCACGCAGAAAGGTGCGGAGACATAACAGTGATCACACTGCACTGAACAGCCAAGCGTTGGTAAAAAACACATTTTCTTATATACGCTCACACGGTAAGGAGCGATTGTGCTTTCCGGCAAAGATAAAAACCAATCTTCGCGAGGTGCCATTAACCGCGCAAGTACGCGTAGGATGCGCTCACTCATTCTCTTGCGTGATATTCCAACCCTTGCTTTCTTTATCGCTACCTTCCCGCTCCTGGAAAGCCCAGCGATATATCCGCCTTTGTTCACCGGAACAACATCGTGGTCCATCATCTCAATCCTGGTGCGTAGTGCCTGTTTGATAAACCCAGGATGATCCAAACAAAAATCAGGGTCTTTGAGCAATTCAATGATTGCTTCGTTGATTGCTGCGGCATGTTTGATAAATTCCTGATAGTGCACAAAACGCAGATCCCAGCGCAATGCCAATGCTTCGTTCTGTCCGTTTCGCACCAAAGCGACAATATGGTTCTTTACCGCGGAAACCGGGGTAAAAAGATCATTGCCTGCATAAATCAGCCTGGCGCCTTTTGCGCTTACCGCCAACGAAAAAACACCCAGCACCATCAACAATAAAATAACACCACTACCGGGGAAAAAACCCAGATTGTGCGAGCGATACAAATTGCTTTGTGCGTTTTTCTTTTTACTCCTATCAACAGATTTTTTTGTTTCCCTTAAAAAGGTTAATCCTCGCGCAAGTATTTTTGCCACAGAAGCAATATGGGGGCAGCAGAGCAATTTTAAATCACGCTGACATGCTAAGAGCATAACTGAATCATCTGTTTTTAAATACACATCCTCGTCTGTATCAATGCCGGTCAATTCCCAGATATTCTCCCTCCCAAGGGCGCGTTGACCGTCAAGCAATTGGCGAGCACGACATCTGTTCTGACTGTTGCCAATCAACACAACAGCAAACGGGACATGATTCAATCTGTCATGATATTTATCGGTTAGGTGCTTTTGAAGCCATTCATAATAAGGCATAAACATAAGCCCAAGGCCCTTCACATTGTAAACAGGGGCCACTGAGTGCAATAGAAACGAAGAAAGAAATCCAACTTGGCTCGGATTGCCTGTTCTAAATGCCTCGCGCAACGCCAAAATAACACAGCCAAACGCATGGCGCTTCCTTGCTTTACGGATAAACCCTCCTGGTAGAATTCCAAAATAGCGATAGAGAAAATAGCCAAGAAGAAAATACATATGTTCCCGCAGCCTATTCATCGGATACAGAAGAGCCCGCTCTTGCCAGAGAATATTTCTGTCACGATACCCGCTACGACACAGCAGTTGTGTGACACGAAACGCAACCGGGATAATTTTTGTATACCCGTTATTGATAACTTGGATGCTGTTGCCAAACATTGCAATATTATTCTCGAGACTTCCAATAACCACGCTCTGAAAACGACAACGGTTGAGAAGCTGTGAGCAATGAAAACACGGCTCCATTGTTGTAACAAGGGTGCAACGAGAAAAATTTGCGCAGGTTTCTCGCGAAGCATTCATTACGGCATCTCGCTCGGAATGAATGAAATCCCTCATCCCGCCGTAGGTAAACCGTCTGCCCTTAGAAACAACAAATCCATCCTCGTCAACAATCATCGCCGCCACTGGATAGCGCTGGCGTGATTTCTCGAGTCCGGCATCAAAATAAAGAAACCTCACATATAAATCACTGACATATCTATCGGCGAGATCGGCGCCTATCTCCCTTTTCTTGCTCATGGAAATAATCTTACGGGCAGCTCGCATCATATCATCCAAGTCATTACGAGGAAAACAAGCGGAACGATGAATAATTCTGGCTTCTTTTGCATGCTTGAATTTTGCGAAATACGTTGGAGACCTGGCATGCATGATGGTTCCTATGCCCAAAGTTGAAAGCACAAAAAATATTACTGAAAGAGAAACAACAATAATGGGTAAGTTACCGGATATATTGAACGCGGATCCCTGAGTATGTTTTTTCCGAGCAGCACGATTTGATCCTTGAGACAATCCTTGACTATTCGCTTTTTTATCTGCACATCCGTTGTATTCCGGTCTTCCCTGGAACGGATAGTCTTTCTTAAGCCCATAAAAGCCTTTGGCTTTATCATACTGGGAAAAAATACCTAAAAATGCTTTGTCTTTGGTGATCACTTGTTTTTTCATGAAATATTTCGTCAGAATGCGCGGCAGATACATCATCCCCCCCATCGAAATAAACACTTTAACATCCGCGAACTGACCAATCGTCCTATCAAGCACATACCATTTTTTGTCACCCCTAAGTTTTATTTCAATCCAAAAATGGTCACTGAATATGGCTCGAGAAGCCGCTTCCTTAGAAAGCACAAAATTGTTCCAGCGTATCTCCTCAACACACTCAAGCGCTCTGAGGTCTTCAAAAATCTCCTGTTTCCACAGAGCACCCAAACCTAATAATTCAATACCTCTTTTCATTTTTAGGGCGTTTTCACTTCCGTTCTTTTCAATACAAGCCTGAATCATCGGCCAACACCTATTGTGATTCAGTGGTTCCTGAGCTACCAACGGTTGTTGGGATAATGTGGTCAAGCGAATTTGTTCGGCCAGTGCCTTTGCCCCGGGCATAGCAAAGAATACAGGTACTACTGATAGCATCATTGCAACCAAGATAACCACCGCGCAATAACCAGATTGTTGGGAAAAAACAGGATTAATAAGACTGGTGATTTCTTTCTCATTTACTGCGTGGCTGGATAGCTCTTCTTCTGCACGAGCAAGATAACCGCTGCGCCTTAAGGAAGCTATGCCCCGGTCGTAATCATCTCCATGAACTTTTTCTGTGCGTTCATAATCATCGCAATCTTCATCATAAGGCATTATATCCCGCTCTCCCCATTTTTGAGTCAACACAACATATTGGAAAGGATGATCTTCTCCTCTGCGAAACATCCCCCCCAAATCAGCTTGCTCGCCGTACAATCGTATGAGGTAAATAAGCAAGCATGCGTTGGCTAAACAGGTCGGAAAACCAAAGTTTCTTACTACCGCTTCAAGCTTATGGATATCCAGGCTTGATGCATGCTTATCATTGTGGCCAAGAAACGCTCCCCCCAATGAACCTCTGTGTTCTGCACCATAAACCGGCTGAACCAGAAGTAAGACTAAAAACACAAGAAACAGCGCGCTCAAGAATACCCCGGGAGCAAAATCTACGGGAACAGTTTGCTGAATTTTCTGATGAGTGGACGAGAAAACCGTTTCCTGGGGAGCATCAAGCAGAAAAGATCCGGATAGTATATCCTTGTTACAGGAAAAATGGCTGTATTGAAACCCTAGAAAAGCTAGAGCGGATGCGAGCAGAAAAATTCCCATTTTTTTCCCGCTCAACCCATGCCCTCTCTCGGCGTAATCCTCAAATAAATTATAGAGCGTATAGACCGCTGCGATTCCCAAACAAAGAAGGAAGCTCCCCGCGCAAAGTTTCTCCGCAAAAGGACCTTCAAAAAGACCAAGAAAGATTGTGCCAGGTAAACCTATTGCGGGAACAGACAAGAATGCCATGGTCATCATATTTTCAAACATATCTTTCTTTTGGCTGGAAATATTCCGATGATGCATAAGCAGATGAATCAAAAACGCAACCACAGCAACGGATGCGATAAAAATCAACATGATTGGAATAATCGAGTCAAATGCGCTTTGGAGCTCTAGGGGAAAAATCTGGGACTGATGCGGCTGGTTGTCAGAAAAAATATCCGTTTGAGCGAGCATAGAAACTGCTCCGCTGGCTAAACCAAGAGGATGTCTTACAGGAGAAAAATGATAATAGCCTTTATGTCTTCTAACAAATTCTCTATTATGCCAGTAAAAATCACGTAAAAGGTTTGTTTCCGCGACGCTGAATTTGTGCAACATCGCTATTGCCTTCGCGGTATGACCATGGGCAAGATCAGAAAACACCAAAACCCTCTTTGCTGCGTATGCTTTTGCGAATAACCGCTGCTGCGTGACGGATTCTTCCGGGGAAACTACAAAGTGTATCCCCAGGGCAATGAACGCAAATCTGATTTTCGCGATGGCTATTTCTTTCTTTTGGCGAACGCTTTCGCGGTTATGAATACCAAAATGGTTTCCTACTGCTGCAAGAAGAGGAGCGCTTGCATCGTGCAGGGAAAAATAAACAAGGAGAAGCTCTTTTTCTTGCGCAGTTAAACCAGCTTCGCTCCATACATCATCGAGACTCAAAGCTTCTTGTGCGTCTGGAATCTGCAAGAGCTTCCGAATCACAGACGTATCTTGGATACTCGAAAAATTACAGACTGGGCTGGTTTTTAGCTTGGCCCGCTCAAGGATATCAAAATCGTAATCAACCTCAACAGCAGACCACATATTTGCCCAGGCCATCCTGTCAGAAATATTTTGAGCATAGGAACTTCCTTCACGGGCAAAATAATCACCGCCATATTCTCGAATTACAGCCTTTAAAAAACCTTGGTAAGCGCGTCGAATGCCCCTAGATCCTCCCCAATAAACTAAATCCGCCACGGTATATCTTTTCCCGCGGCTATCTTTGCCTTGATAGAACATTTGAGCCGCTTCCCGCATTATCTTGTCGCGGGCACAATCGCCTCTCCCCCACCGCGTTATTATTTGCCGATAGCCGTAATTCCCCCGTAAACCAACCATATAATCTCGGTATAAATCCGGCCTTTGCTTCCTTAAAAAAACTGCAAATTTCGCATCGCTATCCCTTAAACGAGACAATGAAAAAAAGCGTGGGCTTCTCTGCTCTTGCTTTGCAACCAACGCTTCCTCAGAGTCAAATTTTCTCCTGGCTTGATCAAGCCGGCTCAGCAGCTCGTCATCAGACATAAGATAGAATTGACCACCACGCCCCTCATACTGCCGATAGAGCGCTTCTGCCTCTTGGATAACCGATGCCATCGTCTCTTGAAAGACACCTTGGTCTACCCGGCGAGGCGAAAAATACTTAGAGAGAAGGTACGGTCTATACTTTGATAGATATTCAAAAAATCCATCATTGAGCTTGCGCAATGCTTTCATATGAAACACATTTGCTCCCGCTTCCTCATCTGGCCCGAGACTCCGGAAACGATTGCGCTCAAACCGCCTCTGAATAATTTCAAGCATCTCCAAAAGCTCCTCATCCGTATATCCTTCATAATCAGACCGGCGGTATGTTCTGGGAATCCGAGAAAAAGAGTGCTGCACTGCCGGAAGAAAAACCGCAAGAAATGCGGCGCATAAAAACACAACCATATTGGCGCTCAAAAATAAGCCGTTGGAAACGCTATTGTTTTCTCTCCTGCGCCGGAGAAAACCATCATCGGACTTCCTAAAACACGCATTCTTTTGAGTACCCCAAAGAATGCGCCCGAAGAGCCCTGACGTATGAAAAATAAGTTCTGAGAAGAGCGGCGTACTGCGCGCATAGTTCTCATATGCTTGGCCATAACGCCTCCATAAAGAAATATTTTCCTCTAATGACTCAATCTCGTTAATAAAAATAATCGTCAAGGTAAGAATAAAACCAACTATACCAGGGAGAACTATGAACGACCAAATACCCACCATTTTCCAAGCAAGATATGTCGGATGGCGATAGTACTTGTAGATACCGGCTATGTTTAATCCTCTCCATTCATGACGCATACGTTTAAAATCAAGGAATGCCCCGGCCATAAAAAATAATGAACCGATGCTCAGTCCGCTCATGAGCAACACAATGTCTTGCGCAATAAAACCGCTTGTATGGAACAATGTCAGAGCAGGGATAACGAAAGCTGGGGCCATACAGATTCCAAGCGATATCATCCGTGCCAAAGCATAATATTTTCTGTAACCCGGATTATCCAGAATCTTCGTTCTATCTTCCCGGGCAACTGTATATTCCTTGTCAAGGTACGGAAACAATAACCCACGTAACGGCCTGTTTACTCGATATGAAAGCACGACAAAAGGCAGCAGGGCGCTGACGATTAAGACGCAAGCTATTCCGAGTGCTACCAAACACACGGCAAACGAAAAAGTATAATTCATGCTCAGGCCGGCAACGGCTGCGGCGAGCATGAAAGGTAAGCTTGCCTGAAAAATTCTGCTGTAGTTTATACCAAGTGCGTATTTGGCTAAGAACAAGACCAGGATGACCGAACCCAAAACGACTGCACTCGTGATCAATATTGACCGGGTGCGTTGACGTTCTTGCAGACTGCGGAAAACAATGCGGGCAGCCTTACGATATTGAGTATCTCTGGTGCGATCATGCATAAGGCTATGCACTTCATTTTTGATCTCCCGATACCGCAAAGGCATATATCGACGCGCATGTGCGATCATGCTCGACAAAAGATCCAGATTTCTGGTTTGTTTGAAATCGGGAGAATCTATCTGACCCAGAATCAAAGTCCGTATGGCGACAAATGCGATTCTTTTCTCGGATAAAAAATACTGCATGATTTCATTCTTATAACAAGGATATAGATCGTCGTTGTCGAGATGCCCGATAATAATTTGAATTGGGTGGTTTCTCCGGCCTTCCAGATAACGCGGACCCCAGCTCCACCGTTGCAAGCATCTCAACGCCTGGGGCGATTGGCGCGATTGCATCTCACCAAGGAGACGGACAACTTCCCGGTATCTCCTCGCATAGTCTCCTTGGTGGTAACCACGCTGTAGTGCGTTTTGTTGCTGGGCGGATAGAGAAACGAGCGTCGTAAAGAAAAAAGCGGCAAACACAAAAAGGAATACGGTCCTGAATGGACACGCAGCTTCTTGAAGAAACACATCTGCTCCTGATGTAAACATAGAGTTTCTGTCTTTCTCGTGAATAAAAGAACCAATCTCCTTGTTTTTTCTGGAAGCAGAAAGCATTTCTCGTAAAAAATAATACCCGCCGATACCAAACAGAAGAAAACCCGCTCCCCTTACCCACCATTGCGAACCAACCGGCTCATAAAGAAAAATGTTGATATCATAAGAAATAGCGCAAAGAGCGATACCTGACAGAAAAAGATACCGGCTTATCTTTTGGATAACCTTGCGTGCTGGCGGCGCTACCCGAAGCACCCATAAAACGACAAGACATAAAAGAACAGATACAAACACAGGAGCCAGCGCTCCGGAAAGATAATCAGTGACCGTGGCTTCTTTTCCGCCAAACACAACATCATAAAAAGTGACTGAAGAAAGCGCGGTTGAGGTTTGAGGAAGATCTTTTCGCGTGATAGAATTTCTGATTTTCCTAAACACACCTTCCTCAATTTGTTCCAACATCCCAGATAAAACAAAACCAGAGATCGCCCGCTTCAATATTGCTTCATTCTTGCCAAGAACGTGACTGCTGTCCATGAGAACAAAACCACCTATTCGCAACGATAGAATAATATTGTGGAGAACCTGGGCTATATCCCGCTCTGCATTCAAATCAACCCCTAACAAATTATTGATAACTACAACATCCGCATTACAAGGAAGGACACCACTGGTAAGAACATTCGCTTGTTTAAATTTGCAGATCTGCAAAACCCAATCACGGCATTGTGAAACTCCTGGTCCTTGTGGAATAAAATACGCACCGTATTCTCTCTGAAGATATTCTGGAATGAGTGCGTCGTCTATCCAAGAAACTGCTTTCTTGTCTGGTTCCACCGCATCGACTCCGGTAATCAAACATTGTTTTTGAGGAATAAGTGCTCTCAGCATTAATCCGAGAGAATATGCTTCTTCTCCATTCCACACCCCAATAATGGTAATTTGGCTGACCATCTGTTGATCGAAACTAGAAATTTTATCTGCAATGATCTTGCCCTGTTCGGGATAACGGAACCAATACATCCCATTCGGGTAGAGAGAAAATCTATTCAGGAATCGAATGCACAAATCAGACTCTGCCGAAAGCCCAGCAATACCAGTTATGCCGTCATGGTAACCTTGGTAAAGAGACCGGACAAACTCCTGGGCGGAGAGATTCCCGGCAACTGCCTGTAACTCGGCGGCTGTAAATTGCGGCATTGACTCAATGACTCTGCCATCTTTCATGTAAGCTCGGGGAAATGGAATATGGGATCGAGTAAGAAATACCTTCGCAGCCTGCGTTACCTGCTCTGGAGAATCCCAACTAAGCTTTGTGCTTGAACCGTGCCAGTGCGGCTGCGGAGAAGGCAGAGTTATCGGGTGAGCTGCTCCTTCGAAGTCCTCATGGTTATTGCGGGATAAAAACAAACTAATTTTCTTCCAATAGCAAAAAACAAAAAACATGATAAAAAACAATCCAAGAATGATGAAACCGGGAACAGACAAAAATACAAATGAGTAATGAAGATCGCGCCGCGCTCTCTGGTGTAGAACCACGGAAGGGATATGATCGAAAACTCGTTTGAGCATATGGATATCAAAAGCGTAACTTGCTTGGTGAGATCCAGCATAAACCATACCGATAAGCTTCCCTCGTTCGTTGAATACGGGCCCACCGCTGAACCCATGGAGGATTCTGGCTTGAATCTCAAAATCAAGATTGTCTCCTACGGGGGCGGCTATTCCTGAAACAACATGAATCTTCCGCGGGAACAATGAGGTGCTTCCTAAAACAAGAGATTGGTATTTTTGTAAACCCGGCAGCATCTTCCAGAACCCGCGGGCAACATGCGCTGTTTCTGAATCAAGTGAAAACACCGGGAAAGAAATCTTTGCTTTTTCAACACGAATCACACCTATATCGAGATCCTGAGGAACACCAGCAATCGCACATGCCTCTTTTATTTCATCTTCAGGAATCCGCTGCCCATATACAATCCCGTGGTCAAAGGATAAGGTAATTTCCCGCTCCGGAGATACACCGCTTACTACATGTCCGGCTGTAAGCACGTAATAATAATGAACATCGGCAGAAAACAAAAATCCTGAACCGTTGCTGTTTTTGGGCGACTCGCCTCCGCCTGGACGTAAGTATCCTACAGTCACAAATGTATCCGAAATTTGCCCCCATTGCGTGCCGGTTATTTTGGAAAAAACCGGATGAACCTGCGCGTATAAATCATTCACATATTGCATACTGCTTTCTGTCATACGTTCTTTTTGATGCAAACCGGATTTACTCATGAATTCAACCACATACTCTAAGCGCTCATTGTGAAAGAATTGCTTTACATAAAGAATACACCTGGCAACAAATGAATTATATTTTTCACCGTAATCTTGCTTAGCAATAATAGCTTCTGCCTTATAAAGTAAGCAGCGTAAAAAATCAACGCAATTGGTCAAATCAGAAAAAAGAACAGAAACATAAGAAAGAATGCGATGAGTAATTTCTCGAAAATCCATCAAAGGTCTATTGCCAACATCAACCTGTTCCAGAATTTTCAATACCCGCCTTATGGAATTCCGACTGCGCAGAACAATGAGCACCAACATAAATCCAAGAATGAACGTTCCGATACTGCATAACTCCAAATCTGTCGATCCGATAAATCCATGCGAATGGCTGCCTCGATCACGGTTATGTTCCTCGCGTCGACTGACTCGGCGATATTGGCCATGTCTTTCAATATATTCTTTGATCTTGCTATTCACCTGCCGAGCAGCGTCATTGCGCGCCTTCGTAAGCGTACCGCTAAAATCTCCAACCAGAATCAATTTTTCCTGCATACGCGACAAAGAAACATTCAGCCTTTGCATCCCGTCGACAGTGGCTAAAAACCCGAGGTTTCCACTCCGGTTGCTGCGCACCAATGAAACAATCACCACTTTATTTTCGTGACCCTGAATAGCATCAACGGTATTCACCAAAATATCGGTACTGGCGACTTCCTCGAAAATCAACTGCCTTTCGTGGCGCTCAGGAATCGCTAATATCGCAAACTCAAGAAACCGTCCTATGCTCTGTACAAACGGCTGCCGGATGAAAGCGCAGACAAATGATCCAGTTCTCGGATTTCTGAATATCCTCTGTTTTTTGTCGGCAAAAAGATCTGGCCGCACGATATCCCACAGCGCTTCCTGTTCGATTTCGGAAAGTTGGATATTATTCCGCGGGATGCAACGAATCTTATCAATCACCGCCTTGGCGCGAAGCCCGGACCAGATAACTTCATTCTGCTCTAAGTATGGAGAAAGAATCGTGATATCCTGCGTGTTGTACCGGTAAGAACCATCGGGATTCTTTTGGTGGTAAAGACGGACAAATTCAAAAAGTACAGCATCAGCCTCATCGAGATTATAGTAAGAATGGCCGGCAATCTGCTCCCCAGATTCTACTAAATCAACTAATTTCAGAGTATCCGGTTCGGTTTTTTCTTTGGGTATTCTGTCATAATCACGCGGCTTAAGTACTCCATCGTAGAAAATGTTAATTAATCCAACCTGCATAGGATGTGAACGGCGATTTATCAAAAGCGTGTGCGTATCAAGCGTAACCCCTCTCTGGCGGGTTATTTCAACGAACGCCCGCTCAAAGAGCGATTTTTTGAAATTATGCAAGTTGGCGGGAGAAAATATTTCTTCAACTGAAGGCAAGCGGAATTCTTCAAGCCGATACTGGTACTCTGCAATCTCTTCATGAATCATCTCAATAGATTCGGGATTCACCCCAAAAGCAGGCAGTTGTTTATGATCTCCAACTAAAATAACTTTTCCCCGAGAAATCGCCATGGAGATGGGAACGAGTGTTTCGGCTATCGTTGCACGGGCAACCTCTTCAACAATTACTACGTCAAATTCATGGAAAAATGGGGATTTACGGATAAATTTATCGCTGGAAAAACCATTGTTGGTGCCCAATACCACGAACCCCTGGTGCTTTTTCTGGTATTGCTCCTGAAAATCCCTTAAGATCCTTTCTCGCTGTTCCCACTGTTCTTTGATTTCCTCGCTCACCTTTTCTTCTTGCTGCCCTACGCGCGCAAAACCAATCTGATTCCGGAGTAACCGCTCGCAAACGTTATTCACCGCGGCATGAGACTGAGAAACTACGAGTATGCGCTTACCGTTGCGAATAAAACAATTTACAATTTCAGCAATTGTTGTCGTCTTACCAGTCCCTGGTGGACCCTGAATGAGGGTGACGGGATTTGCAAAATCAAGGCTATTTAAAATCGCCTGCATCTGCGATTGATCATTCCGTATTGCAGGAACAAGAAGTTCTATGGTCCCTGCGGATTGTACAACAGGCTGTTCGCGCAGACCGAAAAGAATATCCAAAAACTCATTTCCAGTGGTAACCCTATACTTACTGAAAGAAGCTTCCAAGCTACGGATGACTTCTTCGATTGCCTCTTTCTGACGTCGCGTGGCAATATCATCAGCTTCTTCCATGAGACCATTCTTCTCAATAAATTCGAGCGCTCTTTGCCGTTGTTCAATATTTTCAAATCCAAAACTAATCGAGTCAGGAGCCACTTCAACAACTTCAAAATAATCAGATGTTTTTATCGTACCAGAAGGGGTGAGAAACCGGAAACTGTCTGCTTTGTGCGCGATTCTGCGGAGATTATCAATAGCTAAAAGAGGTTTTCCGTCCTTATCTACTGCTCTCACCCGCCGTACAGTAAAACTTTCTTCCCCAAAAACAACCGAGGTAAAACGGTAACGGCTATTGCGCCTTTTGTGCTGGTTATTTTTTGCCTCAAGGATTGCCGTTAAAATATTCTTCTGTGGCCGCAGCATCGCAAGTAACATATGCGCCCATGAGTGATCACGAAGTTCCCGTAATGGCGCATCGCCGGGGTATACTTCCAACAAATCGCCGGCCATCTGATGAGAATGATCGTAAAAACCCTCGTGGTACATCTGGTCGATAGCCGAAGTGGCCTCTTGATGAACCCTACGAACATCTTTGCCTAATCTTACTGCCTGCATATAGAGGCTTGCCATGCGTGGAAAATTCCTATCGTTACGGCAGGAACGCGCTTCACACAGGAGTAAGTCTCTGCTCTCAATGACGGCTACTGTATCCCGATGAAGGGCGATTAATTTCTCATCTTCGGGAAACTCTTTTAAACCAGCCTTCGTAAGGCGCGCTGCCGCATCGGGGTTGTCACCCCGCATTTTCAATGCTTCCCTATACTGGTTAACTTTCAAGATAAAACGTTCAACAACAGAATCAGTTTTCCCGTTACTCTGCAAGCGCGTCTGCGCGATAGCAATCGCCAGATCAAGATCGTCGCTCTGGTAGCAATGACTTGCTTTGACCATGTCGGCAACCACATACTGTCGGGAAAAAAGATTGTTGTCCTGCGGATTTATGGCAATCGCTTCTTGAAGCAAGTCATTGGCGCGCTGGTAATGATGCTGATGGTACGCTGATTCAGATTGTCCCACTAAATCGACAACGCGCTCGGCCTTCTCTTTAAAAACACTGCAGGCCACTTGAATGGTTGAATAATTCCCTTCCTCTGCGTGGTGCCGAGTTACCGCACCAACAATATCCGCATAGCGTCCATCAGCAAAAAGCTGTTCAAGGTGTGGCAGAAAAATTTCCGGTTCATTCTGCACTGCTGATTTTATCGCGGATCTTGCGGCGATAAAATCATGACGCATACCCCTATCTTTTATCCGACCGGTATGGATTGAATCAAGATATATTGCCTGACTTGGCAAAGAGAAGAAACCAAGCAGGCGTACAAGCGACATCAAATCAAACCCCCCCGCTTTGCCGGTTTCAAGCGCCTGCTCAAAAGTATGGTTCAAAAATGTACAAAATGCTCTGTCTTGCACCGCGACAAGAAAATCAACGGCGATACTGCGGGCTCGATGGCCAAGAGTATCTTCCGAAACCAGCTCAGCAACAACTTCGCCAATCATGCGCTGCGTATCATCCGGCATAAAAATAAATACCGCTAATATGTCATATAATATTTTGTGGGTCGTCTCTGTATCAGCATGAAGCCTAAGCATTGCAGCAATAACTGCTTTCATCGCGCTACGGTTATTAGTTTTCGATAGAGCAAAAAGATAGCAAAGAACCATGAGCATATATACGTAGTGGTTCGCGGAAAAATTTTTATTCTGCCGATAGAGCGTAATGATACGCCTATAATCTTTTTCCGCCACAGCTTCAAACAAATCACCAAGCAACGGTTCACTTCGACGGATTGATTTATACCGCCGGGCAAGTTCTCGTTGAGCATGATTGAATTCTTCCCCAAGACACTCATAGGTAAAAATCAAGTCAAAGAGCGTAAGCCAGACGGTTTCTCCATGGAGCAGCTTTTTCTCCCAAATTTGCGCCATGTTTTGTTCAAGGTTACTGCATGCTCCGCGGGTATTCCCGAGTGCACGCTGGCTCGTTGCCAGAAGAAAAAAGAAAAACTGACCAATATCAAAGTTGCTATTCTCAGAACTTACCGTACACTCTTGAGCAAAAGCCTCGATAGATCCGGCTAATACAAAAACTTCTTTTCGGCGGTTCCGGTGACTGTGTGCATTATAGACAACGGAGTGTAGTTCAAAATAAAGCTTGAGCATCTCCATGCGCCGAATAGTGTCGGTCCATTTCTGAGCTGCCCGTTGTGCAGGCGATAATCTTGCAATCGCCCGCTCAAAAGCCTGAAACTGTTTGGAAATACCATCGATCTGATGAACAGAGATGGCACTTACTACCAAAAGCCGGACCAGTTGAATATACTCTGCGGTATGCTCTCCTCCGCGGAATCCTGTAAAAACAGAAACTGCCTTTTCGGCAACATGAAAACTATACCAATCATCGCGCAGGCGTTCTTGCAATGAAACATCTTCCCGTTCCTCAACACGTATCAATGATTCCAGGGTACTTACCAGAATTACTCTTGCATGCTCAAATCGCACGTTCTGCGCACAAAAATCCAACACTCCATCCATAATCCGGCTCATGTACAAGCGGCTAAAGCGACCCTGGTTGAGGACAAGCTGGTATAAAGCGGCGTGGTGTTTCACCCAATTTTCGCGAAAAGTTTCATTGCGTGTTACAGCGAACGCTTCCGTATAGAAGAATGAACACCTGACGCATGCTTGTGCGTGCTGAATTAACTCAAGTGCTTCATCAAGATAGAGTTTTGTGGAAAGCTCATCGATTAAATCATACAGTGCAAGAAACACTCCATTCACTCGGTCAATGACGCTCCTGTCACTAAGAAGCGTCTGGATTTGCCCATGCCGTACATGAAAATTCCTCAACCAAGTACATTCTGCCCGTAAAGCATCGATTCGTGCGCGTAAGACATTGGGCATGAAGGTAAAAACTTCCGCGGTCATGTCGGAAGCAAAATATGTATCATAAAGCCTCTTTAACGTTCCATAGTCAATGCGGGCATGCAGCCGCTGAATTATATATTCTTTGAGCGCGTGTGCATAGATTTCCACCAGAATTACTGGTCCTTTTGCTTGCAGTCCGGAGAACCGCGCGATAAGAACGTGAAGCATGCCAACGTAAAACAGAGCAAGCGCAGCTCCTCTGCATTCTCCGCGCAATGTTTTTAAGAGCGGAACATTGACAAGAATAACGCCGCTTTCTTCTGCGAAAGATACCAGATGCAAAGACTGATCGATGCCAGCGATTCTTAATCCTCCCGAAATCGTTTCTGCGTTCTGTATACCGGTCAATTCCAGTGCTGAACGCAGAGCGGCAGCGGTAGCGGTGAAAAACGCGCGATCCATAATCTGCTGCATCTGAACATCAATAAAACAGGGAATGGCGATCGGAGCAGTCTCTGGATTTTGATCCATCCTGATATGAAATGCATCTTCCTCATAGGTACGCTCGGTTCGTGCTTCTCTGTCTAATTGCACTGGAGTAAGCCACGCATAATAACAACTGTCTTCTTGTATTTGGAACGGTTCTTTTAACGAAGAAAGGTATGTTCCAATTTCTTCGTTGACCTGACTCATTGACGTATGAACTTGCGGCGCAGAAACCGCCGCTTCTTGACCCTCTACGTAGCGCGCGGTAAGTCCAACCAAATTGCTATTCCGTACGATATACTGATCCAGGAGAACACGCGGCAGATTCAAGAATGTTTCATAAGTCATATAGATCATCTTGTGCCGCCCAAATGCTCCAGTATGAATTCCGCGGGCGACATAAATACGCTGGCTGCCTACAAGCGCTAGAGAATAAGGATCAGACCCAAAACGTTTTGGCTTATTCTTACCGGAAAGAAAACAGAGGTAGAATGGTTCGGGCAATACCGGCCTTGATAAAATATCCTGTAATTTATTGAGAGCTGGCAGGAATAGCTGATTACTGGTGTGCAGCTGTTGATTATCGATAAAAATGAGATCTGTCGTCGAATCATTGATTCTTTCTGCGACATGAGCCGAAATAATCTCTTGGAAAATATGAGCGGAGGCTGCGGATTGCTGCATATCACCAAAAATAGCGCAGAGTAAAAGAGCGGCGGCAGGATAGGCATCGAGGGTTACGTCATTGGCGAGACTGTGGGCAAACTCTGGCCCGGCGATATTCTGTTCAAGGCAAAAAATCTCTGTTGATTCATGAAGGGCGATTGACTGAAGCGTTTCACGTAATAATAGACTGGCCACTTGAGTTTCAGCGCATACTTCATGAATATGCTCCCAAATCTGCATTGAAGAAAAATATATCTCTAACCGCCCCTGAAACTTCCTGGCCCAGATAAACCCTTCGGGGGGAGCCCGGGGAATCTGCGCAGTCAAGAAACGGAAACACACGGGATCTCCTTCGAATTCCGGAAGAATTCCATTGCATTCGTAACTTTCCGCAAATTCTCCGCGGTCAATACATGCCCGAATTGCACCGATATGTTCTTCGGTTACATTGCCGAGATATCCACGCATTTCTTTTTTATCTGCGATATCTTTCATGATACGCTCAAAATCCTTCCTGGCTGGAGCAACAATCAATTCGTCTAGAATATCATCCAAAACCGAAGTTTTACGCTGCACGATAGCAGAGTGCGGCAAATACTGCTGCAGAATAGAATTGGAAGGAATATCAAAATCATCAATATCCCGAAGTACCTCTCGAGTAATTGCCATAAGATGTTCAATGAGAAACAGCGAATCACCATCCTTTTTGCGGCGAGCCTGGTGGTATGCCCGGCGCAGATGCGGCTGCACATATTTTGCTAAAAGTGCAAGCTCATAAGGCAAAAATGTGTTGACGGTAACTCTTGCTCTCCCCCACAGGGGATACGTATTATAAATCTGCCGTTTCCGGTTTATCCGCCAGCCGGATATAGTTTCATACGGACTTGTATCCTCATTAAGATATCTGTCTAAAAGCTCACGCATCAAACGCACGTTATGCGAAGTAAGCGGATAATTGCCAGCCAGCTTCATACTACAGACTGTTTCAGCGAATATCTCATAGCGGCTCTGTGCCGGAATAAGAGTTAAAATCGGTTCAGCAAAAGCAATCTGGCCTTCAACAATCAATATTTCATCAGCAGTAAGCCGCAAGGTCTCTTCTGGAGAACGGTTGAATTTTTTGTCGGTTCCATTCAATCTGATTTCTTCACCGCTCAAAAGCCTCCCGATATCACGCACATCATGATTATCAAGATGTAAAACCTTAGCCGGGATTTTCCGCACCGCTAATTCCGAAGCCAGCCTCAAAGCGAGTGACGCTTTTCCGCAGGCATCCGGACCACAGATCAACACAACATTACCGCGCGCAGGCGTCAGTGTAACACTGATCTCATCGGCAATAACACCAATTTTCCTTGAATGTACATTTTCAGCCCGCGCAATAAATGCTCTTTTTTGGACACTGGCCATTACGCAGTTAAGCTCTTCAATGGTTTCGGGATCAAAAACAACATCGGCTATAACGTACGGCAAATTGCCTTTTTGGTTGAGAGATAATGATAACTCCTGATGCTTTGCTAACGTGGCGTCTGTTATTTTCTTTAAAGCCACGCACATCGCGGCATCACGCAAAGCCAGATCTTTTGATTCAGCAATATCAACCATACAATGAAATGACTTGTAAATGCGCTCTTCCAATTTCTTATCCACTGCCAAGGTATCCCAGAGTTCATCGGTCAGGTTTTGCACCCATTCAAAAAAGGAAACAATAACGCCTCCGGCATTAGCCATAATATCCGGAACTACAACAACACCTCTCTTGTGTAAAACCGCATCTGCTTCTGCAGTAGTTGGCCCATTTGCCAGTTCAACGATGAGCGAAGCGCCTATTTCCTGGGCATTCCCTGCGTGAATTTGGTTTTCGCAGGCGGCGGGGAACAAAATATCCAGGCGCCGGAGCAAAAATTCCTCGAGGCTGATATGCTCAACTGGCGCGTCATTATCTTGGAAATCTTCCACTTTACCACCCTGGGCAAGATGCTTATCGAGCTTGTCAATATGAATGCCCTGCCAGGACCAAATACAACCGTTAACATCTGCAATCCCAGCTATCTTGCCCTGGTGTCCTTTGAAATAGGGATAAATAATTCTTGCAAGCCACCCACCTACATTCCCATACCCGACGATGCTCACGCTACAATCAAATAATTCTTTACCAAGATATTTTGGAGCAGCAAGCTTGGCTGTGTAAAAACCACCTTGACCGGTTGCCTTTTCTCTTCCCAGAGAACCACCGCGAAGCGGTGGTTTTCCGGTAATGACCGCTGGAGAATCTTTGCCTTTGATCACGCGGTATTCATCGCGCATCCAATTCATAATTTTTGCGTTTGTATTCATGTCTGGAGCAGGAATATCACTTAAAGGTCCAATCGCATCCGGATCTGCAGAAAGAAGCCCGCGCACATAACCACGGCTCAGTTGTTCAAGTTCACTCTCAGTAAGCTCCTTGACGTTCACATCAATCCCGCCTTTGCCGCCGCCATAGGGGATACCGGCAATTGCACACTTCCAACTCATTTCAATAGAAAGCGCAATGACATCGCCCACGGTCAAACCGGGAGCAAACCGTATTCCGCCTTTTCCTGCCCCTTTTGCTGTATTGTGCAGTGAACGCCACCCGGTATAGATACGAATGGTCCCATTGCTCATTTTTACAGGAATTTTTACCTCGATGACCCGTTCGGGCAGACGAAACTTTGTTTGTAAGAAATCATCGAGTTGAATCGCGCGGGCAGAATCCTCAAATATTTTCAAAGAATTCCGCAGAAATGGCGATTTCCTTTCTTGCATAATACGCAACAGCTCATCCTGCCCGAGTACTCTGCCAACCGCGTAGTGTTCATCAGAAATTTTCTCATTTTCTTGTGCTGCAAAAACAGCTGAGTGAAAATACTTGCGTACGAGCATAACCCCAACAACCGCGAGAATGAAAATTCCAAGTATGCTCATATACCAGCCGGAAAAACTTTCTTGCTGCTCAGCCGCACTTTGGTTGTCCTGGCAGACAGGTATATACTTCGATTCTTCAATACCAAAACAATACAAATAAACTCCTGAAAATATTCTGCTATCCTGCAACTCACGATGGTAAATATCAAGGAGTTCATCATATCTCCCTTGAACCATGCTTTTATCATATGCAAAAACAATCCCGGAAATAAATGGCTTTTCTGAAGCAGTAAGCATTTCTTTTTGTATCGAATCCGGTTGAATGATCGCACCCGATTGCAAAGCTTCCATTGCCCGATTCATCGCTCGAATCCCTAAAATACCTTTGCCATTTGCTGGAGTCAAAGCGGCAGAAAGCCAATAGGTACCATTACGAAAATCCCCCCACTTACTTTTTTCAAGGCGAAAAACAAAATCAATATCGGTGCAGATTCCCTTCTCATCGTGAACCACTGCGCGCACGGCAACGGGTTGAACACTGCCCATGGTGTTGTGGACAAAACGCCTGCTGACTTCAGAAAAGTAAATAAACTCCCGTAAAATCCCCCGTACGCCAGGTGCGGTTGCATTAGTAAGAATACCCAGTGTTTGCTCAAAACCGGGTATATCCCGATACGCCCGGAAAATCTGGGCGATAAAACGTATCTGTTCAATGGTCCATGGGCCTGGTGCGACATCAAGAATATATCCAAAAACGTATCGCAGATCTGGTTGGGCAAACGAATCAGCAATTTGCAGCACTTGCTCAATAAATGAAAAACCGTAATACCTTTCCAAAGCGGCATAATCAATATTCCTACGAAAACCCTTGAAAGCTTGCGCTGCAAGGTCTAAGTACACTTGATCGGCAAAATCAAGTAATGTATTATAGGCAGAACGAACTTCTCGAATATCCATGAGACGTTTAAGCCTTTCTGGAAGTGAAATTCTTTTAAGCGTAGGGCGATGAACAAGATAGGCCCGGTATAATTGAGTAAAAAAGTTAAGGTTATAGCGGTAATGTTTTATCTCCACTGCTGAGAGCGTATCAAGAAACAAACACTGCCATGAATCAGGCCATGCTATGAACATCTGTGCCTGCTTTGCGATAATTTCGGTATGGTCTAAGTTTTGAGCCTCCCATTCTTCATGCGCGCGGACCATAACAACGAGAAGATCAATTCCTTCCCGAGGCACGCCATATTTTTCAAGACTTCCGTCAAATAAGTTAATATGCATGCCGATTTTTTGTAAACCAACATACAAGCCAAACGTTAATCCTTTATAGAGTGCAATATGGGTGCTAACCCGGGGAATTTGCCCTTGCGATTTACTGCAGGCAAGTGAATACATTTTGTTAGAACGGGAAAGATTATGAACGATCGTATCCCGTTTTTCCCTGGAATACCCCGCCCGAGCCAAATCCCGGCGTAATACTATTTCTGCTTCAGATGATAAACCGCCCCTATGAATAAATGCGCTGGTTGGAATAACTGCTATTTCTTTCAGCCGGGCCTTGCTAAGTGGCTTATACATATACCCGGGGAATGGACGGTAACTGACTCGGGCAATCGTATCAAAATCTCTCCCCCGAATGACACCAGAATCCGGATGATACCTGACTTGAACGCTCTTCAAGAGCCCAAGGCCTTTTCTTCCGCCTTTGATAAAAGATCCTATTACTGCTGCGGCGCGAGTCTCAATTACTCTTGCCTGTGCAATTAAACGCTGCAAGCAGTTACGTCCCGCACCGCCAGTTTTTGCAAGCATCTCAGCTGCCAATACCCGCACCTTAAAATCAACTGCCTGGTTTTCTAAAATCCAACGGAATATTTCATAGCGCTCATCGGGCATAAGATTAAATATTGCCTGTGCGATTGAGCGGCGCGCAGAAGCATTCGGCGAACTGCACATAATCCAGCGGAAATAATTGCGCGCCGCGCGCCGATCGCTGTGGCGGTAATACAGGCGAGCTAATCTCAAAACAGTTGGCTGCACTAAACAACCTTCGCTGAGCACAATCGCGATAGCGCGGATCATATTCTCTTTATGTGCCAACCCAAATTCATCTTGTAATGTGTAAACAATGAACTCGGCTCCTGCCTCCGTAGCCATCAAGATATTCAAGAGCTCGCCCAAATATGTTCCTCGCTTGTAGGAACGTGATAACTGATACAGGATCTGGCGGCGGCCCTGGAGTGAATAATAGATTTCCTGTGGACACTTCTTGATTTCTTCCAGAAAAAGCTTATCCTTAATCTCTCTCTCGGAGGCCTCTTGTTCCATCTCTTCGTCACTTACAAAATGAGAAATACCAGCGACTGCAGAAGCTTTATGCAATGTGGGCATTTCTTTTAAAAGCCTTTGCCCAAAGCGAATGGAAAATACCGGTTTCCATGCGTGCTCGTGTCCGCGCAAACTAATAAGCATTGCTGGGTATACTTTGCCTGCGATTTCTTTCCTCCATCGGTCGACCTCTCCTTCAAAAAGCGGAACATCCCATGGTCTATGCTTGTAAGGAACAGTCCCCCTTATAATCCCACCGTAGGTTACTGAAAATCCAACCACACTATCGTGCGTCGCAATTACTGAATCAACAGTCACATCATAAAGCGAATCTTCGTTATGTACGCCACGCAAAAGCTCTTGCAAAGCTTGCTGTTTGTGTTGCCAGCGATCGATAGTAACAGCAGCCACAAAATGGAAGTGCGAGTATTCCACCATATATACGGAAACTTCCCTGTCCCTATTTTGTTCAAGGTATGCCTCAGCTGACACCGCCAGATAATCAGCCGGGATAAACCCTCGTATACACTCTTTGTAGAAAACTTCAATTCCAGAAATATGCTCGCCTGTTCGGGAGCGCGCAAACCCTGACACAACAACCTTAATCTCCTGTGGCTCTGCTGCCATAGAAATCATTGCAAGCTCTTCTTGTGCTTCAGCCATTTTTTGTCCCCAGGTATCTCGCTGATATGGGATAGCAAACAAACATATGCTGAAACCGACGGCGAAAAGAACAATCAACAAGATTACTCCATGAGCGGCCAAAGCAACTGATTGTTCTGACGAAGTATTACGTTGTGACGCGGAGCGGCCGCGATGAATCTCATCACGAATAAGTTGCAAAAGACGAATATTGATTTTTGCCCGACGTAATTGCGCTCCATCAGTGCGATCAAGCTCAAGAAAAGCACTATTTAAACTTACTGCATCGTATTGATCAAGCTCAATAAGGGCCTTAAGGCATATGTTCCGCAGATATCGGGTATCTTTATTTTCGGGCATTCTTACCATCTTGCCAAGCATCTTGAATCTGGTAAACATAAAACCGCGGATCAATAGAAGTATTTCCCGGATAGAAAAATGTTTATTGCGTATACGAGCGTTTAATCCCCTGCGACTGCGTACTCCCAAAAGATGATACAATTGTTTTACATTCTGGACAGCAAACGCTCGCTCAGGATGTGCCTCAGCAAAAGCACGCGTAAGTTCAAATAAAAGTTTTTCAAAAATATCTTTCCCCTGTTTAGAAAGAAGACCGTTTCGCAAATATGACACTTGCACGAACCGATGCATCCAGGTATGAGCCGAACTTTTCTCTCTTTCTGAAACTTTAAGTCCGCAGATTATTTCAAGTCTTTTCGTCTCCTGTTCAACTACTTCGGCAAGCCGTTTCTCAATCTTGGATAGAGTAGTTGCAAGTTGCCTGGTAATCTCATTCCTGATGAACCCCGCCTGCCAAAGACATACAAAACAACGCCACCCTGCATAGCGCAATAACCCGTCAATCTTTGTCTCCAGATGCTTTAACTGAGTAGTAGTTTCTCGACTGTGCTTACCAGTAGCGGTTAAATATTCTGGCTGTGAGCCGATATTAAGAATATTGGTGATATTATTAATCATTTTTTTGCGGAGAGAAACCATCGCACACAAAATGATGATCACGAGCGCTGGGATGAAAATAGCGAGGTACCCTCCTCCGGTAAACTCATGCCACCATCCGGAAAGTTCCTTTTCAAAATCAGTTACCTGTTGTGCTAAAAGCAGCATGGGAAAATAGGCTGCATTCCGATGTTTCTGCTGCTGCGCTTTCAGATTGGTTATATAGTTTTTCAAAATTCTCGCAAGAGTCGGAAATACGTGGTTATATTCCTGTGCCTTACCCACCGGGAGCTTGGCAATACTCGCCTTTAAGAACTCGATGCGCTTGGCGATGCCTCCTTCATCGCGGACGAAAGAACGCACATCTTCTTGAGCAAGTTCGCACGCCGTATCATCCTCTTCCCCTACTCCAATAAGAATTTCAATCCTAGCAGCAACCGCCGCTTTGATTAAGCGCACCATGCTGATGCCATCGCGGTCTGATTTGATGCGCGCGACGACATCCGCCGAACGCATTAACTGCGGCTCTGTTTTTTGTGCCGGAATACTGCTGGCGGGTTTATTGACTAAAACAGGTTCCATAGCTGCTTGCTGAATTGTTGGCGCTGCCGCTTCTGATTCCTGTGCGCCTAGATCAGCCCCCTGAACAGCTCCATGTTTTTCTCTCTCTTCCTGTACTATAGTTTGCCATGCTTGCGGGATGTGCTTTTTTCCAAGTATCGCCTGCCACAAATCCCAGTGATTCCTAATCTCGTTTATCAGCGCTTCGGAATCTACTATAGCCAAAAGAAACTGGGCATCAGGCCCGTGTTCAGTTTGGATTAATGTTAGAAATCCACTACTTCTGAGCCAAGCGCGATAGCTCGGTGTGTCTTTCTCATCAATAATAGTATAAGTAATCTCTGCCTTGCGTAGAATATTTCCTGCCTGTTTATCATTCGAAACATTTACATCTTTAACTGCGATTTTTCTAACTTTTGGCGCTGCGGATTCAAACTCAGATCTCTCCGGATCTGAGGCAGGAATAACCGGAGTGGCTTCTACTCGTTGCGTTTGCGGAGAAATCGGTAAAACAGGCTTCTCTTTCTTTTCTGCTTCTCTCTGGGTTAATATTGCTTCCTCGGCAGATTGCTGTGCTTTGATAACAATACATCGCTCGTAAAGCTTCTCCAGCTCCTTCATCGCCGGACGATAACGATTCTCTTTCCCGGCCTGACGCAACCCATCTCCTATAGCTTCCATCCATTCATCTTTCGGAGTATCAAGAAACTCTTCAATATCGAATAAATTAAGCTCGATTGTCGCCAGAATGCTCGCTGAGTCTGTATCCGCACCAAAAGCGTTCTCATCTTCATGCACGGCAAAAGCAATGAGTGTTTCGATGCGCTTGGCTAAATTCACCGGCAATTTATCGACTTCTCCGGCAAATACTCTCACGGCTTGAGAAAATTCGACCCCGCTTGATTTTTCTTGCCTGGGTTTAGCGCCGTCGGCCGCAGGAAGAGCTGGCTCGGAAAAAACTTTAGCCCCTGCTAAAATCTTGGGATCGACAAGCTTTACGGTACCTTGCGGTTTATGCTCCTGCGGTTTAGCGACACTCTTACCGACAAGGGCAGCATCCTGTTCCGAATTATTTTCTTTTTTACTCCCCCCGAAAAACCTTCCGAAACTAAAAGCCGGGATAACCACGAGCAATACCAATACCAGCAGCATTGAAACACTCGGTATAAATACGGCAAGCAATTGCTGGGAAGGAGAGGCTAAAAGCTCGATCCCGGAAACCTGTCTGCGCATGGAGTTTATCCTGCTGATCTCGCTGCCAAGATGATCCTCTGTGACGCCTAACCGAAATGCCGCGGCTTTCAGCAACGCGCCTGCCTGGCCGGCGGATATCGCTGCCTGCTCTACATCCCAAACCTCCACATCCTTCAATGCCCGCATGGTATCGCCATGATCTATTGTCTGCTGCCACTTTAATATTTTCAGGGTTTTGGTGTAAGCAGGATAATAATAAACCCGCTGATGCTCAGCGTCTTCGGTTTCGACGACGATCAGCCACTGTTCCAGATCAACCGAGAAAAATTTCCTGATAGTTACTATCGCCCCGGCTTCTAGGTAACCAAGCATTATATTAATATGGTGCTGCTTATTATTCTGCCTCCATGTCCCAAGGTGCAACATATGGCCAGCACCCACCCGTTTCTGGAAAAAACTCCCTTTAAAAGGCGGACACGCTGCGCTGCAATAATCACCCTTCTGCATGAAAGCGATCAACTCTCCAGCAGCAGTGACTGCGCTTGCCGAATCTTCATAAGGAATCTTGCGATGCTCTTCTTGCCCGGATTCCGCCGTAGATCTCTTTATAATGCTCTCATCCTCCATATCCATTTCATCAAGAAGCTCTGCGTCGTTCTGGCTTAATTCTGAGCTTTTGTGCATCTCGACTGCAGGAATCATATCCGCCTGCACCTTAAGCAAATAGACTTCATAACAAAGCTCATCGTGTTTCTGCTGGATATCGCGCTTTACCCGCCAATCATTCTTACTCAAGTCGCCCAACATTGCCGCATCGATTGCCGTAGAAAGAAGGGCTATACGTACCTTATCCTGCGCCGATATATCGCTAGTATCACGGCCAACTATCTTCATTTCCAATCCGCGTTGGACCTTGCGGGCTTTCTTCAACCATTGCCATGATTGCGACGATGCGGCCAAAATCTCCGCGATATCGCGGTCATTCCTGCTAAAAGTGTTCTTTGCGATCACCTGCCGGGCACGGCAATCGTAAACAAGGCATTCGATGTTACGCAGCCGCTCCGGGCTACTGAGTAGCCCATCAGCGTTCTTTTCCTTTGGTAGTGTCTCTTGCGGCCTGATGATAGCGCGGGTAGCATCAAAAACCTCCAGGAATTTATCCGCAGCATCCTGCCGTAATACTCCGAATTCGCGCATATGTTCAAGCATACTGGTTGCGCCTTCGGCGCGGATGAGCCACTGCGAAGCAATTGCGCTTTTTTCGACTTGCGCTGATCTCTTGTATTGCGCGGCAAGAGCGCGCATCTGAACCAAAACCTGCATCAAGCGGAGCAGCTCGATTCTCTGCTGCTTCTTAAGCTTTTTCTGTTTCTTTTCGGAATCTTTCTTTTTCTTTGGATTTTTGCCGGAATCGCCCTCTTTAATTTTCTCCGTGATCTTTCTATGCACTTTTTTGTGCGCATGTGCGCTTAAACCGGACTGGGACAAAGACATCAACAGTAACCATCCGACAATAGGAAGTAACATCAGGATGCTTCCATCAAAGATCAAAGTGCCCAGAACCCAGGACTCAGAACTTCCCAAAAGATTGCTTTCGATTTCTCTGGGATCTGGAATATCGTTTACTAAATCTACCGCTGCCTGCCGAAATGCGTGATCCCTCTGCCAATCTTTGGATAAAGTTATGATATAATCGCGTAATCCCTCATAATCTGAATACAAAGCCAGGTATGTCTCATCGGCCATTGTTTGTAAAAGATACCAACAACGTTCGCGCTTCAAGCCGTCGCTTGCGACATAGGCGCTTAAGAGCATGCGGATTACCCAATGGATATAATTGCCACTGGAAAGAAAATAGCGGATGATCTCTTTCTCAAATCGAGGATAAAAATCATTTTCGTCAAGATGCCCAATGATAATGTAGATTGGATGATTTCTCCGTCCATCAATGAAATGCGGATAAGCCGGCCATCTGATAAGCGAAGCCAATCCTTGCTCGTTACCTTGTGCCATCTGTTGTAGACATACTAATACCTTGCGGAATTGCGCAGCGTAGGTATCAGGCCCTGGTAACAGCGCGCATACGCGGTTTATAAATCCGGGAAAAGAAAGATTGTCGACTTCATGTTCATGAACAGAAACAAATGCATGGAGAGCAAGGCTGCGCTGGATTGCATTACGCACTGCTTGATAAAAAGCAGAACCGAATTCCAATAGATCTGTTTGATCAAATTTCCTTGCTTTTTCTATGCCGCGGGCTAATACCCCTAATTGACTAAAATCATGTCGATAACGCGCATAAGCGTCACCATCTACAGAAGCAGAAAGCATATCTTCAAAAGCCTGCAGAGATGCTTTTTGCAGTATCATCACCTGGTCTTCTGGTAAATAGGTCATGCAACTGGTGGATACCTCGCCTGTATGCGCAAGACGCAGAAGGCCTATAACGCAGCCAAAGGCTAAACGCCGGTCTTTTTCCAAAGTTGTAGGATCTTTATATGCTGCTACTAATTCTTTTATCCCATCCAGTTGAATTGCAATATCATCGGTAGCAAGCTTCTGGCGCGAACCATACAGGATAGGTGCAGCAAGAAGCATCAAAGCTATGCCAAAGAATATAATAACGGCTATAGTATATAGAGGTAAGAAAGACTGCTCAAAAGTTCTATCAGGGTATTTCCTGAGCCGTTCCAGACAGCCGATAAATTGCTTTATCACTTCACCGGCCTGGCAGTAATTAAGAGTTTCAGCCGTCCCCACGCAGATGTCTTCTCCGCTTTCATCGGTAATAAATTTTGGTATCGTGGTTATTGCAATTGCCCGAAGCGTTTCCTGACGTACCTTGCCAAGCCTATCCATGCGGTGTACGGCTGTAACCGTCGGCACCACAATGTGCTGTAAATATTGCTCCAACGACCAATCACGAGCTTTCTCGGTAAGCCAATCAATGTGTGCAAAACGTTCATGCCATAGCCGCACCCATTGTTTCACTTCGTCCGATTTTTTCTCATCAGAAACAATTTCATCCGGGATAATCGCCGATACCCGAGAAAAAAGTTCATCTGCTGAAACTTGCCTGAGAATGTTTTTTCTGAGAAAAACCCTGTTTCTGTTTTTCAAGATCCGATGCGCGGCAATCACCAAAGAAACAATAAGAAAGATTGCAAAAAAGAACGCGGCTGAAGAAAAATCAGCAAAGAAACCATTGGCGTTCGTGCATTCTAGCGGGGTTAACCGCAGGTATTGTATCTCGTCTTTGGCTAACCCAATGGGTAAACCTTGAACACGCATGGTTTCGGAGGAAAGTTGGGGGAATTCTTCACCAGTGAGCAAATTATCCACGCGGTAACGGACACCATGCTGCGGGAGAAGAAAAGAGATATCCGGATAAAGCCAAGCCTTCCCATCATCAGATGTTCTCTGTGTTGGATTGAGAGCCACAACAATAAATTTCCCTTGATATTCACGGGCGAACGCGCAAACCGGAACATCCTGAGGTGAAACAACCTTCAATCCCAAAGGATGAAATGAACCTTTCCGTAAAATATCACACGTGATTATCGGAATAAAACGTTCATAAAAATCTGCTAATTTGCTGTCGACAAGCGCTCCATCAACCGGCTTCACTGCGTCAAAATGATAGTAATATGTCCTTTTCCCTTCTATTTCTCCTTCAAAAAACCAGAAAGCTCCAGGTAGTGAAGCGAGAAATTCCATGGCAAAAATAATTTCCTCTCTCGTGAGACCGAGCTGCTTATCCTGATAGGCCGATTTATCATGGTTAATCCGATGAAACGCTCTGCGTTCAAGCTGTATCTCTCCGGAGCGCAGTAAAACTTCCAGAATCCGCGCAGGCGAATCATAACGCATTGCAGCAATCAGCGCTTCTATTACTTCCCAATCCATAGTTAAATCGGCACCAAGCTCTTCTAGCCGACACCGATCGCGTGGATCAAATGACTCGGCAATAAAACGCACTGAAGAATTGAGTAAACGCGTACGGTGGATAAGTTGAGTAAGAATTTCTTCGCCGAAAACGCGTATCCCCCAGTTTTGCTCAATATTCCGGGAAAGAAGACTGCCCGCCGCATCAAGCCAAAAACCGTCAAATCCCATCGTTATCCAATATTCTGCAACCTGCAGGATAAATGACCGGACTTCTGAATGAGCAAGATTAAATTGGGCAAGCGACTTCCATTCCCAGGCACCCCGCTTATCTGTTGCTGAAACAATCTGTCCTCCTGCATCGCGGATAAACCAATCGGGATGCAAAGAACACAGGGGACTTCTGCGTGACACATGATTAAATACACCTGGGAGGATCACTCGTAAACCATGTTGATGTGCAACATGTAAAAGATTGACAAGCTTTTGTTCATTGCCCAATTCAGGATTAACGCGGAGTGGATCAAGCACATCAAAAACACCCTCGTAAGCGTGCTCCAGAACATCTAAAAGCAGTATGGCCCGGATACCCAAAGCAGCATACCGCGGGATGTCTCTGGTCACATCATCAAAAGAACCTTTCCGGACAATCCGTGTTTCATCAGAAGCACCATGGTCTCTGACTGCTAATTCGACGCCGATACTGTGGCGCAGCCAATTCTCCGAATCCTCATGCCATGCCTGTTGTAATGCTGCTGCCAACTGCACTGCCTCAGAAACATCCTCGCTCTTACGATACAAATGGTTATTCTCGTGGGCAATAATTTTAGCAAGTAGGGGTTCGTTCTTGGTAACACTGAGCAAGATGATTAAACGAAGCGGAAGGTAGATTTTGTTCTCGAAAACACACGCGGCAACAAATCTCTCTCCTGAACCGTACCAGAGATACGGCGGAGCACGCTGGTATCCGTGGGATACCGGGATAAGAACGCGCACATTTCCAAAAGAAGAAAAAAGAGAACGCAGATGTTCCTTGATATGAGCCGGTAAGTCTTGATCGGTTAATTCAGAATAGGCTTTATCCCGTCCCTGGCTCCGGGCACGCGTGATTTCAGATCGTACTGCGCTGGTAACATTATCGTCTACGTTGCCACAAGCAGTATATACGCCGGCGCCGCAAGCAAAGAATTGTTTATGATGCACGGTTCTATAGCAAAAGCGCATCCCGGCGTATATCAGAGAAAGGACATGGTGCGGTGAATGAATAATATCCGTTTCCCTCAGTAATTCCATGGCGATACGGCGCTCTCTTTTGTTCATATTGATAAATGCGCTGAGCCGACAGTTTAAGATTGCAATAATCCTATTTTCAGGCAAAAGAATCCCGTCTTCATCAGTGAGAGCCTTATGGCTTAATGCTTGGGTGATAAAAGATTGAACATTCCGGTATCGCCTTTGAGCAAATATATCTGAACTAAAAAGCAGCAATAAACCGAGATAAGGCATTTGGTAACGTCTCAATTCCACATCATAGAGCACAAAAAGCGGTATCGAAGATTTCTGCCAAGATGCTTTCGGGGAGAACGAGCGCCGCGCGACAGGAATAATGTCATCAAGTTTTGCCGCGACCAGCTCGTTTACGTCTTGGCTGTGCGGGTAGTAGATATCAAGCATCGATTCAATGGCGATACGCCGGTATTCGTGGAGCCATTCCAAATCACCAGCAATTTTCCGGGCTGTCGGGGGCGCATAGATACGAAGAAATGACCTCGGATTAAGAAGTTGCATATAGGAACGCAACGCCATGTAGATATTCCCCGAAGCCTCAAAATTTCTGGCTAAAGAAAGCTGGCTTCTTACGGTAAGCGGCCCGGATTTTTCCCCAGCACGCAGGTAATAATATCTCGCATGGCGGTGGTACTCGCGCGCTCGCACATCATCTTGGATAAAAGTACTGATACCGGCCATTTCCAGAAATAAATCACCAAGGCTTTTATCGGTAACCTCGCGATGACCAATGGTATTTTCAACGGCTACCTGTGGATCAATTTCATCGCGTTTTATCTCTTCAGCAATATCCATTAATTCTTTCTCGCCTACGCCATTAATTGAAAGCGCCCATTGCGCCCACTCAAGAACTTTATGCTTTGAATCGCCCAAAGCAGCAACCAAACCACGGATAATTTTCTTCCGAGTCGCGCTATCGCTGGTAACATGGCAAATAAACCCTAAAGCATGCGCGCAGTTAGCCCGGACATGGGAAACCGGAGAATTCTCCAGCTTCTCAAGCAAAGCACTGGTTGCTTGAGGAACACGCAACCTGCCCAGATGAAAAGCAGCAATACGCTGCAACATATCATCATCTGAATTGATTGCCTGGAGGGCACGTTCTGCCGAATGCTCATTATAAATAACCCGTTGCCGGGCGATCTCCAGAACCGCACTTAAAAGTCCGAATACGGCGTTTCTTCCGTCCCGATAGTTTGCTAGTGCCAATTGGGTTACAGGGGCTAATTCTGGAGAAGCCCGATCTGAAATTACGGATACTACCTTCTCTGTATCCTGAGATTGAGCAAGCGCTTCCAAAGAAACTCCCTGAGATGAAGCGGAATTCCGAATGGCATCCCAGAAAGCAAATTCATGGGAACGTATTTGACTTGCCATTGTACGCCCCATTTCAACAACACTCGATACGCTATGGGATTTGCATCGGTCAAGCTCTTCAAACATTACGGTTACCGCTACTTCCCGGACGCCGCTTTCGACATGCCGGCGCATATCACGAACATGCAGACGTTCGCGACCAACCAATTTATGCAAGAGTTCTTCCCGCGCTCCAAAAAGAATTCCGCCGTTTAACCAGATTGACGAAACACAAAAAACTCCTTGGCGATGCAGCCAATCCATATGGGCAACACTTAAAACACCCGGTATCGCAACGATCACGATCTTCGCATTGAACGATTTAACCTCTTCAAAGGTCAGTTCGTGATCCCGGTTTGCCAAAATAAGAATATCCGTATTTTGTCTCAGTAATTTCTGCCGTGGCATCAGAGATTTTTCCCGGCGGGCAAGAATACCGAGCTCGGATGAAGCTAATCCTTTTTCCCGCGCGCTAATATAGTGAAGCAGATTAAAACTATCGATGCCTTCTGAAGAAAAAACTGCTTCGTTGTGTTGTGCAATACCGCTAATCCGTACTTCATCGGGGATACGCTTAATAATGGAGCGGGCAATAGAGCGGCCGGTAAATCCAAACCCATCGATGAGAATGTTCGCAGGAAAATTTTGTTTTGTTGACCAAAGTATTGTCTGTATTCCGGAAACTACGCTCAATCCCCCCAAATCCCAGCGAAATGGCGGATGTCCGCCAAACTTTTCCGGACAACCGGCGGCTGGAAGAACAAGATTCGCATCCCATAAGTATTCAATTGGAACATTATGCCAGCTCTTTTTGCGCAGATGGAAACGGATTATTTGCTTATCTGCCTCGCTCAAACGTCCACTTTCTAAATATCGCTTCAACCCCGTAGCGTATGCAACATCAGCGATGAACGCCATATCTTCTTCGGCAGTGCCGAGTTCCGAAGTAACAATGTACTGCCAACCTAGAATTCCCTGCTCCGCAAGGACTCGAGCCCAAAGATATAAAATTTTCTCTTTTGTCTGTAAGCCATCGGATATGATAACCGTGGCCGCACCTTGCAGATATGTATTCCAAAGCGCTGCAACAGTATCCGTGTGCTCAGCAAGCATCCGCGCATACGAAGCAGCTTCTTCCAGGGTAGCGCGATCAAAACCTCGGTCTACTCGCTGAAAAACAACTCCTCCACAAGCCGGCCTAAAAACGTGTGGAACAAAATCAATGCCGCGAATCACGGTAAAAGCGTGAAAATGCTCACCCTGAACATACACGGTTCCGCCAATCTTCTGGAAAGAGACTGCTTCTTGTTTAATCCGCCGCCACAGGTAGAAAATTGCTGCGACGAAAAGAACAAGAAGCCCAAAAGAAATTCCAAAGATGGTTATCCACCCAGGTAAAAATGCGATACATTGCGAATTTTCTCGTTGCACAGAAAACCCTGCCGCTTTTCTCCACAATTGTATGGCATAACGATGATACTCATCCGCAGAATAGCCTAAAAATATTCTTAAAGGTTTACCTGTATCAAATCTAATGTTATCCCACGGTTTCATTCCTTGCGCACGCTCAAGTTCCTCGCCAAATTCAACCAGAGTTGTGAGACGTCTTTCTATAATTGCCCGGGATTGCTCAAAACACTCTTTGCCGAGCAACGCCGAAAAGGCCAATTCCCCGAGGAGAACTCCGGGATGCAGATCATTGAGAAAATATTCGAAATGAACATCAATAACTCCGCTTTCATAAAAACTCGACTCAAGAAATTCATGAAAAACATAGGCCTTCGTGCATCCCTTGATTGGATTATAATACCAGCCGGGAGCATCAATCTCTTGAACCTGCGCCAGACTACGCAGTGTTGAATCAAAATGTCGCACCATTGGATCTGTTGGATGGTCACAGATGAATCTTCTGATCGTAATGATATGCTCAAATACACGGGGAGAGATAAAAATACCAAACGGAACACTCTTTTTGGCACGTTTAAATATTTTCGTCAGTGTTATAAGTTTCTTTCCGCCAAGCCTTTTGGCAAATTCTTCCATATCCATTGCTCGCAGCCCCTCAAGAGATCCTGAAGCCTTCGCAAGCTCAGTCCAAATCCGATCAAAACAACGGGAAAATTCCGGTGTGTCGGAAAAGATTGCGTCAAGCGGAACCTGAGGGTCGGGGGCTTTTTCGCCAGAAGCCTGATTACAAAATTCTCCTGGGTTGTCTACATCATCACTCGTTAGAGCAGTCTTAAAATACAACATCAAGAATAAAATACCCAGAAGCATACCAATCTCAAAAACAGTTTCAAAAAATACGGCCGCTGTGGCGGACTCCGGCCCCCGCCAGCCACGGAAGGTAGACCGGAACCTTTTTTGAAAACTCCACAGCGACCGTTCTGATTCTTCTTGGAAAATCTTCTTTTTTGAGACGGTTTCCAGCAATTGAACAACGTAAACAAAAACCTTCGAGAAAAAGATAACAGCAACGACGATTCCGATAAGAATTGGAACAGAAAATATCCCATCATACGATGCGGATGCTTGAGTACCTTTCTTTTGCTGTGTTTTTTTGGTTGCGCGCAGAAGAAAAATTTGTTCTCCCCAAATTTTAATTAATCCTCGGGCTTGATTCCGAATATCCCCCTGTGTAGTAGTCATTCTCAACACATTCAATGCAGCGATACCATACCGTTCCGGATGAAAATAATCCTGACAAGCTTCCTCAATACGCCGCACCAAAGATTCTCTATCGGGTTTAATCTCTCCGGAAGAAGAAAGTTCTTGGCCATATTCCACAGAGTACCCTGTTCCGCCCGTAATAACTCCCTGGGAAGAGCGGGATATTTGCTTGAGCCGCTCAGGAATCACCCCGTCTGGAGAAGCTATGGTTGGAGACCCATTCTGACCAGAATTACTAATGCTGGTTGGGCCAGCCTCCATTCCTTTCCAAGAAAGCATACCGCCGAAGTCAACGCCTTGTTGAATTATCCAAGAAGTAAACACGTTATGGTCCGAAACAAATACAATATGGTACCGCAGCCGCGGATCTTGTTTAATCAACTCCTGAATTCTGTATTGCTGCAAATCTGCAAATGAACCAAATTTTCTTCCTCCGATGAAAATAACCGCTCCAGCCTTGATAATCCGTTCACGGTAACCAGGATCGGAAAGGATATCAACAATAAGATCGCCGCACTTATAATCGACAAAACGCCGGACAAAGGTAAAGAATGGCATATTGATAAAATCAACTTTCAAGGCTACCAGTTCTGCCTCGGTAATATTCATAGCGCCGAAAGTACCGAAAAATAGCTCAGCGATAAACCGCTGTTTCTGTTGGCGCTTGACTCTCAATAAATCTCCGATAAACCTTGCTTTTAACCGAGCATTCATTTCAAGGTGGTTAAATAATTGAGTATGGGTATAAACTTTCTCTCGGGCCATATATCGCTGGCACACTCCTTGGATGCCTATTCCTTGCCAGCGTTCGATATCTGAGCCTTCGCTATTGCCAAAAATGTCGTCCTCAACTACTTTTCCGGAAAACTCACAAAATATCTTCTCACGTAAAATACGTGTATGCTCGCTTGAACAACCGGTAATAAAATGACTCACCTGGCCAGTAATTCTCACTAAATCGACGAACCCATCGCGAATAGCATCCCTGAATTCATCGGCAATCTTCAATAAATCGAACATATACCAATGATACCGCGGCATCCCAGCCGGAACGATCGTATGGTTATAGTGGTGAACAACGATATCGCCAAAAGCTTGATCTGTCCGGAATGAATCATTCACCACCGTTGGAATAGCCAAGGTTGTGTTAACTTCACTTGTCGAAAATAACAAACGCCGCCCCATTGCTCCTTCATTGGCCCTCTCTTTCAAAAACTGGAGCACTACCTTCCGGTAGAGTAGTGTTTGAATTGCCCGGAAGTCGTCGTCGGAATTCCCACAATACGCCTCATGGAATACCTGAGGACAATAGAGCCAATATTCATTTAATTCCGAATAGGGATTCATATATATCTCAACATCGACTCTCCCTACCCCATGCAGATTAAGCTCCAAGCCGTGATAGGTTTTTATCTTGAATAGGGACTGCCTGGCCAAATCAATGATGTTTTCTGACTGTACTGCTCCTTTTGTCAAAATTCTCCCTTGCCCTTTGATTGCTTCGCAATATAATACGCCAAAAACATGGAGACGCCGGCGCGCTTCGATATCCCCCCAATGATCACGCAGTACCGAATACCAGCCTCGCACCAAATCAGGTTTAAAACTGCCTAGCCCGCCAGCCATGAGTATTTTCGCAAGTTCACCGGTATTATAAATGGCGTCAGATTCATTACATCCTTTGCTCTTCACAAGATATTCTTTAAATTCCTGGAGAAAACGCATCGAAAATTCGTATTCCATTTGCAAAATACAGATGTCTCTTCCCTGTAATTCTTGGACTGCCCGCCTAAGAAGATGATGTTTAAATTCTTCGGCCCATTCCTGCGCCACTGAAAAACCTTTTGTATCTTCAAGCCGGTCTTGAGCGCGAATTATACGTGAAATGTGACGCTGTAACTCTAAATTCGCACAAACTTTTTCAAAAATAGCTTCTGTTCCTTTTTCGGAATATATCCTATTTAAATCAGAAAGCGCCGCGGCTAATTTTTTTTCGGTTTCGAAAGAAGAGATACCGAACGGGTATGCGGGAGTATTTTGTGCTGAACCCTGCGATACAGGAGTGGAAAAATATAAACCGAAAATGAATTCCTTGATCGCAAGCACAAGAATACCAACAAAAATAACGCTAAAGATACCGACATCAACTGGCCAGCCTGAAGTATGCGCTAAATCATGAGAAGAAGATTGCTGAACCTCGATCTTCCTGTCTATATACTTGGCATCTTCTAAAAAGGAAAACTGCTCTTTTTCTCCGCGAAACGTTCCGATACCCCGGTTCTCTTGTACTGCCGTGGTACGGATCTTGCATGCTTCAAAAACACTTGGCCAGAGCGCGGAAATATGGCTTAAAAATAAACCGATTCGTAAATCAAAAAATTCTTTATGCCGGAGAAGCCTGATGATATTTGCGCTCAGGCTCAAACAGACACGAATTCGCTCATCAGACTCTCTACGCCACAGTGCTGCAAGCATTTCTGCATTCACACCGGAGCGCGTAAGGTACGCTTCCTGCTCCCTGTAGCCTATAGCTTCAATCTCGACAAAACGCGCCGCGATGCTTCTGGCATAGAACGTATTTTCTTTTTCAGCCTGTGCGGGAAAATTTCTCTGTATCGCATTTGTCTCAAAATAAAAATCTGGATGTTCATGAATATCCAAAATGGTCGCGCCTTCTTTCAACACTATCGAGCGCGCAAATGCTTTATAGACGGCATTTTTCTTTGCTTTGACTATCAGAGAATGGAATGCCTCCAGATCAAGAACTAAGCGTAATTCAAGCGTAGAAGTTCCATCCGCATGATGCCGAACATACCAAAGAACACCGGAAAGACAACATTCAGCATTCGGAATTGTAGCCGGGGCAATCATCTGATAAGCGGCCAGCTCGTAAAACGCCTGCGCGCTTGCAAGCGCAGGATCCTGAGAAGAGGCGAGATCTTCGATGAAATTCTGGAGAAACGATCTCAAGTCGTCATCCGCGATATCCTGCTCATCAGAAGTATCTAGAGCGTATCGATAACTCATGAAGGCTCCGAGGATAAGCGCTGCCGTTGTGACGCCCAAGAAAGTCCGTCGGCTTATTGGTCTCTGTCCTAATTTCCGCAATTGCTGCAAACTGGAACATAAATATCCGTCGTTCTTTTCCTGGCGGCTACAGAAATCAACGTTCCGTCGTTTCAATACTGCCCGGATACAACAGAGAAGAAAAATCACTCCGAGAATCGACAACGAAATAAAAGGAACAAATGCGAATGACCAGGCTTTACCCTGGGAAAATAGTTCATCTAATCTCTGAGAACAGTAATCACAGAATTCCGCTTTGGTTCCGTCAAGCTGTTCCGGAAAAACTGAAAAACGCATGACACACCCCTGACAAAAGCAGTGATCAAGCCCAACGAGATGCCCAAACTCATGAAGCGCATTCTTGACATTTCGCGCGATACCGACAGCAGGCTCAGAGCTAGCCAGACGGTATGTCGATAAAAATACTACCCGCTTGCGAAAATATGTTCTCCCAAACACATATGACTTTGTATCTCCGTAACGATCATACCCGGTAAGATCAATATCCGTGAGAACCACTACGGGCGAATCTTGAAAAACAAACGGTGGATCACTCGGTAAAATATACTGCTTTCTGCCCCGTGCGTAGCGTCCGCCTATCTGATCGGTTAACGAAGAAAAAGGAACCGGTTGTGCTATGGTGACACAAGGACAATATGGAATTTTTGTTTGTGTTATTCTCGCGGTTTGGGTGGCTATTTGCAGCAAGTATTTTTTGCTTTTTGCATAGCGAAATGCGGGGATGATGATAATCTGAGGCGGAGCCTGGGCAGCATACGATTTACCAAAAATACTTTTAATCGCGCCGCGCATTCTGCCAAACAATTTTCTGCCGACCGCATAACCGCCGTTATCTAAAAATCTGCGTGGAGCAACGGAATGGAAATAGAGTGCCCGCAAAGTCAACGGGGATGAGAGCGTTTTCAAAATACCCAATAAAAATAACCCGAGCACGATGCTTCCTAAAAATAAAAAGGCATTGCTTTCGAACAGTACTGCCGAAGAATCAACAAAGGAACTCATGCGAACTGCATCTTGCGGCTTATGCTCCCGGGGATTGATGATGCAATCCGGCTTTTCAAGAATGTGTTGTGGGTGCAACCCTTTCCCGGTAAGCATGAGGATGATTTTACTGCCTTGAGGAATATTTCCTGATTGAATTAAATGGACCATCCCGGTAAACCCGACAAATGAAGCATTTTCAGTGGCGCTCAGTTTATATCCTACGCTCTCCAGCTCTTCTTTCACGCCAAAATCAGACATCGCAACAGCTACCTCTTCTGGAGTAACTAAGGTAAGTGTTCCGTGTGTGTCCTTAAGCATTCTTCTTAAATGTGGATAATATTTTCTAATATTCGTAGTCCATAATGTCGGCTCAAACAAAGGATGATCAGGAAAGTATGGGGTTGCTACTTCTTCGCCAACTTCTGAAAGATCACGGTCCCACGCAGCTTGAATAGGCGCAAATTCGCTCACCTCTACCGCCACAATTTTAGGAACAGCCACTTTTCCTTGTGTCCATTGCCGTAGCCGTTTCATCGCAAGATAATAACCAATCGGACCCATACCAGCCGCTATCGTCTGGATATAGTAATCGAAGGAGCCGCCCCGGAGAATATCTTGCTCAGGGAGCTTTCTTCGTAAAAGCGCTTCGGCAATCTCATAAGCCTGCGTTGCGTTTGCTTCACAACGTTCATAGAAGGGAGATATTTTAGGAAATCCATACCGCATCGCGAAATCTTCAGCAAAATTCTTCACATCGATAGGATGACCCTGAACAGCGATTATTTTATTCGGTTTTCTTTTTTCGGGCATGAAAAGTTTGTAGGTACTTGTTTCGGGTATAAAAGCCCAGGAAGGAATTCCGGCTAATCCAGCATAATGGGTAATAGAAATTGCCGTATTCCCCGTGGATTGCATCACCAGATTTTCTTGACCGTATTGCCGGCTTAAAGAAACTACGTAAGAGGCTTCCCGATCTTTAAATGTCCCGGTGGGGTTCACAATTTCAAGCTTAAACCACACATGCACACCAAGCATGGCGCTTACGTTCGGCATATAAATAACAGGGGTATTCCCTTCTCCATCGCTCACGATAGCATTGGGATCTACTGGCATTAATTTTTTATAACGCCACATACTCGACTCACCTTCTTCGATCAAAGACAGAAAATCGACATCACCAAGAATGATATTCCCTGGGTCATTTCCGCACACGCGGCAGACATTTGTTCTAACTGCCGGCTGTTGGAAGGAACAATCCGGATTCGTACATTCAAGAATGACCATAACTTCCTTTGTCCTAATGAGCCTGGGGCACAAGGGGGCCATCGCTTGTGTATCGATTCTTTCCACGCGCATCACGATATCAGCTTTCTCTTCGGGACTATAGAGCCGTGCGTACTTCTGATAGCTTGGCTCATAGACTTCTTCGTATAAAGCGCGTGTATCTTCCGGATTCCGATAAACCCGTTTTTGATCACGAACCATCGCTATGCTCTTGGAGAGCGCATGATCGATGCTGATGAAAATCCGCAGATCCCAATCTTTCTTGGCAACCATTGAAGCGTAAACACCATCAGCAAGAATAACAGAATCAGCTCTCAGAAATAAGCTTTCTGTTCCCGTGGCGCTTCCCGTTTCATCAAACTGGTAGCACTCGTCTATTGTCACCAAGCCAGTACCCTCTGTAATCTGTTTTATCATCTGGTCGGAATGCGCTTTCCGCCAATGCATTGGCCTAGGACTCTGTCTCAACGCATCATAATAATCATGCCCCAACCCTCGAGAACGCGCCTCTTCTCGCCAGCGCTTGCGTTCTTGTCGGTCTGTCCAGGACAGATCAAAATTCAAAACTACAGGATGTAAACCAAGATGTATTAACCGATCCTTCACTTGCTCCGCCGCATAACTCTTCCCAGCCCCATGGTATCCTTCAATCACAACCCAAAGTTTTCCTGTTTTCTGTGTGCGTAGTTTTCCAATTTTCTCAGCGATAATATCGTAAACATCGGGGTCTTCATCCTGGTTAATGTTTTTTAACCTCTGGGTTGCTGATGCAAGAGTTTTTTGATCTCTCCTGCCATTACCGAAGAACGCGCTCCCGGCGACTAAAATATCAGCTCCCGCCCAAGAACATTTTCCGGCGGAGACTTCGGGTTCTATCCCCCCATCTACCATAATCTGATACGAAAGACCATACATGATTTTAACTAGATCGAGCTCCCGTATATTATCAAGGATGCTATAGCGCATAGTCTGCCCGCCAACACACGGATAAACACCTGCCTGGTTTATTAAATCAATTAATCCCGGGTTAGAAATAAGGAAACAAATGACTGTTTCCAGGTCCGTATCTGGCCGTAAAGCAAGCCCGGCTTTCACCTTATGCTGTTTTATGAAGAAAAGCCTGTCCCGCAAAATATCTTTATTCGTAAACGCTTCCCAATGAAGCACAATGTAATCGCTGCCGGCATGTATCCATTCTAAAAGCGTGCTTTCTCCCGGCTCCATATACATAAGATGAATATCTACCGGTATAGTGATGTTTGCATCTTCCGCTGCAGCTTTCATGTTACGCAGTAGTTCCGGAGTAAATATTGCCGAGGTATCTTCTGAACCTTCTTCGACTATTTCCGTCTTCTTGCCGCCTCCGCCAACGATATCAAAATGAATCATGTCGGCACCGGCACGAATAGCCAAAATACTCTGGGGAATTATTTCATCTGGAAAATTCTTCAGGGCGAGAATCGAAGGACTGATCTTAGGACGGGATACTGCGTGATATCCTTGCAGATGCCGTTCTTCTCTGCGCGTATGGGACAAAAGATATGCCTCTCTCCGCTCATTCTCGTTATGCGAAAGATTGAACCTCGTGGTTGCGCCTATTTCGTGGACAAGCGAACGAATTTTCTCAAAAGGAGTGGCATATGCTGGATAGAGAGAAGAAAGAAGAATATATTCATCACCGTGACGGTCAACAAACGTCGTAGATAGAATTTTCGATAATGGACCAGCGCGGATTAATCCCCTGCGCGCCAAATCATCCAGGTATTTTGCCATAGCATCTTCCCCAATCTTTCTTAAGTATTGAACCGCGAGTCTTATTTCAGCAGAGTTTTTATCAAGGGAATGGAACCCATTAACACCCCTGGACATAATTTGCCTTTGAATATCTCTCCAGGCCGGTTGAGCATATTCGGGATGCTTCCGAGCGCTATCGTGCGTAGAGTGTTTATCTTCCCCATTCTCAGAAGAAGCCAGAAACGAAGCATCTTCTGATATCACAGAAAGCTGCACAAAAGCCACCGCGAGAATTTCCTGAATCTCACGAGATGCTTCTGGCATGTCTCTCCAATCATAGGTATCATCATAAATCGGCCAATTATTCTTAACTGCCGAATAGAATCTTTCTGCAAAATCTTGTAAAAATCTTAAAAATCTCCTTTTCTCTGAGATATTCTTGGAGGTTCGCAAAAGCGCTGCTTGGGCCCGTATTTTATCGAGAGATCCTAACGGATAGTCTTCGGGAAAAATCCTGGCTATCTCGTAGAGCCGCTCCCGGGAAAAAGACCCATTCTGAAGACCAGACATCTCCGGAAGCACCGAGTATCTTTGGAATGCGTTTGGACAAACGCCCATCCAGAGCGCTCGGTTACGATAAAGGGTTTTTTGATGCTCGGTAATTACAGGAAAAGGCCTATCCTCTATAATCCGTGCTACCTCGTCAAAGAATTCGGCAAGATCACTTTGGCCAGATTCACGGGTTGTGTCCATACTTACCAGCACAACCCTCCTACCCGACTGCGTTAAAGAATGGACCGTCCCCAATGCTTGGGCTCTAATCAGATTATCTCCATATGCTAATGCCTCTGGTTCTAAGAAACGGTCTGAAATGATATAGGTTGAGAAAAACATATTTCTCCCTGCTTCAATATTCTGATGGTAGGAGTGATTCTTATCCGGACCTTCTCCAAGCTTTGACGGGATTTTTAAATCCTTGGTAAATATTCTTGAGCGCACATGGCGAAGCATATTTTGCAGAGCGCTGTTTGCTTGGCCATAAAACACTAATTCTGCTGCTTCTACCGGATTCTTGCGGGACAGAATCTTCAAGAGAGCAGCATATACACAGACCGCATCATTCATATCGCTGCCAAGTCTTTGTACTTCATTTCGTATATCATCCTCCCGCAGAAGCCCCGGGGCGATAAGGCTTTCATAATAAACCTTCACTCCTTTATATTCAGCGTATCGCCAATACCCGGGCATTTGTACGCGCTGGCCAGGCATTAAAGAAGTCATTACTTGCTGCGCAACTTTTTTATAACCATCGACTGCTGCTTGATTGACAAAACAAATATCCCAAAGATAACCGACCGTAGCAACGGCCCTTTCCAACCCGAACATGAACGCTCCAAGATCATCGATGCTGTTTAGATCGATGCTAAACACCGGGTACCGATGATCTTCTAAATATTTCCAGAAATCTTGGTTTGTTTTCCTTCCGGAAATATTTACCCGAATAAACACACGATCGTTTGTCTGAGCTGGTTTTAGGTCGGCAACAGTCAACCCCTCATCGTAGAAAATGGTCAATCCCTTTCCATCCTTACCCAATGATTCCTCGAAAAGCTGTTCAGCCCACATGGGCATATCCTGGAATTCTTCCGGCATAAAAAGCGTGACCTTATCCTGCTTCCTATGATACGCCAGGGCATAAAGAAAGACGCCCAGCTGGCTATAAATATCCCTGGAGATATCACGCGTTTCATTCTGGACTTGGGCAATCCTTAAAATATTCCAGACTCTCTCTGGAGCGATTATCGCAAGAGGTAAAAGAAATATCCGGGTAGTCGGAGCAGTGAACCTGCCGCCAATATCACTCCCCCCGTTGAGTTGTATGTTGCGTTGGGTATAAATTCCTCGGTCAAGTTCTGAGCCGGAATCAGTAAGAATCCACATATGTTGTTTTATATCAAGGTCTTTTCGCCGGTAAAGTCGTTCGAAGTATTGCATATGAGAAATTGTCTCTGAGGTGGTGCCAGATTTTGAAGCAATCACAATAAGTGTTTTTTCTAGGGCTGCGACCAAAGAACCATTCGTGCGGAGTGTTATTTCATCGAGAATAGCCTTTACGGATTGCGGATCTGTGCTCCGCAGGCAATAGATCTTTGTATCTTTGACGCCAAAAGTATTCTGCACTGCTTGGACGCTTAATCCGCATCCTCCCATACCAGAGAAAATAACATACCGATAGTTTTTACGTATGAATTGCGCGTCAGCAAGAATCGAATTCACTGATTCTGGATGATCAAAGATCCAATCGAACATACCGGAATGCCATCCCAATCTGTTTTTATCTCCATCAAAAGCCAGCCGGGCTAGTCTTGGATTAATCCGCTCGGCTTCGAGTCTTGATAATCCATAGAAATTACGCAGGTGTTCGGCAAAGTGATCTTTTTCCAATTCATCAATCAATCGCTCCATCGCCGGCGGAACACGTGCGAAATATACTGCGTACACACATATTAAAAATAAGAGCGCAACGAGTGACCCGAAAAGGTAGAAGCTACGGGAATCAGCGAATAGTTTTTCATTTTCTAAGATTTTTATAATTTTTGTGACGACCGCTAAAGCATCTGTTCCGCGCGCCTCAACCGTAACGGCATCCCCGCATGCCGCCTCCAGCAAAAACATTTCCATGATATCCTGCGCGTTTACGGTCTGACCGTCCTTGGTGATCGTCACTCTGCAACCGGAAGCCGCGGCGGCGGAATGAATCAGCACGCAAACCCGACCATGAATCCCGTGTGGGGTATGGATCACTGTTTTTATCCGAGTATGGGAAGCAAGACGCATATCCTGCCGCGAGTCAATTTGGAGGGGTGCAGCCACAGTATCGATAAACCGATCGTGCTGTTCACCTGGAAAAACACGCATCGCTGCAACAAAATTTCTGACGGTGACTTTCTGGCGGAGAGAAATACCGGCGCCGCGTAAAATGCCCCGCAAATCTTTATGTAACAGAAATTTCTTTTTGGTGCTTGCCGAACCGTCTAAAAGAGCAGCAAACTTTCGTAAATCATCGAGCATGAAAGTTTCATACTGATGAACCGCCTTCCGGGGAACCGGCCGTTGTCTTAATTTTCGCCTTAGATATTCTTTCTTATCAGCCGGTGGATCAAGACGAATAAAACCGGATGCATTGCTTAACGGAAAGGCTGCGCTTCCTCGGAGAGCCGAATTGGTAAATGTCTGTGCTTCTTTCTTCCAGAGATTAGGCCCTGATTCGTGCACATGCCACTCGGTAAACAGATTGGGCAAAGAACTTATTTCTTCCAAACCGATTGTTCCAAAGAATAGATTAAATATCGCTATTGTATTATCAGAAACAGAAATGCTAAAATCTAACAAATCAAAGAACGCCTCTTGCGCCAACTCTCCCCAGGAAACTTTTCCTGGAAAATCAGGATTCAACTCAAGCAGAGATACAATCGGTATCCATCCCTTTGTATAAAGTTCAGTAATAATTCCTGGCCAACAATCACCGAGCCCGCCAAGAGCGACTAATCCTGTGCCATAGTATTCGTGCTTCCAGATACCTTTGGCAAATGTCAAGAACGCTTCAACGAGCGCTTTCAGAAAAACCCGGGTGACAACATCCTGCCCGGTTCTACTGAGACACTGTAACCCAAAACAAAAAAGCATGAAAGAATCCAAATCTTTTACCTTCCCGAGTAAAGCCAGGAGTTGAGCCTGTAGATCTTGACTGTCTAAACTCATATGCCCGACCAAATCTTGGATTTTTCCAAGAAGATCATCTGCATCTTGCTTCTGTCCACAAGAAACAAAAGAAAGCATAAGCATCGTCTTCAGCCAGCTTTCCGGACAAGTAATGCCATTATGATTATAACTACTGAGCACTCTAAAATTTGCCATAAGATACTCCGGATGTATTCTCATATAGCGCAATAAGCGCGCATTGGCATTCCCTTCCCCATCAATGGATAGTATCTCTTTCATGATAACAGTCTTACGGAAAACAGTCGCGTCATATAAAGAAATGCCCAGATACCTTGCAAACTCTTCAAGCGGCTCGAGCATAAAATGATGGATATGGATTACGAAATTCCCGCGTCCGTCAATCTCCGAGTAAGCGACCCGGCTATATCCTGTATCATCCTGGGTTTGAGAAGTAACATGGAGCCGGATAGAGAAGCGCGCAAAAACATATTGATAATCAGGATAACGGCCACCATCCCAGCTCTGGAAGAAAAGCGCAAGAATATTGCTCTGTGCGGGCGATAGATCTTTCTGCGGATGACCGATAATAGCCTGAGCCATGCTGCCGTCCAAGGCGATGAGTTGATCTTGAGAATTTTGGTATTGCTTTGCGCGAACAGCGCTCATGAAGATTGGGAAAGTTCCTCCACCTTGGTAGAGTTGAGCAGCGCACAACTTGCTTCGCTGTTCATTCTCCTTATGCGACAGGTTAAACCTTCTGGTTGCCCCTATTTCATGAACCAAAGAAATTACTTTTTCAAAACAATTATGGTACCGGGGGTAGGAAAGAGAAAGAAGCAGGTGTTCTTGATCGTTTGGATCAATATAGGTTGTAGCTAAGAATCCTTTGTATGGGCCAGCCCGGATACGTCCTTGTTGAGCAAGATATTCCAAATAGTCTGCCATAACGAGTTCATTCACGCTTCTCAAATACCGCGCAGCCGTAATTACCTCATCGGAATCAATCCCTAATGCATAGCCGGACCCTCCCTGGATAAATTCCTCGCTCACTTCCGCTTGAGTCGGCATGGCTTTTCCGGGTAAAGGGCGGGCAAGATCGCTCGGTGAACGCAAGCTTTGAAGCTCACTACAAAATCTTCGGAGATCAGGAAGAATAATGACTTCCGGCATAATCGTCCGCATTGCGTATTGGATACGTGGATCGCGCGTAATCCCTAATGCCGCTATGTTATTTTCCCGGGCAGTACGGATATCAAATGCCCCGTCACCAATCATAAGAACCCGGTCTTTGCAAAAGCTATGCGTATTCAAAATATCTCTTACAATATCCACTTTATTATCTAAACCCTCCTGTTCGAGCGAAGTCCCAAAAATATGGTCTTCGGGGATAAGCCCGGGTAACCGGACACGGATTCTTTCGCGTAAAAAATGAACCTCACAAGCGCTGGCTACAAAAACTTCAATGCCTCTTCTTTGGGCTTCCTGCAAGCTTTCCCGAACTCCGGTCATCACCTGATCCGAAAGCATCCGGTTATCTCTTACAAATTTGGTGAGAAGAAACACAAGCTGAGGTAGAAGACTTTCTGAACTCCGGGATAATTTCTCTAATCTTTCCTGACTTGAGGAATCAAGCCGTACGAGGTTCTTTTTGATAAAGTCAACCCGTTCCTGCCAATCGACTCTTTGCAAGCTCTTGAGGTAAGCGACCAATTTCTGCAAAACTAATTTCATCGACATGCCTTCTTCCACAAATCGGTCATGGAATAACTTCTTATAGTTGATCTTGCTTGCCTTGAGCTCTCCTTCTGTGGGCATACGCGTATTCCCGGTTGTCATCAGCCAGTAGAAATACCCCCAAGCATCCAGCCAGCCCGTTCCAGGATCAAGTAAAGTACTGTCGCAATCAAAAATGACAGCCTCTGGATTTCTTGCCAGAACAGATGACAGCTGCTCATTTGACAACGCATCTATTGCCCCATAGGCACCGATAATTTTTCTAGCAATCATAAAAAATATTGTCAAAAGAGCGAGAACCGCGATACCCGGAAGTATCGAAGAATGAAGAGAATCTCCGCTTTGGGCTGTTGTTTTCCTGTCCCAACCAAGCATCTTTTTAAAGAGATCAAGATAGAGCAATGCCGGTTTGCGCCAAGAAAAATCACGTTGCATATTTTCAACAACAACCTTATCCCATCGACTTCGGTTGTGTCTCCGTAAATCCAATGCCTCCTGAAGAACGCCAGCTAAAGCTTCCGAATAAAAACCATCGAATCCGAAACCATACCGCTTATCGACAAGGCCGCCGACATTATGCACAACAGGAATAACTCCGTACTTGTAACAGATAATATCCACTAAGCAGCAAGCTTCTTTGGCTGAAGGTATAATACTGATATCCCCGGCATATATCCTGCTTCCCAACACAACGCCGTCATCTGAAACCATAAATTTCTTGGTTACCAGAATCGCAGCCCTTCCTGGAAACTCTGCTTGCAATGACTCCATCTGGCTAATATCCCACCCGAAGGCGTCCCGGTCACCTGGGCCGGTCATAATGCATTGCACATCCGGGTTGTTGCGGAGTATCACCCGTAAGGCTTGCGGAATAATCCCGATTCCCTTTTCTGGAACCATCCGCCCAACAAAAATAATGATCGGGTTATCGGGATTTTCTGGATAATCAAAGGGAATGCCCAGATCTTCTCGGATACACCGTCTTAAACCAATTTTGTTCGGAACCTTCGTTTCCAAAACATTCGACGAGTCATAAGGAAGATCCATGTATTGATCCTCTTTCGGATTAACCGCCTGACCCATGCCGTTCAGAACAGCAAAAAGCCTTCCCTGAATATTGAGAGCTCTAAATACACCGTCGAGACCGCTGCCGAAATTTGGCGTTTGAATATCTTGTTTATACCTCTCAGATACGATAATGGTGATGTCGGAATAGAGAACCCCTCCCTTCAGCAGATTAATCTGGTCATAGAACTCAATCCCTCCTTCTGACCTGAACGCTTCCCAACTTATCCCTGATCCTGGAAGAAATTCTTTATGAAATCTTCCCTGGTAGTCAACATTGTGTACGACAAATGCGGTTTTCATCCTCCCAAGCCTCGGAAGTTGCCGATACCGGTGGTGTTCTTTTAACAAAATGGGTGCCATGCCTGTAAACCAATCATTCCCTACAAGCACATCAATATCCAAAAATAATTCCTCTATAGCCGTAAGGACGGCCTTATTAAAAAATTGCGTCTGGTTCCAGAGAAGTCTGTCCAAGAAACCCCAGTAGATCTCATGATCGTGCCGATGATATCCGGTTCGGGCGATATCGATTTCGCGAATTAAGTTATAATCTCCCCGGTTGCCTCCTAAATACGGCTTTTTGTCATATAAGCCCCATTGGCCGTGCCGCAGAAAAACATGTTTGCAGGAACCAAAATCCCGGAGAGCAACTTCCACGGTTTCGTCTACCCCATCAACATTAACAGAAAAATGTTTCCCGGTATCTTTTATGCCATACTTATGATAATCGATTGACCTGTACCCTAACGTGAATACCCAAGCCTCGACTTCGTAATCATCAGTGCTAAAACCTGCCAGCTCCCTTGGCAAATCCGCCATGACATCCGCGAGTCCTCCTCCCTGATAATACGGGTTTAAGTCCGGCGTCAAAAAGGCAATCCTAAGCTTCTTTTTTGGTTTTTCCTGGTGAATAATTGGCAAACCAAAATTTCCATATTGCTTCAGAAAATCATCATACAGAGTTATGTCTTTGGCTTGCAACAGATAGTCAAAAGCCTGCCTATTTCTGTGGTCCGATGGATCATTGATTTTTTCTGCAAGCATGCTATGGATAAATTCCGGATTCTTGTCCCTGTAAAGTAAATGGTTGATTTCATCAGAAAGTATAAGATTAAGCACATCGAGAGAGACACGGTCGCTGGAATCCAAATTTTCGCGCAAAGCTCTCCAGGAAAGATAAATGGTATTGTTATCAACTACCGTTTGGGCGATTGGGCCTGGATTGCCATGAATGATCATCTGTATCTTCTGCGTATGGCTTTTTGAAAGCCAAGCAAAGAATCTTTCCCGGTCGCGAATAAGATGCAACATAAAATTCGAGCCCAGGGATGCTTCAAGATCTGCAATCTCTCTGCCGGTAAGCATGGTTTCATCTCCGTTGAGCTGAATATGAAAAGAAAAGCTGCTGGCAACTCTCTCGACATGAATCTGAAGATGCACATGAGGAAGATTCATGCCTGGTACATGCGCAGGAAAATTATCTCTGGCATGAATATCCGATGATTGCTGGCCGCTTGAAGATCGGCTGGAAACGGCTGAAAGAATTTCAGCGCACAGTGTTAAATCATTATCAAAATTTATCCTCCCAGTTTCAAAGACAACCGGAATTTTCTTGGTTACCCCGTACGCGTTTCTTAACTGTGCAATATAGGCTATGATTTCGGCTATGAATTTTCGCCCGGAATCAGGAGCGCCATAGCTGAGAGGTAAATGCGCGTCTGTCCACCTCTGCTTTTCTTCAAGGAATCGAGGAACTGACACGTGGATTTCTCCAATAAGACTGACACTCTCTGGATTAATCAATTCTCGAATATAATCCATGTACCACTTATCAGCCCAGCCCGGGAGATTTCTGGAGCTGATAAACAGATGCGCGCAATCAACGAGTAATTCAGCGCCAATACGCCTTGCTACTTCTTTAACGAATTCCGGTTCACAGATGTGCTCATAAGCCCCTCCGGTTTGATAATCCAACGATTCGACAAAAAATCTTCCCTGAAACCCTTTACGCCGCAAGGTGCTTTTGATACAACGAATATTTTCGATGATCATCCGCCGCAGTTCTTCTCGCGGCACGACCGGAGTAAAAGCAATTGTCCTTATTTCTTTTTTCCTTTGCTGGACACTTGGTTCCTTCCCTATCTGGCTGCTGGAATAGCCGATATGGAACGATACGAAACGCGGATCAAGCACTTCAATAATCCTATAGAGAACGCTTTCGGGATCTTTGGTAATTCTCGCAATTTCAGGATCAGCAAAATTTATCGGTATTTTCTTCCCGTCCCCAAGACAAATCCAACTTCCATGATAAGAAGTTTCGGCCAAAGGATAGTTGCGGCGAAACGACCGGGCTTCTTCGCCAGTAAAAGCAATCGTTTCCACGAGTGGCGGATTTTCCTCTGATCCGCCTCTTTGCAGTAACGTGTCAAAATACTTTGACATTTCCTGGCTTCTTCTCTCTACATTTGCCGATACCCGGTCCATAGGGACTAAATTCCATCTTTCCATGATCTCTAAAATCCGGTCTAAATCGCGTTGAGCCAAGAGCGGTTCCGTTCTCCGGATATTCTCTTCATCAGTCCGGTTGAACCTTCCCGTTGCTCCAATCTCATGGATCAG
>CAZWJT010000005.1:0-184768 GCA_964634935.1 uncultured Planctomycetia bacterium | reverse complement strand
GGTTTACTTTTCATGATTTTGTGTTAAGATAAAACCCTATGCTCGCCATGCAGAAAAAGTATGCCCCTTTGATTTTTCTCGGTTTTCTTCTGCTTCTTTATACCTATGTAGCTTTCTATAAGGTCCAACTGTTTCGGAGATACCCCCTCTACAATCCCAAGAGCGACGTCTGTTTGTTTAATTCTGAAGGAGCACTTCAATATAGATTTGCCAAGCTTGTTGCTGCAGGGAAACCCATTCCATCTGTTGATAGGGCGTTGCAGTATCCAGAAGGTCTCAACGTGGAGAAGTCGCTTACTACATTCATGGAATTTGTGACAGGGAGTTTGTTCCGCTTTATCTCCCCCGAAGTGAGTTTTCATACTTTTCTTTTGTACTTTGTTTGTTTCTTCTCATCTCTGTCGATTCTGGCTGTTTTTTTCGTGGCTCGGAACTTTTGGCGTGATGATTTTGCAGCTTTGTTTTCTGCGTTTTTCTATGCCTTTGCGGTTCCCGCATTCGGCCGAACCATCGGCAATTACCTGAGTGAAGATTTTGCTCTTCCTTTTCTGTTCTTTGGTTTCTATTTCTTTTTTATTCGCACCCCCCCTGGCGGATACAAAAAAATCCTATTTTCTCTGCTATGGGCTTTTTCCATAGCGATAGCGCTTATTTCCTGGCATTTGAGCCGATTTTTCTTACTTTTGTTTGTTTTTGCACTCGTACTGAAAGCGGTCTTTGCCAGAGAAAGTTTAGGCGAAATAAAAGAAAAGATTTGGTATGGGACTGGTTTCCTGGCGATTTTCTCACTCCTGAATCCATTTTTGCGTCAGAATAATTTTATCGTATCTTTCCCGATGATTCTTTGTTTCGGGCTCTCGATTTATGCCGTTTTGTGCTCGAAGAACTTGTGTACTGCGAAAATCACCTTGATTGGAACGATGGTCATTGGTCTTTTAACCAGTTTTCCCCTTGCGGATTCTTACGCTCATATTTTTAATCTTTTTTTCCACAAACTTAGGTTTCTTGGTATAAAGCCCGACAATCCGCACCTTCTTCCGTATGAGGCAAGGGTTATGTGGATTGAGGAGTTTCATTCTCCAGACCTTGCCTACATTGTGCTTAACTTTTTTCCCTTGTTGGTTACCGCCGCGCTCAGCTTTCTTTTTGCCAGGCGCTACCGGATTAAATTCGATATTGTTCTCGTTTTTATGACAGTTGTTTTTCTTGTATTGTTTTTTCTTGTTCGGCGAAACGGTGTTTTTCTTGTGTTTTTTTTAGCGCTTGTAGCGGGTTCCCTTATTCAGAAGACGAAAAGCAGGGTGATTTTGGGGTTGGTTGGGCTTCTTCTCTTTTTAGAGATTGGACAGTTTTTATCCGTAAGTAAACCGACAGCTTTCAAAACTTTTGTCTATAAGCATTTTTCTTCTCCACAACAGACGTTACCGGATTTAGACGTAAACCCCAAAAATCTTTTTGCCTGGATACGTTCTTCTACGGAACCAACGAGTGTTTTCCTGGCTGATTTCGGTTTTTCTGCCAACATTGCAGCTTACGCTCAAAGGCCGATTGTCATTCACTCGAAGTTTGAAACCACCAGGCTTCGTTTGAAGGTAAAAGAATTTATCTTCAGCCTTTTTTCTGATGAGGATCAATTCGCTGATTTTTGCAGAAAATACGGGGTCGATTACTTTGTATACACAAGCAGGATTTTTCTTGACCGGAGCAACGATTCGTATAGTTTCATAGCCGGGAAAACGGACATCAAGGATTCCGATTTAGTCTTTACCTTTCAGTTTTATCCCGAGCGTCTGAAAAATTTTGAGCTTGTTTATCAGAATTCCTACTACCGGGTCTATCGTTTTAAAGATTCAAAGAAGAATATCGAACGGTACCGGACGACTGTGTACCAACCGATATTTGACCGGAAATTTTATGGTACCACAGAGCAGCTTACCCGCGAAGATATAAACCGGGTCATTGGAAGTTTAAACTTAAGCACGGAATATTTTCGGAAGTCTCAAGAATACAACCAGAAGGGATTTGTTGAAGAAGCAATCCAAACTCTTCACTATGGGTTGAAAATACAACCGAACCTCGGAGGTATTCATAAACAGCTTGGCTTTTTATACTTGACCGTCAAGCGATTTGATCTTGCGCTTTCAGAACTTCAGAAGGAAATCGAAAATAGTCCGTTTCTTGCCCAGGGGCACTACGATCTTGGATATGTTTACGCGCTGATGCATAATTTCAGCAAAGCACGGGCATCTTGGTTGAAGGCTTTAGAGGTTGACCCGATGTTTTTCCCTGCGCGCTATAACCTCGAAGAACTCGACAAGATTGAAAAGCAAGAATCTGAACCCCAGGTGAAATTCCCTGCCAAATAAACACAGGGAATAAAAAGCTTGATTTTCATGGAATATTCGGTATATTTTTATAAGGGATAGATATGTAAATCGGGAGGCAAGATGAGTAAATTTAAGATTTTTGCGTTCTTTATGCTGAATGTAGGAGTGTTACTTGGCCTTACCGGAGTAGTTGGAAAATTTATTTATGATCAGGCTGAAGTGAAGGGAAAACGGGACGCCATCGCCCAGGTGCTCATTGATTTAGGCGATGAAGGAAGACGGATTCTTTTCGAACGCAGGACAAATTATCGCCGATTTGTTCCTACGCAAACCGATGCGGCGACTCTCAATCCCCGAGATGTGAATATCGTCACGCTTCAAGAATCAAAAATTCGCGAATTACAGCGTGAGCTAGCTAAAGATCCTCAAAATAATATTTTGAAAAGCCGGCTTGCTTCCGCGTATTTTAACGCCCGGAATTACAATGACGCGATTCGATTGGGAAAAGAGGTTTTGTTAACCGATTCGGGGAATTACTCAGTAACGATTCTTCTGGCTTACGCATACCTGTTTAACGGTGATGACCGCGGTGTCATCAGTATGTGCGAGAAGATTCTGGAAAAAACTCCGGATTTTGCTTTGATTGAAGAAATGCTTGCCCAGGCATACTATCGCACCAATCAATATGAGCGGGCTGTTACTCATTTTAAGAAAGTTTTGCAGGCAAATCCTACCAGTCGTATCGCAAAGAGTTATCTGGGTATTATCCCTTCTTCGGAACAAGATAAGTGGGCAAAAGATGCTGCTGAGGGCTACAAAGAACTTTCTGATGCAAATCCAAACTTAGCGCGCCTCTATAATTTAGCAATGCTTAATTTACAGCGTGGAAATGCGGAAGTAGCAAAAACACAGCTGAAGCAGATTGTCGATGTGGCTCCTATCATTGCTATGGCTCAGAATAATCTGGCGCTTCTTATGACTGATCTCAAAGAGGCGATTCCTCTGGTTCAGAAAGCAGTCGCAGCTTTTCCTGATAATCCTTATTTTCTCGATACGCTTGGATTAACCCATATGTCTTCCGGGAATATGGACCAAGCGCTGGATGCCTTTAAAAAAGCATATGTTCTTGCTAAGGATAACGGGGAAATCCTATACCACTTAGGTCTTGCACACTATAATAAGGCGAATAAAGAAGAAGCAATTAAATACTTGGGGCTTGCAGTTGGAAAAGAGCTTTCCAGCCGGGATAAGCAAAAAGCAACGGATATTCTGAAAAAATTACGAGGATTTTAAGCTCTCCTATTTTTCTTCTTATAGATCTTCCGGATGGCACTCGGGCGGAAAGCGTCTATGGAAAAAAGAATTTTGGTTGTTGAGGTCAATTGGCTTGGGGACGTATTATTGACTACGCCTTTCTTTAGGGCTATCAAGAAATTTTATCCCGGGTGTTATCTCGGGGCTTTAGTCAATAAACGACAGAAGGACATCCTTCTGGGTAATCCTTTTATTGATGAGCTGATTGAGTTTGATGAGAAAAAAGAGCAAAAGAGTTTAGCGGCTCGTTTGCTTTTCGTCCAGATGCTGCGCAGGAAAAGATTTAATACCGCTCTTTTGATCCATCGTTCATTTACTCGCGCCCTCCTCTGTAGACTTTCCGGAATACGCAGACTCGTAGGTTTTCAAAGAACGAAAACAAAGTTTTTAGTAGATACCATGGTTCCTGCTCATAACGACATGCATCGAATGGATAAGTATTTGCTTCTGCTAAAACCTTTGCATATTGATGTGCAAGAGAGATTCGCTGAGGTTTTTCTGGAAGAACAAGAAGTGCGAGCGAGCAGCAAGCTGCTCGCGCCATTTTCTTCCTATCGCCATTTCATCGGTATCCATCCGGGAGCGAATTGGGAGTTGAAGCAATGGCCGTATGGGCACTATGCTCAACTCGCAGATCAATTAATGGCGGAGGGGGTCATGGTTTTTTTGACTGGTACTGAAAAGGAAATAAGCCTTTGCGATAAAATTGTTTCACATATGCATTATAAGCCTTGTAGCCTCGCAGGAAAACTTTCACTGCGAGAATTTGCCGCATTTTTAAAAAGATTGCATCTTTTTATTTCGGCCGATACCGGAGCGATGCATTTATGCAGCGCGGTTTGCGGCAGGACGCTTTCCTTGTTCGGGCCGACCTCATCAGCTTTGACTGGACCGCGCGGCAAAGGGGCTAGTTACGTGATTGAAAAAGAAATCAACTGCGCAAAACCGTGTTATGTGCATTCGTGTCATAAAACTTCTTGTATGAGTGAGATTACTCCGGAAGAAGTTGTCGGAAAGGTTCACCAGATTTTACGGATATGAGCAAGCGGCGGGATATTCTGATTGTTTTTCCTTCCAACATCGGCGATACGCTTCTTGCGTTCCCGGCGGTTGGAGTTCTCGCGGCAAATTACCCCGAGAGTTATTTTTATGCCGTAGCTTCTCCGTCAACAGAGGTTTTTTTGCGTAGCTTTGACCAGTTCCGAGAAATTTTGGTATATCGTAAAGATTTTGCCATCCGAGAAAAGATTGATTTCTGCCGTGGGCTCTTCGGAAAATTTTATCTTGTCGCCGATTTTAAAAATTCAGCGTTTGCCTATCTCTGTGGTGCTCAGCGGGTTACTTCGTGGGTGCGTATGTTTCCCGATTCTCTTCATCTGACCTTGAGAAACCGCTCTCTTATCAAAAGACTCGTCAACGATAACACCAAGGCAAAACCGCTAGTTCCGTTTATCCCAGCACGCAGGCGGGAGCATTTTCGTCTTATTTTAGGAAACAAAAAGTATGTGTTTGTCAGTATTCATTCAAGGAGCGCTTTGAAATCGTATCCGATCTCTGAATTTTCAAGAGTCATGGCATCTTTTCAAGGTCAATTTACTTTTGTTTTTCTGGCTACCTCCGATAACAAGAATGCGATTGATGAAATAGCGAATGAAAATATGATTAACCTCGCCGGAGAAACCGAGATTGCTGATATTTTTTTCTTGTTAAAAGAATACGCCCTGGCTTTCATGGGGGTTGATTCAGCGCTTTTACATATCGCCAGTCTTCTAGATATTCCTACCGTAGGAATTTTTGGACCGACATCGCCGGTTCTCTACGGTCCGTTCAGTCAGAAGCACATCGTGGTTCATTCCCAAGTTCAATGTTCTCCCTGTATGCAAAGCGCATGTTCAGAATCTGCCCAACGTTGCATACGCGAGATTCTTCCTGAGCAACTTTCTTCGGCGCTCAGAAAAATATGTGCGTAATGCTACAGCCAGAAAGATTGCGGAATATTCTAGTTATTCGTACGGATCGCATCGGAGACGCAGTTCTTTCTACTCCAGTTGTTGAAAATCTTCGCCTCTATGCTCCTCATAGTAATATCGTTTTTCTCTGTGCGCCTGCGGGGTATGATATTGTTGCGGCTAACCCGTTTCTCAACGAAGTTATCGTATATGATAAGAAGAAGCACCCTTCATTTTCAGCGACCATGCAGTTTGGTCTTAGATTGCGGAAGAAGAAATTTGATCTGGTAGTTGTGCTACATCCCACCAACCGAGCACATCTTCTTGCTTTTTTAAGCGGAGCAAGGGTGCGGATTGGCTGGAATCGAAAATGCGGATTCCTGCTCACGAAGTCTTTTTTTCATGAGAAACATCTTGGGTTGTACCATGAGCGTGATTATACGCTCATGCTTCTTTCGCGGGCGGGCATTCCGGTGCAGACAGAGCGTCTTTTTGTTCCGGTTTATCCGGAGGCCGAGAAATGGGCAGATAACTTTTTTCGCAAACACCAGATTTCTTCACCGGTTGTTCTCGGGATCGGGGCAAGCTGTTTCTCAAAGCTGTGGCCTGTACAAAATTTTATCGAATTGTGCCAGATGGTTCAAGCCCAGCTGAATAGACAGATTATTTTAATTGGCTCGACCGATGATTCCGAATCGGCCGGCACAATCTGCGCTGGCTTTGCAGGCTCAGTGATCAATCTCTGTGGCCAAACAAATCTCCGTCAGGCTATTTCTTTGTTGAATCGAGCGTCTATTTTTATCGGGAATGATTCCGGACTTGGGCATATCGCCGGAGCTTTTGGCACGCCGGTTATTACTCTTTTTGGCAGGAAACAACCAGGGCTTTCTCCGAAGCGCTGGAAAGTCTTAGGCGATAGAGCATATTATTTTCATAAGGATTCTGGCTGTGCCGTTTGTCGGGCCCATGAGTGCGTGAACGATTTTTTGTGTATTCGGTCTATCACCCCCCGGGAAGTATTTTCCAAGGCCAAAGAGATACTTTAGCTTCTTCAGCCCCTTTCTTTGTAGCCGCCTTTATTTTATTTGCCAAACATAAGCTTCTATGATAAAATCCTCAAAAAATATTAAGAAAATGGAAAAGAAGCTTAAATGTGACCTGCACACGCTTTACAAGATCCTTGCGCATATAAAAAAGACACGCATTCTTGTTATCGGTGACCTGATTCTTGACCACTATATTTACGGAAGCGCTGAGCGTCTTTCCCCCGAAGCTCCTGTGCCGGTTGTTTGGGCGCACAAGGAGAGCTATCTTTTAGGCGGTGCTTCCAATGTGGCTCATAATCTTGCAAGCTTAGGGAGTAATGCCGCCCTCTGTGGAGTAGTGGGGAAGGATCATTATGGATCGCGTTTGCTCGCTTTAGCGCGGGAACAGCACCTTGGAAGCGAGTTTGTTATCCGAGATTCCCTGCGCCCGACTTCTTTAAAGACAAGGATTGTTGGGCAGCATCAGCAAATTGTGCGTATTGATTGGGAATCACGTGAGGAATTATCGTCTCGGGTCAGTGAAAAGATTATTCAGTTGATTCAGAAGAATATTGATCTTTTTGATGCTTTCATTATCGAAGATTATGGGAAAGGAGTAATAAACGCTCGAGTTCTCGAAGAGATATTGCCACTCTGTAATAAAAAGAAGAAGATAGTTACCGTTGATCCGAAAGAAGATCATTTTGATTTATATAAAAATGTCACTGCCTTAACGCCGAACCTGAAAGAGGCCCAAAACGCAGCTAACTTTAGAATCCGCAAGAAAGAAGATATTTCCATCGTAAAAGATTTAATTATGGAACGTTTATGTCCGCAGGCACTTCTGATTACCCGGGGCGAAGAGGGGATGTCGTTGTTTTTGAAAGATCGAGGAGAGTTTCATCTGCCGACGTTCGCTTTGGAGGTTTTCGATGTGTCCGGAGCAGGGGACACCGTTATTGCTGTGTTTACGGCAGCTCTTGCGTGCGGAGGTGATTTTCTGGAGGCGGCAGCACTTGCGAATGTGGCAGCAGGAATTGTAGTTGGAAAATTTGGAGTTTCAACAGTTAGCCCCTGGGAATTTAAAGAACGCCTCGAAGATATCCACGACGTTTATTTCAGTAAACTATGAAGGTTTTGGGGGTAATCCCCGCGCGTCTTCATTCGCAGAGACTAGCCAAGAAGCTTTTAAGGAATATTCTTGGAAAGCCATTGATTCAATGGACCTGGGAAGCAGCACAGCGAGCTTCAACGCTCTCCGATTTGGTTATTGCCTGTGATGACGAGGAGCTTCTTACGGTGTGCAAAAAGTTTTCTCCGCGAGTGTATCTTACTTCGCCAAAACATTCCTCAGGCACTGAGCGCATTGCGGAAGTCATTCAAGGCATACCAGCGGATATTGTGGTGAATATCCAAGCTGATGAACCACTGATTCATCGAGAGACGATTGATGGGCTCGTTCAACTATTACAAAAAGAGGATTATTCCTTGCCCATGGCAACGGTGATAAAGAAGATTGAGCGCACGGAAGAAGTTACCAATCCATCTGTAGTCAAAGTTGTCATTGATCGGCATGGTTATGCCCTTTATTTTTCGCGTGCAACGATACCATATTTGCGCGATAATGACCAAGATATCCTGCGTTATAAACACCTTGGAATTTATGCTTATCGAGAGTGGTTCTTGGAAAAATTTCCAAAGCTTATCCCGGGTGTTTTGGAAAGCGCAGAGAAACTAGAACAACTTCGGGTGTTGGAAGCCGGACTGCGCATTAAAACAATCGAAACGAATCATGAGACATGCGGGGTTGACACCGCGGAAGATTTAATTCGGGTTGAAGAACTGTTGCGTCGAAATACTTAAAATGGCAAAAAAATATATTTTTATTACCGGTGGAGTAGTTTCAAGCTTAGGTAAGGGAATTGCCGCCGCATCAATCGGAAGACTTCTTGAATCGCGGGGGATTAAGGTAAACGTGATTAAGTGTGATCCATATATTAATGTTGATCCCGGCACGATGAACCCGCATCAGCATGGAGAAGTTTATGTCACCGAGGATGGAGCGGAAACAGACCTGGATTTAGGGCATTACGAACGATTTACTTCAATCGTTGCCAGTAAAGATAACAATATCACCACCGGCAAGGTGTATTATTCCGTGATTTCCAAAGAGCGCAAAGGCGAATTCTTAGGGGAAACTGTTCAGGTGGTTCCTCATATTACTGATGAAATAAAGTCAATGCTGAAAAGAGTAGCAAGCGGGAAAGCAAAAGTTGTTTTGGTCGAGATTGGCGGAACCGTAGGGGATATTGAAAGTCTGCCGTTTTTGGAAGCAATCCGCCAGTTAAAGCTTGAGCTGGGCGTTAAAAACGCCCTGAATATTCATATGAGCCTTATACCGTATATTTCAGCGGCTGACGAAATTAAGACAAAACCAACTCAACACAGCGTCGGAAAATTGAGGGAAATTGGTATTCAACCAGAGATTCTTCTCTGTCGTACCGAAAGGCCATTAAGCAAGAAAGTCAAAGAGAAGATAGGATTATTTTGTAATGTCGAAGAAGATTGCGTTATCGAAGCAATTGATGTCAAAGATATCTACAGCATCCCCCTCATTTATAAAGAGCAGGAGCTTGATGAAATTATTTTGCGTAAGCTTCATCTCAAATTTCTGGCAAGCAATCTGAAAGACTGGGCCCATACGGTTGTAGAGCGCGCGGCAAACCCACGCTGGGAGGTTCGTATTGCCGTCGTAGGTAAATATATCCAGCTGCAAGATGCCTATAAGTCGATCTATGAATCTTTGCGGCATGGAGCTTTAGCGAATGACACGCGCCTTGTATTGGAGAGAATCGATTCGGAAGATATTGAGAAAAAAGATGCAGAATATTTTCTGAAAGATGTACATGGAATTTTAATTCCTGGAGGATTTGGCAGCCGGGGTATTGAGGGAAAGATTGCAGCGATTCACTACGCGCGCACCCAGAATATACCGCTTTTTGGGATTTGTTTAGGAATGCAAACCGCGGTTATTGAATTTGCCCGTGCGGTTTGTGGTTTCAAAGATGCCAATTCCACCGAATTTAATAAAGATACTTCCTACCCAGTCATCTCGTTACTGAGCGAGCAACGGAATATTTCTGAACTTGGAGGAACGATGCGACTGGGAGCTTATCCGTGTACGCTCAAAGAACATACGCTCGCATACACTGCTTACAAGAAAAAAATTATTCAGGAACGCCACCGGCATCGTTATGAATTTAATAATAAGTATCGGGATGTTTTTGAGAAAGCTGGATTGGTACTTTCAGGTATTTTTTCTGAACGGGGGCTTGTGGAGATCATTGAATTGCGAGATCATCCATGGTTTGTCGGGTGTCAATTCCATCCGGAATTTAAATCAAAACCGGATAAAGCGCATCCGCTTTTTAGAGATTTCATTAAAGCAGCGTTACAATGCCATACAAAAAGAACAAAGTAACACGTAAAAAATTTATCTTTATCGCTGGTCCTTGTATTATAGAAAGTGCCCGTTCTACTTTGGAAATCGCTTCGGTGCTTAAGGATATTACTCAAAAGTATGCAGTCGATTTTTTCTTTAAAGCCAGCTACGATAAGGCAAACAGGACAGCAGCTTCTTCCTATCGCGGTCCAGGTCTTATGCCGGGATTGAGAATTCTTGAGAAAGTAAAAAAGACCCTGGGAATCCGAATTCTCAGCGATGTTCACTGTGTTTCACAGGTTGAGCCGGCTCAAGACATTTTGGATGTTATCCAGATACCGGCGTTTTTATGCCGGCAAACAGACTTAATTCTTGCGGCAGCAAGGACAAAAAAGATAATTAATATAAAAAAAGCTCAGTTCATCGCTCCGTGGGATGTCCGGTATATCATTGAGAAAGTGGAATCCACGGGCAATAAGGATCTTTTTATCACTGAGCGCGGGACCTCATTTGGTTATAACAACCTGGTTGTAGATTTTCGTTCATTTGGGATTCTTTCCTGTTTCGGGTATCCTGTTATTTTTGACGGGACACATTCAGTGCAAAAACCATCCGCAGCTCAGGGGATATCCGGGGGTGACCGGCAATTCGTTTTCCCGCTTTGCCGGGCTGCTGCCGCATTTGGAGTTGATGGCTTATTTTTAGAAGTTCATCCCGATCCGCACAAGGCTTTGAGTGATAAATCAACGAGCATCGCTTTGGGAAATGTTGAGAAAATACTGAGAAAGGTAATTGAAGTCAACCATATTGCTCATGAAGCATAAAGAGAGGATTCTTCAGTGGGGGCAGGAAGTTTTAACGATAGAGGCGGATGCTCTGCTGGCGCTCAAAAGTTGTTTGAATGAGCATTTTATACGAGCAGTAATGATGCTTCGTCGCTGTAGGTCACGGGTTATTACAACCGGAATGGGTAAGGCGGGCATTATCGCCCAAAAATTTTCAGCCACTCTGTCTTCAACGGGGACTCCGAGCATGTGGCTGCATCCGGCAGAGGCATTTCATGGTGATCTCGGAAGAGTAGTCAGGGGAGATGTGGTTGTTATGTTGTCGTATAGCGGTGAGACCGAAGAAATGAAAAGCCTTGTTCCTTTTTTAAAGCGGATCGGCGCTTTACTGATCGCGATTACCGGGAATAAGGCATCCACTCTCGCGGAATACGCCGATGTATCTTTAGTGATTGATATTAAAAAGGAAGCTTGTCCGCTGGGTTTAGCTCCTACTACGTCAACCACGGCAATGCTGGCATTATGCGACGCGCTCAGTGTTACCGTGCAAAGAATCAAAAAATTCCGCATGGAGGATTTTGCCTCGGTGCATCCGCAGGGAAGCTTGGGAAAAAAATTATTACTCCAGGTACGCGATGTAATGCGCAAAGGGAAGTCCAACCCCATTGTAGGTGGGCAAACAAAACTTACAAAGGTTTTGCTCGCGATCACGCAGGCACGCGCCGGAGCAGCTTCGGTTGTTGATACACAAGGCAGGCTTATCGGTATTTTTACCGATGGTGATTTACGCAGGCGCTTAGAAAGCGAGAAGAACCTTTTGCATAAAACAGTCAAAGAGGTAATGACGGAAAATCCCGTGACTGTCGGCATGGATATGCTTGCTTCGGAGGTTTTAAGAATTCTTCAAGACAAGAAGATAGACGAAGTTCCTGTTGTAGACAGGAAGCAGCATCCGGTGGGGATGGTGGACGTGCAAGATCTTTTAAAGGCAGGCATTGTTTGATGACAGATAATTCAGAGATTTTACTGAAGGCAAAAAACACAGAACTTCTTGTGCTGGATGTCGATGGAGTTTTGACTGGCGGAGAAATTATCTATGATTCTTCCGGCAAAGAAATAAAAGCCTTTCATGTGCACGATGGAGTCGGGGTGGCCTTTGCGATTCGATCCGGTTTAAAAATAACCATTCTGACAGGTAGGAATTCTCGCGTACTGAAGTTACGGGCACGCGATATGGGCATTTCTGATGTATGGTCAGGGTGGCCAAAGATTTCTGTTTTTGAGAAAATGATACAACGATACAAATGTTCTCCTGAAAAGATTTGTTTTGTAGGGGATGATCTTATCGATCGGGCAGTCCTTAAAAAAGTAGGTTTTCCTGTTGCGGTCAGGAACGCAGTCTCAGAAATTAAAGAAATTTGCGCCTATACAACCAATGCACCTGGCGGGAAAGGGGCGGTACGTGAAGTGATCGAACTTATCCTCAAGGCGAAAGGTATCTGGGATACGATTGTTTTCTGAGTGCAAAAGAATTGTAAGATAGGTGCTGTGTGTTATAATGGTTTGGGAGAGTGAAGTTTCTTTTATCCTGAGACAAGGAGGTTTTTAATGAGTAAAGCCGGGAACTTCCTCATAATTCTTCTTCTGTGTTTTGTGACTTGTGCGGGATACGCCCAATCGGCAGCACAAGGAGAAGCGCAGCTTTATTTTAATGAAGGGGTGTCTGCGCAGCAATCAGGAGATGCGGATGGTGCCTATACGCTCTATCAAAAAACTATTTACATCAACCCGGCGTATAAGAAATTTGTTCTTAATAATTGGGGGGTATATTGGGCGGAAGAAGGAGATTACGCTCAAGCGGAGTTATTCTTAAAGCAAGCGGTTGATCTCGATCCCCGTTATGTTCTGGCAATAAACAATCTTTCTCTCGTGTATATGAAGCTTTCCCAATTTCATGAGCGTAAAAAAGATATCCACGAGGCATTTCGATATCTCAAGTTAGCCTCGGATCTTTTCTCGTCGCAACAATTTGCTCTTGAGCCGGAAAAAATCCAGGAAGACTAGTTCGTTTAAAGCCTCACATTCTCTGATGATAGAATAATGCGTTGTGCGGCAGGTACTGTTTCTTCCTCAAAATCATCAAAAGAGCCTTTTTTATTCTTTATACTTTACGCTTGTGTAAAACAAGATATTTGTTATAATTTTTTAATTACCTTGGGCCCGTAGCTCAGTCGGTTAGAGCAGTTGACTCATAATCAATTGGTCCGGGGTTCGAGTCCCTGCGGGCCCAATTTCATTTGGGCACGCATAAGTTTATTGGTTTTTTTCGGTAGGATGACTACCGCAGAATCGAGTAAGTTAAGCATCCGGGTAGGTACCCAAGTGGCCAACGGGGACAGACTGTAAATCTGTTGCGCTTCGCGCTTCGGAGGTTCGAATCCTCCCCTGCCCACCATTAAGCGACGATACTTCGGGGATAGTAGGATAATAGTTAGCTGGTGCGCGGTCGAATGGGATAGTTTGGCCGTTGCGTGTTTTGTGCGGGCAATTAGCTCAGTTGGTTAGAGCGCGTCGCTCACATCGACGAGGTCGCCCGTTCGATCCGGGCATTGCCCATTTATTTGCTTGGATCTGTAGTGAACGAGAAGGAGAGAGGATGAATGTAAAAGAGGAAATAGCGAAACTAATTGAGGTCCAAGAAATCGATACAAAAATATTTCAGATTCGTGCCGACTCTGAAATAAATACACCAAAGCAGGTTGAAGAACTGAAAGCGGCTTTCGAGCTCAAGAAAAAAGGTCTTCAAGAAGCCGAGGAAAAACTAAAAAGCGCACAGCTGCGGAAGAAGGAAAAAGAGCTTGATTTGAAGACAAAAGAAGAGGGTGTGCATAAGGCGCAAACCCAACTTTACCAGTTAAAGACCAATCAAGAATACCATTTAAAGTTGAAGGAAATTGAATCTTTAAAAGCAGATATTTCTGTCGCTGAGGAACATATTCTCATCGCTCTGGAAGAGATTGATAAAATAAGCTCCCAACTCGCGCGGGAAAAGGAAACATTAACTGCTGATGAAAAGATGTTTCATGAGCAATTGGGGACTCTTGAGAAGATTATCAGCGATCTTACGCTGCAATTGCAACAACTCGAAGAAAAACGCTCGACAAGAATTCGCGAGATTGATAAAAGGATTCTGCAACAGTATGATCGTCTTTTAAAAAATCGGAATGGACTAGCGCTTGTTCCTCTTTTGAACGGGACTTGCGGAGGTTGTTATATGAGCATGATGGATGAAACGATAAACCAGATTAAACAATACAAAGAAATCATAACTTGTCCTTCGTGCGCCCGGATGGTTTATTTAAAGGAGGATTTTGGTGGTTGAGGTTTTCTGCGACGGCGCTTCTTCGGGGAATCCTGGAAATTCCGGAATCGGGGTATGCCTTTTTCAGAACTCCAAGAAAACAAAGGAGATTTCATTGTTTGTAGGACAGACGACCAATAATGTTGCTGAGTATTTTTCATTGATTGTTGGATTAAACCTGTGTTTGAGTCTGGGTTTACGGAAGGCAACTTTCTTTATGGACAGCAAGCTTGTAGTTGAACAAGTCAACGGCCGTTTTAAGGTAAAGAATCAAAATTTATTTGGTTTATGCGCTCTGGCGAAACATTTCTTGAGTTTTTTTGAAAGTGCTGAAGTGCTTTTCACCGAGCGTGAAGGCAACCGATTTGCAGATGAACTGGCGAAAAAAGGTTCACAGCAAGGTATGTTGAAGGATAGGTTTCAACTGCCGGCTTTTTAGAAATGTAAGCGCTTGATGTTGAGAATTTTCAGAAATAGGAGGTACATATCATGAGTGGTCATTCAAAATGGGCAACGATAAAACATAAAAAAGCAGCTCAAGATGCGAAAAAGGGAAGGATGTTTACCAAGATCATCAGAGAACTTACGGTTGCCGCGCGCGAAGGAGGCGGAAATTCTGAAAATAATCCACGTTTGCGCACTGCAATGGAGCGGGCAAAAGAAATTAATATGCCTTCCGATAACGTTGAAAAGGCGATTAAGCGGGGGACAGGGGAGCTAGAAGGAGTCAGTTACGATACTTGTATGTTTGAAGGATACGGTCCGGGGGGTATTGCCATTATGGTGGAAACGCTGACTGATAATAAGAATAGAACTTCCGCGGAAATCCGGAATATTTTTACGAAGAAAAATGGCAATTTAGCCGGAACGGGCAGCGTTGCCTGGATTTTCACAAAAAAAGGTTTACTTACTATTGCTAAGAATAAGGTTTCTGAAGATGATTTGTTGTCAATCGTATTGGATGCAGGCGCGGAAGATGTAAAGACAGAAGCTGAGTTTTTTGAAGTAACCACTGATCCCAAAGACTTTGAGAAAGTAAAAAGCGCTTTAAAGGAAAAGCAGATTGTGATTGAAGGCGGAGAAATTACCATGATTCCTTCTTCAGCGGTCAAGCTGGGTTTACAGGATGCTAAACAAGTTCTCGCTTTGGTGGAGGCTCTTGAAGATCACGATGACACTCAGCACGTATACGCAAATTTTGATATTCCAGATGAAATCATGGCCGAGATTGAAAAGACAATGGCCGAATAGTTTCGGCAGGGTGAATGGTTATTCTAGGCATTGATCCGGGCTTGCAAACTACGGGATGTGTCGTTGTCGAGCAAACAGGCGGCTTGTGCGTTCAGCACACAGAAGAGATAAAGACAAAGAGTGGCGATCTTTTAGCATTAAGGCTACAGTCTATTTTTGAGCGCGTTTGCTTAATCCTTGATCGATTTAAGCCGGAAGTTGTGGTACTCGAGAAACTCTATGCACACTATAAACATCCGATTACCGCGGTGCTCCTGGGACATGCACGCGGGGTTGTTGTTCTTGCCGCGGCAACTCGGCAGATAAAGATTGTTGAATTTCCAGCAACCCATGTTAAGAAAGCGATTACTGGTATGGGGTTGGCGTCCAAAGCGCAAGTGCAAAAAATGGTTGGGTACCTTTACCGGTTCAAAACACCTTTGCGCTCAGAGCACTTAAGCGATGCCTTAGGTTTGGCGATAACATTTCTTCATACCCAGAGATTGTCATGATTACGCGGATGAAGGGCGTTTGTGTACGGAAGCGCGAAGACAGAATTTACCTTGAGGCAGGAAATTTTGTCTATGAAGTATTCGTTCCGTGTACTGTCGGGCTTAGGGTTGAAGAGGGAGTGCCGGTTGAGCTTGTGGTGTACGATTATTTTCATATTGAACAGACAAAGGGTTATCCAGTGCTGATTGGTTTTTTAAGCGAGCTGGAAAAAGAGTTTTTTGAAAAGTTTATCGGTGTTTCCGGAATCGGCCCGAAGGCTGCGCTTAAGGCATTCAGTAAGTCTATTTCCGACATTGCGCAGGCAATCGATGGAGGCGACATCGATTTCTTGAAGTCATTGCCAGGTATTGGGTTGCAAAGAGCGAAAAATATTCTCGCGACATTACAAGGTAAAATGGGGCATTTTGTGCTTATCAATGACCGGGTTATGTCCAAAGAGCCAACGGTAGAAAAGAAACGACAACAACTGATACACGATGCGCTTTCAGTTTTAGAGGGGTTGCAGTATAAACGTAAGGAAGCTCAGCAGATGATTGATCGGGCGTTGCTTTCAAACAACGCTCTCTCAACGGTTGAAGAATTGCTGAACGAAATCTATAAAAAAAATATAGGGGCGCATTCCCGTTATGGAACTTAAATCGATTCTGGAGTCAATTCTTTTTGTAAACGAAAAACCAGTTTCCCTGGAAGAGTGTGTTCATTTGCTTGGTCGAGACAGGAAGGAAATCGAAGCCGTCTTTGAGCAGATGATCAAAGAATGCGAAGAAAGAAAGGCGGGACTCTGTATTGTTAAGGTTGCTGGCGGATACCAAATGTGCAGTCTTCCTGCGAACGTCGACTGGATAAAAAAGTTCTACAAAGATAAATTTAAGCAAAAATTGAGCAATGCCGCGCTGGAGAGTTTAGCGATTATCGCCTATAAACAGCCAGCAACGAAATTGGAGATAGAATCTATCCGCGGGGTGAATACAGATGGAGTTATTAACCATCTCTCTAAGCTTGGCTTGATTAAGATCGTTGGCAAGAAGCAAGTTATTGGTCGGCCTTTTATGTATGGTACAACCCGCCAATTTCTAGAATATTTTGGGTTAAACTCTCTCCAGGAGCTTCCACCTTTAGGAAAAGATGAGGCGTTTGGAGGAAGTTTGAAAGAAGTCGCCTTCGAACATGGAATTTCAATGAGTGATGATGACGGTCCTGGCTTTTCCGAGGAAAAGAATCAAGTTACGGGAAAAGCGGCAGACATTCTGGAGGAGAAGATTGTGGATAAGGAGGTATCGGGGATACCTCCAAAGCAACAGAATGAAGGGGGGAGAGCTGGAGAGGATGCCGGAGTCAGCGATCCTTATGGTGATGTATGAACCTTAAAAAGTTACGCAAGAAGATTGATTCCGTTGATGAGCGGCTCGTGCGGTTACTCACTGAGCGAGCACAGGTAGCTGTGAAAATCAACAAACTGAAGCAAAAGATAGAAAAACCTTCTTATTCTCCAGAGCGGGAGTCATACATATTTCAGAGGCTTAAGAAAATAAACCCAGGTTTTATCCCCCAGGAGCTTTTGCAGGAAATTTTTACTCATATTATGTCTATTTCTTTCTCTCTGTCATCAACGCTTCGCGTCTGTTATCTTGGGCCGGTTGCCACTTTCACTCATTTGGCCGCCCTAAAAAAGTTTGGCAAGGGAGTTGAATTTATACCGAGTATTGATATCAGTGATATTTTTTCTCGGGTTGCTCGCGATGAGGCTCACTACGGAGTCGTTCCTGTTGAGAATTCCACAGAAGGAGCGGTAAACTACACGCTTGATATGTTTGTTGATTCGGAATTGAAGATTTGTGCCGAGATTCTCCTCGATGTTTCCCATAATCTTTTAGGAAACTGTCAGCTGCCTGAGATAAGGCGAGTGTATTCACATCCGCAGGTATTCGCACAATGCCGTAAGTGGCTTCAAGAACATCTGCCCGCTGTGGAGCTTATGAGTTGCCCGACGACAGCAAAAGCGGCTGAATCAGCACAGAAAGATAAATTTTCTGCTTGTATGGGCAGTGGCGCGGTTTCGTCAATTTACCGCTTGAAGGTGCTTGTACGACATATCCAAGACAAAGAGCGGAATATCACCAGATTTTTGGTAATTGGTCAAAAAGACGCTCCGGCTACGGGGAATGATAAAACTTCTCTCATCTTTTCGGTGCCTGATAGAGTCGGCGCTTTGTACGAAGCCTTGGTTTGCTTTAAGAGATATAACGTGAATTTGGCAAAGATAGAATCCCGGCCGTCAAAACGCAAGGCTTGGGAGTATTACTTTTTTGTCGACGTTGTCGGTCATCGAAATGACCGGAAAGTAAAATCTGCGCTCACCGAGCTTGAAAGGAAATCTTCCTTTATTAAAATACTTGGTTCGTATCCGCGCAGTGCATAGCCATGGCGGTAAACAGGAGTAATTGAAATGCCAAAACGAATGATCCGAGAAATTCTTTCCGATATACAGACATATGTTCCCGGGCGCCCTATTGAGGAAGTAAAACGGGAGCTTGGTCTTACACGGGTTATTAAACTGGCATCAAATGAATCTCCAATGGTTATTTCAGCAGCGGTTCGTCGGGCGATTGTACGAGAAATCGCTCAGATTAATCGATACCCTTACGGCGATTGTTTCTACCTGCGTATGAAATTGGCAAAGCTTTTGAAGATCGATCCGGAAAAAATTATTTTCGGTAATGGTTCCGATGAGATTATTTCTCTGGTTTTGCGGACATTTGTCGAGCCGGGTTGCGAGGAAATTATCGTTGGTTATCCAACGTTTTTGATGTATAAAATTCAAGCGCAATCGCTCGGGATTCTCGCCAGAGAGATTCCATTCAAAGATTTCCGGTATGATTTAAAAGCAATCCACGCGGCAATTACCCCCAAGACTAAAGTAATCATTATCGCTAATCCTGATAATCCGAATGGGACGTATCTTACTCATGTAGAGGTAGAGAATTTTTTAAAAAGTATTCCTCGAGATATCATTGTGCTTTTTGACGAGGCTTACTTTGAATTTGCGCCCGCTGATTTTCCACGCACAGCCGAATTTCTCAAACAAGGGTATAATGTTATTTTTACCCGTACTTTTTCAAAAGCATACGCTCTTGCGGGCTTACGCATCGGTTATGCTGTTTCCGGCAACGAATACATTGCTGCGATGAATAAAGTACGGGAACCTTTCAACGTCAATCGGCTGGCTCAGGTTGCCGCATTTGCCGCGCTCTCCGATAAGAAACAACTGCGTAAGGTTATCCGGGAAATTGAAACTGAACGGAAGTTTTTCTATGAAAACTTCCAGAAGCTGGGAATATTTTTTGTGAAGAGCGCCACCAACTTCATATTATTTCGTTTTAGCGAAGCAGAGAAGCTTTCAAAATTTTTATTGCAATCAGGGGTAATCATTCGGGATATGCGCGGATGGGGCATGCAGAATTACTTGCGGGTTACCATCGGAACGCACCGGGAAAATCAGATTTTTTTTAAGGAGCTTTCCCGGTATCTTGCAGGAGAAAGTCAATGATTATAGTGCTGCGTTCCGGAGCCACTCCAGGGGAGATAAATTACATCATAGAAAAAGTCAATAAGCTTGGCTTAAAAACGATTGTTTCTGAAGGTGTTTCTCGAACGATTATCGGTGTCATCGGGCCAGAAGATATCTTGCGTTCTCAGCCTCTTGAAATCCTCCCTGGTGTTGAACAAGTTCTGCCAGTGCTTGCTCCCTATAAACTGGTTTCTTCGGATTTCAAACCTCAACTTTCAGTCATTAAGATTAGAGAAGGATTTGAGATCGGGGGCAAAAAGGTTACGATAATCGCTGGTCCTTGTTCAATTGAATCCGAAGAACAACTTCGGACGGTTGCCGGGAAAATTTCTCAATACGGAGTTGGATTTTTACGCGGAGGTGCTTTTAAACCGAGAACATCCCCATATGCTTTCCAGGGGTTAGGAGAAGAAGGTTTAAAAATACTTTCCGCCGTCGGCCAGGAATTTGGACTCGTAACGGTTACCGAAGTGATGGATACGCGCGATGTTCCATTGGTAAGTAAGTATGCGGATGTACTGCAGATAGGTGCTCGGAATATGCAGAATTTTCATCTTTTGAAGGAAGTTGGGCAAACCAACAAGCCTGTTATTTTGAAGCGGGGGCTCAGTGCGACAATCAAAGAATTGTTGATGAGCGCCGAATATATTTTGGCAAGCGGTAATTTTAATGTGATTCTCTGTGAGCGCGGTATTCGAACCTTTGAGGATGCTACGAGGAATACGCTGGATATCAGCGCTGTACCGATAATCAAGAAGTTGTCTCATTTGCCGATTATTGTTGATCCTTCACACGCAGTCGGCAGGTGGGGTTTAGTTGCTCCTCTCTCATGTGCGGCTGTGGCTGCCGGCGCTGACGGACTTTTGATTGAAGTGCATCCTAACCCTGAAGAAGCATTGAGCGACGGCCCTCAGCAGCTCATTCCTGAACGATTTGGGGAGCTGGTAAAACAACTCCGCGGAGTCGCTTCTGCAGTTGAAAGAACTTTGTAGCCATGCGATTCAAGAAAGCGGTTATTGTTGGTCCAGGTTTTATGGGCAGCTCCCTTGCCCGGGACTTAAAAGCTAAAAAAATTTCTGGTTTGCTTTGGGCAGTTACACGTAACCAGAAGAGAATAGCCGAGATTCAAAAACACCGTATTTTTGATCGGGTTACCAATGATGTAGAGAGCGCATGTCGTGGAGCCGATCTCATTGTTCTGGCAACCCCTGTTGAAACTATTCTAAAAACTTTGCCAAAACTCAAAACTTGTCTTTCCAGTGATGCCGTTGTTTTTGATATCGGAAGCACCAAACGAGCAATCATGCAGATGGCGCAAAAGTGTATCCCCGATAATTTTGTAGGCACTCATCCGTTGTGCGGCTCAGAAAAGAAAGGGATTATCCATAGCCAAAAAGGTATTTTTGAAGGCATGGTGTGTATTTTGACTCCGCTTGCCAATAACGATGTTTTCACGAAGGTTGCAGGCCTTTGGCGTTCTTTAGGAGCAAAGGTTGAACTACTTTCTGCGGAAGAACACGATGCCATCTTAGCCTATACTTCCCATTTGCCGCACCTACTCGCTTTTGCATTAATGGAGTGTGTTCCTCGGGAGTACTTGCGTTATACCGCCGGTTCTTTTCGGGATATGGTTCGGGTTGCCGCTTCAGATGCTCATGTCTGGGAACCCATTCTGCATTTAAACCGCGATTATCTAAAAAAAACAACAAACAGATTCTACAAAAGTTTTCAGAAGCTTGCGCAGTATGTGCTTTCTCAGAACCGGAAGCAGACGCTTTTGCTGTTGCAGCGTATCGCGCAGAAGAAAGGAAATTTTTCCAAGAACGATGATTATCGCTATTGACGGCCCAGCTGGTTCAGGAAAAAGCACTATCGCAAAAAGTATCGCTCAGAAACTGAATTTTCTTTACATTGATACGGGGGCGATGTACCGCGCAGTCACCTTGAAGGCGATTGAGCAGGGCATTTCTTTTGATGATGGCCAAGCACTTCTTGATATGGCCAAAAGAACAACAGTGTCTCTTTGTATGGAAAATCAAGTTCTCCGGGTTTTTCTCGATGGGCAGGATGTAACTGAGCACATACGAACCCCGGATGTAACGAATAAGGTGTTTTATGTTGCTGATAATATTTTGATTCGCCAGCTGCTTGTAGAGCAACAACGGAAATTAGGGGCGGGTACGCCTGCGGTTTTGGAAGGCAGGGATACGACGAGCGTGGTTTTTCCTGATGCAGATATAAAAATTTTCCTGGATGCTTCTTTTGAGGAACGTGTCGAACGGCGCTGGAAAGAATTCAGGGCGCGTGGTAAAGAAATATCTCGAGAGAAAGTAAAAGAAGACCTGCGGATACGGGATACGAAGGATTTTGGAAGAAATGTCGGCGGACTAAAAAAGGTTCCCGGAGCTTTTGTTCTTGACACAACGGGTTATTCCATTTCGGAAGTTGAAGAACAGATAATACAGATTGTGAAAAACTGCAAAACGCAGCGGTTTAAAGACTCATGACTTCTGACTGCCTGATTAGAAATTTTTGTATCATTGCCCATATCGATCATGGGAAGTCGACTTTGGCTGACCGATTTCTTGAACTTACCGGAGCCGTCGATAGAAGGAATTTCCATGAACAGATGCTTGACGGAATGGAGCTTGAGCGAGAACGGGGGATTACCATTAAGGCCAAAGCGGTTCGTTTACAGTTTACTTCCGCTTCCGGCCAGAATTACATTTTTAATCTTATTGACACTCCTGGTCATGTTGATTTCGCGTATGAAGTGGCTAAATCGCTCGGCGCATGCGAAGGGGCTTTACTTCTGATAGACGCGTCTCAAGGAGTTGAAGCGCAAACCGTAGCGAATTTTCATCTCGCCAAAGAAGCTGGTCTTTATATCATCCCGGTTGTCAACAAGATAGATTTGCCGGGAGCTGATATGGAGAGGACTGCCAAACAACTCCACGATATTTTTGGCATTGTTCATGACCAGGTATCATTTATCTCAGCAAAAGAAGGAACGGGGGTACTGGAGGTTTTGGAGCGCATTACCAGGGAAATTCCTCCTCCGTCGCGGAACCAGCAGGAGCCTTTACGGGGTTTTCTTTTTGATTCCAGTTTTGACCCCTATAAAGGAGTCATCCTCTATGTACGTGTATTTGAAGGAGAGCTTACCAGAGGATTGGCTGTTACAATGATTGAGAGAGGAAAGAGTTATCTTGTTGAAGATGTAGGGGTTTTTAAGCCCAAGGCTGAGTTAGTAGAAAAGCTGGGGGCAGGGGAAGTTGGTTTTATTTCTTGTTCAATCCGTGATCCTCAAGAGGTTTCTATCCCTGATGCGATTACCGAAACGAAGCGCCCGACAGCGCAGAAGATTTTTTCTTACAAAAAGATTCCTCCTATGGTGTTCTGCGGTATTTTTCCGGTTGCAGTCAGTGATTACCCTGTGTTGAAAGATGCGATTGAGAAGCTACGCCTTTCTGATCCTTCGTTTGTTCACGAACCAGATAACCTCGGGATTCTCGGGTATGGTTTTCGATGTGGCTTCCTAGGTTTGTTGCATATGGAGATTATCCGGCAAAGATTAGAACGAGAGTACGGGATGGATTTAGTGCTCACCTCACCAAATGTTCGATATGAAGTAACGACCAAAAAGAACGAAGTGCTCATCGTAGAAACTCCCTACAAATTTCCATTACCTGAGCAGATTGCCGAAGTCAGAGAGCCGTATGTGCTTGCCACAATTGTTACCCCTCTTGAATATATGGATTCCCTCTATGAACTTGCTAAATCACGACGGGGGATTTACCAAAAAACTGATTATCTTGGAGAGGATCGATTGGCAATTATTTTTGAGATGCCGCTTGCAGAGGTAATTATTGATTTTTATGATAAAATAAAGACATACACGAAAGGTTACGGATCGCTTGACTACGAGTTTATCGGTTATAGAGTTTCCGATGTGGTTAAGGTAGAGATTCTTTTAAACCACAGGCCTTCAGGCATTTTTGCTCTTTTAGTCCACCGTGAAAAAGCCGAACAACGTTCACGTCAGTTTGTGGCTAAGCTGCGTGAATTTATCCCGCGGCATATGTTTGAAGTAAGCATCCAGGCGGCGATCGGTTCAAAGATTATCGCTTCTGAAAGGATTTCCGCGCTGAAAAAGGATGTGACCAGTAAATGCTACGGGGGAGATATTACCCGGAAACGTAAATTATGGGAGCGGCAAAAAGAAGGTAAAAAAAAGATGAAACAACTTGGCGAGGTTGAAGTTCCTCAGCAGGCTTTTTTCGAAGTTTTGAAAATCTAGGTGAGGTATGGCTGGGAAAAAAACAATAAAACAGATTATCCGTGAATGGTTTGATGCTTTTCTCTGGGCTTTTGTTCTCGCAGTGATCGTGCGTACGTTGCTTTTTGAGCCCTATATGATTCCAACCTCATCTATGGTTCCGACTTTTTTACCCAAAGATAAGATTTTTGTTAGTAAGATTCATTATGGTCCCCGTATTCCCTTTATCGGATTTCGTCTCTGGGGTTTTACTACTCCAAAACGAGGGGATATCGTCGTATTTATCGCTCCTCCTGATCCTCAGAAATCCTATGTGAAGCGCCTCATCGGTCTTCCGGGAGACAAAGTACGTATTGCCAATGGTAATATTTATTTGAATGGTGAGCCGGTGAGCGATCCGAGAATTAGCAAGCGTTTTTATTATAACTTTGGGGAATACGGCCAGGAAAAAAAAGAGCTTGTGGTTCCGGCGGACAGTTTTTTTGTCCTTGGCGATAACAGCGCCTCTTCTCGTGATAGCCGATATTGGGGTTTTGTTCCGAAGAAGAATATTATTGGGAAAGCACTTTGTATCTGGTGGCCTTTTTCGAGGATAAAAATAGTCGAATGATTTTTCTGTATTGTTCAGTGGTTTTGTGAAAAGGCAAGGAGGAGCATGAGTTTTGCCAATAAAATATCTTTATCGCGCATTCTGGTTATTCCTTTTTTTGTTGCAAGCCTTTTTTATTATACCGAAGCTCGTCCGGCAATGAAGTGGGTTTGCGTTTTGATTTTCTTTCTCGCAATGCTCACGGATATTATTGACGGATTGATTGCGCGCTGGAAAAAGCAACGGACCGAAGTAGGTAAAATCTTGGACCCGCTCGCTGACAAGCTTCTTCTTCTGAACGCGTTTATTTGGATTTACCATCTGCGTGGCCGGCTACCAAGTGTTGAACTCCCCTTAAGCGTAGTACTCATCGTACTCAGCAGAGATTTGCTGTTGCTTTTGGGAGTGCTTGTTTTTTTTCTTTTTAAGATCGAGGTAACCATCGATCCTAATATTTGGGGTAAGCTTACTACATTTTTTCAGATGGCAACCGTACTCTCGGTGTTGGTCAATTTTCCGTACGCATCTATTGTGTGGACAAGTGCTTGTATTCTGACGGTTATTTCTGGTTGGCTTTATCTAAAACGCGGGGTAGAAGCGCTCAACGTTTTTGACAAAAAAACTTCCACTAAGGCGCTCTAAATAAAAAATGTATTTTCCAGAAAATTCTACAAAGAAATAATCATGGCACTTCAATTTATTCTCGCTTTGGGTTTTTGCTATCTTTTAGGCTCGATACCTTTCGGTCTTTTGGTTGGTTTTTTGGTGGCCCAACGGGATGTGCGCACTTTCGGCTCAGGGAATATTGGCGCTACCAATGTTGCTCGGATGCTTGGTTTCCGCTGGGGAGTACTTGTATTTATTCTTGATTTTTTAAAAGGTTTCTTCCCGCTCTGGCTTGTGAGTCGTTTTGTGGCTATTCCTCAGGAAAATTCTTTTGGTTTTCTTCTCCTTGCTTTGGCAACTATTTGTGGGCATAATTGGCCAGTGTTCCTTCTTTTTAGAGGAGGGAAGGGTGTTTCAACGAGCCTTGGAGCTGTTGTTTCTCTTTCTCTCTTTTTTGGTGCGCTTAAGATCCCGGTATTTATCGCTGTCGGCGCGTGGATTGTTTTTTTTGTTCTCACTCATGTGGTCGCCATTGCTTCGTGTGTTGCCGCTGGATTATTTTGTGCTACTTGTTTTTTTGTTCACGTAGATTTGCCATTGCAGGTTTTTTCCTGTGCTGTTTTTCTCTTTATTATGATTCGCCACAAGAAAAACTTTTTTCCGTATTCCAAAAGGCAAAAAGAACAAAAATAGTTTGACAGAGAGTGACTCTTATGATATTTTTTAATCAGTTCACTATGCCTGCGAAGTAATGATAAAATCAACCATCACATTCTTCATTCTCCTGTATTCCGTAGCGGTATGTGCTTTTGCTGAAGATACTATCGCTTTGCAACAAGCTCGTGAGTATCGAGACGAAGGGCTTCGGAAGCAGTCATTCAAAAAATACAGTGAAGCAAAGTCATTCTTCGAGAAAGCAATCAGCCTTGATTCGATGTTCAAAGAAGCCTACAATGATTTGGGCGTTGTTTGTGAACAGCTCGGGGATACCCTCACCGCAGAGCAGATGTATTTAAAGGCGGTTGATATAGACCCGGACTACCTTCCTCCCTATGCGAATCTTGGCTTTCTGTATGAGAGGAAGAAAGATTTTCCCCATGCGGCCTATTACTGGTATTTGCGTTACCAAAAAGGCAAAGAAGGAGATTTATGGACCGAAAAGGCCCGTAAGTATTTTATGAGATTGTCGCGGTATCCGGGTGTAAGCGAAAAAGTGAAAGCATTCGATTCCCGGGTTCGAGCGAAAGATCTTTCTGACAGACAGGCTTACGAGAGTCGACAGTATCGACAGGAGCTGAACGAAAAAGCTCAGAATTATTTCGACCGGGGCATGGAAGCTTTTAAGCGTGAGCGATATAAGAGCGCGTCAGCTGAGTTTGAAGCCGGGTATTTGTTGCAGCCTTCCGATCAAAAACTCCGGGCGGACTTAAAAGAGTATTACCGGAAGGCGAAAAAGCAAACCGTCAAGGAAGAAGTCGCGCTTCACATTACCAATGGTCTTAATTATTTGAAAACAGACGATTATCTTTCGCTGACACAGGAACTGAAGCGTGCGATCGCGCTGGTTCTTGAAATTCCGAAAGAATAAACCCCCATGTTCCTCAGAGTGTAATAGTAGTATCTGTGTTTGACCAGAGAACGATAGATAATCAAAGGACTTTTTATATCATCGATGGAACATCCTTCTGCTTTCGGAGTTTTTATGCAATCCAAGGTCTTACGACACCCGATGGAATACCGACGAATGCAGTTTTTGGATTTGTAAATATTCTGCGCAAGCTCATTCATAGATTTAACCCGGTGTTTATGGGGATATGTTTCGATGTGTCGCGTAAGACATTCCGAAGCGAAAAATTTTCCGCCTATAAGATTCAGCGGCCGGCTTTGCCTGATGCCCTGAAAATACAAATAGGAATTATTAAAGAGCTTATAGGTTTCTGGGGAATTACTCTTTGCCAACAAGAGGGGGTTGAAGCAGACGATTTAATTGCGACCCTTGCTCGTAAGGCTGAGAAAGAGGGTCTTTTCTCAGTTGCGATTACTTCAGATAAAGATATCTTGCAAATCGTGAACGACCATACGGTGGTTTATAACCCTTCAAAAGAGATTTTTTTTGATGTTCATAGAGTTCAAGACGTACTGGGGGTTGTACCAAGATATGTCGTTGATTTTTTGGCTCTGTGTGGTGATACAAGCGATAATATCCCCGGGGCTCGGGGAATCGGTCCAAAAACGGCAACCGAGCTTATCCAAAAATTTGGCAGCGTAGAAGAGATTTTTAGAAACATAGACATGATTCAGCCGGAAAGGGTGCAGAATATTCTTCGGCAGCATCGAGAAATGGTCTTTTTGAGCAAAGAACTAGCGACTTTGCGCTATGATCTGCAGTTTTCTGGAGATATTATGAGCGGATTTACCATACAACCAAAAGACGAACCTCGACTTTATGAGCTGTTCCTAAAACTTGGGTTTAAACAATTTTTAGCCGAGATGAAAAATCCGGTAGTTGCCCATTCTGCTTGTGCTCCTGCGCAGCGGGCTACGGATGCCTTGAGAGACGCTGTTCTAAAGAACCGGGAACTCGTTTTTTATTTAGACCAAGCGACGGTATACTGTGTGTACAACGGAAAACTTGTGTGTGAAGATATTTCTTTTTTCAAAATAATTTTTGAAGATAATTCAATCAGAAAAATCTCTTGGGGTTTACAAGAAGGTATCGTTTTTCTCCATAATCATGGCATTGTTTTGAGAAATCCATATTTTGATGTCATGGTGGCAAGCTATGTATTGCGCCCGGATTTTTCCGAATATTCCCTTGAAGATATCAGCAGGCAGTATTTGAAACAAGCAGACACGTTGAAGTCAGAAGAGTCTGTTTTTATCATTGAACAATTATACCGCATTCTGGATCAGCAGATTCGGGAGCAGAGTCTCGCTTTTATCTTTTTTCAGATTGAGATGCCCCTGGTGAGCGTGTTAAGCTGGATGCGTGTAAATTCGATCCGCGTCGATGTTGATTTTCTTAAAAAAATGCAGAAACAGTTGGCTGAAAAAATTGTTCAGCTTCGTTCCCGTATCCATAAGCTCGCTCAGAAAGAGTTTAATTTAAATTCTCCTCAGCAGCTTGCTGAAGTTCTTTTCATGGATTTACGGCTCCCGAAATTGAGGCGTACAAAAACAGGATTTTCTACCGATGAGGAGACGCTGAGAAAGTTAAGCACGGCTCATCCGATTATTGCTCTGCTCCTTGAGTACCGCAAAATTCATAAGTTAGTCAGCACTTATCTTGAGCCGTTTGTGAAACAGGCGGAAGGGGCGAATGGATTTTTATCTCCTGTTTTTTCTCAGGTTTCCACGCAAACAGGAAGACTTTCCGCAACTTCTCCCAATGTCCAGAATATTCCTATACGCGATGAAACTGGGCGCATGGTTCGAGGCGCTTTTATTTCCCAATTTCCGGAGGGATATATCGTAAGTGCTGATTATTCTCAGATCGAACTGCGCGTTCTTGCCCATCTTTCTGAAGATAAGAATTTAGTTGATGCATTCCAGAAAGACAGAGATATTCATACTTTTACCGCTTCATTGCTTTTTAGCGAGCCAGAGGAGACAATTGACGCCCAAAAGCGCGATTTTGCAAAACGGATCAATTTCGGAATTATTTATGGAATGACGGCTCATGGGTTGGCGAAAGAATTAGCGATTTCGTTCGCTGATGCGCAAAGGTTTATTGACGAATATTTCGTGCGTTACCCTGAGGTGAGAAGTTTTCTCGATAGGACTATTGCGCAAGCAAAGGAAAAAGGATATGTCGAGACTCTTTTTGGAAGGAGGCGTTATATGGAGAACATGATGACGGTTAATCGCGCTCTCCAAGAGGCGCTTTCTCGGCAGGCTATCAACGCTCCTGTTCAAGGGACCGCGGCTGACATTATTAAATTAGCGATGAGAGATATCTACCAGAGGATTGAAAAGGAGAGCAGTTCTTATAAACTTTTAATGCAGGTACACGATGAATTGGTTTTTGATGTTCCTGCGCACGAGCGGGATCAAGCTTTGAAGACAATCCGTTCGGTTATGGAACATGTTGTGTCGCTGAAGGTTCCTTTGCGGGTTACGCTCAAAGCCGGAGCGAACTGGCTTCAGGCAGAGCGTCAGGATTTCTAAGGTTTATGGGTGGTAAAACGGGAGGCAGTACAATGAATGTTGCGTTTTTTTCATCTGAGGTATTTCCTTTTGCGAAAACCGGCGGACTTGCTGATGTGGCAGGGGCTTTGCCCCTTGCTCTCGAGCAGAAAGGGCTCACTGTAAAAATATTCATGCCTTGGTACAAAAACATAAAACCTCAGAAAACCCATAAAGAATACGGTACTTCGACTATCGGCAAGAACATCGAAGTTGTTTTTATTCGCCAGGATGAATACTTTTCCCGAGATTATCTGTATAATACTCCGGAAGGTGACTATCCGGATAACTTAGAGCGTTTTAGTTTTTTTTCACATAAGGCATTGGAGCTCATGAAAGCTCTGAAGTTCAATCCGGGAATAGTTCATTGTAATGATTGGCAAACTGCCTTGGTGATTGTTTATCTGAAAACTCTATATGGGAAGGATACGTTTTTTAAGAAAACGAAAGCGGTATTTACAATCCATAATCTTGCTTTCCAGGGGTATTTCCCGCAAAATAAATTCTCCAGTTTAAACCTTCCTCAAGAAGCGCTTGAGCCGCTTGTGATGTATAACCAATTGAATCTTCTCAAGGGAGGGGTTGTTTATGCCGACAGGATTAATACGGTAAGCCCTACGTACAGCAAAGAGATTCAGACTAAAGAATTTGGTTGCGGTATCGAAGACGTACTTAAAAAATATAAGAGTAAAATCAGCGGTATTCTCAACGCGATCGATTATGATGTATGGTCTCCGGCGGACGATAAGTTGCTTTACACTTGTTACAGCAAGGATTGCCTTGAGAAAAAGCTGGAAAATAAAGTGCGCTATCAGCGTGAGATGAAACTTGAGGAACGTGCTGATACGCTGCTTTTGGGAATGGTTTCACGTTTATCAGATCAGAAGGGTTTGGATATTTTGGCAGAAGCGCTTCCAAAAATTCTCGAAAAACACCAGGTAACTATTTTGGGGTTGGGTGAGAAAAAACACCAGGAATCATTAGCGCTGCTTGTTCAGCGATATCCCCGGAGGTTTGCGCTGCACCTCAAATTCGACGAAGGAATTGCGCACAAAATCTATGCGGCTTCCGATGTTTTTCTGATGCCGTCAAAATTTGAGCCTTGCGGGCTTTCGCAAATGATCAGTTTTCGTTATGCAACCTTACCGCTTGTGAACGCTACCGGAGGGCTTGCCGACACGGTAATTGATTACAACAAGAATGCAAAGAAAGGCAATGGATTTGTGCTTGATGCATATTCAAGCGCTTCGATTCTTTCAGCTTTGCATCGTATCGAAGCAGTATTTGCTGATAAGCAATCTTGGCAAAAAGTACTTACTCGGGTAACCGATTTGAGATTTTCCTGGGAAGAAACAACCGAGAGTTACTTGGAGATGTATAAAAAAGCATAATTGCGTCAGATGGTCGTCGCGATTACTGGCGGTTTATGCAGCGGGAAAAGTTCCGTAGCTGCATTTTTGGAAAGAAAGAATTACTCGGTATACAGCGCGGATTCTTTGTACCACAGACTTCTCTCTGAAAATCGTGTTTTACAGAGAAAGATTTGCAAGTTCTTTGGAAATGATATGTTGCGCAATGGCGCAATTGACCGGAAAAAACTTGCTCGGACAGCATTCCAGAGTCAGGAATATCTTGGAAAACTCAGCGATATCACCTGGCCGCAAATCTGGAAGAACCTCAAAAAAATAATTTCCCGTACGCAACACCGGAACAGGATTTTATTTATTGAGATGCCTTTACTGTATGAAGCAGGTCTTTCTGGTTTTTTTGGAAAAGTAATCGTTGTGTATACTTCTGTAGCTTTGCAGCGTCAGCGTGCCCGTATTTTTCGGAAGTTATCAGATAAACAGATAAGAATTATCCTGAAAAATCAGATACCGCTTAAGAAAAAACGCCTCTGGGCTGATTGCTGTATAATGAATGTATCCACCAAACAACATCTGAGACGAGAGGTTGCTCGCGTTCTTAGGTTTTTAGAAAAAGGCAGAGAGTAAAAAGTTAAAAAACCGTTATAACAAACAGATCGAAATAAGGAGGAAATGAATGGATATCGGAACGTTAAAGGAGATGAAAATTTCGGAATTGGCGAAAATTGCCAAAGAATTGTCTCTGAATGGGGTAAGTGGCCTCAAGAAACAAGATTTAATCTTTAAGATCTTGCAGGCCAGAGCAGAAAAAGAAGGATTTATGTTCGGCATCGGAGTACTCGAGATTCTATCAGAAGGTTTTGGGTTTTTACGATCCAGCAACTACAATTATTTACCTTCGCCTGACGATATCTATGTGTCGCCATCTCAGATCAGGAAATTTTCTTTGAAAACCGGCGATACGGTAAGTGGCCAGATTCGCCCCCCGAAGGATAATGAAAAATACTTTGCCCTGCTTAAGGTTGAAGCAGTTAATTTCGAAGACCCAGAAGCGGTAAAAACTCGCGTTTTATTTGATAATCTTACGCCGATTTATCCAAAAGACAGGTTTCTTTTGGAAACAACTCCAGGAGAGCTATCAACGAGAATGCTTGATCTTATCGCTCCGATCGGTAAAGGACAGAGAGGATTAATCGTGGCGCCGCCCTATAGCGGTAAGACAGTTCTTCTCCAGAAGATTGCTAACGCAATTACCGCTAATTTTCCCGATGTTATTTTGATCGTTCTTTTGATTGACGAGCGTCCAGAAGAAGTGACGGAGATGAAGCGCATCGTTCAAGGCGAGGTGATTAGTTCTACCTTTGACGAGCCGGCTGAACGCCATATTCAAGTTGCCGAAGTGGTAATCGAGAAGGCGAAGCGTCTCGTAGAATACAAAAAAGATGTTGTCATCCTTCTCGACAGTATTACGCGTCTTGCCCGGGCTTACAATATTGTTGAACCGCATTCTGGAAGAATTCTTTCAGGAGGTCTTGATTCGAATGCGCTCCACAAACCAAAAAGATTTTTGGGAGCCGCCAGAGCTATCGAAGAAGGAGGCTCTCTGACTATTATCGCAACGGCATTGATTGACACTGGGTCTCGAATGGATGATGTTATTTTTGAGGAGTTTAAGGGTACAGGAAATATGGAGATTACTTTGGACCGCAATATTTTCCAGCGGCGGATCTATCCTGCCATCGATATTAAACGCTCCAACACCCGACGCGAGGAATTGCTGGTGCATCCTGACGAGCTGCAGAAGATTTGGATGCTGAGGAAAGTATTGAATGATTTAAATTCCGCTGAAGCCATTGAGCTTCTCTGCGCGCGAATGTCACGGACTTCCAGCAATCCAGAATTCTTGCTGAGTATGAATCAATAAAGCCGGCGTATGTTTTTCCTGGGTTAGCCATGAGGAAATGCCTTTAAGGAGTCGGCGAAAAACAGCGTGTTTTCAAGGAAAAGTGGTATAATAGTACTCAAAAATTGATCTAAGGAGGTTTTATGAAGAAGATACACCCCAAGTATGCAGAAGCAACCATTATGTGCGCGTGTGGAAACGTAATCCACACCCGCTCGACGAAGGCCAGCATCAACGTGGAGATTTGTTCGAAGTGTCATCCATTTTTCACTGGAAAACAGAAATACGTCGATTCGGAGAAACGCGTCGATAAATTTGTAAAGAAATACAAGGGAAAAAATGCGTGAGGATTTTGAGAAAATAGAATACCAATACCATACTCTCGAATCATTCTTGGCTTGCGGCGACGCGATGGCAGATATGAAGAAATATACCGAAAGCGTCAGAAAATTCTCTATGCTCGAAAGCCTGGTGTTCGCGATCTCTAATTATCGGAAGCTTGAGAAACAGAAAACCGAGGTAGAGGTGTTGCTGAAGGAGTCGTCCGACGAACAAATCTTAAAAGTTGCGGCCGAGGAATTAGAAGAAATTACTTTGCGCATGCAGAGAATCGAAGAGGGCATTGAGGAAAAGTTATATGAAGAAGATACGGAGCCAAGCCGGGGAGTGATCGTCGAGATTCGTCAGGCTGCCGGAGGAAAAGAATCAGGGCTTTTTGCCGCGGAACTGCTGCGGATGTATACAAAATACGCCGAATCAAAGGGCTGGAAAGTCGAGGTGCTTACCACCCATGATATTGAACTTGGAGGTATCAAAGAGGTTGTTTTTGCGGTGAAGGGCGACGGTGCTTACGCGCATTTTAAATTTGAAAGCGGAGTTCATCGCGTTCAGCGTGTTCCGGAAACAGAGGCTGGCGGAAGAATTCATACTTCTACGGTAACGGTTGCAGTTTTGAAAGAACCTGAGGAGATCGAACTGAATATTGACCCGAAAGATTTAAAAATCGATACGTTCCGAGCAGGAGGGGCTGGCGGTCAGCATGTGAATAAGACCGATTCCGCGGTGCGTATTACGCATCTTCCCACCGGATTTGTCGTAGTGTGCCAGGATGAGCGTTCACAGGGAAGAAATAAAGAGAAAGCGATGAGAGTGTTGAGAGCGAAAATTATGGAAGAACAAGCCCAGCGGCAAGAAAATATGATTTCTTCCGAACGGCGTATCCAAGTTGGCGGCGGCGAGAGGAGCGAAAAAATAAGAACCTACAATTTTCCTCAAAGGCGGGTTACAGATCACAGAGGCAGCATTACTATCTATCGGCTTGAAGAATTTTTAAACGGCGATCTGGACCTTGTCATTAAACCCCTGATCATTGCCACCCGGAAAAAGAAGATATGATTGTTCGCGATATTATACAGAGCGAGAAAATTTCATTCGCTGAGAAGAAATTCTTGGTTGAACGCGCGACGGGTTTTTCGTTAACCGATATTTTATTGCATCCGCTTGCTGATACACTGTCTCTGGATGCTTATCCAGATCTTGTCGCTCAATTCACTGATATTGTCCGCGGGATTCCGTTCGATTATGTTGTTGGTGAAAGTTCGTTTCTCGGTTACGATTTTACCGTGAGTCCCCAGGTATTGATCCCGCGTCCCGAAACCGAACTGCTTGTCGAGAGCGTTTATCATCATGCGCGTGCTCTTCAGGCCTGTTCCATTCTTGATCTTGGTACCGGGTCCGGGGTGATTGGAATTAGCCTGGCAAGAATGCTTCCGGAAGCTCAGATTTTTGCTTCTGATATATCTGCGCAAGTTTTTATGGTTGCCGCAACGAATCGCATGAAACACCGGATTTCCAACTTAAATTTTGTCTGTGCAGATTTATTTTCCGCATTCCGTCCGGGAGTTTTTGACATGATTGTTTCCAATCCCCCCTACGTTCCGGATCATCTGTTGCAGCATGAGTCGAGTCTTTCCTATGAGCCGCGCCTTGCGCTTTCCGGCGGCAAGGATGGGCTTAGTATTATCCGAAAAATCCTTCAGTGCGCGGGTGTCTTTTTAAGAAACAATGGGATGCTGTTTTTTGAGATTGGGATAAGTCAGGTTTCGGCCATTACCGAAATAATCAAGAAAACAGAATGTTTCCGGTTGGAGTATGCAAAAAAAGATTATGCGGGAATCACGAGAATATTAGGATTGAGGAAGATTGCGTTGAGCTCACATGGATAAGCTCATTGTATACGGCGAGAAGAAGCTAAAAGGAGAAGTTTCTATCAGCGGCTCAAAGAATGCCGCACTTCCGATTATGGCCGCAACGCTTCTTACAGAAGAGGACTGTGTGCTAAAGAACATTCCGCGATTAAGCGATATTATGACAATGTGCAAAATCCTCAATGTTTTAGGAAAGGATGTTGTTTTTGAAGGGAATACTCTCGTTGTCAAGCACAAAAGTTCCGAACCTTTTTCTGCCCCATATAAGCTTGTTCGTACTATGCGCGCCTCGTTCTGTGTTTTGGGGCCACTATTGGCTCAACGAAAAAAGGCAAAAGTTTCTCTTCCTGGTGGTTGTGTGATCGGGGTGCGTCCGGTCGATTTGCATCTGAAGGGATTAGAGGCTTTAGGGGCAAAGATTAAAGTCAAGGGTGGATATTGTTATGCTCAAACTCAAGATTTTCAGGGGGGCGAGGTATTTTTAGGAGGACATTTTGGTTCTTCGGTCCTGGCTACTGCAAATGTAATGATGGCGGCAGTTTTTGCCCGCGAGCGTACGGAGATTGATTTTGCTGCTTGTGAACCCGAAGTGGTTGATTTAGCAAATTTCTTGAAGGCAATGGGAGCAAATATTCAGGGCGAAGGAACCCCCCGGATTATTATCCAGCCGGTACGCAGGCTGCATGGCGTTGAATATACGGTAATTCCCGATCGGATAGAAGCAGGAACATTTTTGTTCTTTTCGTTAATCACCCAGAGCCCGATTATGATACGCAATGTTCACCGGAGTCATCTTATGGCAGTAATTGATGCTTTGAAAAATATGGGGCAGGATATCGAGATGAAGAAGAATATGTTACAAGTAAAGTCTCTCCGGGCAATCTCCCCGGTGAATATCTCGACCTTGCCGTTTCCGGGATTCCCTACCGATTTGCAGGCTCAATGCATGAGCCTTTTATGTCATGCTCAGGGCATTTCGGTCATTACCGAAAAAGTATATCCCGATCGTTTTATGCATATTGCGGAATTAAACCGTATGGGCGCGAATATTATGCGTTACGGTTCGGTTGCCGTAATTGAAGGTAACCGTTCTTTCCAGGGGGCTGAAGTTATGGCTTCCGATCTGAGAGCTTCGGCGGCGCTTATCGCCGCGGCGCTTGCCGCAAAAGGAAAGACCACAATTCATAGGATTTATCATCTGGATAGAGGATACGAGAATATCGACGAAAAGTTAGTCCAATTAGGAGCCGATGTCCTACGGAAAAAATAATCTCAGCAAAGAGATTCTGTTAATTGATAATTACGATTCTTTTACCTACAATCTCTACCAGTATTTGGAAGAATTAGGGTATGAAACTTTGGTAGTCCGGAATGACCAAATTACAACCGAAGAAATACGCGCACTCTCTCGTCTTAAGAAAATAATTATTTCGCCCGGTCCTGGGGTGCCTGCTGATTCGGGAATTTCTTTGCAGGTGATCCAGGAGTTTCATCGAACATTTCCGCTCTTGGGAGTATGTTTGGGCCACCAGGCAATTGTTACTGTTTTTGGAGGCGTTGTCCGCCGGGCTGAGAAGATTATGCATGGGAAGGTTTCTCAGATATATCATGATGGACGGTTTATTTATTCGGGTATCAAGAACCCTTTTTCAGCAACACGGTATCATTCATTGATAGCCGAACAAAAAACACTTCCCGAGTGTTTTACCGTTAATGCTTCCACCCGGGATGGGGAGATTATGGGAGTGCATCTGAAAGGCTTTCCTTGTTTTGGAGTGCAATATCATCCCGAGTCGATTCTTACCGGAGAAGGAAAAAAAATTTTACTTAATTTTCTAAAGCTTTAAATGGAAATCGCGCCAATACTTCAGACGTTCATTCAAAAGAAAAACCTCAGTTTGCATCAAGCTGAGGGTGTTTTTCAGGATATTATGGATGGTAAGTTAAGCCCGGCTCAAATTTCAGCAATCGTCATGGGTTTGGCGGTGAAAGGAGAAACCGCTCAAGAACTGGAAGCTCTCGTCCGGGTGATGCGCAGGAAGTGTGAAAGGATAACATCGAAATCTTCCGACACGCTTTTTCAGGAAATTGCTCCGAGCCAAGATTTTCTCGATACCTGTGGAACAGGGGGAACTGTTTTTAAAACATTCAATATTTCAACTTGTGTCGCACTTCTTCTTGCGGCAAGTGGAATCAAAGTAGCAAAACACGGCAATCGTTCGGCAACCGGTCTTTGCGGGAGCGCCGATGTTTGGGAGGCTCTTGGGTTTCGGATTGATCCGCCGGAAAGCATCATCCATGAATGTATGCGTTCTTACAATATCAGTTTTTTATTCGCTCCCCTATATCATACTGCGATGCGTTCAGCCGCTCTCGTGAGAAAAGAAATCGCCATCAAAACAATCTTTAATCTTGCCGGACCCCTTACCAATCCTTTCTCCGCCGCCTATCAATTGCTCGGTGTCTATGATTCTTCTTTGACTGAAATAGTGGCGCGCGTACTTGCGCGGGTTGGGACGAAACGGGCATATGTAGTTTGGTCGGGCGTCGTCGGTGACGAAATTGGCCTTTCAGGTCCTACCAAAATAACCGAGGTGAAGAATTCAAAAATACGCACATTTTATCTTAAGCCCGCTGACTTCGGATTGCGTAGACTTAAGTTGACTCAGGCACTTGCCGGGGGAGATCCGGCTTACAATGCCCGGATTATTCAAGAAGTGCTTTCTGGGTCAGTAGGACCCCGGACAGATGTCGTCTTAGCCAACGCCTCAGCCGCCTATATGCTTCTCGGAAAGGTCAGGAATTTTCGTGAGGGGGTTCGACTCGGAAGGTTTTATCTTGAAAGCGGCAAAGCCTTTGCGCATTTTAAAAAACTTCAGGAGTTTTTCAGGACCAACCATGCATAAAGTTTTATCGCTTATTATCGAAGCTAAGAAAAAGCAAATAGCCATTCTTCATAAAACGCGGCAGGAGATTATTGCGCTTGCGCGTTCCTGTGTAACGCGTGATTTCCAGAAAGCGCTTGAACTCAAAGATCAGTTGGCTCTTATTGCCGAAATAAAACAAGCTTCTCCTTCAGCGGGTATTTTGCGCAAAGACTTAAATCCAGAAGAGATAGCCCAGATTTATGAAAAATCTGGCGTTCAGGCGATTTCGGTAGTTACTGAGGAAGAATTTTTTCTTGGCAAGATAAAATATTTGCAGGATGTTCGCCGGGTCACCAAGCTGCCCATTTTAAGAAAGGATTTTATTATTGATGAAATTCAGTTGTACCATTCCAAGGCAAGTGGAGCAGATGCGGTTTTACTGATAGCGAAAATACTGCCTCAGGAACGGCTGGAAAAACTTTCCCGGTTGGCAGCAGTGCTGGGGCTGGCCGTGATTATCGAAGTACATACTCAACGGGAATTAAAGCGAGTATTGAGACTTTCTCCAAAAATGATCGGTATCAATAACCGCAATCTAGATACTTTTGAGGTAGATTTGAAAACTACGCTGGATTTGGCTCCTTTTATTCCCAAAGATTGTTGTATTATCAGTGAGAGCGGAATACATTCTTTTGAGGATATTTTATTGTTAAAGGGTGTTGGTGTTTCTGCCGTTTTGATCGGAGAAGCTTTGATGTGTTCCCCGAATATCAATCAGAAGCTGAAAGAGTTTCATGCAGGTGCCACGAATTAAAATTTGCGGAATCACAAATAAAGGAGACGCATTTCTCTGCGTTCAGGAAGGCGTTGACGCCCTTGGCTTTATTTTTTATCCATCAAGCCCACGCTCAATCACTCCACGCTTAGCACAGAAAATTGTTAGAACGCTGCCGCCTTTTATCGCTAAAGTTGGCGTGTTTGTGAATATGGAAGAAAAATCAGTGGTTTGTATTGCGCGTTCAGTTGGCCTGGATACTCTCCAATTTCATGGTGAGGAATCCCCGGCATATTGTGCTTCTTTTACCAAAGATTATACGGTGATAAAAACCATTTTTTCTAATATACCAAATCCTATTCAGCGTGCTTCAACGTATCCCGTACAAGGCGTTTTAGTCGACATTCCACTTGCAGAAAAAAAATGTTTTGGGAAGACCGCGCCAGTGCCGTTTCTGATTGCGATAAAAAAGAGCGCACGGAATTTGATTCTTTCAGGTGGGCTACAAGCAGAAAACGTCGGATTTTTTGTTTCACGTGTACAGCCTTACGCGGTTGATGTAGCCCGAGGAACAGAACAAAGTTCCGGGAAGAAAAGTAAAGCAAAAATTCGAGCGTTTGTTGCCGCGCTCCGGAGGGTTTATGAGTAATAAGGTTGGATATTTTGGGAAATTCGGGGGGAAGTTTATTCCCGAGACGCTCGAATATGCTGCAAGGCAACTAGAGCAGGCATATAAGCGGTATCAACGAGATCCTCAGTTTCTCAAAGAAGTTGATTTTTACCTGAAAGAGTATGCTCATCGTCCGACACTTCTCTACTATGCAAAAAATTTGAGCGCAAAGCTTGGTTTCAACATTTACTTCAAGCGAGAAGATTTGCTCCACACAGGAGCCCACAAGATTAATAATGCCATTGCTCAGGGGATTTTAGCGCAGCGTATGGGGAAGAAGCGAATTATTGCAGAAACTGGTGCTGGACAGCATGGTGTTGCGGTGGCAACAGTCTGTGCGCTTTTTGGATTATCCTGCGAAATCTATATGGGTGCACTTGATATTGAAAGACAGAAGATGAATGTGTTGCGTATGCAACTTCTTGGAGCAAAGGTTCATCCTGTCTTGAGCGGAACACAAACCCTGAAAGACGCTTGCAGCGAGGCGATGCGTGATTGGATTCGAAATGTTTACGATACTTACTATTTGCTCGGTTCAGTTATTGGTTTTCATCCGTACCCAACGATGGTACGGAATTTTCAGGCAGTAATCGGTCGTGAAGTTCGCCGTCAGATCATTCGTAAAGAAAAACGACTTCCTGATGTTTTGTTGGCCTGTGTTGGTGCGGGGAGCAATGCCTTAGGCTTATTTCATCCTTTTTTTTATGATCGGGCGGTGCGATGTATTGGGGTGGAGGCAACCGGCCAGGGGGTATCGTCTCGACACCATGCGGCTTCACTCATGAAGGGTAAGCTTGGTATTCTCCATGGAGCAAAGTCTTATGTTTTGCAAACTCCGAGCGGCCAGATTCAAGAAGCATATTCGATCGCCCCTGGACTTGATTACCCTGGGGTGGGGCCGGAGCACGCGTTTTACAAAGAAATGCGGCGTGCTGAATATGTTGGAGTATCTGATGTGCAAGCGTTGCTTGGTTTTCGGATGCTTTCTGAGATTGAAGGGATTATTCCTGCCCTTGAATCAGCTCACGCCATATTTTATCTAAGAGTTTTGCAAAAAACTCTCAAGAAAAATTCTTTAGTAGTTGTTTGTCTTTCTGGTCGAGGAGATAAAGATTTACATACTGTTGGCGAATACAGGGAGAAAACGCGTGGGTAGAGTTTCTGAGAAGTTCAGAGTTCTGAAAGCCCAAGGAAGAAAAGCCTTTGCCCCTTTCTTGATTTTTGGTTTTCCTACCATACAGAGGAGTATTGATATTTTATATACCCTGGTTGAAGCCGGAGCTGATCTTATTGAACTGGGAATGCCATTTTCCGATCCTATTGCTGACGGTAGGATTATACAACAGGCAAGTTCGCGGGCATTGAAGCAGGGGGTAACCCTAACAGGTCTTTTATCCGTATTGAAAAAAGAAAAAAAACATCTTTCTTCCCCGCTCATTCTGATGAGTTATTACAACCCTATCTTTGCCATGCCTGAAGGGCGTTTTTTTTCTCAGGCACGCGGCCTTCTTGACGGCGTTATCGTTCCCGATTTACCGTATGCCGAAGCCGGGAAATTCATTCAATCCGCGCACCAGAATTCCATGGATACAATTTTTTTTGCTACTCCTACAACCGAATTTTCCCGAATCCCGGATTTGGACAAAGCTTCAAGCGGATTTGTGTATTATGTGGCAGTCGTGGGAACTACGGGAACCCAGCGTGAATTTGCTCAGGAAATCTTTGACCACATCCGGCTCGTGAGAAAACATCTTACAAAACCGTTATGCGTCGGTTTCGGTATTTCCAATCAGAAGCAAGCTGATGCATTTCGGCATGTTTCTGATGGAGTCATTATCGGGAGCGCAATAGTCGAAAAAATTATCGCATGGGAGAAGGACAAAAATTTTCTTAAAAAGCTGCGCGAATTCGCTATTTGGCTTAAAGGATCATAGGGAAATATGGTTCAAATAATTCATTTGAGTAACGGAGTGCAAATTGCGCTGGTAAAAACCTCGCATTGTAAGTCAGCCTCGATTGGTATTTGGGTGCGTGCCGGGGCTCGGTTTGAAGCCGCTCAGGTCAAGGGCGTTGCCCATTTTCTCGAACACATGGTTTTCAAGGGGAGCGCTTCCTATTCTTCCCGGGCAATTAAAGAAGAAATTGAGGGGCGTGGCGGGACGTTGAATGCTTTCACTTCTCATGAGCTTACCGCATTTTATGCGAAAGTGCTGGAGAAAAATTTGCCGATTACGTTCGATATTTTGTCAGATATGATGCTTGTGCCTCTTGTGAAGCTGGAAGATTTAGAAAAAGAGCGGACAGTGATTCTTGAAGAGTTAAAAATGTATAACGACATGCCTTCGGCGAAGGTCATCAGTAACCTCGACAGTCTTTCGTGGAGGAATAATCCTTTAGGCGAGGATATAGCAGGAAAAAGCGAGACAGTGCAAGCGATTCATCAGGATGACATCCTTGACTTCCAGAGAAAGCACTACACCGGCCGTAACATATTAGTGACCTGTACCTATCGCAATGAACATGCCAAGATTGTTACCCTGGTAAAGAAAAAATTCGGAAAATTAGCGCAAGGTTTCGAAAATTCTTTTTTGCCCGCATCTTTTTCTCCCGGGCGGGCTATCCAGGTTGAAAGATCAACGTTTCAACAGACTCATTTGGCGCTAGGATTTCCGGCATTTAATTATTTCCACCCTTGGAGATTTGCTGCCCAGCTCATCCATATTATTTTGGGGGCAAATATGTCGAGTAGGCTTTTTGAGAGCTTGCGGGAAAGAGAGGGTTTAGCGTATGATGTTTCTTCTCAGGTAAAGCTTTTTCAAGACACGGGAGCCTTTAATATTCATATTGGACTTGATGAAAAAAACATTCAGCGCGCCCTTGAGATGATTCTTCAGGAGCTTGTGCGGATGCAAACACAGCGGGTTGGCGCACAGGAATTACGGCGGGCTCAGGATTATTTCTTGGGCAATTTTTTTATGAGTTTGGAAGATTCTCTTCAGGCGATGTTCTATGCAGGAGAAAGTATCTGTAATTTTGGAAAGTTTTATTCTCCTCGTTCGGTGGAAAAAGAAATTCTTGCGGTTACTCCCGCGTGCATCCAAAAAGTAGCGCGTAGCCTTTTCCGTTTTTCTGAGATGAAGGTGAGTGTTATCGTTTCGCACGATCAGGGGCTGCGCGAGAATATAGAGAGCATGGTTCAGAAGTTTATTTAGGTAAAACAGGAAGAAATTCTAAAAAAGGAGGATAGTATTACCAGCCGTCAAAAAGCAAAAAAGATACTGAGTTTTGCGTTATTAAAAAAAGCGGAGGATCCTGTTATTCTGGATACTCGGAAGGTAAATAATATTTGGGATTATTTTGTTATTGTTTCAGCTTCTTCTGAACGACAGATTGAAGCAATCGCTAAAGAAGTGATCAGTGAAGCAAAGAAGCAGAAGATAGACGTGCATCATCGGGAGATTGATACACAGCGATGGGCTTTGGTTGATTTTTATGATGTTGCCTTTAATGTATTTTTGGAAGATGCCCGCGCGTTCTACAATCTGGAAAATTTGTGGGAAGAGGCAGAAAGGGTCGTTCTATAATGAACGGAGATATCTTTGCGTTCACTGAGGGGCTTTTGGCCGAAGTTGTCCGGGAGCTCTTTACGAATTCTTCCGATCTTCCTATTATTTTGGAGCGTCCCCTTCAAGCTGAATTTGGAGATGTTTCTTCGGCAATCGCGTTAAAGATAGCTTCTCGAACCCGGCAAAACCCTTTCGCTGTTGCTCAGGCTATTCATCGGGAGATACTTCAGAAGCTCGGACAGGACAAAAACTGTCTTAAAGACATAACGGTTGTTCAGCCGGGTTTCATCAATATTTTTTTCTCAGATCAAGCATTAAAGAGAGAGCTCGCTTTATGCTTGGAGCAGGGGGAGCTGTTTTTTCGAGCTCTCAGGAAGTTTTCTGAGAAAGTTGTTCTTGAATTTGTGAGCGCGAATCCTACAGGTCCGCTCTCAGTCGCGCATGGGCGACAAGCGGTAGTAGGGGATGTTATCGGGAGGCTTCTTTCCTTTGTCGGGTTTGAAGTTACCCGCGAGTATTATATCAACGACATGGGGACTCAGATCGATGCGTATACTGAATCGGTCAGGCAGCGTATGCGCGAACAGGAAGGAAAGGATTGTCGGATACCAGAGAATGGATATCACGGTGAATACGTCAAGGATATCGCGCAGCAATTGCTCTCTGAAGGGTATCATTCTCAGTCTGATATCGGTTCTCGCGCGCTGGCGGTAATGTTGGAGTTTATCCAAAAAGATCTCAAAGCGGTGGGAGTTGCTTTTGACAGTTGGGTGAGCCAGAAGAATTTATACGAAACCAATCGTATCCAGGAGGCAATTGCCGACTTAAAAAATCAAGGGTTGATTTATGAACAGGAGGGTGCCTTTTGGTTCCGTTCGACCAGTTTCGGTGATGATAAAGACCGCGTAGTGCAACGCAGCGATGGAAATTACACTTATTTTTCTGCGGATATCGCTTATCATGCTGATAAGTTAAAACGAGGTTTTTCTCGTCTTATCAATCTCTGGGGTCCTGATCACCATGGGTATATTCAACGTGTGAAGGCTGCCGTTGCAGCGTACTGCCGGTGTACCCCGCCTTTAGAAATTCTGATTATTCAGCTGGTAAGCTTAAAAGGAAATATTAAGATGTCGAAAAGGGCAGGTACGATGGTGCTGTTTCGAGATTTGGTAAACGATGTTGGAAAAGATGCGGCAAGATTTTTCTATCTGACTCGCAAGAACTCGTCGCAGCTTGATTTTGATGTTGAACAGGCAAAGAAAAAAAATTTTGATAACCCACTCTATTATATTCAATACGCTCACGCACGCATTCAGAGTATTTTAGCGAAAGTTAACCATCCGGTAGGCGCGGCAGCGGTGAGTATCTTAGAGCGCCCGGAAGAGCTGAAGCTTGTGAAGGAGATTGTTTTCTTCAAAAGGGCTATTCAGATTGCCGCAATGACCCGGGAGCCGTATGCGATCGCGGAGTACTTAAAGAATTTAGCTGCGGCATTCCACTCTTTCTACGAACAGGTTCGCGTGATTTCCGAAGATGAAAAGGTAACTGAGGCTCGACTTGCCTTGATTCGTGGTGTTGGTCTGACGCTCAGAACTGGTCTTGGTATTCTTGATGTTGAAGCACCCGAAAAGATGTGATCAATGAAACGATGGCAGGTTTTTACTCCTTTAAACGATCTGGCTAAACAGGCATCGCTCGCATCCATACATCCAGTACTGCTTCAAGTTTTATCGAACCGGAAAATCACGGAGTGTTCGGAGATAAAAAATTTTCTTTCGGCTCAACTCAGCAATCTTTCGCCTGTTCAATCGCTTCCTGATATCGCGAAAGCGACCTTGCGGATGAAGCGGGCATTCAAGGAAAAAGAGCGCATTTTTGTCGTAAGCGACTATGACGTAGATGGAGTTACTTCGTTAGCCATTTTTACTTCGTTTCTCACCGCGCAAAAAGCTTCCTATGAATTCTATATTCCGCTTCGCTTAACCCACGGGTATGGCCTTAATAAGCATGCGGTTGATGCTGCCAGGCAAGCAGGAGCGAGAGTTCTCGTCACTTTGGATTGCGGCAGCAATTCTCCATGGGTTGAATACGCGCAGACATCCGGCCTAGATGTGATTATAGTCGATCATCATGAAATTTCAGACGATAACCTGTCATTTGCTTGTATTAATCCGAAAAGAAAAGACAGTTTATATCCGTTTTGTGACCTTTCGAGTGCTGCTTTGACGTTTCGTTTTGTCGAAGCGATTCAGGGTTTTCCCCCAGAAGAATATCTTGATTTAGTTGCTTTGAGTGTCGTGTGCGATGTGGTTCCTTTGCTTGGGGAGAACAGGATTTTGCTAAAAGCTGGTTTAGAAAAGATAAGAAAGAGTCCGTGTTGTGGGATTGAGGCCCTTTTAGAAAGTGCCACAATTAAGAAAGCGAATGTAGATGTTTTTCATCTAGGCTGGATCCTCGGACCACGGTTGAATGCTTCCGGACGGATTGCTTCTGCCGAAACTTCCTTTAAGCTGTTAAGTTGTTTGGATAAGCGCGAAGCTGTCCGATGGGCTGCGGATCTCAATGAGAAGAATCGCGAGAGAAAATCGATCACCGACCAGCTCTACGCCTCGGCAGTTACGCAGCTTGAAAAAGAGATTGACCTCGACAATGATTACGTGGTAGTAGGGTGCGGCGAGCGCTGGCATTTGGGAGTTCTTGGTATTGTAGCGTCGCGAATCAAGGAAAAATTTTGTCGCCCCACCGTACTGATTTCTTTTGATGACCATGGCCGGGGGAAAGGATCTGCTCGAAGCGTCGATAATTTTCATATTACTGAAGCGTTATTTTCCTGCCGGGATATTTTAGAAAAAGTAGGTGGACATCAAAAGGCGGCTGGTTTGGAAATTAAGCGTGAGCATCTTGCCCGGTTTAAGGCAATCTTGAATGCTACAGCAAAGAAGGCTTTGGAAGGGAAACAGCCGGAGCCAACACTTTCCATCGATAGCAAAATCAGTTTTTCTCAGATAGATCGAGCCTTGGCAGAAGCGCTCGCGCTCCTTGAGCCATATGGCGAAGGAAATCCAGAGCCTTGTTTTTTATCTCAAGGCGTGAGTTTGAAGAACATTACTGTGTTTGGGGGTAAGAAAGTTTTCTGGCTTACTCAGGATGAATACACATATCCATGTATGTGCCTGCAAGGTGAATTAGAGGATATTTTTTCTCTGCCTGAGCGTTATGACGTGATTTATACGATAAAGCCTGATTCGATTTTTGGGATTCTGTTGAAAGCAAAAGATTTACGTCTTTTCAATGGTTCAGGGTAATGCGCCATCTCATTTGCGCATTCTTCCAGATTATGTTAGAATGAAGCCGAATTTTTCTATTTTATTGCAGAGTTTTTTTGACATATGGTTTCCACGGACCTGTTTTGTGTGTGAACGAAAGTTAGCCCAAAATGGGCCAGTTTGTGCCGAGTGCAGTATTTTTCCTGAGAATACTTTTCCTCAATGCGCTCGATGTGGCCGGGGTGTTGTCGCCGAAAGCCTTCGGGGTTGCCGCTTGTGCCGGAATATTCCCTTCCATTTTAACCGGGTGGTGAGCCCATTTTTTTACGAAGGGAATTTACGTAAACTTATTCATTTGTATAAATACAATGATTGCTGGCATTTGGCAGAATTTTTTGCTCAGCGCGCATACGAAAAACTTTGCACAAATTATTTTTATAACCGCGAACAGACGATGTTTTTTACAGGGGATAGTAAGCCTTTGGATTTCATGACATATGTTCCGGTCTCAGCGGTAACACTGCGGGAGCGGGAGTATAATCAATCAAAAATCCTGGCCGGCATGCTTGGAAAATATATGGGTTTAGAATGTCGGGAGACCTTAGGAATTCTTTCTCAAAAAAAATCCCAGGCGCAGCTTGATTACCAACAACGGTTGGTTAATATCGAAGGCATGGTGTACAAAAAAAGTTTTTCTGTTCAAGATGCCGAGGTGTTTCTTGTGGATGACGTATTTACCACAGGTTCTACCGTCTCAGAGTGTGCCCGGATTCTCAAAGAATCCGGAGCCCGTTCAGTCACCGTGTTTACTTTAGCAATTACCAGAGACAATGAAGATTATTCGTAGGTATTTTTTGAAGGAGTTCTTCCATAATTTTTTCTTCTCTCTATTGGCAATCAGTTTCTTTTTTCTTATTGGGAATCTTATTCAAATTTCCGATTTGATTATACGAAAAGGGGTAGAAGCTTCTTCGGCGCTGAAGATATTTCTTTTTCTCGCACCGTATCTGCTCAAATTTATCCTACCTTTATCTGTATTATTAAGTACTCTGCTGACCATGGGCAGGATTTCTTCTGATAATGAGATTTTGGCACTCCGTTCGAGCGGGTTTTTTTTGGGTCATATTCTTGCAATGTTCATTATTCTCGGTACGATTGTTTCGCTTTTTTTGGTAATCGTGAACGACAAGATAGTCCCGCAAGCACATTTTCAGTCAAGAGTTATCCTGAAACAAATCGGCAAAAAGAATCCTTTAAGTTTTATCGAGCCAGGTGTATTTATTGACGGGTTTAAGGATTTTATTCTTTTTGTCCAGGATGTTGATGTGAATCGACTCAAAAAAGTATTCATTTATCAGGTGGGAAAAGATAACCAGAACAGCCTTATTTTTGCTGAACATGGAGAATTTGTTGTTGACGGAAACATTATGCATGTAAAGCTTTCTGACGGATTTATGGAAGGCCCCCAGATGAAATACCGTATTAACTTTCGTACGCATTTTATCCATATGCCTTTGGGTGAACAAAAACAGAATGTTTCCCGAAAGCCGGTAGATATGTCGTTAAAAGATTTACAGGAGGAAATTGTTCGTTTTGAGGAAAGAAATCTAGACCCGCTGCCTTTGCGGGTTGAATTTCATCAAAAAATCAGTTTTTCTTTCTCGGCATTAATTTTCGCCTTACTCGGATTCGGAGTAGGCGGGAACATAAAGCACCGTGAGAAATCAGTAAACTTCGGAATAAGTTTTTTTACTGCACTTTTCTACTACTTGTTTTATATGCTTGCTGAGGCCTTGGCATTAAAGGGATTATTCCCGGTGGGGCTTTGCATGTGGCTTCCTAATTTTTTATTCGCCGTGATGGGATCCTATTTTTCGATTCGGTTCTGCCGATCCTAGATTTATAGTATTTATGAGAATCATCGAGCGATATATGGTTGAGCGGGTAGTTCGAGGCTACCTTCTTTTAGTTTTGATGTTTTTCTTCCTATTTATTTTTGCCGACCTTTCATTTAAGCTCCAAGATATCTTGAAAGCAAAAGCACCGTTCGGTCTGGTTCTGGATTATTACCTTTGCCAGCTGCCGAGAATTTTTGTCTGGGTATCTCCGTTGGCCTTTCTTTTAAGCTCATTCTATCATATCGGTACTTTAACCCGTAACAACGAAATCATTGCCCTGAGGACTCAGGGGATCAGTATTTTTCAAATTTCTCGTATCTTTATTGTTCTTGCTTTTTTATTAAGTGTCGTTTCTCTGGTAGTGCAGGAAAAATCCGCGGCGTTCTTCTTTAAAAAATCACCCAATGCTTTGGCTCTTGAGAAAGAGAATCTTTCCGAAAACTCGGTGATTGAAAATTTTGCGTTTTATTCATCGAGCAATTACATTGTTTTTGCGCGTCAATACTATCCTCAGAAGGGCCGGTTTCTCGATGTCACGATATTCCGGCAGAATGATTCCGGAGAGCTATTGGAAGAAATTATCGGCCAGGAATTATTTTTTGAAAAGACCTGGGTTATCCGGAACGCGATTTTCTATAAAATGCAAGATAAGAAACTCGTGGAAGAAGAAAACTCTGTTTGGGAAGAGCGGGTTCTTCTTATTTCTGAGAAGCCAGACGAGATACGGATTCGGAAGAACGCTGAGTGGGATAATTTTTCGCTCCGGCAGCTTCAAAAGGAAGCGCAGAAATTCGCGCTTTGGAAAACAAATAAGATTACGCAGCTTATTGTTATTGAAATGCATCGGAAGATGGCAGAAAGTTTTTCTATGTTTTTCCTTATGTTAGGGGGGCTTCCTTTTGCTCTGCGTATTCGTCAGCGGAAGGTCGGCCTTTCTTCTCTTGGGCTTTCGGTCGTTCTCTGTTTTGCGTATTATTTTCTTTTTTCTTTAAGTCTCGCTTTCGGTAAAACCGGAATTTTATTTATTTGGTGGATTGCCCCATGGGTGCCCAATATTTTTTTTGGTGTTTCAGGGGTGGTAGGGATCTTGCATTTGCGGTGATCGTAGCTTAATCAAAAAGGAGAAGTATGTCCAAGAACGCTATACACCAAGCCCGAAAATCTTTATTTGAACTTATCCGGAAAGAAGCTTTCTTCCGCAAGAAAGTCATTCTTTCTTCAGGAAAAGAGAGTGATTATTATCTCGATTTGCGGTTGATTTCATTAAAAAGCGAAGGGATATACTATATCGCTCAATGCTTTTCTAAATTACTCGAAGGAATCGCATTTGATGCGATTGGCGGTCCTACATTAGGCGCAGATCCTATTATCTCGGGACTTGCCTATCACTGCTATCTCCAGGGCTCTCCGATAAGCACTTTTATTATTCGCAAGACCCCCAAGAAACACGGCACGCAGCGGTTAATCGAAGGTCCAGTCATCCCGGCCGCAAGCCGCGTGGTTGTCATTGACGATGTTGCTACAACCGGGAAATCTTTTCTCGAATCCTTTGATGTTCTGCAAGGCGAAGGTATTACCGTTGTTCTGGCTTTGGCAGTTGTTGATCGGCAGGAAGGAGCAACAGAATTACTGCGGGAACGCGGAGTCCCGCTGAAAAGCATTTTTACCGCCAGCGATTTTCTGCGGGAGTAAGACGCTATGTCAAAAAGCATCTTTTTTGTTCTTACGATTATGGTTTGCTGCGGCTGTATCAGTACAGAATACAACCCGGTTACCCATAAGCAAGACGTATATTTCTATTCTTCTGAACGCGAAGTCAATATCGGCACTAGTGTTGCTCAGGCAGTATCGCGAGAGTTTAAGTTCGAGACAGATACTCGGGTTATTCGCCGTGTCAATGAGATTGGTGAAAAGATAGCTGCTCAGTGTGATCGACAAGAAATGAACTATCGTTTTTATGTGATTCATGACGAGAAGAAGAATGCCTTTAGCCTTCCAGGTGGGTTTGTGTATATCCACAAAGGACTTTTGGATATCCTCGAAAGCGATGACGAGGTTGCTTTTGTGCTTGGGCATGAAGTAGCGCATGTTGTCGCTCGGCATGCGATTAAAAGACTGCAGGCAGTTCTGGGTTACAATATTTTAATGATTGCCAGCACGCAGGCTCCTTCGACTGGAGGATTGCCTCAGGGGATTACCTTAGCTTTGGCAACGGTTTTAAGCGGTTATGCGCAGGAAGATGAACTGCTTGCGGATAAGCTCGGTATCGAATATGCCAAAAAAGCAGGTTTTCAACCGGAAGCAAGCCTCGGGGTATTCACCAAGCTTGAAGAAGTGCATAAAAAAGAACCCGCCCGCCCGATGGAGTACTTTAGAACGCATCCATTTATCTACCAGCGGATTAAGAGCGCCAAAGAGATGTTAGGGTTACCCTTGGATTTTCGTGATATTATCAATTCCTGATTCCGCGCTTACAGGACGAAAGCCTTCATAAATCGTTCAAGTAACATCAGTATTCCCAGGTTCACCAGGTTATGCAGAGCATGGAAAGCAACAGGGAAGATGAGGTTCTCTGTTTTTTCATAAAGATATGCGAGAGCTCCTCCCAGAACGACGATTGGCAGGAATGAGAACAAATGCGTGTGCAAAAGTCCAAAAGCAACCGCGCTTACAAAAATTGAGAATGACAGAGAAAACCGAGAACGCAGAAAACGATAGAGTATTCCTCGGAACAATAATTCTTCAAGGAACGGCCCGATCAGAACAATCTGGGTTACCATCACTGCGGTAAAGAATGGATTGTGTCGTACCTCTGAAAGAAATTGTACAGCTGCCTGAGGACTAAAAGGTATTTTCAGTATTTTTGTAAGTAGATTCGTAGCGAGAAGTGCCAAAAAGAGGAAGGGAATGCACATGAGATATGCCTTAAAAACCAAAAATGGTTTTTTGAGTATTTCCCGCGCGCGTAATCTTAGAGTGTTGATTGTTGTATAACGTATCAGCGTACAGAGAATTGCGCCCTGGAAAAATAAATTAATCAAGAGTGTTACTCCGACCATTTGACCCGGGGAGGCGGCCAAAAAGTTTACCGTGAGCTTGAGAATCGTGTAGAAAAGCATGGTGATGGAAGTAATCCGCAGAAATTCTTTTCCTGAGATACCCGGAAGTAGTCCCGCAAGGGCTGGCTTTTTCTCTGTTCGGATTTTCTTGAGATACGCTACATCCAGGATAGTGCCGATAGCGATCACCGTAATCAACAGGATTGCCAGCATATCGACGATAAACTCAAAAGAGGCATGTTGGTGCTGGCCAATTTTCTTGGTTAATTCAGCGAGGATGTCTTTTTCTGTTCTAAAGTCAGGAGTTTGCGCAATCTTTATTTTTGGCGCAGAAGGCATGAAGAGATTCACAAGGCATAAACTGAGAATGGTAAAAAGATAAGCGGCTACTCCTTGTAATTTTGTGAGCGCACGGTTTATCCGAATATCCACAAAAATATTATACTGTATGTTTTATTCTCCGCAAAGTGCAATAAAATAGGAAAAAATCCATAGGAGAAATGCACGATGAGTGTATAATAACGCTGGGATATTTTTCTTCCGCATGGTTCTTTTAGTCAAAATCTTTTATGAACGGCAACGAGGTTGATCTTCAAAAATTTCCCTATATTGATGCATTACGTGGATGGGCAATCATGCTTGTTGTCTTTGCTCATACCCGGCAGTATGGGGACAATACCTATCCAGATTGGTTCAGTTTTCTTGTTTTCAGCGGAGGGCTGGGGGTTCAGCTTTTTTACATCGTCAGCGCTCTTACTTTATTTTTTTCGCTTGAGAGCCGCCGGAAGAAAGAGAAGCATCCATTCATAAACTTTTTTATCCGTAGATTTTTCCGCATCGCTCCGCTGTTCTACTTGGCGGTATTCGGATACCTTTTACTCTATGGCTTCGGTCCCCGCTATTGGCTGAATGATACCCCATATATTGGAATTTGGAATATTCTCAGCACCGTAACTTTTTTAAATGGCATCAACCCCTACTGGATAAACAGCATTGTTCCTGGGGGATGGTCAATCGCGGTTGAAATGATGTTTTATCTGACTTTGCCTTTTTTGTTCCGGACGATCACTACGCTATCAAAGGCTTTTTGGTGGGCAATTGGTTCCGGGTTTTTTGCCAAGGTTTTAGTAACTTTTCTCTATCGGTATCCTCCGATACCAAACCAGCATTTTTGGGGTGAATACCTGTACTTTTTTTTCCCCGCCCAGTTGCCGGTTTTTCTTCTTGGGGTAACCCTGTTCCATGTCATACGGGCTCAACAGGCTGTGTCCAATAAAGGGCAACAATTGTCCTGGCGTTTCTGGCTTATTCTCAGTGCGGTTGTCTTTGTTCAACCCGGAGGATTTCATATTTTTTCTCAGCATTTTTCTCGGAGCATTGGTCTTGCTTTTTTTGTTTTTACCCTTTTCCGCTTTCCGGTAAAATTCTTTGTGAATAGATTTACGGTGTTTGTCGGAAGAATTAGTTTCAGCATATATCTTGTACAGGACATGGTGTATTATTTTTTGCAGCAATCCGGGTTAGTTAATTTTATTCCCGGAAATCCGCTTGATTGTATCCCCCGGTTTATTCTCGCTCTCTTTATTTGTATCGGAGTTTCTTATGTTACGTACCGGCTTGTTGAGCTACCCGGCCAACGGCTCGGGAAGATGCTGATTCAGAAAATAGAAGGGCAGGCTTTAAGACAGAAGTAAATCAAACCGACAGGAGGATGCCATAATGACGAAAAGGATGATGGTCACAACTGTAGTGTTGTTGATTGGGCAGGGTGCTTATGCTGCAGTGCCTCCGTCTCAACCGAAAACCTCAGAACCGGGCGGAAGCGTATATCATCATCGAGTCGTTACCAAGAGCGCATGCGGTCAAGGAGATACGAAAAGCTGGATCTTCGAACCGGACGATCCTAAGCCGGCACAGGCACCGCTTATCGTTTTCAACCATGGATGGGGTGGGACCAATCCGGCAACATACGGAGCCTGGATTGAACACCTTGTGCGCCGGGGCAATATCGTTGTTTATCCCGTTTATCAAGATGAAGAAGAATGGCGGTATCCGACGAACAAGATAACTCCGAACGCAATCGCGGCGGTTAAAAATGCTCTTGAGTGCATGAGAGCCGATGTCAAAAGATATGTACAGCCAGATATGGAGAAATTTGCCATACTTGGGCATTCGGCGGGTGGGTTGATTACCGCTAATATGGCAGCCCTTGCTGCCAGCGCAGGTTTACCTGTCCCTAAAGCCATTATGTGCGTGCAGCCCGGTAAGACGTGGGCAAAGAGCGAACGTGTTGCAATCCCGCTCGACGATCTTAGTTCTATTACTTCGGACACGCTTTTATTAGTTGTGGTGGGTGATCATGATCAGGTTGTTCAAGATGTAGATGCTAAAAAGATATTCAAAGGAGCTAGACAGATTCCTCTACATCAAAAAGACTTTGTGGTGATGGTTTCAGATGCTCATGGGGTACCGGCATTAGAGGCGGATCATTTCGCCCCCGTCGCAGTCAACGAGGCATATAATGTAGAGCAGAAGAAAAAAACTGGCGGACTGCGGAATAGGCAAGAGTCTTATGCAAGACCAAAAATTCGACAACGCCTTGCGCAAAGGAAGACTGAAGCTGATCACAGGCTGGATTATTTGCACAACGCCGTGAATCGCGGGAAATGTTCGGTCAATGCTCTTGACTATTATGGCCTTTGGAAGCTCTTTGACGGGCTTTATGGGGCAGCTTTTTTCGGCAAGGACCAGGAATATGCCTTAGGCAATACGCCAAAGCAGCGTTCTATGGGGGTATGGAGCGATGGGGTGGCTGTTCAAGAGTTGCATGTCACCGACGAGCCATGATGTTTGTCGTGGTTTCTCTCTTTAAAATGCTAAGAGAGAGGAAGATTTTTGATGCAGCTGGCGGTAAAGAATTATTCTTCGCAGCAGGTTGGAAATCAAGCGGATATTTTTAACGTCAAAACAACCGGGTTTTTTTTCCATTTTGAAATGAAAATGATAACTGGTGCGGAAGGAGGGATTTGAACCCTCAAGTCTTGCGACACAGGCTTCTGAGACCTGCGCGTATGCCAGTTCCGCCACTTCCGCAGAAGATTTTATTATACCCAAAAACCGGAAATTATCTACGCCATTTTTAGGCTTATTTTTATATTTACTTTTTTTGTAATTTAAGATATAGTATATCCCATATTGATTCTTCACCAGCCACAAATAAATGAAAATCTTTATTGATACTGCAAATATTGACGAGATTAAAAAGGCAAATGACCTTGGTGTTTTAGACGGGGTAACCACCAATCCTACGCTTCTTGCCCTTGAGAAAACGGCTCCTGAAAAGCAACTTATGAAAATCTGCGCAATTGTCAAAGGTCCGGTCAGCGCTGAGGTAATCAGCGCCGAGTGTGCGGGAATCATTCAGGAAGCAAAAACTTTGGTTCAGATAGCCGGGAACATCGTCATTAAGATTCCGGTTACCGAAGAAGGGCTGAAAGCAACAAAAATTCTTACCGAGCAGGGCATCAAGACGAATCTTACTCTTTGCTTTTCTCCACTCCAGGCTCTCTTGGTTGCGAAGGCGGGGGCAACCTACGTGTCTCCTTTCGTGGGGAGACTAGATGATGTTTCAGCCGAAGGGATGAAATTGATTGCTGATATCCGGCAGGTTTTTGCCAACTACAAATTTTCCACTGAAATCATTGTTGCTTCAATCCGCCATCCGATTCATGTTCTTGAGGCGGCGCGGCTTGGCGCTGAAGTGGCAACAATTCCCTTTAAAGTTATTGCTCAGCTCTTGAAACATCCTTTAACCGACGCTGGTATTAAAAAGTTTCTGAACGATTGGGCAACACTCAACCATTGTTTAGCGAATGGATAAGCGGATGCGCATTCTTTTCTTTCTCGGTATTTTATTTTTCGTATCTTTTTTTGGAATTTACGCTGATGGTGCTGCGCCAACCCAAGAAAAATTTCCAGTTGTAGTGAACGGTGACAATGTTTTTTACAACAGTGAGGCTCAACGGATGGAGGCGCAGGGACACGTAAAAATCACCTATCGGGATATCACTGTCACATGCGATAAAGCTTCAGTGAATAATCAGGATACAACTGCTGAGCTTGAAGGTAACGTAAAAATTGAACATTCCAAAGGGGATATTTACGGGACCAAAGTCAGCTATGATTTTAAGAACAGGACTGCCCAGATTATCGAGATGAAAATCCATTCAAGCCCGTTTTACGCATGGGCGGTGAATGCTGAGAAGGTTTCGGACAAAAAATACATGATGCAGAACGGGTATTTTACGACCTGCGATCTCGATGTTCCTCATTATCGTTTTACGGCTAAGCAGGTATTGTTTTATCCGGGCGATAAGATGGTTGCTCGGCATGTATTTTTGAGAATCGGAAAATTACCCGTGTTTTATATTCCATTTTTCTTGCAACCTTTGAACGAGAATCGTCCCCGGGTAACTTTAAGTCCTGGTCGAGACGATGATATGGGCATGTATATGCTTTCTGCCTGGAGGTATTACTTTAATGAAGAGTTTAAGGGCAGGCTCCACCTCGATTATTATTCACGGAAAGGATTTGGGCGGGGCATCACTCACAAAATCGACAGCAAGAATTTTGGCAATGGTTTACTGAAGTTATACTACATCAATGACAAAGCCGGGACATCATTCGATGAGTTGACTGATACCGGACACAATCGTTACAAGATCCAACTGCGCCATTTTTGGGATATTGACCCGAAAACGAACTTACATCTTGAGCTTCACAAGTTTTCCGATCGGGATTTTATGAAAGATTATTTCTACCGGGAGTATGAGCGGGATAATCAACCATTGTCATATATGCTTCTCCAGCGTTCTCTCGGGTATTCCACAGTATCGTTAAACGCTCAGAAGCGTTTCAACAAGTTTGTTACTCAGACTGAATATTTGCCTGAGGTGAAACTCGATGTGTTCAGTCGTCCGATTGGGGTGAGTAATTTTTACGTGAGCTCCACCTCATCTTTCTCAAATCTTACCCGGAAAAACGCTTCTTCAGCAATCGATAATGATGTTGTGCGCTTTGACAGCCATAACACGCTTTCATATCAGAATAAATTCGCCTGGCTGAATGTAAAACCGTATGCTGGAATTCGAGAAACGGTATACTCAAAAGATGTTTCAGGCAGGGAAAAACTTATCCGCACCATTTTTGATACTGGGGTGGAATTAAGCACAAAAATATATAAGATTTTTGACTATGGGTTTGACATTTTCGGGTTAAAGGTGGAGAAATTTAAGCATACGATTACGCCGACTGCCCAGTATAGTTATGTGCATCGGCCGTCAGTGAGTTCTTCCCGGATACTTTATTTTGATGATATTGATGTTTTGAATAGAGAGCATAAACTTACGCTTACGTTAAACAATAAACTCCAGGCAAAGAACGGAGACAGTGTTTGGGATATGATTTACTTTGCTCCCGCGGCAAACTACTATTTTCTGCAGGAAGATAAAGGAAGCTATCTGCGGGAGCTGACTTCTGATTTCGAGTTCCAACCGTTCGCTTCTAGCTGGATCGCACTCAAAAATAAAGCTACATATAATGTTCCAGAGCGCGCGATCACCGAAATGCTTTCTGATGTTGCTTTCAAGGGTGCCTTGTACGAATTTAGCCTAGGGCATCGCTACGCGCGTGAAGAATCTTCCCAGTTTACAACGAGCTTTGATTACACGTTAAGTCCGAAATGGAAATTTCATACCTATCACCGCTTTGAAACAAAAACAGGGGAATTGGAGCGTCAGCAATATTTTCTTACCCGTGACTTGCATTGCTGGGAGATGGATTTTGGTGTTGATATCAATCATGACCAAGGCGAAGAAGAGCGCGAATTTACCTATTGGGTTGCCTTCCGCATCAAAGCCTTCCCAGAAATAGGCGTTGATTTCCGTAAGTCATACAAAGGTCCTCAAGAATCGGAAAGTTAATTCTTCATGGTTGTCCAAAGTACTCAAAAAAAGTCATACTCGCTTTGCGTAATCGGGGCTGGTTATGTCGGTTTAGTAGCTGCGGGTTGTTTTGCTAAACTAGGACATACGGTTATCTGCGTTGATAGCGATGAGCGTAAGATAAAATTACTGAAAGAAAAAAAGATTCCAAATTACGAGCCAGGGCTTGAACCAATTATTAAAACAGCCGTCCAAAAAAAATTACTCCGGTTTACTTCGCACATTGCCGAAGGGGTAAGAGAGGCAGAGATAATTTTTCTGGCAGTCGGAACGCCGCCGCTCGCTAACGGAGAAGCCGATTTAAGCGCCCTGGAAAACGTTGCTCAACAAATAGCCAAGAATCTCACTGCTTACAAGCTCATTGTTGAGAAGTCGACCGTACCCGCGAAAACAGGTCTTAAGATAAAGGAGACCATACGTCGATACGCCCCGCCGGGCAGTAAATTCGATATTGCTTCAAATCCGGAATTCCTGCGCGAAGGCAGAGCAGTTTATGATTTTCTTCATCCGGACCGGATCGTTATCGGGGTAGAAACAGAAAAGGCAGAGAAGATATTACGTAATTTGTACCGGTTAATGGAAGCTCCACTTATTGTGACCGATATTAATACCGCAGAACTTATCAAACATGCCTCAAACTCATTCTTGGCGACAAAAATTTCCTTTATCAATGCGGTATCGAGGATTTGTGAGTATACTCGGGCAGACATTAAGCAGGTTGCTCTGGGAATGGGTTTAGACGAGCGGATTGGCAGGAAGTTTCTTGATGCCGGGATTGGATTTGGGGGGAGTTGTTTTCCAAAAGACGTCGATGCGTTCTTGCATCTGGCTCAAGAAGTTGGGTATGATTTTAAGCTTTTGGAAGAAGTAAAAAATATTAATCATGCACAGCGTGTTCATTTTGTTTCCAAGATTAAAGAAGTTCTCTGGATTCTTAAAGGGAAAAAGATCGGTGTTTTGGGGCTTTCTTTCAAGCCGCACACAGATGATATTCGTGATTCACCGGCGCTTGAGATCATTGAGTTGCTCAAGAAAGAAGGGGCAAAGATTGCCGCTTATGATCCTCAGGCAATGGAAAAAGCAAAGACAGTTGTTGATGGCGTTGAGTTTTTTACCTCGCCAGAAGAAGTTCTGGCTGGAGCTGACTGTTTGGCGCTTTTAACCGATTGGGATGAATTTAGAAAGCTGAATTTTAAAGCGATTAAAAAGACAATGCGTTTTCCTTTCGTTGCTGACGGGAGAAACTTTTACGATCGGCACACTCTTGAGACCTTAGGTTTTACCTATATTGCGTTAGGAGGATAGCATGATAGAAGCCGCTGTTTCTTTGCAACACAAGATTCAAAAGAAGACCGTAAAGCTCTGCGTTATCGGGATGGGGTATGTGGGATTGCCTTTGGCGCTTGAGTTTGCCAAGCGAGGCTTCTTTGTCTATGGATATGACACAAATTCCGCCCGGATAGAAGCTCTCTATCAGGGCAAAGAATATATCACTGATACGAACTCGCGGGAGATCCTTGGGTATATCAAAAAAGGAATTTTTAAGCCGACCACTTCTCCTGAGATTATCAAAGATTCCGAGGTCATCCTGATTTGCGTTCCAACTCCGCTTCGAAAAGTAAAGACCCCGAACATTTCTTATATTATTCACGCTTCCCAAATGATCCGCAAGTACTTGCATCCTCCTCAGCTTATCATTCTTGAGAGTACAACCTATCCTGGAACATCACGCGAGGTCATCCTTCCACTTTTGCGAAAATCAGGATTTTGTGAAGAAAGGGATTTTTTTCTGAGTTTTTCTCCTGAGCGTATTGATCCGGGCAATAAGCGTTATCCACTCGCAAAAATACCGAAAGTTGTAAGCGGAATCGGAGAAAATTCCCGGATGCTTACTCAGTTGCTCTATTCGAAGATTATCAAGAAAGTCGTCGGAGTTTCTTCCATAGAAACCGCTGAGACTGTTAAACTCCTGGAGAATACTTTTCGTTTGGTAAATATTGGTTTGATTAACGAATTTGCAATGTTATGCTCAAAGCTCAAGATTAGCGTTTGGGAGGTGATTGAAGCGGCAAAAACGAAACCATTTGGTTTCATGCCATTTTATCCTGGACCGGGAATTGGAGGACACTGTATCCCAAAAGACCCGCTCTATCTTTCCTGGAAAGCAAAGCAGGTAGGTTTTAAGACAAAAATGATCGATCTTGCGTCATTCACAAATCGTTATATGCCTTTCTACGTCGTTGAAAGAATAAAACAGATCTTAAGTTCCGCTACGCTCCAATCAAAGAAAATTCTCGTTTTAGGCGTAACCTATAAGCGGGATGTGAAGGATTTACGTGAATCGCCGGCTTTAGATATCCTTGAGCTGCTCAAAGCGCAGCAGGCGGATATTTTCTATAACGATCCGCTCATCCCTTATCTTGATATCAACGGTCTTAAACTTTCTTCGCAGCCTCTCTCAAAGAAGTTACTGAAAAACCTTGATTGTGTTATATTGGTTACAGACCACTCAGGGGTTGATTATTCTTTTCTTCAGAAAAATAGCAGAGTTATTTTTGATACACGAAATGTCTACTCGGTAAAGAGTGCGAATATAATCAAGCTATAATTTTTAAAAGTCATGAGTGGTATGTTAAAAGGTAAGAAAATTCTTGTGACCGGAGGATGTGGTTTTATTGGTTCGCATATTGTCGAAAAACTTCTTGAGTATGGGGCGAAAGTAACGGTTCTTGATAATTTATACACCGGTAAAGAAGAAAATTTAGCGGGTTGTTGTTCCCGTGTTACGATGGTTCGGGAGGATATCCGAAACCGGAAAGTTCTGGCGAAACTGCTGCGAGGAACAGAGTTTGTTTGTCACCAAGCGGCCCTTCGGAGTGTTCCAAAATCTGTGGAATGCCCGGAAGAGTATCATGATGTGAATGTCACCGGGACTTTCCATTTATTGCTTGAAGCAAAAACTGCGCGCGTAAAAAGAGTTGTTTTTGCTTCTTCCAGTTCCGTGTATGGCGACCGCACTGATTTTCCCGAGAGGGAAACAGACCTGCCGAAGCCGGTTTCTCCCTATGCGGCGACCAAGCTTCTTTGTGAACACTACGGGTATCTTTTTAGTAAGCTCTATAAATTAGGCGTGGTTGGCTTGCGGTATTTTAATGTTTTTGGTCCGCGGCAATCCCTTGAAAATCAATACGCCGTAGTTGTGCCAAAATTTATCACCACTCTTCTGCGTAAGGAACGGCCGCCGATTTACGGAGATGGGACCCAAGAGAGAGATTTTACTTATATTGAGAATGTAGTTACGGCGAATATCCTAGCGCTTTCTAAAGAAAAGATTGAAGGCGAGATTTTCAATGTTGCGTTAGGAAAGCCGTATTCAGTGAATGGTTTGTTTTCAGCATTGCAGAAAATTATTGGCACAAAGGTTACCCCGCGTTATCTTGCTGTTCGTCGGGGGGACGTCTATAAAACGCAGGCGGATACCCGTAAACTCAGGCTCGTTTTAGGCTTGAAAAAACAGATCAGCTTCGAAGAAGGTTTATCGCGGACTGTTTCCTGGTTTCAACAACAGTTTGCTGCGAAGAGATGAAAACAGTTCTTCTGACCGGCTGCAGTGGTTTCATCGGCTCACACTTAAGCCGCCGGCTTCTGGCCGATGGTTATAAAGTGATAGGGATAGATAATTTCATTACCAGTACATTCGATAATATTCGTGATTTATCCGGACAGAGCCGCTTTACGTTTATTGAACACGATATTTCCAATCCTTTATATCTAAACGACGCCATTGATTGGGTTTTGCATTTCGCTTCTCCTGCCTCTCCGAAGGATTACCTTGACTATCCCATAAAAACCCTGAAAGTGGGGACTTTGGGGACTCATAATTGTCTTGGTATCGCCAAGGAAAAAAAAGCTCATTTTCTTCTTGCCTCGACTTCCGAAGTCTATGGGGATCCTCAAGTACACCCTCAGCCGGAAGAATACTGGGGGAATGTTAATCCGATCGGAGTCCGGAGTTGTTATGATGAAGCAAAGCGGGCCGCAGAAGCCCTTACTTTTGCTTATTTTCGCCAACATAAAATTAATACTCGGGTAATCCGGATCTTTAATACCTACGGACCTTTTATGCGGGTGAATGATGGCCGGGTAATTTCAAATTTTATTACTCAGGCAGTCCAAGGTGAAGATATTACTGTCTATGGTTCTGGCAGCCAAACTCGTTCTTTCTGTTACGTCGATGACTTGATTGAAGGGATTGTCCGTTCTATGGGCGTTGATTACCCGGGACCAGTGAATTTAGGCAATCCTACTGAATTCACCGTTCAGGAATTAGCATTGCTTATTCAACAAATGACCGGAGGGATATCGCAGATCAAACTTCTGCCTCTTCCGGAAGATGACCCAAAAAAGCGGAAACCAGATATTACAAAGGCGCAGCAGCTTTTTCAGTGGAATCCCGTAGTATCGCTTGCTGATGGTTTGCAGAAAACCATCCCGTATTTTCGGAAGATCATGAAGAGACTGCCATGATAAGAAAGGAGTTTTTCTATGAATATAACCTACGATGATTTTCTAAAACTTGAATTGCGTGTCGGGACCATACAGGAAGTTTTGGAACATCCGAATGCCGATAGGCTCTATGTGATTAAAGTTAGTCTTGGTGACCGCGAAACTCAGGTAGTAGCGGGTATTAAGCGCGGGTATGCGAAAGAAGAACTCATCGGCAAAGCGGTTGTTCTTTTGGAGAATCTTGAACCGAAGATGCTCCGGGGAGTTGAATCTCGGGGAATGATTCTTGCCGCAAGCACAGAAGATTCAATTGCGCTTCTGACTCTTGATCGTCCAATCGCTCCGGGTTCGATTATCAAGTAATGCGGGTTCTTACCGAATATTTTTCCCTCACTACAAGGCCGTCAGATATTCTTGATATTACTGAGAATATTCAGAATATACTGAATAAACATTCTGCCAAGGAAGGGATCGTCTGTATAAGCGTGATTGGTTCAACGGCAGCGCTTACCACGTTGGAATATGAGCCAGCATTAGTCAGCGACCTTACAATGCTGCTGAACAAGATTATTCCACAAGATAAATCGTATGCGCACGATCAGACATGGGGAGATGCGAATGGGTTTTCTCATCTGCGTTCCACTCTTTTAGGCACCAGTTTGACTTTTCCTGTGACGAACGGGACACTTGAACTGGGGACATGGCAGCAAATCATATTCTTAGAGTTTGATACCCGGAAGAGATCCAGAAAGATCGTTGTTAAATATGTTGGGGAGTAAGATTAACATCGGAGTGATTGGAGGTCATGTTTGCACCAAGGCAATCGCCAAGATTGCCGAAGAAGTTGGCGAGTTAATTGCCAAAGAAGGCTGGGTGCTTATCTGCGGGGGAAGAGGAGGCGTAATGGAGGCAGCATGCAGAGGTGCGCGGAGGTTATCAGGAATCTGCATCGGGATTTTACCGAGCCCTGACGGTAAAGACGCCAATGCGTATCTTACCGTAGGTATTCCGACCGGGTTAGGTTATGCTCGTAATTTTCTCATTGTTCGGGCCTGCCATGTGCTTATTGCCATCGCGGGTGAATGTGGTACTTTGTCTGAGCTTTCTTTCGCACTGAGTGAGGGGAAAAAAGTGATAGGCATTGAAACATGGGACATTCCGGGAGTTCAAAAAGTCGATTCCGCGTCTTCCGCTATTAAGGCGTCAAAGCGGATTCTCTCCACGCTCGATATATGATTCAAGCAGTCAAAGATACAGAGTTTGTTGTATTTGATTTTGAGACAACCGGAATTCTTCCTGGGGAACATTCAGTATGTGAACTGGCGGCTGTTCGGATCAGGGGAGCAACTATTTCCGAGACCTTCTCCACTCTAGTCAATCCTGGGCGTTCTATTCCTGACGAGGCAACCCGTGTTCATGGAATATCCGACCAAGATGTTGTTTCAGCCCCTTTTTTCGGGGAAATTTGGGAGAACTTCCGCGGGTTTTTGGGCAATGCGGTGTTGCTTGGGTATAATATCGGCTTTGACCTTGGTTTTCTGCGCGAAGAATTGAGAAGGACAGGGACTGATTTTCCTGTAAATCACGCCGTTGATGTCATTGCTATGGCTCGTACCTACTTACCGGGACTCACCCGCTATAATTTACAGCATGTGAGTAACCAACTCCATATGGTTACGCCTCAATTCCATCGCGCACTTTTTGATGCCCGGGTGACCGGAGAAATATTTCTGCATTTTTTACCATTCTTAGAGAAAAGCGGCATTGTTTCGCTGGAAGAGCTTTTGTCTGTTTTTGGGGTTTCACAACGGTCAAAGCTTGAGCAGGAGAAAATTTCTCTTTTCGATCAGGCTATCCAGCGACAGAAAACAGTACATATCAAATATCTGGCATCAAACGGAGGATTTCTTTCCGAGAGGGATATCGTGCCAAAGAAGATAGAGATTCGTCAAGAAAAGACGTATCTTGTTGCATTCTGCTTGAGAAATAACGAAGAACGCACTTTCCGTATTTCACACATTCTGGAGACAGCGATCGTCGAAAAAGATCAATTCCTTTAATTCTTTATCTCATTCCCAAGGAATTTGAATACAAACACCCTTCTGCTGTTCAAGGCCAATTTTGGCAGGAGAGGCGCAAAAACGACAGGAAAATCAGCTTTTTAAGCTCCTTGCTGCCGATGACTTCAGCCCGGATATTTTTGTTTTGAGTGTTTTCTTGCATTTTATAAGAAACACTATATACTAATTGCAGGTTATTTGTTTTTATCGAACAGGAGACGAGAGTGAAAGGCGACCTTCAGAAGAATATTGAGAAACTGTGGCCTACCGCCAAGAATGATTTAGAAGTTTTCTCCAAAGAAACTTCAAAGATTCTTAAAAAAGGGGAAGAATACTTAAAGGATTTTTCGGAGAAAAGCGCGAAAAAAGCTGAAACCCTCGTCCTGCAGGTGAAGAAAGAACAATTGTACTATCAGCTGGGCAAAAAAATCGCCTCTACTGCAAAAGCAAGTTGGGCAGAGAGTAAAGAGATAGCTTCTTACTGCACAGAAATCAAAAAGCTCGAACAGCAAATAAAATTAAGAACGAAGCGTTAATCGTTCTTTGTGCCGCATAGAGCAAGTATGCCACAACCAGTAAAGTTTATTTTTCCCTCAATTATCACAAAAGTTTCTTGCTTTGTTGAAACAGTAATGAACTCAATCCTGCAGTCAAATTCCCCTAATGAACAAGAGGTTTTTTTGATTAGAACCGCTCTACAGGAGGCGATTGTCAACGCTATTGTGCATGGAAATAAAAAACAGGAGGAGCTTTCCTGGGAGGTGCAGATTGGCGGAGGCGAGAAAGTCCTTGAAATCGAAATCAAAGATCAAGGACACGGTTTCTGTAGAGAAAAAATTCTTGATCCAACGCAGGGTAATAATCTCATGCGGACTTCAGGAAGGGGCGTGTATTTGATTGAAAAACTCATGGATCGCGTGGAATTTCTTGAAGGCGGAAGTAGAATACGAATGAGTAAGGTGCTCCGCGGGACTACGGCGGATTCAGTTCAACCGACGACAGAAAGATAAGTGTAAGGGAGGTATTCGATGGAGATGAAAGAGATAAAAGAAAACGACATAAGTATTTGTGCGGTTTCCGGAGAAATCAATATCAGCACATCTCCGGAGCTCAGAAAATTTTTTGATAGATTGATTCGACAAGACGCTAAAAAGGTAATTGTCGATTTTGCCCACGTTTCGTATATCGATAGTTCCGGGCTTGCCACTTTGATTGAGATGCTCCAGAGAATAAAAAAGATACAAGGGATTATGAAACTGTGCGGGATGAGTTTTCAAGTGAAGAATATTTTTGAAGTTACCAAACTCGACACAATTTTTACTATTGTGAACGATCTTGAAACCGCAAAAAAGAATTTTTAAAGAATGATAGTATATATCGGGAGAATTTTTCTTGATTTTTTTGTTACTGCCCAGAAAATGTCAGTTCTCTTGGGGCAGATTTTTTACTGGATTGGGTTAAGTTTCGTGAAAAGGACATCCTCCATGCGCGAAAATATCGCTGCCCAGCTTGTTTTTTCAGGCAACCGTTCTCTGGTGATCGTTTTTTTTGTTACGATTTTTACCGGGATTGTTCTTGCGATGCAGACCGCTTACCAATTGCAGAAAATGGGAGGGGTTCTTTATGTTGCTTCGCTGGTCGCCATTTCGCTTTGTCGGGAATTAAGCCCGGTGCTCACGGCATTGGTTGTTGCCGGGCGAGTGGGTTCTGCAATCGCAGCTGAGCTTGGGACGATGAAAGTTACCGAACAAATTGAGGCTCTTGAAATCATGGCAATCAATCCTGTTCGTTTCCTCGCGGTTCCGCGGTTTGTCGCTCTTTTTATCATGCTTCCTTCATTGACGATAATCGGTAATATCTCTGGGATTCTCGGCGGCTTTCTTGTGGGCGTGAATAGTCTCCACCTCAGTCCCGATCTCTATCTCCAAACAACCTTCAAATATTTGGAACTTAAAGATATTTTTACCGGGCTTACCAAGGCATTTGTTTTTGCGATGATTATAGCTTTGGTCGGCTGTTTTGAGGGGCTGAATACCAAAGGTGGAGCTGAAGGGGTAGGCAAGGCAACGACAAAGAGCGTTGTTACCAGCTTTATTCTTATTATTCTTGCTGATTGCGTGTTGACAGGAATATTTTATTTTTCAAAAATGTAAGTATGAACGAGAAAAAATGTACTGCTGAGACCGTGATTTCTTTCCAAAATGTTACCAAGATTCTTTCCGGTCGTCCGGTTATCGATAACGTAAGTTTTGATATACGATGCGGCGAGATTTTTGTGATCATGGGATGTTCTGGTTCTGGGAAAAGCACGCTTTTAAGACTGATGACCGGTGTTCTTACCCCTGATTCCGGCCGAATTCTTATTAAGGGAAAAGATATCACAAACCATACTCAGAATGAATTGGAAGAAGTGAGAAAGTCTTTCGGCATGCTTTTCCAATATTCCGCGCTTCTTGATTCTCTTACGGTAGAGGAAAATGTTGCTTTGCCTATTCGCGAGCACACGCATTTAGCAGAAAGCATCATCAAGATTATCGTCAAAATGAAGCTTTCGCTCGTCGGTCTTCGCGGTTTTGAGCAATATTATCCATCACAGATTTCTGGGGGCATGCGTAAGCGTGTAGGTTTAGCTCGGGCGATTGCTTTAGATCCAGATATTGTTTTTTATGATGAACCTACTTCTGGGCTTGATCCAGTAGTCGGTGGGATCATTGATAAACTCATTCTTGATTTAAGTAAAAAACTGCTCATTACTTCTATTGTAGTGACTCACGATATGCAGAGTGTTTTCCGTATTGCGGACAGGGCGCTTATGCTCTATCAGGGGAAAATTGTCGAGATAGGGACCCCGCAAGAACTGAAGCATTCTAAGAACCAGGTGATTCAGCAATTCATTAATGGGTTGGCAGAGGGCCCGATTGATTTTTATCGTGAAGACGATAGTTTATTAAAAGACTTAACTGCTTAGGAGGACACATGAAGAACTATTCGAATGAATTCAAGGCAGGATTTCTCATTCTTCTTGCTATCATAACGCTTGGTTACATTACCGTAAAAACAGGTAAGTTACCCCTAAAGCAGGAAGGGTATTCGATATTCGTCATTTTTGATGAAATTTCCGGTTTGGAAGACAAAGCGCCCGTAATGCTCAACGGTCTTACGGTTGGTAAGGTAGACGGTATTGAGCCGGTCTACCAGGAAGATAAGACTTTTATTAAACTTAAGCTTTGGATTGAAAAAAAGGCGCAAATTCGCAAAGGGGCCAAGGTATCGATAAAGACCTTAGGTTTGATGGGCGAAAAGTATATCCAGATTGCAAGTCACACAGGGGAGCAATTTATTATGCCCGGAGAAATTCTTCAAGGCGTAAGCATGCAGGATCTTGATGCGATCATGGAAGAGGCTTTGGTGATTTCAAAAAAAGTCGAAAGCTTAATCGACGAAGTTAAAATTCTTTCCACAAACCTGAACCTTACTGTTTCCGAGAATAAGACTACGCTTTCTCAAATGTTGAAGAATTTTGAGTCAACTTCACAGAATATTGAGGAAATGAGCGCTGATTTGAAGCGCCACCCATGGAAATTACTCTATCGCAAAGAACGAAAATAGTTTTAAATAAGGAGGGACTTATGCGCCGGATAAGTATTTTTCTTATTGTTGTGTTGTGTTTGTCTTTTGGAAGCAAGGCGGATGCTCAAACCGCAAAAATCACGCATACCAAAGGAGTAGTTACGGTAAAAGATGTGACTGATTCTGATTTTATTCCTGCCGCAATAGGGGGTGTTCTTTCTTCCCGGGGAGAAATTAGGACTGGGGAGAACGCAGAGTGTATCCTGGAGTTTGGAATGGAGCAAGCCAACAAAGTTCAGATTGGAGAAAACTCGCACCTTATTGTTGCTAATCTTATTCCCGGAGCCATTGTTTTAAAGAGCGGGCGTGTTTTTTCATTAATCGACGATATTCCGGCAGGGGAAGAGTTTACTCTGGAAACTCCAGTCGCGATAGCTGGAGTTCGCGGTACAGGATTAGGGGCTTCTTCTGACAAAAAGGGAGCTACGATCTGTTGTTTTGAAGACCAGATTTTTATCCGGTCAATTAAGGATGAAGAACAGGTTATTCAAGAGGGCTTCTGTATTTCTTCTGACGATCAGGGAAATTTACGACCCCCATTTCCTCTTTCTGAAGAACAACAGAAAGCATGGGATGCTTTTCTTGCTCTTTTAACCAGCGATCCAGATACTTCCGATGAAGATTTTTCTTCTGAAACAGAGGACACTCGGAAAGAGGATTTGCGTGAAACTCAAGATGATGAGCGTTTGCAGTTGCAAGAAGAGGAAGAAGAAGAGGAAGAAGAGGAACAAGAGGAAGAAGAGGAAGAAGAAGAGGAAGAGGAAGAAGAGGAAAACGAATATTAAAATTACAAATACAGTTTTTTGCTGTAATATAACAAGTTTTTATAGGGGAGGGAAACTATGAAAAAAGCGTTAATGGTTCTTATTATAATCTGTGCTCCCTTGAGTGTTTTTGCTCTTTCGCTTGTTGAGGAAAAGGCTCAGCGGCCGGAAGCGCAGAAATCTTTTAATATGTTCTCGCGCACGCAATGGGGCTTATCGACAGGGTTCGATAGTAATGTCCGTTTGGATCAGGAACGCGAAGGAGATGTATTCGAGAAGATTTCTTTTGCTCAAGCATATTCCTTGAAATTATGTCCTACAACCAACCTCCGGATACTTTATTCGGGTGATTATACGAATTATTCGGAAGTTGTCGACGCAAGTTCCCTGTGGCAGAACTTAGAACTTGGCTTACATAAGCGTATTGGCGATTTTACTCTCGGCACTGGATATGATTTCAAATTCCTTTATTTTCCTGAGAATCGGGAAGGGAACAATATTATTCATGAACCATTTTTTTACATACGTCACAGGCTTACCCCGAAATTATCTCAGAGAATTTTCTGGCACTATGGTATGAAGGATTACTTGAATGCGTACGCGTTAGATGGTACCGCGACTGCATATCAAGAGAAGACGCGTTTTGATCGGAAGCATACGCTTGGGTATGAATTGAGGGGGAATCTGGATAAGAAAAACCTGCTTATCGGTAGGACAAAGCTTTTTCTGAATGATTCAAATGCTCGCTTTCAAGATTATTATGATTATAAAGCATATTTTGGGCAAGTCGGATTACGCCATTTCTTAACTCCGCGGTGGACGCTGCTTACCGATTTTTCGTTTCAGAAGAAGAATTATACATCCCGCCAGGTGACAGCGGGTGGGTTTATCCAGAGAGATAAACTGTATTCCGCGACATCCGGAGTAAAATACATGATTAATTCAGCGCAGGCTCTCGATATCTCATATACGTATAAACAAAATGTTTCTAATGATCATTTCCAGGAATATTCAGAAAATATAATCTCCTGCAGCCTTCAGTATAATTTCTGAAGATGCGATGAAGCTTTTCCTGTCTTTAAGCCAATCAGTACGCAATATCGTTATTGGCATCTTTTTTATCCTTGTTGTTGGATATCTTGTTTTTTGCAGGCCTTTTGAGCAATATGAGTTATTTATTTTTGATTGGTTCTTTTCTCTCCGTCCGCCAGGAGTTTCTTCTTCCCGGGTCGTTCTCGTTGAGATTTCCGAAGAAAGCTTGAAAAAACTCGGCTCATGGCCGATCCCCCGTGATTTTCACGCTTCCATTGTAGATATTCTTTCGCACTATAAGGCTCAAGCCATTGTTTTTGACATGGTTTTTTCTGAGAAAACCGCCTACGACAACTTACTTATTTCTGCTTTTCAGAAAGCCAAAAATGTTTATCTCCCGGTTGTTTTTCAGGTGGAGAAAGCCTCATCTTCGCAATCATCTTCAGAATTCGCTCTGGTTTCGGAAGAAAAAATTGCTTCTTCGGCAGTGGCAAGCGGCCATATCAATGTCTCAGTTGATCGAGACGGGAAAATACGTCGGCTTCCCTTTCTTCTCTCCCAAGGCCGGAAAACCTATCTGCCGCTTGGAGCAAGAGTTGCTTGTGATATTTTACAGGCCAATCCGGAAAAGATTGTTGTCGGCCAGAACAGAATCTTTTTAGATGGTAAAATATCTGTGCCGGTTTATAAAGGCACTTTTCTGGTAAATTACGCTGGGGATTTCACGCGTACTTTTACCCACACTTCCTATCTTGAGATTTTGCGGAGCCATCAAGCTGTATTGAAAGGAAAGAAGCCAAGCTTTGATTTAACGCAGCTGCAAGGCAAAGTTTGTTTTATCGGTTTAACCGCGGTCGGCACTTCCGATTTACGTCCTACACCGGTTGGCGTTCTTTATCCTCTGGTTGGGCTTCAGGCGAACATCTTCCATAATCTGATGACTGGAAAATTTCTTGTCCAGATCGGCGAGGTATGGAATTTTCTGCTTTGTTCAGGGTTTCTTCTTCTAGGCTGGATTGTTTTCTTAGCTTGTTCATTACGGAAGGGAATTCAGTACCTTTTTCTGCTCATTTTTGGTTACGCAACGCTCGCATTTTTGTTGTTTGCGTTTACCGGGTTGTGGATTTTAGTTTTTACCCCAACCAGCACGCTTGCGGCTTTATTTTTTTGTTCAGCGCTGCTGAAAGCTGCCCAAGAAGTGCGCCGGAGGGGGGCCTTAGAAAAAGAACTCGTCGTCGCGCGCGAAATCCAAAGTTCATTTCTTCCCCTGGAAGACGCTCCTTCAAAACAATTCCAGGTTGAAGTATTTTTCCTACCTGCAAAATTCGTTGCCGGTGATTTTTATGATTTTGTTATTTTTAACGAACATGCCTCGGGAATTTTTATCGGTGATGTCGCCGGTAAAGGAGTGCCCGCATCTTTGATTATGGCGCAAACGCTTTCTTTATTTCGTATCTACGCCAGACAAGAGTCTTCCCCGGCAAAAGTACTGACTCTTTTAAACCATGAACTGTCCGGGAGGTTGAAAGGTCGTTTTGTCACTGCGCTGTATGCTGTTTTTGATTTTTCCAAACGGACTTGTATTTGCGCGTCTGCTGGCCACAGCAGTCCGGTGTACTGCGATACCAATAAACTTTCAAGTAAATATCTTTCTCTAGATTCCGGTATTCCTCTCGGTGTTATAGAAAACTACGCATACCGTGACAATACATTTGATAACATCGCACCCCGCGACAAATTCATATTTTATACCGATGGGGTAACGGAAGCGCGCAATAGAGCCCAACAGGAATTTGGGCCTCACCGTTTTCTCGATTATGCCAATGCATTTTCCGGGTTGCGGGCAGCAGATGTGGCATTTTCGCTCAAGGAACGTTTATTGTTTTTTTCGCGGAATACTATTCAACATGACGATGTCACGGTGGTAGTCGCTGAAATCTAGGTATTTCAGATCAATAGGAAAAAAGGAACCCATGGGCCGATTATTTTTAATCTTCTTTTTCTTGGGGTATTTTCAGTTCCAGGTTTTTGCCGATATGGTTTATCTTACGAATAAAGGACAGATTGAGGGGATTATCGAGCGTGAAACAGAAAAAGCAATTGTTGTGAATATTGGTTGCGGCACTATGCATATTAAGAAAGAAGAGGTTGAACGGATTGATAGATATCCGTATGTGCTTCAGGAGCGTTTAGAACGAAACTGGAGAAAGAAATATTTTTCACGTCCGGAATACACTCCGTTTAAACTGAAGGATCTTGCTGCTGAGTTTCGTAAGCTTGAACGGGCGCGCACCCTTGCCGTTGAGGCCAAAAAGGATAAAGATGATTCTCAGGGAAGCCTCTCAGTCTTAGAGCAAAAAACAGATGAGCTTAAGAAGCGCCTTATTGAAGTAAGCGAGCAAGTCGCGGCAGTGAAAAATCCGGCAGAAAACATTGAATTATATAATAATCTGGTGACTGAGATGAATAACCTAAACGCCCAGGTGAGGATTCATGAGTATACAATCGCAGAATCGAACGATAAAATAAAGCGATTCGAAAAACAGATTTTTAACTATACAAATGAACTTGCCCTGTTTCGGAAAAAACTTATGGAGCGGTTTTCCGGACTGAAGCATGAACAGATTGACAACCAGATGAGGTTATTTTTTGAATCGGCAAAAGAGCATCTTGAAAAGATGGAGAATGATTTTAACCGGGAAGTCGTTGTGTATGATCAAACAGGGGCAAGTATTATCGTCGAAGTATTACTGAACCATTCGGTTCGAGGACGGTTTGTTTTGGATACGGGAGCCGCAATGGTTTTATTATCGCGTGACTTAGCCGAGAAACTGAACATTAATCTTGCGGAGGAAAAAGAAGAGATGCAGGCTATTCTTGCTGACGGGAGAACCGTGAAGGCAAAGCAGGTCATTCTCAGGAATGTTAAGCTTGGGGATGCCGAAGTCAACAATGTTCTCGCTGCAGTTTTAGAACAAGCTGAACCAATGCCAGAAGATGGTCTCTTAGGAATGAGTTTCCTGAAGCATTTCACGGTTAAGTTAAATCCCAAAGAACATCTTTTAGTCCTCGAACAATTCAACCCTTAAATTTTTCCATCTGTTTTATTTTGTATTCCTCGGTCGTTCCTTTTCTGAAACCGCTTTCAGGCTTATTGTAAATACCTCCAATTACAGTAGTTTTTACCACTTCCTATATGGTATACCTGGGCTGTACCTATATATATAGTATAAACGGTTATAGCTAAAAAAGAGGCGTCCGGGGTAAACATTTTATAACAAATTTCTAAAACGATGGTCGGAAGAAAAGGAAATGCTTCAATCAGGGCAATGGGGCTGGTAATTGTCTGCATATTTGTTTTCAGCACATTTGTTTCGCAGCGAGCCTTTCATTCATACCAGATAAACTCATTTGCCGAAGCCATCGATGTTCCGCGCCCCGCGACTCTAGTGGATATGTCGGCACACTATTCTTTACCCACTCTGGCGGGTATCCGGATCAATCCAGACAAGCCGTTCGAACTTGAATTTATCCTTTCTTCGCATGACCTTGCTGACGCCTCGAGCGGTATGTTGCGTGAAGAAGCTGAACTGTTGATTAAGTATTTTCTTGCCGGACTTACGATTCCCGAAGAGAACCTTTGGGTCAATCTTTCTCCATACGAACAAGATCGCGTGGCGCCGCACGCTCTCAGCGGAACGGATTTAGGCAGAGACCTACTTTCGCAAGACTATGTGTTAAAACAACTTTTAGCGTCTCTTACGTATCCTGAGGCCGAATTAGGACGAGCTTTCTGGAAAAAAACATATCAAGAGATTTACCGGGTTATTCAAGCAGAAAATATCCCAGTGAATACCTTCAACAAGATTTGGATTATTCCAGGTTCAGTTTCTGTGTATGAGGAAGGGACAACGGCGCTCATCGGTGAATCCTCGCTGAAGGCAATGCTGGAAGAAGATTACCGAGCTTTGCAGAATAATCGAAGCTACATTAAGCACGAAAGTTCTCTCAATGATCAAACCATCAGTCAGGTGAATAGGATTTCATCCCGGATGGTTCGCGAGATTCTTCTTCCTCAGATAGAACAGGAGATCAATTCTGGAAGGAATTTTGCCAGGCTCCGGCAAATTTATTCTTCGCTTATTCTGGCAGTCTGGTTCAAAAATAAACTTAAAGAAAGTGTCTATACCGGGTATATCAACAAAGAGAAGATTTCCGGGATCGATATTGTAGACACCGCGGCAAAAGAAAAAATATATCAGCTGTATCTCGAGGCATTCAAGAAGGGAATCTATAACTACATTAAATCCGAATACGACAACCATACTGGGCGGACAGTGAAGCGTCGGTATTACTCCGGGGGTGCTGATTTTACCAAAATGCCACAGATGTTACGTCCGTCGTCTGTTCCGCCAAATATTCCCGGTAAGGCTTCGGTAGTCCGGGTTAATGTCGCCCCGATTACTTCTGGTCGAGCTGATGAACAAACAGAGGATAAGCTGCCGCAGATGGGGAAACGCGTGAAGGCGTTTAAAATTTTTACCGGAGAAAATATCACGCTTATTACCCAATCAGGCAAGGAGCAGGTTCTCCCGTTGGGTAAAAAAGGAAAGATTGATCTTGAGCGGATTATCCAGAATATTGAGTTTTTCGGATTCAGTAAAGAAAAGCAGGATTTACTGACTTCGCTTCTCAATATTTTTCGCGACCTTCCTGAGGAACGGAGACCTTCTCTGTATACCTTCGATTCTCTTGTAGATGATTTATTCGGGTTTGTTTCAATCGAGAATAATTTTATCGCAATCTTTGGTAACCTAGCTCCCACCGGATCCGCAACCCAGGATATAAAGACTATCGCGTATCTTCATGAGCTTTTTGAGTATTTGGTGGCAGCGAATCTGCTTACGTTGCATTTTCGAGGAGCATTCCCTGCCTTTCTGAACGCCCTGGGGATGGGGAGGATTTTTCATAAAAACGATGCAGTGAGCGGGGAAATAGTGATGAGTGCCCGCGGTAGGGAAATCGCTCGGATTAAAATCAATGGAGAATCTTTAAGAATCGCTTTACGCGACAAGAATAATCCCCATTATCTTTTGCGGGCAGTTCAGCGGTATGTTTTTGGTGAAAGCGATAGGTTCTTGACACAATATATCCGGAGCGAGACACAAAACATGAAGCTGCTTTCTTTGGCTCAAGCAATTCAGGAGCGGAAAGATGTTATTCGTTCTGATAATCCTCCGGAAAAAGAATTTTTGTATCTTGTAAATAAATTGAAAGAGATAAGCGGGCATAAAGGGCAATTTGCGGATTTTGTTCGTTCGGTCATTGCCGAGAAACTGGAAGAAATATTTGTCATGTACAGTGTGCCCATCGGGAAAAGAGAAGCTAAGATTATTGTGCATGCGATGGCTCAGTCACCGATACATCTGCCGAAAGTGCTCCCCAGGATTTTTCGTAGCCATCCACGATTTGTAGACCATGTTTTTGATATTTTAGAATCTTCCGTGCGCCCTTCTGTATACCGAGAGGTTTCCTTGATGTTTACCCGGTCGTTACCGAAGGCGCGCATCATTCTTTCGCCGGCACAAGTAAGAAGGCTTTTGCACATCACAAAGCAATCGCCTATGGGAATAGCTCGTCAGGCCTTAGAAGATAGCATCCTGCTTATCGCAAAAGAACAAAAAGTACAAGGCAAGCTTATTTCCGGGGAATTGGGATTCATCCAGGAACTTATGTCGGATTTCAACGCAACAAAGTTATCCTTGGTGCAGTCGGGCTTAACCGACTGGGGTGCGATTGCCGCGCACATACTGAGCCGGGTTGGTGAAGATCCGTCTACAGCCGGGATGCGTCTTGCTTTAATGCGCCTGAGAGATCATCCTCAAAATTTTGGCATAAAAGATCCTCAGGAAGAATTATCTGTTTTGCAGAGAGAATTTGGTTTTACAAACCGGCAGGCTTTGCTTGTCGGGTTAGCCTTAGGATTGGGGTGGGGCCAGGGTATAGGAGTTGATCGGGAGGATCTCGGGGGAGAGAGGCTTGGTTCTTATCCTGTTTCTTCTCACGAGAAAGAATATGTCCATGGGATATTGGCCCGGTATCTTTCCCGATTATCCTCTGCAATCGAAAGAACCAAGAAAGATTTAAACCGGGAACAAAAGCATAACGGAGACCCGAGGGTGATTAAGACATTACAGGATACTCTGGATCGGCATCGACAATTGTTGGACGAAAGAAAAATGATCGTAAGCAGCGTGCAAGAGAGAATGGATATGGATGGTGGAGTGCGCAGTTTTCTTGCTGCTCTGCATGGCGTTGATTCACAGGCGGTACGTATGGCATCGGAAAAACAGGCTTTTTTAATTGACGCTATTAATCAGGTATTGCGCAGTTATTCGGAAGATATGCTTGACGTAGAGCAAGTAGTTTTTGTTTCTCGCGATTCTTGGGCGGCTGATCTTCTTGGTTTTTCCGCGCAGGGTATGATTCTCAGTATTCCCAATGGACGGGGAGGTTTTTCTTATATCGTGCTTATTTCAAGCGATTTGGAAGATCCGCTGGTAATCACTAAAACATTAATTCACGAGGCGCTCCATAAACAGTTCAGCCAAGGCCGATATGACAATAGCAGTAAGAATAGACAGCTGGTCGGCTTATTTAGTATTTTTGAGGAGGCGACTGTTGAGCGCCAAGCTGGTCAGATCACAGAACAGCTGTGCCGATCAAATCCAGCTATTCGGGAAATGCTCCTTGAAAGAAAAGATATAACCAGCTCTGGATTAATGATTCTTGCCGGCATCGATGATGAAATTCAGTGGCTTGTAAGTCAAGTTTCAAGCACTTACCTTGCCGAGCAACGACTTGTTGCAGAAATGCTTCAACGGTGGCCCGGGAAAGCGCAAGGAGCGATCGATAGTTTTTTAAGAGCGGCTGACCCTCGGCAGTTGGAACAACTTTTTGGAGAAGATTTTCACTATCTCACTGAGCTTATCCAGGGGAAAGTTCGTCAAACCCCCGAATACTTGTTTATGCTCTATGTTCTGCACCGTATCGTCGAGGGATTGTCAATGTCTGCTCAGGCGCGCGCAGATGTTGCTTTGTTCTCTGAGGTCATTTCCACAGTCGATGTTTCTGATCTAGAAGCAAACTTGGCTGCTGTGGTTTTCCATGAGGACGAAGACGACAATTCCTATTTTGACTGGTTGTTTTCCCAGAGTAAACAAAAAGCAACACACAGAGTGTTTGATGATATTGTACGCGGAACGGTCGAATTACCGCTCGATAGATTCGACAGAGGAAGAGAGTTGGCCCGGATTTACCAGACCTATATTGAAAGCATATTTGAGACTCTTGCGCGGCATCGACAGCCACGCAGCACTGTCAAGCCAGGAGAAAGGCGAGTGGAGCATGAGCAACGAAAAGATACCCAACGCAGAAGCGCTGTTGATCGTATTGTTGTTGGTATCCACAAATTCAATGAGTTTGGGATTCGGGTAACCCATGTCCTCTCAGCATTAATGATGCGCAGGCCACTTACCAAGGGGGATATTCAGACGCTCGGGGAGATGAGCCAGAGGATAATTTCCCAAAACCCGGTAGTTGCTTTGATTCGGCAGGTTCAAGAAGGTGATTCCGTATTGGTTTTTAATCAGCAGGACATAAAATTACTCAATAAGATTCTCAGTATGCCCGAAAACGATGCGGTTATATTACACCGCCAAATGACTCTCCTTGAGCTCTTGCGGAAATCAGGGATTATCAGCTCCGAAGAGCAAAGAATTTCTTCTGACTATAAGCAAGACAAGTTTGTGATTAAAAAATCCGTATTTGAGAGCAGGTTTATGGGTAATCCAGAACTGTTGCTCCAAGCACTTGAGCGGGTTATTCAGGACCTTGCTCATGAAATGAACCGTTTTGTTCACGATGAATATTCGAACTATGAAGCGCTCAGTACTTTTCAATTCAGGGCGAACTATGGGGTAAGTTTGGCAGTGAAAAAACCTACAAATCAGGCGCGCATTCTAGCTGATATTCAGGCACTTCAGGCAGCAAAGATTGCTAAAATAAGCAGTGATTTGGGCAATAAAATCCGTGGAGCTATTTTTTCTCTGGACACTTTCGATCAATTCGTTATGCAGGCTGAATCTCTGCGTGAATCTTTGGGCTTGCGGCCTCAAGAGGCTCCTTCTGAAGAGAAGATGAAGGCGGTAAGAGGGCAAGCTCATGCGCACCTTGCAGGTACACAGCTTCAGCTTAAGCAGTACTTGGATATTCTTGATCTTTTCGACTACCCTAAGAACTGGCTTGGCGCCAATATTGAACAGGAGAGTCAGAGGATTCTACGGGTGCTCGAGGGTTTGGAGGCTTTGCGGACTAGGGCTCCTCCGGATACATTTGGTGAATATATTACGCTTTTCCAAGAAGCAGTTATTCTCATTGAAACAAATCCAAAGAACAGAACCATCACCTCATCTGAGCAATTTCATCGTGAAGCATATCGTCTTTCTCAGAACGGAGGCAGAGTAGTGGCGGCTGACGTAAAAGGCTTTTGGGCGATGATTCAAGGTAATCTCATTCAAGCCCATCAGAATTATCTTGCCGTCATTGACCAGGATGTCCAGGATAAAGAGCAAGTCGCTATTCACGAGATGGTTCAGGCAGATGATTTCGTGAAAAGTACTATGCGAGAGAAGGTGGAAACGCTCATCGGTATTCTACGGCAGACAATACCCGAGGAAAACTTCATAAGCGAAGTTGGACTTCGCGGGTCAGCGGTTATCATCAATCAAGACGGTGGAGATGAGATTGTATTCTTTGTGCCCCGAGACTTCAATCTTTCTGAGCTGGAAACTGCGCTTTCCCCGGGAGGGATGAACGTTCGGATTATGGCTGCTGAGATCAATCACGACCAGACCTCGCGGCCACCAGATATCACATTTGCTTTGGGTGTGACCGCTGTTACGCATCCTTGGCATGACGACTCAGAAAGGGTTTATGGATACGCTGATACGTATACTTCGGCACAATCAGCCGATGCTATGGCAAAAGCAATCGAAAATTTTAACTATGCCGCAATTGTTTCCGCCGAGGTAGATGGTCGTAACGCGATGAAGTGGATTATTTACCGGATGAATGATGGTCGGGTAGTGCGAGAAGCATACGATACTTTTATCCAAAACTTAAGTTCAGGCAAGATTATTTCCCAGGAACGCAGAGGGCAAACTTCCGATACCGGCGGTATTGATTTTAGATCGTTATCGCTCAATCAGAAAAATAGCATTTTAGGGAATAAGCTTGGTGAACACTTTGAGCATATTCAAGGATTCACTTTTCTCATTGTTCAGATTCAGCCAATCGCTTCACTTTCTCATTTTTTGGAACCGGAGCGCATCAGACAGAATGTTGTTGAATAGTTTTGCAGACTATGGATAATAGAGTACAGCAGAAAAAGATGATGAGTATCCAGGGGGTATCAGACTTTTTGGATGTACGCACGAGTATAAGTCTGCGTAATTTAAGTAAAGACTTTGAAAGTGGTGGCAGGTGTGTTGCAGTCAAAGAGAGCAATGTTTACGTGGAGAGCGCAAAATTGTTCTTTGTCGGTGATAAAGTGGAAATATGGCTTTGTTCAAAAGGGGATTTTCCCAATATTCGCCAGACCGGGCAAGTTGTTTGGATTAAGAGGATGTTTTCTGAGTTATTTCGGATTTGCGTGAAAGTTGACTTTATTATACCTGAAGATTCTTCCGCGACCGCTTCATAGGACTCTTTTTTCGCTTCAATTGCATTCTCAATAATCTATGCTATAATTTAACTCGATTCAAAGCCGGGATGGTGGAATTGGCAGACACATACGTTTGAGGGGCGTATGCTTCGGCGTGAGGGTTCAAATCCCTCTCCCGGCATGAATTTGGAGTGAAACGTATGCCATCTTTTTGATCTGTCGGTAAGATGAAAGAGGAGGATGTATGGACGAGATTCTTGAGATTTTAGAAAATAACGCGAGGATTTCCGATCGAGAGATTGCTAAGTTAACACGGTTGAGCGAAAAGGAAGTAAACCGCCGAATTAAGCAATATGAGAAAAAAGGAGTAATCGTTAAGTATAAGACGATCGTAGATCGATCAAGCCTTGAGAATCACAAATCAGTCATGGCGCTTATAGAAGTGCAGGTTACGCCCGAGAAAGATGTTGGTTTCCAGGCAATTGCCGAAAGAATTTACCGGTTTCCTGAAGTGAAAAACTGTTATTTGGTTTCGGGAACGTACGATATTTTAGTCATCGTTGAGGGGAAAGATATTCATACGGTAGCGAGTTTTGTTGCCGAGAAACTTTCTCCGTTACCTTCTGTGCGGGGGACGGCTACGCACTTTCTTTTGAAGAAGTATAAAGAAGACGGAGTTGTTTTTAAAAAAGTCTCAACTAACAAGCGGCTGAATATTACCTATTGATTGAAGCACTATGATAGCGAAAAAAGTATCGAGTCTTCCGCCTTCCGGGATCCGAGTTTTTTTTGATCTCGTGCTGGGGATGGAAGATGTAATTTCATTGGGGGTCGGCGAGCCTGATTTTGTAACACCCTGGAATATCCGGGAGAAAGTTATTTCTTCATTGGAAGAAGGGGTTACTTCCTATACGTCAAACAAGGGACTTCTTCGCTTAAGACGGGAGCTCGAGGTTTTTCTTAAGAAAACTTACGGTTTACGCTATAATGCCGAGCGTGAAATTCTCATAACCGTCGGAGTAAGTCAAGCTCTTGATCTTGCGCTTCGGGCCATTCTTGATCCGCAAGATAAGGTTATTGTCGTCCGGCCGTCGTATGTCGCGTATTCCGCTGATGTTGAACTTGCTGGTGGCCAGGTACTTGATTTGTGTACCACCCAAGAAGAACAGTTTAAAATCAATCCCGCGAAACTCAAGGTATTGCTGAAACAGAAACCGAAAGCGATTATTCTCAACTATCCGGCGAATCCTACGGGAGTTTCCTATACCAAGAAGGAATTGCGTATTCTCTGGGAAATACTCCGGAAAGAAGATACGCTTATTATTTCCGACGAAGTGTACGACCAGCTGAGTTTCGATTTTCCTCATACTCCTTTTGCGGCTTTTCCTGGTGCTCGTGAAAAAACAATTTATTTGGGAGGATTCTCAAAAAATTATGCGATGACCGGTCTGCGCGTAGGCTTTGCTTGCGCTCCATCTCCGGTTATCGATGCGATGACAAAAATTCATTCTTTCGTTATGCTCTGTGCTCCGATTACTGCGCAAATCGGGGCTGTTGAAGCTCTCCATTCTCAGAAGCGAGTTTTTGATATGATGCGTGAATACCGGCGGAGGAGGAATTTTATCGTTGAGAAACTCAATGAGATAGGAATGACAACACTTCCGCCTCAGGGTGCATTTTATTGTTTTTCTTCTATCAAACGTTCGGGTTTTTCTTCGCTGGATTTTGCCAGTAAATTACTCAAGGCTGAAAAAGTTGCTGTTGTGCCTGGTAATGCGTTTGGTCAGGCATACAACGATTATGTCCGCATATCGTTTGCTCAAGAGTTTGACCTACTCAAGGAAGCTTGTATGCGCATTGGGCGATTTCTCCAGAGGCAATGAAGATATCTTTTAGGATATTTTTTGTTGTTTTTATTCTTTTTCTTCCAGGATGTTTTTCGCGTGATCACTCTGCGAAAACTCTTGCCCAACAAACAAACATTCTTTATGCGCAAGCAGAAAAGGCTTACCAAAAAGCCATTCTTTCTGCTCCCGGTGATCCATCGCTGAAGATCGAGTGCGCAGATTTTTACTACTCCAATCGAGATTACCAGAAAATCAAGCCGCTTCTTGCCGGAATAAAAGATAATACCGCTTTGATGCTTCTCGGTAAAACCTTGGCTCGTCTCAATGATTTTACGGGGGCTCTCGAGATTTTCGAAAAGGTCGAAAAATTTTCTGACCCAGAAGCACTCTATCTCTATGGGGTTACTCTCGAGGAAAAAAACCTTTTTGGGAAGGCGTTAGAGGTGTACAAAACCGTAGGTTCTGATCCATATCAAGCGCTTGCTCGTGAGCGTATTCAAGGGATTAAGGCGACTCTGGCCCAGGAAGAGCTACCCAGTTCTCTGAAGAAAGTTATTACTGCTGCTCCTGCTTCAGAATCCGTCCCTGATGCGTCCGCAGTGGTTCTTTTTTCTGATGAATTCATACAGGTTTCAGAAGAGAATACCATGCTTTCGACTGTTCACGCGGCGGTTAAGATAGTCAAAGAGAAAGGCAAAGAAGAATGGGGAGAGATTGCGCTTGAATACGATTCAACCTATGAGAGGGTTGAGCTTGAATTTGCCCGGACGATCACCCCCGAAGGTAGAGTTGTTTACGCCGGGAAAGAAAATATTCGAGATGTTTCGAAATATCTTAATTTTCCTTTGTATAGCAATGTTCGAGTGAGAATTATTTCGATGCCGGAAGTCAGCAAAAACTGCGTTGTCGAATATAGGGCAAGGTTTTACCGCTCTTCATTGGTCAATGGTAAGGATTTCTCATTGATCTACAATGTCCAAGAAAATTATCCTGTTCAAAAGGCATCATTGAAGCTTGAGGTGCCTGAGACAAAACCTGTTTCGTTCAAAATCATACATCCGGAATATCTCCCCGAGCATATGACGCTTGAGCCAAAGAAATCAATCCAAAATGGCAAGCTCTGTTTTACATGGGAAATGGAAAATATTCCTCAGTTTCTACCAGAAGCAGAAATGGTTGCTTCTTCTTTGGTAAATCCAGCGCTTGTTATCTCGACCTTCACTTCGTGGGATGAAATCTTCCAATGGTGGAATGCTTTAATTTCCGAGAAACTTACGCTTACTCCCATGATGAAAGTGAAAGTAAAAGAACTGATCGCGGGCATCGAGAATGAACGCGACCGGGCGAGAAAAATCTATGAATTCTGCGCACAGCAGATTCGCTATGTTGCCGTAGAATACGGGAAGGGTGGGTATGAGCCGCATACGGCGGAAGACGTGTTTTTAAACAAGTACGGTGATTGTAAGGATCAAGCGATTCTTTTAGTCGCTTTACTGAAGAGCGTGGGTATTGAGGCGTATCCCGTGCTTATTCCAACGGAGGAAGCCTATAATCTTGTTGAGGATTTTCCTTGCTTGTATTTTAATCATGCTATTGCGTGTGTAAAGATTAAAGATTCTTTTATTTTTATGGATCCCACAGCTTCAACCGTCTCCTTTGGTGATTTACCTCTTGCGGATCAGGGCCGTTCTGTGCTTATTTGCACCAAGGAAAAACCATTGATTGTGAATACACCGGTTTTATCACAGAATAGCCTTTCGATTCATACGGATATCGCGATGAAACACGATGAAACTGCTCGAGTTACCCGCACCATTGAATCGAGCGGTTTTTATTCCGCGATCAGGCGATTGTATTTGCAACATACGCCGATTACTCTTGTTGAAGAGGATCTGCAAGAAAAAATGCGTACTCTATCTTCTGTTGCGACGATGAAAGAGTTTAAGATACGGGGGGAAGAGGCGCTGACAGAATCTCCTTTTATCCGTTATGTGTTTGATGCTTCAGCGCTGCTGAGTAAAGTTAAGGGACTCAGGGTGTTGCCCTTGCTTTCCGAAAACGTATTAGATGCTTCGTATCTTTCGAAAGATGATAGAAAATATCCGGTTTCTTTAAAGGGTCTTTATACGATGCGCATTAGCGCTGACGTTCATCTGCCGGGGAATTTAAAAGTGAAATATCTGCCAGATTTTGTTGATATTGTCAGTCCATGGGTTTCTCTAAAAATATTCTATACACACAAAGAGAGTATGGTACAATTTTTACAAGTGATGACGATTCACCGACGCGAAGTCACCAGAGGAGAATACCCTCAGTTTAAAAACGTGGTTGAACGCATTTTAGACAGTTTAAAACAGCAAATTATCCTGGAGAAAGATGAAAACACATAGGAGAAAGAATTTTACAATTCGTTTCTATGAGGGGGTTGTTCAGGACCGTCCTTTCTTTGAGGCATTGGTTTGCCTGGGAAATGCTTATACGGAGAACGGTTTCTACGAGGAGGGGCTTAAAATCGATACGATGCTTTCACAGTTGCATCCTTGCGATCCTCTCGTACACTATAATATTGCGTGTAGCCATGCTCTTTTGAAAAACATAGATCAATCATTGCGGCATCTAACCAAATCTTTTGTTTTTGGGTACGATGATATTCAGTATATGCTTCAAGATAAGGATCTTGATAATCTGAAAAAAGACGATCGTTTTCAGGGTTTCTTGCAAAAAGTATCCCGGCCAGTGCGCGTCTGTGAAGCAGTATAATATGTTTTCTCCGGAAAAAAACTATCAGCGCCTCAAAATTTATTGCGTGGTTGCAAGGTTGATTCTTTGGTGCGGTTTTTTGTTTATTTTTCATGCTATCTCTCTTTTTTATGTCACAGGAGGCGTGTTTTTTCCCGTGGTGCTGTCGAGTTTTTTTTCTTATTACCGCTACGCCCTTTTATTCTATTGCTGCGTTTTTCTGATTTTTCTTCCTCTTGATTTCTTGGAGAATTTCCGTCTAGAAGAAGACTTTGGTCTTAATACACAGACAAAAAAGACATGGTTTCTTGATTACTGCAAGCGCTTTCTACTCCAAGGATTATTCTTTAGTCTTGGTTTTTTTGGTCTCTATGTGTTCTTACCGTTACCCTTTGGTTGGGTGTATCTTTGGATTCTCTGGGTGTTTATCGGGATTTTTATTTCCTATATCGCTCCGCTTGTTCTTATCCCGATATTTTATCCTTATGCGCCTCTGGAAAAGGGGACGCTTCGGCAGGAACTTTTGTTACTTGCTGCCACTGCTTCTTTGGATCTCAAGGATATCTATAAAATACGAGTTTCTCACAAAACAAAAAAAGCTAATGCTGCCGTTGTTGGTTTAGGGCAAAGCAAGAAACTGATGCTTGCCGATACTCTTCTTACAGGTTTTTCTCCTCAAGAAATACAGGCAGTTTGTGCCCATGAGATAGGTCATTTTAAGAAACGCGATGAATTCCGGTGTTTGGTTTTCGAAGCCGCCGGGGCTTTCTTGATTTTTGGATGCTCGTATATTTTATTCCAGGCGGTCATTGAGAAACTTTCTTTCTTGCCGTACACGCATGTGTTGAATTTTCCTATTTTTGCCCTTGTTTTTTCTTTTTGTTCTCTTTTTTGGCTTCCCATTTCCAATGCGTTCCGCAGAAAGCTTGAGTTTGCTGCGGATAAGTACGCTGTAAAACTTTCCCGCAATCCCGCGGCATTCATCGCAGCCCTCCAGAAACTTGGGAGAGTTAATTTCTCAGACGCCCACCCTTCCCGGCTCGTTAAGTTTTTTTTCTATACCCACCCTCCTCTGGGAGAAAGATTGAAGCATGTTGAGCGTGTTCAGGCGTAAAAAATCAACAGCCTTTGACCGAAGAAAATTTCTGCGTATCCGCAGTGCCATTCCGGTTGAATGTAGGGTTGTAGGCATTCAAAAGAAAACAACCAGTTTTTCTGGATTTACCTTTGACGTTTCGCGTGGAGGTATCCGATTGCGTTGTTTGTCGTTCCCGAGACAACTCTGGGATTTTATCGAGCCAGGGAAAACCAGCTTTCAGCTCACGATGCATCTTCCATTTACTGGACAGATGCTGCATGCGGAAGCTTTAGTTTCTTGGAAGGATGAGACCATCGAGGGTTTTCGATATGAGTTTGGACTTATGTTCCAAAATATTCAGCCAAGAGATCTTGGCATGCTTCTCAACTTTACGTGGACTAAAATTCTTATTCCCCGTTTTATTATCGGGTGTGTCGTTGTTCTTTTTATGTTCCTAGTTTCTACGCTTATGTGGAACCGTGGCGTTGTTTTGGCAAACCGCAACTTAGTGAGGGTTTTAGCGAATTTAAATGAAGAGATTGGTTTGCAAGAAAAATATCTTACGCAATCGAAAACTGTTGTACGGTTGCTTGATGACCGGATAAGAAAAATAAACAATACGGTGCATAATTTGCAATATGAGCATAGCCTTTTAATGCAAGATTATGAGCAGCTTCAGAAGAAAGAGCGATCTTTGCACGCGATGGATTCAGATGTTCAAGAAGTTGTCTTGCAGATCCAAAAGACCAAAGAGCAGGCGGAAAATCTGAAGAAGCAGATCGCAGTGCTTCAGCGAGAGAATGGTTATCTGCGTCAAGAGCTTCAGAAAGAAAATTCATTTCTTGCCCAAGAGACTGAGCGCATCGGAGTCCTGGCCGGCCAGAAGCAACAATTCAATGAGCGAAGCGTGCAGGCAATGTATTCCTGGATTAAGCGTCATCAGAATCAAAAAACAGGACTGGTTGTGAGTTTTGAGGGTGATGAAACCCTGGAGAACTGGGCTTTTAGCTACGATCAATCTTTAGCGGTCTTTGTATTTTTGCTCTATAACGATACCGTTTCAGCAGAAAAAATATTGAAATTTTACCTTTCCACAGCTAAAAAACACAAAGATGGTTTTATGAACGCGTATGATGCTCGAACGGGGGATCCTTGCGAATACATTGTTCACAGCGGGCCAAATATTTGGATTGGTCTTGCTGCTTTGCGTTATTGGTCTGTGACCCGGGATAAAAGATACCTTGAATTGGCCCGTGGGGTATTCCAGTTTCTTACTACCGTTCAGGATGCCGAAGGAGGAATCCGGGGCGGGCCAGAAGTAAACTGGTATGCTACCGAACACAATCTTGATGCGTACGCTTTTTTACTTCAGCTTGAATTTTTTCTCAAAGATGCTCGCTCAAGCCGCGCAAAGAAAGATGTTCTTAACTGGTTGCGCGCCTATTCTTATACCAAAGGGCACATTCCGGTGAATCGCGGGAAAGGTGATGCGACCATAGCTACGGATACCTACGCGTGGTCGATTACAGCGGTTGGGCCAGAAATTCTTCTCGGGTGCGGGATGGATCCCGATGCGATTATCGAGTTTGCAATCCAGAAATGCAAAGTAAGTACTTTTTTTGAGACTCAAAACAAAAAAATTCCGCTCGAAGGTTTCGACTTCTCTCGAAGTATGCACAGTGCTCGCGGCGGAGTGGTTTCTGGGGAGTGGACGGCACAAATGATTCTTGCTTTCAAGATTATGGCTTATTTTCATTCTCAAAAAGGAAATTTGGAACAATCACGACGGTACTGTTTATTAGCCGAGAAATACTTGAATGAGTTGATAAAGATGGTAGTTTCATCGCCCTCGGCTTCCGGCCAAGGAAGAGGTTGTCTTCCGTATGCTTCTTCTGGTAATGTAGATACTGGGCACGGCTGGAGGACTCCTTCTGGTACAACGACGGGGGCTGTTTCTTCAACTGCATACTACATTCTGGCTTACAAGGGGTTTAACCCGTTGAACCCAGAATTAGAAGTTACCGATTTTTCCTGTGATCATGAATAAAAAAGAGCGCGTAATTTCCATTTTAACATCCTTAGTGAGGATAAATTCGGAAAATCCTCCTGGGAATGAAGAAAAGGTAGCGAGGTATTTACGAGCGTTTCTTCGGTCAGGAGGGTTTTCATGCAAAATTCTTGAATTTAAGAAACACCGTTCAAATCTCATTGCTGCTTTTCCTTCGAAAACCCATAGAAAAAAGATTTTGTTAACGCCCCATCTGGACACGGTTCCCGCTGGCGATAAATGGACCGTCAATCCTTTCAGCGGGTTTGTTCAAAGAGGACGTGTTTATGGAAGGGGAGCTACGGATTGCAAAGTTAATGTTGCAGTTGCCGCAGAGGCGCTTATGCAGTTGCGCGAAGAAAAAGGAAAGCTTGAAAATCTTGATGTTATTCTCGCTGCTTCAGCTGATGAAGAAACAGGGAATGCTTTGGGGATTATTCCTCTTCTTCCTCGGCTTGGGAAGATCGATTATGGAGTCGTTCTTGATTGTGATGAATTCGAAGTAGTTTATGGGCAGAAAGCTTTGCTTCACATCGAACTGGAAGTCGCAGGAAAGAAAGCGCACGGGGCTTATCCCGAACGAGGAAGAAACGCGATCGAGGAAATGCTGAAGATTTTGTCAGAGATAAAGGAACTTGAAAAGTTATACCGAGAAAAAGATCCCACAAAGGCCATGACTGTCAATTTTGGGAGAATTCAAGGCGGGGAAAAGGTGAATATTGTTGCGGATGCCTGTAAGGCCGAAATTGATATACGTTTTTTTTCTCAAAGAAAAAAAGACGTGATCCGGCGGGTGAGAGATATTGTGCGTCGAAACGCCATTTCGTGCAGATTTTCTGTCTTGGCGTATCAACCGTCCATTCAGTTGGAGAAGGGCAATATTTTGATGCGGACGTTTCAGCGGGTCTTGCGGGCTCATCAGATTGGTTTTAAGCCGCTCATCAGTAAGGGAGCGACCGTGATCACTTATCTTGCTCAGCGTGGAATATGCGGCTGTGCGTTTGGATTCGGCAGTCGTGCAACCGCGCATGCAAGCGACGAGTATGTGGCAGTTAAGAATGTTTTCCTGGGAGTGCGGGTGCTGAAGGATTTTTTATGCGAACTTGATCATACGATAGGAGAAAATGGGTAATTTTCAGTGTGGTTTTATCACGCTTCTCGGCAGGCCAAATGTGGGTAAGTCAACCTTGGTGAATCAACTGGTTGGGCAGAAAATCAGTATAGTTTCTTCTGTCCCCCAGACTACCAGGCATATGGTTCGGGGTATTTTGACTACTGAACAGTACCAGATGATTTTTGTTGATGTTCCGGGTATGCATGAGTTTTCTCATCACCTGTCTTCACATCTTAATAGCTTGGCTAAGAAATCGCTCGAATATTGCGATATAGTTTTATATGTCGCTGATGTTGCCCGCTTTCCCCTGCAGGAAGAGCAAAAAATAGTGCAACTCATCTCAAGACTAAACATCCCGACAATTGTGGCTCTGAATAAAATAGACCGGTCGACCGATTATCTTTCTCTCTATGTAGATCTTTGCAAGGAAAAGATCGAAAATAAAAACCTGATTAAGTATTTTATCCCTATTTCAGCGTTGTCCGGGCAGAATGTTGGAGAGCTGAAATCGGCGCTTTTGGAGTCTCTTCCGGAGGGTGATCCGTTCTATGAAAAAGATCAACTCACGGATTTCTCCTTGGAATTTAGAATTTCCGACATTATCCGTGAGAAACTTTTCTCGATGTTGCGGCAAGAGCTACCCCATGCCGTGGCAGTAAAGACTGAGGAAATTACCGACAAGGGAAACGTATTATATATTAAGGCAATGATCTATATTGAAAAAGAATCGCAAAAGCCGATTGTTGTTGGAAAATCCGGAGAGCGGGTAAAACAAGTTGGCATACTTTCTCGGAAGGATATCGAGGATATCATGAAAAAAAAGGTTTTTCTTGATTTGACGGTGAAGGTTGTGCGTGACTGGCAGTCTAAGCCAAGAATTCTCACGGAATTAGGGTATAGCGACCAGTGAGTTTTTTCTGCATGCCGCATTAATCAATGTTTCCCCTTATCAATAGTTGTCCCCAGGCAGGATCATGCGGAGGTTGTGTTTTCCAGGGCATGCCGTACGCTGAACAATTAGCCCATAAGCAAAAGATCGTAGATGGTTTTTTTCAGCAAGAAGAAGGCATTTCCGTTATGCCGATTATCCCGTCGTTTCGGCAGTACGAATATCGGAACAAAATTGAATTAAGTTTCGGATACGTGGATGGCCAATGCGTTATCGGGTTTCACCGGAAGGGAAGTGAACGGCAGATCGTAAGCGCTTTGGCCTGCAATATTTTCTCTCCGGATCTGAAGCCGATACTCCAAACTCTTGGCGATTTTGTCCGTGATTATGGCTTGTCTGTTTACGATAACTTTACGCGGAAAGGGTTTTTACGATACTTAGTGATCCGTACCGCTCAGGAACACAGAGAGCTTCTTATCAATATAGTCACTACTTCGCAATCGACATTCGATTCTTCCGAGCTTCAACGCCGGCTCCTTGGGTTGAAGCTTCACGGAGATATTCGATCTCTTCTTTGGACAAAAAGCGATTCTTTTTCCGATGCTGTCGTCGCAGAGGAAAGTGTGCTTATGTACGGGGCAAGATGCATTCAAGAAAATATTCTCGGGGTTACATACAAAATCTATCCATTCTCATTCTTTCAGGTAAATTGTTCGATACTCTCTTTTTTTTACCAAAAGGTTGCTTCCTATGTGCAAAATATTCCTCACCGAACAGTTTTAGATCTTTTCTGTGGAATCGGCGGCTTGGGGTTATTTCTGGCGCAGTGTGTTTCTTCGGTAATAGGGGTTGATGTTTGCGGCATAGAGAATGCTCGGGAAAATGCCCGGGCGAACGGACTGGGTAATATTACATTTATCCAGGGCGATGCGCGGAGAGTGCTTTTTGAAAATCTCAATGCCTGGCGGAGAAATTTCGATATAGTTTTACTAAATCCTCCTCGTTCAGGGATGTCGTATCGAATAGCACGTCGGATAGTAGAGATTGCTCCTCAGACTATTTTTTATTCTTCATGTAACCCTCAGACCCTCGCGGCAGATTTAAGAGAATTTAGATTGCATTACAAGATAGTTCTTATCCAGCCGTTTGATTTTTTCCCACATACTGCCCATGTCGAAACATTGGTTATTCTGGAAAAGCGGTAAAAGGTGAGGGAGTATTAAATTGTTATTTGCGGAAAAGATCTAGAAACCTGTCTTCGTATTTTTTGTAAACTCCCCAATCGTCAAGTAGTTTTTTGAGCTCAGTTGAATACCGCGCTTCTTGGTGTGATTTCTTAAATAAATCTTCTATTTTCTCTTCAATTGAAGCAGGGAGCCGAGTCAGGCGGGCAAGCTCATTTTTTATCTTCGTGATATCGTCTTCGCTTAAGGGTGTGGCTGTTGGGTTTTCGCCTTTAAGATAACCGATTAATTTGTTGATTTCTTGATCGATATATTGGGCTTTTTGGTCAAATGAGGAGAGTTCCAGATCTATGCCGAGGTATTTGGAAACAATCTCTAAAACAGCCTTGGAGGCTTTTGGATTTTCTATCTGAATAGTATAGAGCGGAATTTCCCCCAAGAGACAGAATCCTTTCATTCTTTTTTCGCGCGCCACGCCAATTAAGAGTCCATTGAGGCCGCTGATCTGTCCTTCTTTAACCGCTTTAGCTCCATATCGCGTGCATTCTTGAAGGATATTTTTTTCTGTTGCCGCTACCCAGGTTACTGTCGGCTGCGTATGTTCTATCGGAGAAGGCATTGCTGCGAAAGTGATGACTGTCTTTATTTTCAAGGATCGAGCGAATTCAATGATTTTTTTCGAGAATACGTAGCCTTTATCCAAAGCTGGTTGAATTTCCGCAAGAAAGAGGACAATGTCTTTCTTTTTGCCCCGCCAATGGTAGAAGATGCCCTCTTTAAAATCTGGCATAGAGATAATCCCGTTTTCTACCATAATTCCCGCTGGTTCAAAAAGCCCAGAATTTTGGATCTCGGCAAATTCTTTGAATCCCAGGGTATCTCGTAAGAAAATACCTGATTTTATAGCGACTTCTCCCATTCCCGGCCAACAGGCAATGAGAATGGGGTCTTTTAGCTTGATTGTTTTTGTTTTTTTGATCATAATTTCTTGGTTTTTTCTTCTTACCTTGGGACGGAAGCGGATACTGCTTTCATTCTCTCTGGTGGGTGTTATATTATCATAAAATTATTTTTATGCAAGGATATTGCATTAATGATTTATTTTGGTATAGTAATATCCACTTAAAAGCAAAACAATAAGTTTATAGAGGAGGATAATATGAATAAATTGGTTGATTTTGAACGTCAGGCACAAAAAGAGTATGGAAAGAGTTTCCCTGAATTTCGGGTAGGGGATACGATCCGGGTGGATTATAAGATAAAAGAAGGGGATAAAGAGCGTACTCATACCGTTGAGGGCATCGTGATTAAGATGCAGTCAGAGATGAACCGTCGGGCTTTTACGGTGCGCCGAACTTCGTATGGAGAAGGGATGGAAATTACCTTTCCTTTGTATTCTCCGAATTTGGAGCGAATTGAATTGGTGCAGAACGCAAAACGTCAGCCTCGGAGAAGCCGCTTATACTATCTGCGCGGAAAAGCAGGGAAAAAAGCGAACGTAGTTTAACGAGCACTGCTCGGTTTCATTCAGGAGCGTAAGATTCTCCCGGAAACAATTTTGAGCACTTTTCGCTTGTGATCCCTCGGAAATTCAGATTCATAGCCGGGCTCGATGAAGCAGGCCGTGGTCCGCTTGCCGGTCCGGTTGTCGCTGCTTGTGTGTGTTTCCGTCGTTTACCTGATTTTACGGTTCGCGACTCCAAAAAACTTTCTCCCCAACAACGGCAAACACTTTTCCCGAAGATTTGTAACACTGCTTTTTATTCTTTTGGCCTCGTTGACCACCGGATTGTTGATTCTGAAAATATTCTTCAAGCAACCTATTCTGCGTTTCACAAGGCAATTCGTAAATTTCTAGAAAAAACAAATATTGCTATCTCGGATGTTGTTTTTCTTGTTGACGGTCCCCTTTTCCAGACAGGCCTTCCAATCCATGCGCGCTCTATTGTTGATGCTGATGATTTTATCCCTGAGGTTTCCGCTGCTTCAATTCTGGCTAAGGTTCTCCGCGATAGAATTATGTGTGGGTACGATCGCTTGTATCCACAGTGGGGTTTTGTCCGGCATAAGGGATATCCTACGCCTGAACATTACCACGCAATCGAAAAGAATGGTTTTTCAAGGATTCATCGGCGTACTTTTTCCTGCGGGCAAAAGCCAGTGAAACCGGAGGATTTCTTATGAGTCAGAAAGCAGGAAAGCTTTTTGAGGATTATGCCTGTTTATTTTTACAGCGGAAAGGCTATCGAATTCTCGAGCGCAATCTACGAACTCGATTTGGCGAGATAGACATTGTGGCGGAAGATCAGGGAACTATCTGTTTTGTTGAAGTGAAAGGGCGGAGTTCGCGCTACAAATTTTTTCCCGCACAAGCCGTAGATAGACAAAAGGAAGAAAGAATCAAAAGAGTGGCTGTTTCTTATGCTCGCAGAAAGCCAGACAAGAACTTTCGTTTTGATATCGTGTCAGTGGTCGCATTTTCTTTGGGAGAAGAATATTATCTTTTAAAGAACGTTTTCCCGCTATGAATATTGTTCAATCTTGTGATCGCGACCGTTCTTTTTACGGTTTAACAGTTTTTTCTATATGTGTTCTTGCTCTTTTTATTTTTGTTCTCTCGATATTTCCCGTCCAAAGTGACGATATTGGGACACACCTGAAGACTGGAGAGTTCATTTTCCGAGAAGGAAAGATTTTGACGAGCGACCCCTTTTCATTTACGCGTCCTGCTTCGGTATGGATTAATGTTGAATGGCTTGGGCAAGTCGTTTTTTATCTTATTTACCAATGGGCTGGTATAACTGGTCTGATTCTGTTCAAGTTTCTCGTGGTGCTTGGAATTTTTCTTATAATCGCGCGATTTCTTATACTACTGCGTTTTTATAACTTTTTTTCCTATTTGCTTTTGTTTTTCGGGGCATTTATCTGCGCCGAACGCTTCATAGAGCGTCCCCATATTTTTGCTGATTTCTTTATGACTTTTTTTCTCTGCACGCTTTTTATTGCTGAAGTGCGACCGACGCGCTTCCTGTATGGTTTACCTCTGGTGCAGATTCTGTGGGCCAATATGAATTATTCCGCTATTCTTGGGGCTGGGATTTTTTTATTCTTTTTTGTAAGCAGATTGTTTGCACGAAAAGAAATCCCTCGTTCTTACTATCTTTGTTTTTTCGCAACCTGTCTTGCCGCCTGTATGAATCCTTCCGGGGTTTTTGTTTATCTTGAGCCATTGCGTTTTTTCTTCGATAACTTTTATAACCAAAGACAGTTTATCTATGAGTGGATGTCTCCTTTCCAGCGTATGTATTTAAGTATGCCTTATGTTATCCTGTATTTCTTTCTTCTTTTCTGCGTAGTCGTATGGTTTTTCGCCAACTTCCGCAGAATACGCCTCCATTCCTGGTTTCTTCTGGTTTTATTTTCTGTGCTTTCTCTGCGCGCGGTACGTTTCATTCCGTCGGCTTGTTATGGGATTTTAGTGGTATTTTATGCGGCGTACGCACAGTATTCTTCTCCGGAAAGCAGAGGAAGATTTTCCTTTCGTTTTCTACAGGACAAAAAAATATTTCTCATCATAACGTTTCTTGGACTTTTTGGTTCGATTTGGGTCGCATTCTTTGGCTATCAGACCGGTTTTCTGCAGAGAAAGTTTGGTTTTGGAATTCACCCCTCGCGGGATATCAAGGGGGTAGTCTCGTTTCTCAGGCAGGCTGATATCCAAGGGAACATGTTCAACCAGCTTGATCTCGGAAGCTATTTGATTTGGAATGCTTATCCTGAACGAAAGGTATTTATCGATGGAAGAGTCATCGACTGTTATCCTCCAAAATTTTTCGTCGAGGATTATGTAACTGCTGGGCGCAGCAAAGAAGATCTTGAAAGAATCATTGCAAAGCATGCGATCGATTATTTTATTCTTACTTATCCACGAAATGGCTTATATTCCATTTGGAAATTTCTCGATGAAGATCCTCGGTTTATGGTGCTCTATTGGGATGATTACCATGTTATTTTTGCCAGGGTCGATCGTTTTCCATCCCGTGTTCAGTATGCCTACCGGATTTTGAAGCCATTTTTGAACGATGCGGCAATTTTGTCTCAGCTTGAGGCTTATCCCCAGGCGGTTTCTGAGCTTAATCGGTTATTGCAGTTTTCCGCGCATTCCCGCCGGGCCAACATGCTTGGAGGGCTTTATTTTTTTAACCAGCGTGATTACCGACGCGCAAAAGAATTGTTGGAGAAGTCATTTTATCAGGGCGAGGCGCTCTCGCCGCTTGTCTATCTGGCTCTTGGGCTTATTGCTGAGAGTCAGGGTGATTGCAAGTTGTTTCTGGAATACACCCATAGATTTTTCCGCTTAAGCCGAGATTCTTCCGCACAGGCACTTCTTCGTAAGAAGATGCAAGCGTGTTTCCAGAAAAGATAGTGCTTGTTTTTTGTTCTTGAAAGGATACAATAGGGCAATAGAAAATTTCTCTCTCACCTCCTCGTTTAAATATGATTCTTGTCGAAAAAGATTATTTTATGGGCGATGTCTTTTGAATGCAGAGGAAGGATGGTTTCGTGAATTATTTGGTTTTTGCCCGCAAGTATAGACCCCAGGATTTTTCTGAAGTTATTGGCCAAGAAGCTATCGTTAGGACTTTATCCGAATCGATTCAAAGCGGGAGAATTTACCACGCATATCTTTTCGCTGGTCCAAGAGGCGTTGGTAAAACCACGGTTGCTCGGATTGTGGCTAAAGCATTGAACTGTCAAACGTTTCAGAAGCCTTCAGTGAAGCCATGCGGTACATGTCCCAGCTGTGCCAGTATCCAACAAGGGAATGCGCTTGATGTTATTGAGATCGATGGAGCATCGAACCGGGGCATCGATGAAATAAGAACCCTTCGGGAGAATATTCATTTAGCACCTTCTTTGAGCCGGTATAAGATTTACATTATCGATGAGGTGCATATGCTTACTGAGCCCGCATTTAATGCGCTTTTAAAAACATTGGAGGAGCCTCCCCTGCACGTTAAATTTATTTTTGCGACTACCGAGCCGAACAAGCTACCGCTGACTATTCTTTCGCGGTGCCAAAAATTTAACTTTCAACTCGTGGAACAGGAGAAAATTGTCCGGCAATTGATGGCTATAGCCCAGAAAGAAAATATCCGGGTTGATGAAACAATAGCAGCGACGATTGCGGCCAATTCTGGAGGAAGTATCCGCGACGCAGAATCTTTATTTGATCAGTTAGTCCCATCATTGTTGAGCGGCGCGTCTTTGCCTGAAGTTTTTGAAATGTTGGGAATAATTGACGAGAAGCTTCTGTTCGAAATGTCTCGGCGGATTATTCAAAAAGACACCAAGGCATGCCTGGAAATGGTGGAGGAGCTGATTCATCAGGGACGCGATTTTGATAGTTTTTTGAAATCGCTGCTTGAATTTTTCCGCCAGCTCCTCTGTGCAAAAATCGCCGTAAAAGTTTTTAACTCACATGTGGGCATCTCTCCGGAAACAAAAAAGCATATGAACAGCTTAAGTCAAAGTGTACAGGCAGGTTTTTTGTTGAACTGTATGGAATGTTTCTTGGAGATTTACAAGAACGCTCGGAATATCGATTCTTTCCGGATTCCTCTCGAAGTAGCCCTCATACGCTTAACCTGTGCTGAACTTTCTGGTTCTGTTCCAAAAGAAAATCCGAAAACCCCAGAGCTCAAAACCGCTAAATTTTTACCCGGGCAAGAGCATGCTCAGGAGAAAACATCTTACGGGAAAGAAATTACTGCGGATGATTTCCACGGTATTGCTGATGAGCTTTTTCGGACGAAAAAAAACGTTATTGTTCAAGAGCCAAAAGAAGGGTTTCCGGAAATTCCTGACCGAGAAGCGAAAGAGCATCTGGCGCTCAAAGTGGATGAGATCAAGAGTATTTGGGAACAGGTGCTTTTGGAGGTGGAAAAGGCGAAGATCTCCATCGGTACTTTCCTCCGGGAGGGAGATGTATTGGGTGTGGAGAAAAATCACATTATTGTTGGTTTTCCTCTCGGTTGTTCCTTACACAGAGAGAGTCTGGAGAAGCGAGAGAATAAAAAATTAGTCGAAGATATTCTGGCGCGCTGCACAGGAAAAGACATCGGAATACGCTATATGCTCTCCAAGGATGTTTTAGAGAAAAAGAAACCCGACAACACGAATGAGGTTTCCAAGAAAACACTGAATAATGTGATTGATACTTTTGGAGGCGAGGTAGTTTACTAATGTGTGGGTGACGGTAAGATGGGTGTCTATCCGGAAGTTTTAGAAAAATTAATCGATGCGCTGAGTTTTTTACCAGGAGTAGGGCGCAGGAGCGCTGAGCGGATTGCTTTCTATCTCGTGGAGTCGAGGAACGGTTTTTCTGAAGGTCTTTCTGAGCTTATCCGGAAAACGAGATCAGTGATCAAGCCTTGCACTCTTTGTAATAACTTTTCTCTGGAACCTATATGCGCATTGTGTCGGGATTCCAAAAGGGATAAATCAGTTGTTTGCGTTGTTGAGCATCCGCGGGATATTCTTGCTATTGAGCGAACGGGCGTATTCCAGGGTCTTTATTTTGTTCTTTTGGGAGGAATTTCGCCATTAGAGGGGAGGACCCCGGAAGCAATGGATGTAAGAATGTTGGAAAATAGGATTGCAAAAGGAGAAATTAAAGAACTAGTTATTGCTACTGGGTCTGATAATGAAGGACAGCTTACAGCTCTTTTCCTGAAAGATAAATTTTCACAGTACGCAATGAAGATGTCACGGATTGCTCTTGGAATTCCATTAGGGAGACAGATCGAACACACAGATGTAGCAACCTTAAAAGAGTCTTTTTGTAGCCGGAAGCCGCTTATATAGTATTATATAAAATTATATATAACCTATCTATAAAGGAAGGTATTCCAGGGCACAAATTTCTTGACTTTTAAAATGAGGAATGATACTATCACTATATCTTTCAAATAACCTACAAAATAAGGCGGGGGGAGAATGATGAAAAAAGGCGGAGTATTTGGATTTTCTTCAAAAAAAGCAAGTGCTTCCTCAAAAAAGAAATCAACTTCGCTACTTGGAAAAATCATAGAAAAAACTGCTCGAGCTTCTGCAAACAAACCAGCCGACAACAAGAAAGCAACCAAGAAAAAGATAACTTCTTTTGTTCAGAAGGTTCGTTCTATCTCTCAAGGAAAAAAAGTTATAGCCAAAGGCAAACCAGCGTCTTCTGCTTTGCGGGAAAATTTAATCCGTGAAGAGACAATCCCGGGCATGCTCAATAATAAGATGCACGCTGAGAGCGCAAAATACGAAACGAGCGCTCAGGAACAAAAAGAAGTTTCCGTGGATCTGCCGTATCGCTACCAGGATAACCGTATTGTGCTTTTAGTACGAGATCCTTGGTGGCTTCATACCTATTGGGATATTTCCGCCGAACACGAACGCGAAGTTTTCGAGAGCATTCCTCAACACGAACGAACCGATATCCGGAAGGCGTTGCGCGTATACAATGTGACCGGCGTTGCTCATTTCGATGGGTTGAATGCCAAGAGTTATTTTGATATTGTAGTCGGCGATGTTGCGCAAAATTGGTATATCAACGTGGAAAACCCCGAAAATAGTTTTTGTGTTGATATCGGTTTTCTAACCGCCAGCGGAAAATTCTATATGATTTGTCGTTCGAATATCGTCTCGACCCCTTATTTTGGAATTTCTGATCTTATTGATGAAGAGTGGGTTTTACCCGACGAGGAGTATTTCCGGATACTTGGTCTCTATGATTTAGGTCGCAGTTCTCTTGAACGCCGGAGAAAGTTTGAAGAAGTATTTAAACGGCAGATTTCTTCGTTCGGCGCTTCCGGAATGTCATCGTTTGTGCCTTCGAAGAAAGCCAAGGAAAGAGAGTTTTTCTTAGAGGTGCATACGGAACTTATCGTCTATGGCAGAACTAAGCCAGATGCTACTCTGACTGTTCATGGCAAGCAAACCCCGCTCCGCCATGACGGAACTTTCAGTTTTCGCCAGTATCTTCCAAAGGGAAAATTTGAATTTCCGATATCCGCAACTTCTTCTGACAAAATCGACACGATTACGATTACTCCAGTCGTAGAAAGAACCGAGAAATAATATGCCAAAAGGATATCTTTCAATTGTTTTGCACGCGCATCTGCCTTTTGTCCGGCATCCCGAATACGAGGAGTTTCTTGAAGAGCGCTGGTTTTTCGAAGCTCTTACTGAAACCTATATCCCTTTACTCGATAAATTCTTTTCTCTGCGAAGCGAAGGAGTGAGTTTCGCGGTAACGATCAATGTTTCTCCTTCGCTCTGCAATATGCTTGCCGACGAACTCTTGGTGAGCCGTTATGGTGCCTACCTCGACAAGATGATCGAGCTGTCCGAGAAGGAAATTGAAAGGAACCGTTGGTCTCCGGAATTCTATAAGTTGGCGCAGATGTATTATCATCGCTTTGCGCACAGCAAGGATTTGGTATTTCACAAGTGGTCGCGGGATATTCTGGGGCAATTCAAAAGTCTTCAGGAGAGCGGGCATCTTGAAATTATTACCTGCGGAGCAACCCATGGATATTTGCCTCTTCTGAGTATTCAGGATGAGGCAGTGCGGGCGCAGATACGCGTTGGAGTAAATTCATACCGTAAATATTTTGGGCGGAATCCAAACGGAATCTGGCTTCCTGAATGCGGTTATTTTGAAGGGGTCGATAAATTTTTGAAAGAAGAGGGAATCAAATTTTTTATTCTTGAAACCCACGGAGTACTCTTCGCGCGTCCCCGTCCAAAATTCGGGGTTTACTCCGGATATTACACCCCTAACCGGGTTGCCGTGTTCGGGCGCGACCACGAAAGCTCCAAGAGCGTTTGGAGTTCGATTGAAGGATATCCAGGCGACTATAATTATCGCGAATATTATCGTGACATTGGATTTGATCTGGATTTTAACTATATTCGTCCTTATGTCGCTGCTGATGGAGTGAGGATCTTCACAGGGATCAAATATCACAAAATTACCGGTGAATCTCCGATAAAGGAACCATACGATTACAATGTTGCTCTTTCGAAGGCGGCTGATCATGCCGGGAACTTTATGTTTAACCGCCAACGGCAGGTTGAATACTTACAGTCGCGTCTTGGCCGTGAACCGATCATTCTTTCTCCTTACGATGCCGAATTATATGGACACTGGTGGTTTGAAGGAGTTGATTTTCTCTATTTTTTAATTAAGAAAATGCACTACGACCAGTCGGATATAAAATTAATTACTCCAATGGGATATCTGAAACTCTATCCGAAAAATCAGGTGATTCGTCCTGCAGCGTCAAGCTGGGGCTGGAAAGGATACAGCGAGGTTTGGTTAAATGGTTCCAATGATTGGGTTTATCCTCATTTGCATCGTGCCTGTGAAACAATGACAAATCTTGCTACGCAGGCGAACGGGGCTCCAGCGGTCAAACGGCGCATTCTCAATCAGATGGCCAGAGAACTTCTCTTGGCGCAATCGAGCGACTGGGCTTTTATTATGAAAACAGGCACATTCACTGAGTACGCCAAGAAAAGAACCCTTGAGCACTTACGAAACTTCCATACGCTTACCCGGCTCTACCGGCATGATAATCCGAGGCAGGATATTTTGGCGAATATGGAAAGTAGGAATAACATATTCTCCGAAATAGATTTCTCGGTGTTTGCGAAAAAATAATGCACACGCGCCGCACTCATTTAGTTTTTCTCTGGCATATGCATCAGCCTTGTTATCGCAAGGTGAATAGCAAGGATTACTATTTGCCATGGACACGCTTGCATGCCGTGAAAGATTACTATCCATTTGCTCTGTTGCTTTCACGTTTTCATGCGATCAAGGGGAACTTCAATTTTTCCGGCATTCTGCTTGAGCAGATTCGTGATTACACCGTCAACAAAGCATCCGATTACTATTTAAAGCTTTCCCAGAAAGACCCGGCTTCTCTCACAAGCCTTGAACGAAAATTTATCCTCGAAAGGTTTTTCGGAGTTAACCGAAAAACCATGATTGAACCGTATCCTCGCTACCTTGAGCTCTACCAAAAATTTCTCAGCAAACAATTCACCAAGTTTTCCAGGCAAGATATTTTTGATCTTCAGGTTTATTTTAATCTGGTATGGTTTCACAGTCTCACGATTGAGGAGGATAAGAATCTCCAGCACATATTTGCTAAAGGGAAGAATTTTTCTCTGAGTGAGAAGAAATACGTGTTTCAGAAGCACTACGATGTTATGGAGAAGATTTTTCCTCTTTATCAGAAACTGTGCGCGGAAGGAAGAATCGAAATCAGTATCACCCCGTATTATCATCCGATTATGCCCTTGCTTTGCGATACGGATATTACCAAGCAGTTTTCTTATCTTACTGCTCCTTCGCTGAGGTTTGCCTTCCCTGAGGACGCATTGTGGCATGTAGAAAATGCCAAAAACCTTGCAGAAAAAGTTTTCCATACTTCACCGTGTGGTTCCTGGCCTTCGGAAGGCAGCGTCAGTGAGGCGGTTGTTTCTATCTACCAAGGGAAGAATTTCCGGTGGCTGGCAACGGATGAGGACATATTGTTTAAGAGTCTTGCGGGATCAAAAATTCCCGTGGATCTTTTAAAACGCCAAAGGCACATCATCTATCAGCCGTATTCTTTTGACTCGATGAACTTCGTGTTTCGTGATAAGAATCTTTCGGATACAATTGGTTTCAGCTACCATAGCTGGCAGAATCTTTCTGCTGCAGCTTTCGATATTGTCGGTCATTTCCGGCGTATCCATGAATATGTCGGGAAGATTTACCCTCAACCCGGGGTAGTTATCGCCATGGATGGGGAGAATGCCTGGGAGTATTATCCAGACAACGGACGGCAGTTCTTAAGTACGCTGTATGCTGAAATTGAAAAACATCCTGAGCTTCTGTCAAACACGATCTCCGGCTATACCGCGCAGCAGAAACCAAAGCGTCTTGAGCGTTTATCACCCGGATCATGGATTAACGGCGACTTTGGGGTTTGGGTTGGTTCGGAAAAGAATAATACCAACTGGGAGATTCTCGCCAGATTGCGGCGTAAACTGAGCGAGGTAAAGCTTGACGAACGTAAGCGCAAGAAGATTGAGGACTATTTGCATATTATCGAGGGTAGCGATTGGAACTGGTGGAATACTTTTGAAGATTCAAAGAAAGATTTCGCCCAAATATTCTTCTCTTATGTCAAAGAAATAAGCAAACTTCTGGGAGTTCGCTTACCATCCCTGCCTCATGGGTAAGGTATATCTGCTTTTCGGAGTCCACAACCACCAGCCTGTAGGAAATTTCGATTCAGTCATTGAGCAGGCTTACCAGACGTGTTATCTTCCATTTTTCCGGGTTTTACGCAACTTTTCCGTTAAATGCAATGTGCATTTCAGTGGTTGTCTTTTTGATTGGCTTCTTGAGCAGAAAAAAGAAGATTTGTTGGGAATTCTAAAAAACCTTGGAGCAAAGAAGCAGATTGAGTTTTTGAGCAGCGGTTACTATGAGCCTATTCTTTCGGTGATTCCTCGCTCAGACCAGCTGGCACAGATTCATAAGATGAATTTGTTTATTGCGAAGCAATTTAAACAAAAGCCCCAGGGGGCTTGGCTTACGGAGCGGATTTGGCAACCTGATGTACCATTGGTTTTATCCGAGAGCGACCTGCGGTTTACGCTCGTCGACGACGCTCATTTCCGTCAATGCGGTTTTCTTGACGATGAAATACTCGGATACTACACCACCGAAGAGAGCGGTCGCGCGGTTTCTGTATTTCCAATTTGTAAGACACTGCGGTACAAAGTTCCATTCTCAACCATACCAGAATTAGCGGGCCTATTGAAAAAATTCCTGCGGCAGGATAGTGATGTTCTGGTTACCCTGGTGGATGATGGTGAAAAGTTCGGTATGTGGCCGCATACTTACGATTGGGTTTATACCAAAAAGTGGCTGAATGATTTCTTTGCATTTCTCGAGGCTAACCAGAGCTGGATTGAAACGATTACTTTTGCGGAAGCGCTTGAACAGTTTGCTTCTTCGGGCATTGTTTATCTGCCAACAGGATCTTATAGTGAGATGATGGAATGGGTTCTTGAATATGATCAATATTTGATTTACCGGAATTTATCCCAGAAGGTAAAACAGGAATTTCCTCAGGCGGAACCGTTTGTGCGGGGAGGTTTTTTCAAGAATTTTTTCCATAAATATCCCCGGATTAACGATATGCACAAAAAAATGATGTATTTAAGCGATAAGATTGGTTCTGAAGCTGACGCAAAAAAAGATAAATCTATTTTCGAATACCTCTGGAAAGCCCAATGCAACTGCGCGTATTGGCATGGAGTATTCGGGGGTTTCTATCTTGGACATTTACGCGATGCAGTCTATCAGAATTTGATTCAGGCAGAAGCATTGCTTCATCGGAAGGGAAAACAGGATTTTTTTGTTGAAAAGAAGGATGTCAACCTTGATGGAGCAGAAGAGCTCATGGTGCGTACTCGTGCCCTGCACCTTGTGTGTTCTTCTCTTTCAGGGAGTATCACGGAGCTGAGCGCTCCCGAGTTTTCGATTAATTTGCTCAATACGGTGACCCGGCGCAGAGAAAATTATCATAGTCATCTTTTCGAAAAATCCGGACAAGCTTCCCAGGGTACGCCTGCTACGATCCACGATGCTCCCCGGGCAAAAGAGGATGGATTGGAGAAACTGCTTATCTATGACTGGTATGAAAAAACCGCTTGTCTTGATCATATCGTTGAACGGATAGATATGCGGGCATTTCAGGAAGGAAGGTATTTTCATTCTTTCGCCAACACATTCTACGATATTTCCTGGGTTCATTCGCAATCTGCCTTAAAAGTTACCTGCGCCAATGCATGCTCTTTTCTTTCATTGAAGAAAGATATTAAGGTTTTTTCCGCTGAACCGAGAATTGATTTTTCTTATCAGGTTGCTGCCCAGAAAGAATTTCAGGATAAGAAAATAGCGATTGAATTCAATCTGTTTATTCCCTCAATCGAAAGCGCTTTCTATAACGCCGGAGGGCAGAATTTTTCACTAAAGACTGAAAATATTTTTGAACGGGTTACCAAATTTATGCTGGTTGATGAGTGGAGAAAGATTATTCTTAAATTTTCTCTTGAAAATTTCTCCATTTTAGTTTATCCTCTATATTCAGTTTCTTCTTCTGAATCCGGATACGAGAAGAATTATCAGCAGATCGCCGTTTATTTTATAAAAGACCTGGGTGATAAAAGTTTTCATTTTAGTCTTTCGCTTGAGAAAAAAGGAGGAGTGTCATGATCCAAAAAGCAAAGTCCAAAGTGGTGTCTAAGCCGCAAAAAAGCACTACATCAAAGAAGATCAGTGAGAATGAAATATTCGCTTTGGTTCAAAATAAGGCTTTTGAACTCTGGGAGAAAGCCGGGAAGCCGTTCGGCAATGATTGGAGTTTTTGGTTTCAGGCTGAACAGGAAGTACGCAAGAATTTAAAGTAACGCCCACCTTTTTCAGAAACAAACGCTTCTTGAACCGCTTGCCGTGGTTTTTCGGAGAGGTGCGAGAGTGGTTTAATCGGCACGCCTGGAGAGCGTGTGACCGCCAAAAGCGGTCCCAGGGTTCAAATCCCTGCCTCTCCGTAGATTTTTTAGCCAAAGGCTAAAAAATCATCCCGAAATGTGCGCAGGAGATTTCGAAGAAATATCCAAGCGTTTCCACGAGGGGGAGTTCAATTTCTAGAGCTACAGCAGTTTTTTAAAGAAACCTTCCGAAAAATAGAATCGTAACAGAGTTTTGATTTTGTTTGTCCTTTTGCGCGCATGGGCTTATGCAAGCCGGGCTTAGATCTTTTCTAAGACTGTAATATCGTGATGATTGTTGAGGCCGCGCCGAATAAAGTCTGTGATGTTGAAATACCTCGGCCAATTCGCAAAGATATATTCTTTGGTGTGATAACTATGGCAGTATGATGCGTAGGAGGAAAAGTAGCTTTCAGGTGCTGGTTTTTTTGAAAAGATTCCGTTATTTTTCAGGAGTTCGATTTCTTGCCGCGAAAGCGACTGGCCGCAGTAGTTTCCGATTGTAGGGATAAGACTTCCTTCCGTTGTTATCAGTATCAGTGCTTTTTCTTTTGCTATGCGGTGTAATTCCGTAAGCCAGGCAAATTGATCTTTTTCGTCCAAGTGGGTGAATACAGAGACAGCAAAGATTAAATCAAATGTTTTATGAGGAAGATTTAGGGGAGGCAGCGGATTATTAGTATTAAACTGAGCAAATCCCATTTTTTTCTGGCACCATTCGATAGCTTCTCGATCCATGTCTATCCCATAAAACCTGGAGAGATGAGAAAACTCTTTTAAGTGACGCAGTATCCGGCCGCAGCCGCAGCCAAAATCGAGGACCATCGGAAATTCACGCCAATTTTTACCATTTTTTTGCAGCACCAAGGTTAAATCTCGAACGCAATTTCTTCCCACCTTGATAAAACTTCGTACGTCCATTGTGCCATGAACACGCTCTCGCAGTAAAGGCGGGGGCAGTTCTATGTCGTTGCATTGAGAAAAATGACGGTTGGAAAAATGGTTTAGGCTGCGTAGGAAAGCGGGGATTGGATTCATGAAATACTTTCTTTTTTATAGTATTCTTGCACATGATTCTATCGGAGTAAGGGAAAGATTACAAGGAAAAGATTTTTGGCTATGGGGGAAGCCGCGAAACAGCCTTAGGACTGAGGAAATACAAAACAGTTGATGATTATGTGAAAAAGCATATAATTAATTGAGTCTGCTGCACCCTGTCATATTGGAGTATTAAAGATTGGAAAACTATGGGTTTGATTGACATCCTTTTCCGCGATCCGATAATGTTTCTTTTGCTTGCCGGACTTTTACTTTATTCAATTATTATCCATGAAGTCGCTCATGGGTGGGTAGCGTCTCTTTTCGGGGACAATACCGCAAGAGTTTCAGGAAGGCTTTCACTCGATCCACGACTCCACCTTGATCCTATCGGAGCGCTTATGCTCCTTTTTGCGGGCTTTGGATGGGCAAAACCAGTTCCGGTAAATTATTCATACCTGCGGCACGGGCGTGCCGGGGTAATTTGTGTGTCGCTTGCTGGCTGTTGCGCGAATATTCTACTTGCGACTTTTGCCCTTTTTTTTATTCAATTTCCCTCGGTTTATGAAAATAGTTTTTTGTATACGGCTTTATTGATTGTGGTGCGGATCAATATTATTCTCGGTGCTTTTAATTTGATTCCTATTCCTCCGCTCGATGGCTCAAAGATTCTCATGGGGGTTTTGCCTTACCGGGCCCAAATGCAGCTGGCACTTCTGGAACCATATGGATTTTTTATCCTGATCGTTTTACTTCTTACCCGCACGTTAGATCCGATTATTGATTTTATTCAAGGATTTATCCTATTGGGTATCAGTCTGCTTTTTAGGTTGTTTCAAGGTTCTTAAGCGAATAAGGCAATGGGAAATTTTTGTTGGTATTCTTATCATTCCAGAATCGGCTTTTTGATGCGCATTGAAAATTTTCCCTTATGGGTATGCATGGGCGAAACTATATAGCTCAAACGAGGTATTTATGTTCTATGTTTTTGGCTTTATCTTTTTTCCTCCACGGATGTTTTCCAAACCAAGGCTACGAAGCATATAAACGTGCCCATCGTTATCTTTCCAAAGCGCAATATAACCAGGCGATCGACGAGTTCAGTAAAGCGATTGAACTCAATCCAGGATATTTCTATACATACTATAACCGAGGGCTCGCCTATTATAAGAAAAACGAGATTGATAAAGCAATCGCTGACTATACTTTTTCTTTGAAGTTGAACCCTCGGCATCCCCAGTCTTTTATTAATCGGGGTCTTGCTTATCACGCCAAGAAAAACTTTGATGCGGCGATTTCTGATTATACAAATGCTTTGCTGTTGGATCCTCAAGACGCCGTAGTTTCCTATAATCGGGGGTTAGTGTATTTTGACCAGAAGGATTTCCGTAGCGCGCTGAGTGATTTCAACAGAGCTTTGTTACTCAATCCAGAATTTTCCGCTGCCTGGTACGGGAGAGCCCTTGTTTTTTTTACTGAAGAAAATTTTTCAAGAGCCTTGGATGATATCATTCAAGCAGAGAAATACGGGTATCCCAATAGCCGGGTTTTGCGCAGGAAAATAGAAAGTGCTTTTCAAAAAAAATAACCTTCAAAGCTTGTTCTGCAAGGTTAAATTTTTCACTTAACAACGCACAATTTTGTGCTATAGTTATTATATTTTAAAGAGGTTTATCGAGAAAGATATGAAATATATCGTTATTGTTCCAGACGGGGCGGCAGATTACCCTCAGGAGAGCCTGGGAGGAAAAACTCCTTTTGAAGTAGCCGATTTAGTCAATATCCACGCGCTCACTTCTCAGGGAGTTATTGGAAGGGTATTAACGGTGCCTAAGGGATTTTCTCCGGCAAGCGATGTTGCGAATCTTTCGATCCTTGGATATGATCCGCGCACGCACTATACAGGGAGAGCGCCGCTTGAGGCAGCAAATATGGGGATTACTCTGGCTCAGGGTGATGTCGCTTTCAGGTGTAATTTGATTACGGAAGTTGACGGGAAGGTTTTTGACTACAGTGCCGGGCATATTTCCACCAAGGAAGCCGGCATCTTGATTCAGAATCTTGATATTCAGCTTGGGACAGAAGAGGTAAAGTTTTATCCCGGGGTGAGTTACCGGCATTTAGTCGTCGTAAAAGGCGGTGTTGAGAAAAAACTTGATACTTTGAAGTGTTTTCCTCCTCACGATATTACCGGACAGTTGGTTAAGAAAAATTTACCTTCAGGCAAAGGTTCCCAGTTTATCATTGATCTTATGGAACGTTCCCGTTCTGTCTTGGCAAAGAATGAAATTAATACGGTTCGAGTGGATTTACACGAGAACCCGGCAAACATGATTTGGCTATGGGGGCAGGGTGTTCAGTCAAAAATGGAAACTTTCCAGAGCAAATTCGGCATTGACGGTGCGGTAATCTCAGCAGTTGATTTGATTAAGGGGCTGGGGAAAACCATTGGGTTTAGGGTTCTTTCAGTGGAAAATGCGACTGGGTATTACGATACGAATTATCTCGGAAAGGCTCAGGCTGCGCTTGCTGCCTTGGAAGAAGTGGATTTTGTGTATGTGCATATCGAAGCCACAGATGAAGCAGGACACAATAAGGATTTACGGATGAAAATCGCCTGTCTTGAGCGGATCGACAAGCTTGTAGTGGGAACTATCCTGAATAAGATTGATCTTGCTGATACTCGTATCCTGGTAGTTCCCGATCACTTTACTCCCGTATCCGTGGGGACTCATACTTCTGAGCCTGTTCCATTTCTAATGGCCGGCGCGGGAATCCCAAAATCTTTGTCTGGCAGATTTTCGGAGGAAGATGCGGCTCAGAGTAATCTGTTTTTTGAAGATGCGACTCAGCTTATGAGCTATTTTATAAAGTATGGCAATACTCCATAAGGGTTCTCATAGTATAGGTATCGTGTTTGTAAGGACAAAAAGGGATTAACGATGGCAAAAAACGAGATTATTGTGCTGAAATTTGGCGGTTCTTCTGTCGCGAATGTGGAGCGGATTCGTAACGCCGCAGATATTACTCTGGGGTATCAGAAGGCAGGACTTGCGCCTGTTGTGGTTGTTTCGGCGATGGGAGATACGACGGACGATCTTTTAGTGCTTGCCGAACAGGTCAATGCGCGTCCAGCCGAACGGGAAATCGACATGCTTATCTCCACCGGGGAACAAGTATCGTCTGCACTCTTAACGCTCGCCTTACAAGCGAAAAAGGTTTCAGCGATTTCTTTCACCGGACAGCAAGTCGGTATCCTGACCGATGCCGTTCACACAAAAGCAAGGATTAAAGCGATCGATGCTCATCGTATTGAAGAGGCAGTGCGCCGGAGAAAAATTGTTGTGGTTACGGGGTTTCAGGGGATCACTGAAAACAACGATATTTCGACTTTAGGAAGAGGTGGTTCTGATTTATCGGCAGTGGCGCTTGCTTACGCCTTAAAAGCAAAGGCATGCCATATCTATACCGATGTGGACGGGATTTATACAGCTGACCCGCGTATCGTGAAGGATGCCCGCAAACTACTGCTTATTAGCTTTGACGAAATGCTTGAGATGGCATCTTTAGGGGCGCAAGTGATGCAGACCCGTTCGATTGAATTTGCCAAAAAATATAATGTACCATTGGAGGTAAGATCAAGTTTAACGAAAAAGGAGGGCACGCTTATTATGGATAGAAAACCATCACTGGAAGATCCTTTAGTCCGGGGTCTTGCTTTGACTGAAAATGAGGCAAAAGTCACAATTTGCAATGTTCCCGATAAGCCTGGCATGGCAGCAAATATTTTTAAGGAACTTGCTTCGAATGCAATAAACGTTGATATCATCGTCCAAAATGTCAGCAAAGAACGCACCACAGATGTTTCTTTTACCGTGGAAAAGACGGCTTTCAAAAAAGCCATAGGAATTATGCGGAAAGTTTCCAAAAAAATCGGCGCAGCAGAAATTTTGAGCGATCAAGATATCGCTAAAGTTTCCGTGGTGGGAGTTGGGATGAAATCGCATCCGGGGGTTGCCGCTAAGGTATTTAAGGTGTTTTTTGAGCACCAGATTAATATCGAAATGATTTCTACTTCAGAAATCAGTATTTCTTGTATCGTCAAGAAATCCGATGGTCGGCGTGCAATCCAAGCTTTGCACAAAGAATTCAATCTTTCCGAAAAAGCATAGGGCGCATGAAGAAAACGGTTTATTTCTATGATACAACGCTCCGGGATGGAGCTCAATCGGAAGGGATTTCCTATTCTTTGGAGGATAAAATCCGTATTGCCAAGAAGCTGGACAATTTCGGTATTGATTTTATTGAAGGAGGATGGCCGTATTCAAACCCAAAGGATAAAGAACTTTTCTCTTATTTCAAGAAACATCCGCTCAAGCATGCAGAATTTGTGGCTTTTGGCTCAACCAGGTACCCGGGGGTAAAACCAGAGCAGGATAAAAACCTTTTAAGTCTTCTGGCTTCAGGGGCTGGGTCTATCACTCTTTTCGGCAAAACATGGGATCTGCAGGTGAAGGATGTTTTGCGGACGACTCTCGAAGAAAATCTTAGGATGATTGATGAAAGCATTGCTTTTCTTAAGAAAAAAGGCAGAAAAGTTTTTTATGATGCAGAACATTTTTTTGAGGGGTTTTTTCAGAATCAAGAGTATGCGTTGAAGACTATAGCCGCAGCCCAGAAGGCAGGGGCAGACGCCGTTATTTTTTGTGATACGAATGGCGGGATGATGCCTTGGCAGATTCTTTCGGCTGTTCAGAAAGCCCAAGAAGTATTGCAAATCCCCTTGGGTATTCACGCCCACAATGACACTGGGCTTGCAGTCGCGAATTCTCTCGAAGCAGTACGGGCAGGCTGTGTATATGTGCAGGGTACAATGAACGGATACGGGGAGCGTTGCGGCAACGCGAATTTAATCCCGATTCTCGCAAATTTAAAACTGAAAATGGGGTATGAGCATATTTCGGCAAAGCAAATGGAGGAATTAACTGAGCTTTCTCTGTTTATCAGTGAGATCAGTAACTTAAAACATCAGGATAATTTTCCCTATGTTGGCAGAAGCGCCTTCGCCCATAAGGGAGGGGTGCATATTAACGCGGTTTTAAAGAACCCGGTTGCCTATGAACATGTTGATCCGAAGCGTGTCGGCAATAAGCGTAGGATTTTGACATCGGAAGTTTCCGGGAAGACTTCGATTGTGATGATGGCCAAAGACCTTAATCTTCTGCTTGATAAGACATCGGCAAAGGTCGGTAAGATTCATAAAATTGTTCAAGAACTTGAGCGGAATGGGTATCAGTTTGAAGCGGCTGAAGGGTCGCTGAAGCTGATTATCCAGCGCAATGTAAAAAAACACAAAAGATTCTTTACTTTTCTTGGATTCCGGGTTATTGTTGAAAAGCGTGAAGACGGGCGTCTTTTGTGTGAGGCTACTCTGAAACTGCGCATTGCAGGAAAATTACGCTATACTGTTGCCGAAGGAGATGGTCCGGTGAATGCCTTGGACAATACACTTCGCAAGTCTCTGCAGAATGAATACCCGGTGATTAACGAAATGCACCTGACTGACTTTAAAGTACGCGTGCTGGAAGAAAAAGGCGGAACAGCTACCAAGGTAAGGGTTCTTATTGAGTCTCAGGATAACAACGAGGTTTGGTCAACGGTCGGGGTTTCTGAAAATATCATTGAAGCTTCCTGGCAGGCTCTTCTTGACTCTGTCGAATATAAACTTCTTAAGGAAAGCAAGAAAAAACCACTTTAAGTATTGGCGAAACAACTTCCCCAAGGGATTTTTACCGTAGAAGGTAATAACCTTTTCTTTCATCCGCTTATCCCCTCGGAGCAGATTCCTCACTTGTTGAAAATCAACGGCATCTGGAAAATAGATTCATCATCTAATCTCATTTTTGTAGTAGCTCATTCTTATAACCAACTTTTTGGCAAGACCATTTCGTTTTCTACACAGATCACTAAGGCCAAAAGCAATGTGCTGTGTTTTGAACTTCTCGAGCGCACAACGCCTCTCTTTCGGAAAATCGGACGGATTATTCTCAAAGGACGCTGGCAGGTTTTTGAAGAAAAATATTTTTGCTTTGAAGTTAAACGCGAACACCAAAAAACGGATAAGCTTTTCTTCAAGGGAACATGGGAACTTGATGCGAATAACCAGATAATCTACTTCTACGAAAAAAAGACAACCACGCGCTTAGAAACAAGCCTTCATTCTTTTATCCTGCAAGGTTTCTGGCAGATTCAAGAAAGCCATATCAGCTATTGGCTTGAAAAAGACAAGCACGCTTTATGTTTTAAGACCGGTTTAACCAATCTTTTGGGTGTTGATGATCGAAAGATCTATTTTACCTTAGGCCTTGAAGGTGAGAGTGGTAAATCAAAGCGTATTGGATTGTTTGGAAATTGGAAGATAAAAAATGACCGAGAAATAGAATTTATTATTCGTGATTTACATCGGAAAACTTCTATTGTTTTTTCAATCAGTAAAGTTTTTCCTGGTAAGCATACAGTTACCCTCTCCTTAGATTTAGCAAAATCATCAAAACCCGCTTTTGAGCTTCGCTTGGTGAGGAATAGCGTCAACAAAGAATTATTCCTTTCGCTTTTTAAAAATTCACGTGATGTTGGAATAAAGGCTGGGGTTGAATTTAAGTTTTAATTTTCAACTCCAATCCAGAATCTCTATGGTAGCGTTATGGGGCTGTTTCCTTGATAAACTAACGTAGATTGTCGGTTAGTTCGTGAGTCAGACGTTAGGAGTACAGCTCATCATCACGAGCTATTTTTCTTTCCAGGTGCCCCTACGATGAAATACCACAAAGAACGGTAAGTAGAAAAGGAGTATTTTCCCGAGCGTATCTGTTGCGGGTTCTGAGACGTATCCTGCTGGAGCATTTGTTGTATAGGCGAGATCCCCTCCGTATTGGCCGTAAGCAACATAAACATAGTCGCCGAGCATATGCAGCGATGATTCAGCGGGCAATCCTCCATAGAATCCCAAACGCGTATAGAGTGTTTCTATGCTCCATCCAACTCCATTGTAATGAGCAAGTTTGAGATTGTATACGCTGTCGACGGTTTCAATATAGCTGATATATGCGTATCCTTGGGAGTCAAAACCAAGAGAAGAATAATAACCGACACTACCCGTGCTTTCAACTACCTGAATGTTCCAATCGATTCCATTGAAAGAAGCGAATTTAAGGTCATAGTTGCCAAAGTCATGGTAGCTGATATTGGCATATCCTTGAGCATCAAGGAGTAGCGAAGTAGATGTACCCACATTTCCCGCGCTGTCAACTGTCTGGGTCACCCACCCGGTTCCGTTGAAAGAAGCGAATTTAAGATTAGCATTGCTGAAATCGCAGTAACTTATTTGGGCATAGCCCTGGGAATTAAGAACAAGAGAAGTATCAGAACCAACATTTCCCGCGCTGTCAACTGTCTGGGTCACCCACCCGGTTCCGTTGAAAGAAGCGAATTTAAAATCGTTATTGGTAACATCTTTGTAACTTATCGAAGCATATCCCTGAGCGTCAAGCGCAAGCGAGGTGGAGGTTCCTACTATGCCCGCGCTATCAATTGTTTGGACTGTCCAGCCAGTTCCATTAAAGGAAGTATACTTAAGATCTCCGTTGGTTGCATCACAATAACTGATATGGGCATACCCTTGAGTATTTAATGTGAGTGAACTGAATTGGCCGACAGCCCCCGTGCTTGCCAATGTTTGTATATTCCATCCTGTGCCGTTAAAATAGGCATATTTAAGATCACTGGCTGATGTACTCATATAGCTAATATGTACAAAACCATTTGCATCTATATCGAGTGACATGCTTTGGGTATCAACTGAGCTGTCAATAATCTGTTGTGTCCAGACAGCGTAGGTGGCTTGGGGTTGCAGGATGCAGGTTACAGGCAGAAAAAACAAACATAAGAGAAATAAAGCAAAAAACAAGATTCTCTTTACACGCATAAAGAAATTATAGCACAGAGAATAAGAAAGAAGCAATTTTTAGTGGTTAAAATAGGCAATTAATTTGGGTTGTATTTTCAGGGTAGTATGTTAGAATTTTTTTATGGAGAAACGCCAGATTCCTCGATTTTCTGTTCCTGTTCAGATTGAAGGCCAGAATGATAGCGGTGATGCTGTATTTTTCTCTTCGACCAAGGATATCAGTATGCGGGGAATGAAAGTAGTTTCTTCCAAGGAGTTACTTGAAGGAACAGTTATTCATGTGCGGTTTTTCTTTCCCGATTTACCCATGGAAGAAGCGTTGGCAAAAATTGTTTGGAAAAACAAGAGGGAATTTGGATTTGAATACGGCTGTTCATTTGTTAAAATTCCTGAAAAGGTCAAAGAAGACCTTTATAACTACCTCATTGTTTATTCTCCCCACGAATTCCAGAAACGATGGTGGAATTCTTAATTCGAAAACCTTGGGTCGCTGTTTTTTTCCAGACAGGTTGTATTTTTGCTTTATCTTCGATTCCTGGCAGCGCTTTTCGAAGAATCAGCGTTCCCCTCAATACTGATAAAATTGTTCATATGGCGATGTATGGGATGCTGGGATTTTTGTTGTTCCGAGCTTTATCTTATTCCGGGATTTTTTCGAAAAGTGGATTTTTGAAAGGATATGTATACGCTTTTTTCTATATTGTCAGCGTGGGCGCTTGCGATGAATTTTTGCAACGGTTTATTCCATACCGGAACCCAGATTTTGTTGACTATATATTTGATATTTTTGGGGCGCATGTCGGTTGCCTATTCTATTATGCACGTTGCCGCTGGTAATCGGTATGGATGTATTTGGACATGTAGCCATTTCTTCAATTATGTGTGATGCGATTTTTGCTCATAAGAAAATCCGAACATTCTTTCTTATTCCCTCGCAGTACCCGTTGGCCGTACTTTTGCTTTTTTTGTCAGGAGCTGTTTTTCACATATTAGTTGATTTACTGCCGCACTTCGATTTTCTCTACAGGGTTTCCGTTCCTCTCGTTACGAAGTGGTGGATGAAGCAGCTTTCTGTCGCCGCTCTATACTTTTGTGCCATGTTTTTTATAACGAAAAAATCCTATCGAACTATGAAATTATTCGCGATTGCTGGCGGACTCTATCCTCTTTTTGAAAAATTCCTCTATTTCGTAGTTCAGTTACCAGAACGGTACGTCATTTTTAAAAAACATAGCATGCATTTAGCTCAGACGCCTTCGCCGTTGTTCTGTGGTATTTTTGTTATTTTCGAGATCAGTATGGCATTCGGCGCCTTGGGAATTGCATTTTACCTCAAAAGAAGGCTGGCATGAATATCGCAAGAGTTTTGTATCAGCAAAAAGTCTTTTATGTTGCAGTTGAAGGGGAAAATTTCTATTCCATCTCGGGTAGTATTTTCCGAAATCCAAGAGTCGGAAAGAGGAAACTCAAGATACAAGCCGGTTGTTTTTTGCCTCCGGTTGTTCCTTCAAAAATAGTGTTGGTTGGTTTAAACTATCGTGATCATTGCCGGGAGTTAGGAATGAAAATACCAAGTAACCCTATCATTTTTTTGAAGCCGCCTTCCGCTCTTATCGGGCATCAAGCAGCAATTATCTATCCGGAAGGGGTTTGCCAAGTCGATTACGAAGCGGAGCTCGCTTTAGTTATAAAGAAGGAGGGGAAGAATATTTCTCCCCGGCAGGTCAAAGACTATGTTTTGGGGTACTGTTGTTTTAACGATGTAACCGCAAGGGATATCCAGAAGAAAGAGATTCAGTGGTCTCGGGCAAAATCATTTGATACTTTTGCGCCGGTTGGCCCAATGATTGTAACCCATGCCCAAGTGCGCAGCGCAGGAGTACGTTCCTATGTCAATGGCGTTATTCGGCAAAATTCCACAACGGATAATTTTATTTTTCCTATAGAATATCTGGTGAGTTTTATTTCCAAAAGCATGACGCTTTTTCCTGGAGACATTATTTCAACCGGGACCCCTCCGGGTATCGGAAAGCTTGAGATTGGAGATAGGGTTGATATCGAGGTTGACACCGTCGGGAAGCTGAGTAACTTTGTCCGGAGAGGCGTGCTGTGCTCTTCTCAGAAACGCTGAAGCTCAAAGCACAAAATAAAGCATATGTATCAGAATCTCATCCAGGCCCTCCAAAAAAGCGCCGATCGTTTTCCTCGGAAACCGTTCATTATCTATGGGAAAAAACGACTCACTTTTCAACAGCTTGACCAAATTTCTTCGTATCTTGCTTCTGGCCTTGCCGGTCTTGGGCTGGGCAAGGGGGACAGGGTTGGGCTGTGGCTTTACAACTGTCCGGAATTTGCCATTGCTTATTTTGCCATACTAAAAATCGGCTGCTGTGTGGTGCCCCTAAACACAATGCTCAAGGCGCAAGAGGTGCGGTATATTCTCGAAGATTCACAAGCGCAGGCGGTAATCACTTCCATCGATAAGACGGACGAGAGCCTACAGCTTGCTGGATTGCTGAAAGGCTTGCGGCATGTGATTTCTTTTCCCTATCCTGCTCAGAAGATAGAAGCCGTTGATTTTTATTCGCTGATCCGGAAAAGAAGTTCTTTGGAATCTGCATACCAGGCGCATCCCGATGAAATTGCGGCAATTCTTTATACCTCAGGGACAACGGGGAAGCCAAAAGGAGCGTGTCTTACCCATAAAAACTTTATTACTAATGTGCAAGATTGCATCGCGGCGATACGGGTAGATCATCGTGAGAAATTCATCTGCATTCTTCCTTTATTTCATTCTTTCGCTTTCACCGTTTGTTTTCTTATCCCTTTATTTATCGGCGCACAAACCGTAATCATGCGGTCTTTGAAGCCCTTTAAACGGGTTATTCGGACAATTATCCGGAAACGAGTTACTATCTTTGTCGGGGTGCCTTCACTTTTCCAGGTTCTGAAAGATATCAAGATTCCTTGGTTCTTGCAGTTTCCGTTTTTCAGCAGAATGAATCCCGTGCGTTTTTGTATCTCCGGGGCTGCTGCCCTGGGAAAAGAAACTCTCCGGGCATTTGAGAAAAAATTTAAGATTCCCTTGCTCGAGGGATATGGCCTTACTGAGGCAGCGCCGGTGGTTTCCTTAAATCCTCTTTTTGGAAAGCGTAAACCCGGATCGATAGGTGTAGCTTTAAATTCCGTAAAAGTCGCCATCGACAATCCTCAGGGAACTGAACAAATAGGTGAACTTTTAGTGCAGGGACCGAATGTTATGAAAGGCTATCTCAATCTTTCTTTGGAGACAGACCAAGCCCTAAAAAACGGATGGCTCTATACCGGTGACATGGCATATCAAGATGCGGAAGGATACCTTTATATCGTCGGCAGAAAAAAAGAAATGATCAACGTGCGCGGATTTAACGTGTATCCCCGGGAGATAGAAGATTTACTCTATCTCTATCCTTCAATTGCCGAAGCGGCGGTTGTTGGTATAACGCATCCCCATAAGGGAGAAATACCCATTGCCTTTGTGGTTGAAAAGAAAAACACAAAAATTTCCTCCAAGGAACTGCTGCATTTTTTAAGGAATAACCTTGCTGCGTATAAGGTTCCAGCGCGTATTGAAATTCGCCAGTCACTGCCGAAGACGCCAGCGGGCAAGATCGCAAAGCACCTTTTGCAGGAGGAATTTGGACGATCATTTTCTTGATTCATCTTTGGTTTTGGGAAAGAAACAGTGAATTGATGGAAGTTTATACCCCCCTGAAATTATATTGACAGTGTTTTTTCTCCTTATATAATAGTGCTACGTTGTCATTGCCATAACCATACGAAAGCTAACCGAAAAGGATAATTTTGAAGCGATGGCTCAGGTAAGTTTAGTGAATGTCAGCAAGGCGTTTAGCAAGGAAATTGCTGCGGTTAAAGATGTTAGCTTAGGGATTGAAAATAAAGAATTTGTCGTTTTTGTCGGTCCTTCCGGCTGCGGAAAATCGACAACTCTTCGGATGATTGCCGGCCTTGAAGATGTAACTTCCGGATCGATTTATATTTCTGACAAGCTTGTCAATAACATTCCCGCCAAAGATCGTGACATTGCCATGGTGTTCCAAAATTATGCGTTATACCCCCATATGAGTGTCTATGAGAATATGGCGTTTGCCTTGAAATTGCGCAAATATCCGAAATCGGAAATAGATACCCGAGTGAAGGCGGCGGCTGAAATTTTAAACATTAAACATCTGATTAATCGCAAGCCCCGTGAGCTTTCCGGTGGAGAAAGGCAGCGGGTCGCGGTAGGAAGAGCAATTGTCCGTAAACCATTGGTTTTTCTTTTCGATGAACCATTGAGCAACTTAGACGCGAAGATGCGGACATTAATGAGGACCGAGCTCCATAAGCTCCATATCCGTCTTCAATCAACGATGATTTATGTAACTCATGACCAGATTGAGGCTATGACTTTAGGCACGCGTATCGCAGTCATGAAGGATGGAAAAATTCAGCAGTTTGATGAACCGCTTGCTGTGTATGATAAACCAGCCAATAAGTTTGTCGCTGGTTTTATTGGTTCTCCGCCGATGAACTTTATGTCTGGGAAGATTATCAAGAAAGAAGGAAGACTTTATTTTGTTGAAGGAGAATTTGATGTCAAGATTACTGAATCGATGAATGGAGCCTTAAAGAGCTATATCGGGAAAGAGGTAATTTTTGGCATCCGGCCAGAAAATATTTACGACCGTTTATTCGCTTCTGCCGCAACTCCAGAGAATACCGTTCGGGTTCGCTGTGATGTTATAGAGCCAATGGGGTCGGAAAATCACGTCCATCTTGTTACTCAAAAGCACACCTTTGTTGCTATTGTTGATGCGCATGATCGTCCAGCCATGGGTGATATTATCGAAGTCGTATTCGATATGCGCAAGATCCATTTTTTTGATAAAGACACAGAAGAGACTATTATATAGCTGTTCCTGCCTGGAAAACGTATGGTAATTACGCTTCCCTACAACCTTTCATTTCCTCTTTTTTTCTCTTGCCTGTATGGCATAACAGGTTTTGTCCTTTTCTTTTTCTATACCAAGAAACAAAGCGCGATAAAACGGCATTTGCTTGCTGCCGAACAGATGCAAGAGGAGAGCAATATTTATCAGGAGCAGATTAAAGAGAAAGAGGAGTATTTGAAGAGTATGCCGCTCCGTATGCAAAAATTAAATACATTCCGCGTGGTGATCGAAGACATCGCGAGTTTTGAAATGCCCCAGCAGATCTGCGAGTATCTCACTCACAAGGTAAAAGAAGTTTTTCATCAAAATGACCGTACTTTACTTTTTCTCGTTGAAGATGAATCGAAAGTGCTCAAGCTTACTTCCGTGGCAAAAGAAGATCGAAATTACATTATTCAAGAGAAAGAAGGCGATATTTTTGACTACTGGGTTTTGAAGCATAACCGCGGTCTTTTTATTGAGGATTTAGCCAAGGATTTCCGGTTTGACCTTGAGAAGATTGAGGGCTTAAAGAGCAGGGTGGTGAATTCGTTGATTGAAGCTCCACTCGCGCTGGGGAAGAGAATACTCGGTACGTTACGGGCGGAGTCCAGAGAAAAGAATGCTTTTCGTATCGAAGATTTACGTGCGCTTTCAATCATCGCTGATATTGGGGCGGTTGCGCTCGATAAGTCATTTATTTTTCGCCGTACCCAAGAAATGGCTATCCATGATGGAATAACCGGTTTATACCTAAAAGGTTTTTTTATGGATCGCTTGAAACAAGAAATCAAGCGCAGCTTGATCAACTCTACATCCTTCTTTTTGTTTATGGTTGATATCGATGATTTTAAGAAGCTCAATGACCAGTATGGGCATATCGCCGGGGATATGATTTTGAAGAAAATCGCAGATATCTTAACACAGGTTATCGGGAATTCCGGGAACATTATCTCGCGTTTTGGCGGGGAAGAATTCATTGTTTTGCTTCTTGCTGAGAATCTTGAACAGGCGTACAAGGTTGCTGAAAGAGTTCGTTCGGAAATACAGAAGGCTTCTATAGAATTAAGACGTACAAAGATTTTGGCCACAGTATCTATTGGCATATCCAGTTTTCCCGCAGAAAGCAAGTTTTTTGAAGAATTAGTCCGTATCGCTGACAGCCGGATGTATAAAGCAAAGAAGCAAGGCAAGAATCGAGTATGTTGTATGGGATGAAGAGAACCTTGAAAAGGGTATGAGCATTTTTACTTTTACTGGGTACATCGGCTTTCTCGTGTTGATTGTTGGGGTGTTTTTTTTCTTTCTCCAGCGGTACTCAAAGCGCATATTCCGTGAATATGAAGCAGCGCGGGTCTACCTTGAAAATATCCGGAACCGCTGTGAGGATATTTCCAAGAAATATACCCGAGAAGAAGAGCGTGCGCATAATGTTTTAAAGCTCTATGAGGTGAATCGGGAAATATCCGAAGCGTTGAATTTTGAAGAACTGCTTCGGGCTTTTCAGGATGCATTACTTCGTATTGAGAATATTCAAGAAGTTGTTGTTTCACCCCATCCGCTCGATGAAAAGAAATATTTCGTTTACCACTACAAAGCAGCGAACGATCTTGGTTTTTTTCTCGGAATATCGTCGGATGACCGCCGCATTGTCAGCCAAGTCCCTTATTTGTTATCTCAGTTGAATCTTTTTCTTGAGCGCGCCAAGCTTTATGAGAAGATGCAGAGATTATCGATCACGGATACTCTTACCAAGATAGCAAACCGCAGGCATCTGATGGAGCGATTTGGAGAAGAGTTTAGCCGGGCGACCCGTCTTGGACTCTCGCTTTCGTTTATGATGGTCGATATTGACCACTTTAAGTATTGCAACGATACGTATGGCCATATGGTTGGAGATGTGGTTTTGAAGAAGATTGCCCGGATTCTGAAAGATAATATCAGAGAGATTGATTTTATCGGGCGTTTTGGCGGGGAAGAATTTGCGGTTATTCTGCCTGAAGCAACCACAGAAATCTCTTGCCGAGTTGCTGAGCGTCTGCGGGAAAAAGTTGCAAAAGAGGAGATTACCGCGTATGATGAGCATATTCATCTTACTCTGAGTATTGGGGTTGCCGGTTTTCCGGGAAATACCGGAGATTCTGCGGCGTTAATTGAACTTGCGGATAAAGCTTTGTATAAGGCCAAAAAAGAGGGTAGGAACCGGGTATGTTGCCTTTGACTGCTCAAAAGATAGCGGGGCTGTAGCTCAGCTGGGAGAGCGCCTCGTTCGCAACGAGGAAGTCGGCGGTTCAAGTCCGCTCAGCTCCATATATTATGCTCTAAGGGAAAGGCCGATGGGACATGGCAAGGAGTATTCTCATGATCGCTGAGATTTTGACATTCTGTTCTTGTTTCTGTTCCAGCGTGTTCAGTCAAGTGCCTGAGCGCAAGAATGCCGATTTATCCGGGACATGGTATCCTCGGGAAAAGGGAAAGTTACTTCAGCTTCTTGACCGGTATTTTTCGGAAGCAGAAGTTTCCCTGCCGGCAGGAAGGATTCTGGGAATTATTTCACCTCATGCGGGGATTCAATTCTCCGGTCCGGTTGCCGCTTACGGTTTTAAGGCGCTTTCAGGCAAAAAAATCAAAACAGCAGTTGTTGTAGGTTTCACGCACCGAAAGAATTTTCCGGGAATGGCTCTTTACACCCCCGGGGTGTTTGAGACTCCACTTGGAGATTTGGTTGTTGACACGAGCCTTGCTCAGCAGATTTTAAGCTTTTCAAAAAGGTGCGCAGTGCTTCCGGATGCTTTTCAACAGGAGAATTCTCTGGAATTGCAGCTCCCTTTTCTTAAGAAAGCTTTGCCATCCGTTTCTTTTGTTCCAATTGTGTTCGGTAGCCAGAATTACCAGGATTGTGAAATTCTCGCTGAGGCACTCTCAAAAATCCTTACTTTGCGTGAAGATGTCGCTGTTATTTTTAGCACTGATTTATCCCATTTTCATTCCTATAATACTGCTGTTTCCCTTGATAGAAAAACTGTGCAGTATATTGAGCAGCTTAAAGCAAAGGAGCTATTTGATGAAATTCTCCGGGGAGAGCAATTGTGCTGTGGGTTTATGCCGGTGGTGACTGCACTGCTTTTGGCAAAGAAATTTGACGGTGCCCAGATTGCCATATTAAAGTATGCTAATTCCGGGGATACTTCAGGCCAAAAAGACGAAGTGGTCGGTTATGTGAGTGCCGCGCTTCTTATTCCGGAGAATAAACCAGAAGCGAAGAATATCTCTGAAATTTCTTCTCAGAAGAAAGATACATCCGATCTTTCGATGCAGGATAAGGATTTTCTTCTTGCGGAAGCCCGCAGTACGCTCGAAGTATTTTTATCACAAAAAAGAGTGCCTGATTTTGAACCAAAAAGCGCAGTTCTGTTGGAAAAAAGAGGAGCGTTTGTAACGTTACGTAAACAGGGAGCGCTTCGGGGATGTATTGGGAATCTTTCGGCGAATACACCGCTTTATCAAACGATACGGAGTATGGCAATTGAAGCCGCAACTGGAGATCCTCGGTTCTCTCCGGTTGCCCATAATGAACTCGGCAATATTACAATCGAAATTTCTGTTCTTTCGCCGTTGCGCAGAGTGAATGATTCTTCGGAGATTATTCTTGGGACCCATGGTGTTTTGGTGCGGCGTGGTTTTCGGCAAGGTGTATTTTTGCCACAGGTTGCTCTTGAAACCGGCTGGAATAAAGAGGAATTTCTTTCTTATCTTTGTTCAGAAAAGGCTGGCTTATCGAGTGACTGCTGGAAAGAAAAAGGTACAGAACTTTTTGTTTTTAGCGCCGATGTTTTCTCAGAGTCAGAGCGATAATAATGAAACAAAAAATCATTGTTGGAATTGATTGGGGCGGAACGCTCCTCAAAATAGGCTTTTTTGATCAGAGCGCAAAACCTATCTTCAAAAAGTCAGTTGCGGCAAAAAATTTTTCCTCTCCGGGTTCTTTTTTTAAGGCCTTGAAGGCCTGTATCTCCGATTCAGTCTTTCAGGCGAAACTACGGCTCAGCGACATTGCCGCTTTTGGCGTTGGAATTCCCGGGATGATCGATGTCCAGAAGGGGTTTATTTATTATCTTCCGAATATTCGCGGCTGGCAGAATATTCCATTCAAGAGATATTTTGAGCAAGAATTAGACAAACCAGTTTTTATTGATAACGACGCCAATGCAATGGCACAGGCAGAGTTGAGCGCAGGAAGTGCGCAGGGCGTTCAGACCGCCGTTTGTTTAACCTTAGGAACAGGTGTTGGTTTTGGTTTGATTATACACGGACAAGTGTTCCGGGGGAGGAGTTCTGCTGCTGAAGGAGGGCATGTTCCGATTCTGTATAATGGGGCAAAATGCGGGTGTGGAGCGCAGGGGTGTATTGAAACATTTATCGGGAGTATCGGTTTTATGCGAGAAGTCAACCGGTTTATCCGGAAGCAGAGAACAATTTTACGCTCCCAGAATGACGTTACTCCGCACGATGTATACCAGGCGGCGCTGGCAAAAGACGCGCTTGCTTGTTCTCTTTGGGATTACTACGGGGAGATGCTGGGTGTGTACTGCGCGGGGCTCATCAATATTTTTAATCCCGAACGGATTGTTTTAGGAGGAGGTCTTTCCGGAGCTTTTTCTGTGTTTAAGGGGTCTTTGCGCGAGACTGTGCGCGCGCGAACGATGCGGCCGCTTGCGTCACAAGTAAGATTTGTGCTCGCGCGTTTTAAAGAAGATGCTGGAATTGTTGGCGCTTTCTTCCTAGCCCGGCAAGGGTTGGATTTGTGAAAGTAATTAGCAATATTAGATTTTTCTCAAGCGAACTCCTCAAAGCGCGATTTCAGAAGCGGATAGGGTTTATTCCAACCATGGGCGCATTGCATCAGGGGCACATAAGCCTTATCCAGTCTGCCCGAAGAGAGTGCGATTTTGTAATCGTGAGTATTTTTGTCAATCCTCTTCAATTCGGTCCCCAGGAGGATTACCAGCGATATCCGCGCACCATGCGCCAGGACAAGGTTCTTCTGGAGAAAAACGGAGTTGATGTTTTATTTTGCCCAAAAGTTTCCGAAATGTACCCAGGGCATTTCTCAACTTCCGTTGAGGAATCGACGTATAGTAAAGGGTTCTGCGCGGTTGACCGGCCGGGTCACTTTAAAGGAGTTACTACGGTTGTCGCAAAACTTTTTACTATCATTGGGCCTTGTGTCGCTTATTTCGGCAGGAAAGATTACCAACAGACGCGGATTATTGAAAAAATGGTCCAGGATCTTTCTTTTCCTGTACGGCTCAAGGTTATACCTACGGTTCGCGATGACGATGGGCTTGCTTTCAGTTCAAGAAATGTTTATCTTACCCGTAGCCAGCGCGCTGATGCCTGTCTTATGTTCCAGTCTCTTCATGCGGCTCGTTCGGCAATTGAAAGCGGCGAACGGGATGTTCTTCGTATCAAAAGATTGATGCAGGCGACGCTGCGGCAGAGCAGGCAAATAAGCATAAACTATCTTGAGATTGTTGACGAGAGAGAGTGGTGTTCCATGCAAAAGATTACCCGAAACGCAGTTGTTCTGGTTTCTATCTCATGCGGGAAAACGCGTTTAATTGATAACATGAGGATTGTGCTGGGTAAAAGAAAGGTAGTTTGTTTTTTATGAAAAAACCAAGGGTTGGTCTTATTGGATGCGGTAATATTGGAAAACAGGCGGCGCAGTTTATTGCGGAAAAACTTGCAAAAAAAATGTCGCTGCGGTATCTGTATGATTCGTATCCGGAAAAAGCGGTTGGATTGGCTCAAACAATGCGTGGTTGCTCGAAGTGTTCGTTTGAGCAACTTGTTCAGAATTCTGATATTATTCTTGAGGCGGCATCAAAAGAGGCGGTTTCTCAGTTATTCGCTAAACCGAGAAATCTGCGTGACAAGACAGTGATTCTACTCAGTGTCGGGGGAGTCTTTGAGCAACGGAATACCATTTTTCGAGCTGCAGAAAAACAGGGGATTCATCTGCTGATCCCTTCAGGGGCTCTCTGTGGTATTGATGGGGTACGCGCGGCTTCATTTGGAAAAATTCGTTCTTGTACCTTATTCACTCAAAAACCCCCACGAGGGTTTGAAGGGAATCGATATGTAGCCGAGCGTAAGGTAAATCTTCAGGCGCTCCATGCGCCGCGCACGCTCTTTAAGGGGAATGTGCACGATGCCGTGAAGCTTTTTCCACAGAATATCAATATTGCTGCGACCGTTGCCTTGGCGCTTCGCACAGATAAGCTCGAGGTATTGATTCAGGCGAATCCTTTTATTCAGAAGAATATCCATCAGCTGCGTGTTGATTCTGATATTGGGAATATTTCAGTTACTGTCGAGAATGTGCCTTCAAAAGATAATCCAAAAACAAGCGCCCTAACGGTGGCTTCGTTGAAGGCTCTTCTTTCTTCCCTGGCTTCCGGAGAGAGGATAGGCACATAATACCGCTATATTGTTTTTCACATGTTCCTGTGCTATACTGAGATGGTATGCGGGCAAAAAAGAACTCGTTCACCTTGGCAGAATTGATTGTGAGCGCCTTTATCCTTGCACTTATTTCAGGCGTCGCTTTCTCAACAGTTGATTTTACGATGCGCGTAAACCGCCAGCTCCATAATAAGCATATCGCAATGAACGCGCTGCGCTCACAAGTGGCGGCTGTTGAACAGGTGGATTATGCGAGCGTTCCGGGGACTTTCCAGGTTACGGATGCTTTCGGAAACGTTCTTTCCCGTTTTTCAGGAGTAATCACCCAAGGAGCTGATATCGACCCTGGAACCTGCACTACTTGCGAAGCAAAACCAGTTACCTTGGCCGTGCAATATTCAAATCTGAATGATCTGCCGATCGGGGGAGACTGTACACCCGCTGCCGCTGGTTGTTCAGAGATGCATGTCACCATCCTTAAAATTAAATAACCTGGATGAAGAAATCGGTTTCATTCGTTGAAATGCTCATTGTAGCCGGGATTGTCGGTGTTTTGTCGCTGGCAATATTTTCCACGTATTTTTCGAGTAATATTTCCTGGATGACAACAAGTAACTCGGTTCTTTTAGATATGAAGGTTCAGCAGGCACTCGATATTCTTGAGAAAGATTTATCGCAGGCCACAAGGAATTTCATCAGTTTTACTCCGGGTGGATTTGATACAATTACCGCTATACGCACGCCGGTGATTGTTGACAAGAAGGTGAAACTTGACCCGGCGCTGCGTACGGTTGTCTGGGGCGCGGATAATATCCAGAACGCGTCTTATGAATACAGGGTAATTAACGGACAGTTAATCCGTAGATTCGTGAATGGAGCAAATACAACCGACAAGGTTTTACTGAATAATATCCAGCGGTTTAAGGCAACCCGCACCGGTGATGTCGTTATCATTGATATTATGATTCGCGAGGTTATTGGAAGGGTGAATGTCCCGGCGCAGGGCAGGCGCTCTGTGCGTTTAAGAAACTAAGCCTTGAATTCTTCCATGAAAAAAAGATATACTTATATGGTTGCTATGGATAGGCAGGATCATGCAAAACCCCGCGGTAGAGAAAAATCAAAGAAAAGCGTTGTCATCGTCGTCGTCTTTTTTGTTGTCCTGGTTCTTCTGATTGGAGGGGTCACCCTCTACAGCGTCATCACCTCAGGCTTAAGAACCACGCAGCGGGATACTGAGGAAACCGCAATCGATGCGTTAATAAACAGGGGTTTATGGGCGGCATACCGGGAGTTGGCCAGCACAACGAAGTGGCAGTGGTGTACGCACTATATCGATATATCCAATCCTAATAATCCCCAGATTCTTCCGAATGACAGCGGACATCCTGCGATTCAGAGTCCGTATACAGCTGGTGCGAATGTTGGGCGTCCGCAGATTCATCTTACCGGCGATTATACCTATGTGAACGAAGGCCCGGGCACTGATTACTACTATACCTTGCAGAATCTTCCGGCAAACTCGACGCTAAAGGTCATAACTTTCCAAGAACTATACCCTTTTACCGCTCCTACCAATTGGGAGGATTCTAAGGCGATGGTTATCCGGGTATTTGCCCAAATAGGCAATATTCAGAAGGCAGCTGAACAGAGGGTTATCAAACGCTCGCTCTATGAATTTTTCCAGTTTTATCCGGGACCAAGGACTTTTTCAGATGAATCAAGTACTATTTACGACGGCGGCGGTTTTGGTAGTATTCATGTCAATGTTGAACAGGCTGATGTAAATCTCCAGAAAGGCATCACCTTAAGGCTCAATACTCTCTTTAAGGATTTAAAAGAACTGAGTACCAATGGATATATCAAATTGTGGAATTATCAGATGACTGCTCCTTATTCAGCAGACGATAATTCAAATTATGGCTGGGCTAACAATAGCAGAGATGGAAAAGCTCCCTTATATCTGACGGATGACCAAATTACTTTTTCTCCTTCATATTCTTATATCACTCACAATGTTTTCTTTCACTTTAACTATAATACAACTGGAACATATACCGCTACCCCTTCCAATTTACCGAAATGGCAACAAACAGCCTCGGCCTATCCTGCTCTGCAGGCTGGTCTTGGTTTGCCGTATTATCTTGAGAGAACTTGGACATGGGATAAGTATTCCGGCACCGATAGAGCCGTCCTGCCAACTCCAGAAAACACAATCAGGTTTGTGGTTCCGGAGACAGAATTTGTCCGGATGAACGTTGATATTTCCGACAAGGGAGCAAGAACCGTAGGGGATATCTATGGTGGAAACAGCGAAGAGCTTCCGGGAACTGATTGGGCTGATTATTGGAAACTAAAACACAGAAGATATTGGGCAAGCATTTATCAAAGTGATTTAACGGCTGGGTATCAGACGAATCCCAATACGAGAGTCTGGACTGACGCTGACTGGGTCGCGGCTCGGCCAACTTTCATCAATAAAGAATGGTGGGATGATTTAAAATACGGGCATGACCGGGTTACCGGAGATCAGGATAACTTTTCAGGTACAAGCGATACGGCAGGCCAAGAATACGATTTAGTAAAATTTCTCAATACTTACGAGCAGGCGACCGAATGGCGGGATTGGAAAGATTTAGCGGACGGAGTTGATGATGATCTTTCCCCGGTGAATATTTTTGAGCACAATTCAGGATGTCCTGAGAAAATCGACCCTCCGCCTTTAAATACAACGTTGAAATCAGAAGCCCAGACAAATGGCATATATGTCAAGTTTGATCCAGGAGGAGACATTAACCCAATAAGCGATGTAACTACGGAAGCGTCATTTTGGAACCCGGTTTATCCGGTTACTGGCGCTGGCGCGGATTGCGACGCAAGTAAAGGGGTGTGTAAAACAAAGACCCTGGAAATCGACGTCGCAGCTTTGGTTACCAAGATCAATAGTGGGGCGATACCGAATTTTAATGGAGTTGTGTATATTGAGAGCCTGAAGCCGGAACATCTAGAGCGTGATTTTGCTGTTGTTTTGAAAAATGGGCAGAAACTTCCCCGGGAAGGATTGACTTTTGTTACTCCTCATAATATTTATCTTGCAGGAGATTATAATGTTGTGAAATACAAAAAATCAGGAGCCACAACCTGGGATGAGAAAGTTCCCGGTTCTGCGGATTATAACGATAGCGCTTCAAAAGTTCCTCCGGCTTCGGTAATTACGGAAAAGCGCAAAGTATACACGCTTTCTTCGGGGTTTAACGGGTTTCAAGCCGCGTTCGCCAGTTCCCTCACATTTCCTTATAAGCCGGCTGCGCCGGTGAATTATCCTGCCCACTTATTGAACGACAGTGATACTGCTGATTTGCTGGATGTTGGAGATGCGGGTTCGTTACAAAATTTCGTTTTAAATGGCGCTACAAGCGGAGCTGCCGGTGACTGTGTCTATCAACAACATGGTGGCGCTTGGCCTGGCGATAAACATTGGTATCTTTATGTGAAAAGAAATGGGGTTATTGTCGGAAGAAAAGAGTATGATTGGGACCCTTCTGGCACAAATCCTCCCACGGCAAATGAGCGCGCCACTTTCTTAGATGATTTACGAGTACTTACAACCTATTGGCATCAGGATTTGAACGGAGGCTCCAATCCTTATGCTACGAAGAAAAACGCGGTTTTTTCTGATCCTGCTGATTTCTGGAATATTCCGGGAACTTCAGGATATTCTTCAAGCTTTACCAATGCAGCGTTACCTGGATACGCTAGCATTCCCTCTACGTATAATACCGCGATCGTTTCTCCGTATGACCCACAGGGGTATGTGCTTGAGCGTTGGTATGCGACTGATTTAAATAGGGATGGCGATACTTCTGATGCAAACGAGGGGACAAAGACAAGGCGCATCGGAGGGGCATTTGTTCAACTTGCTCCCAGCGAGAAGGCTACTGTTCCAGGTGACTATCGGTATGGATATGAACGCGGATACGGGTATTATTATAATACTTCAGTGGGTATCTGGAATTTTTCCTATAATACAAGTTTTGCTGATCCGAATGATCTACGTCTTCCCCCCGGAGATATTTCCGGAGCCTCGCGCAGCACTTGGCGGATTCTTGATCCAGCGGATTTTAAATCCTGGTAGTTCTTTCACGTTCTTGTGTTTCCGGAATTCTTCCCAAGCTTCATCTTTACAGACCTTTTTTTTTATGATATAAACCATAGTATTATGAGTGAAAAAGAAACTCTTTCAGAAATCAGGCAAGGCGCCTGGTGGGCGGCGCTTTCCTATGTGTTTTTTATGTGTTTTGTCGTTGTGCTCTACGCCAGGGAGAATAAATTCGCTCATTTCCATGCGCGCCAAGGTTTAGTTTTATGTATTCTCGAATTTTTATGCCTTCTACTTTCCCGGGTTTTTATTCTTGGGACCTTCGCAAAATTCTTGCTTCTCATTCTTTTTTTTCTTTCTTTCCTTGGTATTTTTTCAGCGCTTATGGGAAAATATGCAAAATTTCCCGGTATTTCTGAAATCGCTGAAAAGCTCGTTGTGTAACCTATGATATTTGGGTTTCTTTTTAAGAAGAAGAAAAGAGGGAAAGCTTCTTTGCCGCGTAGAAGAAAAGCTCTCAAGAAACTTCGCAAGGTTTCTGCGCACAAAATAGCCACGAAGAAAAAATCCCTTCCCAAAGTTTCCGCTGTTCGTTTCAAAAGGAAAAAACTTCAGGTAAAAAAGAATCTTTCCTCCGAAGAGCTTACAGGGCGCGTAACCCATTATTTTCCTAAAATTCATGTTGCTGCGGTAAAGATTTCCCGATCATCATTACAGAACGGAGACTTAGTTCACTTTAAAGGGTATACGAGTGATTTTGAGCAAAAGATTACCTCCATGCAGGTTAACCATGAGCCGGTTATCCGGGTCTCTCAGGGGGATGAAGTGGGGATTCTGGTGCGTCAAAGGGTCAGGCGTAAGGATAAACTGTATCGAGTGAAAAGATAACATTATCAGAACGATGCGTAAGCCGCTTACTTTTGAACTTACCGCCAACCGTCAGGATATCTGGCGGGTATTCCGGATTATGAGTGAATTTGTAGAAGGTTTTGAGAATCTTTCAACGATTAAGGACGGAGTTGCCATTTTTGGTTCAAAAGCAACCAAGCCAGGAACTTTTTATTACTCGCTTGCCAGTGAAACCGCGCAATTACTTGCCAAAAATCGTTTTACGATTATTACCGGCGCGGGCAAGGGAATCATGGAGGCGGCAAATAAAGGAGCGAAAGAGGGAGGAGGAGAGACTGTGGGGTTGAATATCGTTCTTCCTCACCAGCAGGTTCCCAATCCTTATGTAACCTATTTGTTGGAATTCAAGTATTTTTTTGTGCGGAAAGTCATGTTTACCAAATATTCGAAAGCATTCATTATCTTTCCCGGAGGCATTGGAACGCTTGATGAGTTTTTTGAAGGACTTGCCTTGGTTCAGACTCAGCGGGTTCACGCCTTTCCCATAGTTCTTGTCGGAACTTCTTACTGGAAAAATCTGGTTGGCTGGCTTCGGGATACATGCTGTAAGTTCGGGGCTATCGCTTCAGACGATCTATCCCTGTTCCATGTTGTGGATGAGGCCAAGGAAGTACTGCAGATTATCAAGAAATTTTACCGCAAGAAAAAATGAGTTCATGGGTTCGTGTTTGGAAGCAGTTCGATACTGAAGCGATAAAGCCGTATCTTTTGGTGATGGGGGATTTAAGCGCTGAGTGTTTTAATTGCCGCGCGGTTGGATTGAAAAGGGATGTATTGAGTTGTCCCGAATGCAAGACGAATTTTAAGTATATCGCCTTCCGCAGAAAACAGCAAATTCGTCCCGTTGAAGGCTATAAAGATCAGATTATTTTTATTGATTTTGAAGATTTTCTCTCGGAATATAAACGGGGAGAGGCAAAACGGTTTTTGGAGGGGTAGGTATGGATAGGATGAAGCGGTTTTTCCAGCGGGTGATTTGCGTGGTTTGCGTCTTTTTCTCTGCAGTAGCTTTTGCTGCCTCTGAGGATAAGAATCCGAGAAAAAGCGAAATAACTGGTGAGCCTTTGCAGAATTATGTGCTTTCCTTTGGGGCCGCTGAAAACATCGCAAGAGCTTGTTTGCGCAAAGCTGAAGAACTTGGGCAGAAGGTGGCGGTTGTCGTGGTGGATAGCCGGGGGGATATTCGGGTTGTTTTTGTTATGGATGGGCAAGAATTTTTATCGTATCAATGGTCTTTAGCGAAAGCACTCGGCGCCTTGGAGTTTCGACAGCCGACCGCGAAAGGAACTTTTCAGATTTTAGATCTTTTTGGGAAAACGATTATTGTTGGAGCTTCCGGGGGTTTCCCTCTGGTTGCCCAAGATAAAATTTTTGGTGCTATTGGCGTAAGCGGTACGAAAGGCGCCGATGATGACAAGATTGCTTCCGCGGGCGTCGAGTTTTTTATAAAATCTGTTTTATCCTCTCCATGACCTCTCAGTATATCCCTGAGAATTTTCTCTGGGGATCGGCTACCTCGAGCCATCAAGTCGAAGGAAATAACCGGAATAACGATTGGTTTTTATGGGAACTTCAGGCAAAGGTTCCGCCTGCTGGTTTTGCGTGTAATCACTACGAAAGGTTTGAGGAAGATTTTGATATCGCTGTTTCCTTAGGACATACTGCGCACAGATTTTCGCTGGAATGGTCGAGAATCGAACCGGAAAAAGGCACATGGGACGCCGAGGCGGTTCAGCATTACCACCGTGTTTTCTCTGCGCTTCGGAAACGTTCGATAGAGCCAGTGGTCACTTTGTTTCATTTTACAATTCCTGCATGGCTTGCTCAAGAAGGAGGATGGGAGAGTCCGAATTCTGTTCACTACTTTCAGCGTTATACCGAAAAAGTTTTTTCTGAGTATTCCCAATATGTAAGATTCTGGATTACTTTGAATGAGCCGCTTGTTTATCTCTACAACGGGTATCTGCTGGGGATTTGGCCTCCTGGAAAACGTTCAATTTTCTGTATGCTGCGGGCTCTGGGTCATTTGGTTAAAGCTCATAAACAAGCTTATCGGATCGTGCATCAGGCGTCGTCTGTATCTTCCCGGGATGGCACATTGCTCAATCCACTGGTGAGCATCGCCCAGCATTGGGTGGTGTTTAAGCCTTGTTCGCGTTTTAACTTCGGACAGAATAATCTTGCCTGTTTTTTGCGCAACCAAATTTTTAATCAAATGCTGATCTGGTATTTGGTAAAGAAAAAAACTCTTGATTTTATTGGTATCAACTACTATCGTGTTTTTTATCTGCGGACATTCTGGCCGTTTTCTTTTCAGGGAGAATGTGGATGCCCGGTGCATAAGGAAAAAACGAATTCTTTGGGCTGGAAGATCTACCCCCAAGGACTAAAAACCATTCTTCTTGGTTTGTGCGGCTATCGCTTGCCGTGTATGATTACCGAAAATGGTACTACTGCGCTTTGTGAAAAAGATTATGAGGATTTTTTACGAGAACATCTGGATGTGGTTTTTTCCCTCAAGAACAAAATTCCTGTTTGCGGATATTTTTGGTGGTCACTTCTCGATAATTACGAATGGGATAAAGGCTACGGCGCTTTTTTTGGGCTCGTGCAGGTTCAGGCGAGCGGCAAGAGAGTTATCAAGCCCTTCGCGTTCCTGTATAAAAAATTGATTCTTGAACATGCGGATTGATAAAAAACAAATTATTCAGCGGATTTTTCTCTTTGCGTCTTTATCAAGGGAGTCTCTGGCAGAGCTTGCGTTTTTAGCCGAACTCATTGAATACAAGAAGCAGGCGGTTATCTACCGGGAAGATTCTCCCGCAGATTTCTTCTATGTTGTTGTTCAAGGTCGAGTTGTGACGTATACCGCGGAATCATCAAAACAGGGGAAGATTTTAGAATATCTTTTTCGGGGTACTTGCTTCGGGATCATTTCGCTTCTTACCGACGATCTTCATTCAGTTACCGCGGAAGCAGCGAGCGATTGCTGGATTTTACGTATTCCCAAAGAAAAATTTCTGAAGTTTGCTGAACAGCAGCCTTCGCTTGTGCTTGAGCTTTCTCAAACTCTTTCGCGCAGGATCAAGAGGCGGCAAGGGAAAGGAAAGAACATTTTCGAAAGTTCGCTGATTGCCGTTTACAGTCCTTTTATCACTATCGGGAAAACTACTTATGCCTGGATGCTGGCGAAACACCTGGCAGTCCAAACCGGCAGAAAAGTCATGTTGCTTGAGGTGCGCCTGGATGATATGTTTTCTTTGCGGCGCGAAGGGTTGCAGTTTGAGAAATTTCTTGAACTCTATCAATTCTCGGAAGAGACAATCCTCGATTTTATTTTTCAGGACCTTGGGTTTCATCATCTGGCGGTCAGATACCATGTTTCCCGGATTGACGAAGAGAAGCGCGCGTTCGAGCTGTTAAACTTTTTAGGTACGGTTTATAACTATGTGATTGTTGATTTGTGTTCCAGCGAAGATAAGGCAATCGCGAATTTCATCTATCATTCAGATGCAATCCACCTTCTTTTGCGTGGTGAGCTTGGGTTTCTGCGCCGCTATCACGGTATTGTTCAGCGCTTTATGCGTGCCTACAGCTTTACTGAAGACAAGGTGCGTCTTTTGTTGCTCAGTAAGAAATTTCCCTCCCAGATCATTCCTTATAGCCAGGCGATTTACGCAAAACTCGCCTTTATTGAAGGTCTTACGAGCAAGAAAGATCTTCAGGAAAAAACACAAACGGGACCGGGATTGATCTATGGATCAACAGTCCGAAATATTTCCCGGGCAATTGGAAATGTGCGTACCGGGATTGCTTTCGGGAGTGGATCGGCATATGGGTTGTCGCACATTGGGGTAATAAAGCGTTTTTCAGAGTTAGATATTCCGGTTGATATCGTTTCCGGATCGAGTATGGGTTCGGTAATCGCCGCCTTATGGGCGATGGGGGATACTTGGGAAACGATCAAAGAGAAAGTTGGTCTTTTCCGGAAAATTTCGCTTTTTTCTTTTTTTGATATTAATTTTTCTCTGATTTCATTCTTTCGCGGGTCTACGCTTCACGCAATCATGCGGAAGCTTTTCGGAAATAAAAAGTTTTCTGATTTGCGCATGCCGCTCCGTATTGTTGTCTTTAATTTTAAGCGGAGATCTTCCTATGTTCTTGAGAAAGGGTATGTCTGGGAAGCGGTTTTAGGAAGTTGCGCGTTTCCCGGAATTTTCATGCCAGTAAAACGGCAACAGGAGCTTTTACTTGATGGAGGCATCCTAAACCCACTGCCCACGCAAATACTTTCCCGTGAACGGGTAAATCGAATTATTGGTGTTAATGTAACTCCTTCCCGGGAAGAAATCCTTGATGCGTATAAAAACGGACGGCTTTCTCATGCTTTCAATATCTTTGACTTTATTTTTGGGAGTATCGAAACGATGCAACGGGTGTTTGTTGAAGAAGCAGCTTCATTTTCTGACGTGATTATCCATCCGTTGCTTGCGGATTTACAGTGGACGGATTTTTCTAAGATCGATGAGTATATCGAACGCGGATACGCTGCAGCCTGCGCTAAAGAACAAGAAATTATTTCTTTTCTTTCTTCAGAAGCCCTTTCCGGAATCTAAGGGCGTCTCTTTACTGAATCGTGATAATTGAGTTCAACCCTCCGTAACTGTCGTCTTGTAGTTGGGGATTTGCTTTGTCGTGCGTCCACGTGTCGTCGATGATAAACTTATAGTTATATGCACCGCGAGGCAGGGAAACTTTTTTTCTCCAGATTCCATCGGACGGAACAAGCGAGAATTTTTCTTCTTTCCGCCAGTTATTGAAGTCTCCGGTAATATACACTTTTTGCGCTTGAGGGGCTTCACAGCGAAACTCTACTGTTCGTTTTGCTCTATCTTTTGCGAGTATCTCGTCAACCAGGCTTGCATAATCTTTTGCGCCGTTTGAAGCTGCATCATGTTCAAAAATGGTTTTGCCAAGTAAAGCCGATTCGCGCAGATGAACATTGTTGCGGATAATGGTTGTTAAGAGTTTATCCGAAAATTGTTCGTTCACTGTCTCCATGAATCGTTTTGCAAAATTAGAGCGTTTGTCAAAAATAGTGACCAGGTAATAGAAGTTGGGCAAACGGTCACTGTAGTGCTGCGTGAGCGAAGCGACTCTCAATAAACTGTCAAGGCCTACGAGTGAAAATAAGCTTGTGTCAAGAGGCACCAGCACTGTATCACAGGATTTTAGGGCGTTAAGGGTGAGAAAGCCAAGACTTGGCGGACAGTCAACGACGATGTATTCAAATCCCATAGGTTCAGCTTGATCGATGAGCTTGTTAAGGATTTCAAGAGAGTATTGGCTATCTTTAAGTTCTTGTTCCAAGGCGCTTAATTCCATGGTTGAGGCAAGAAAAGATAAATTTGCGCTTTTTTCCCACAGGAATTCTTTTAGGTCCCATGATCCATTTTGGATAATGCAGTCAAAAACCCGGAGTATGTTCTTTTCGCTTGTATCTTTATAGCCTAAAGCGTATGTGGCGTGGGCTTGCGGATCAAGGTCTATCAGGAGAACTTTTATCCCTTTTCGGGCGAGCGCAGCGGCAAAATTCACCGCAGTAATCGTTTTTCCGCACCCTCCTTTTTGATTGGTGACCGACACCACTTTCATAACTTGGCCTCCTTTTTTTCAAGGGACATATGTTTGATTACAACAAGGGTATCTACCTGGGAAAGAGGGATTACCTTAATCCTGATCTGGTTTATCTTTGTCCAATCGATCTGCGGGTTAGATTCTTCCGGTAAAGGAATTGACAGAAGAGGAGCGGGTAGCGGGTTTTCTTTATTCACGGTCACGAAAACAGGCGCAAGCGCGTTGGAGTAATGGAAGCTGTCGCGGAAGAAGATGGCAAAGGACGTGTTGACCGGAAGTTGTTGTGTTTGCAGGGTAAGTGTTCTGCCTTTTGCATTCAGCGGTTCAGGAAAATCAAGGGTCACTACCGCAGGTCTGGATTTTGAAGAAACGATGTTCAGGGTTCCTTTGTCAAAAAGATTGGCATACGACTTTCGGTTTTGCGTAGCGACAGATATGTTTTTCGTGAGAATGTTTTCTGAAAGAGAAGATCCGATTTTTTGTTTTGGCGTAACCAAGATCAAGAAGTCAAACTTTCCAAGGGTGATGATCGCTGTGATAATTACCCCAGAAACAAGCAGGGAACTGAGGAGAATAGAGAAGAATACCTTTTTCTTTTTTAACGGGGTTTTTAGTGTACGCTCAGACTTTTCTTTCTTAAAAAATGCTTCTTCAATTCTATGTGTCTGACGGAGCGTTCTTTCCATTTGTATGATACTGCGATATAATTATATTAATAATTACTATACTTTTTTATTCAGAAAAATCAAGATTAATTTATGATTTTTTGGTATTTTTTCCTCGGAGAACATTTTGTTGAATGTTCAACAGAAACATGCGTGAAGCCTCGTTTTACCAGAAAGTAGAATCCGGCGCTGTCCGCTGTCTGCTTTGTCGACACGAATGCCTGATTCAGGATGGTTATTTTGGGTTGTGTCGCATGCGGGAAAACCGCGGTGGCATACTTTTTACCGAAACGTACGGTATCGTAAGCGCCTGTGCTGCTGATCCTGTGGAGAAAAAACCGCTCTTCCATTTTCTGCCGGGCACAGACACGTTTTCGCTTGCCACGTTTGGCTGCAATTTTCGATGTAGTTTTTGCCAAAATGCGGATATATCACAAATATCCGCTGGATTGCTCGGAACCGGAAACCTTAGGAAGTTTTCCCCGGGCGATATTATTGCCATGGCTGAACAGCACGGTTGCAGCAGCATATCGTATACGTATAATGAGCCTACGCTTTTCTGTGAATTTGCGCTGGAAGCCGCAGAGCTTGCGCTTGAGAAGGGCTTTCTCAATGTTTTTGTCACAAATGGATATATGAGTGACGGCGTGATTGAACGGCTCCAAGGAGTCATACACGCTTATAATATTGATCTGAAGTTTTTCTCAGAGACTTCCTACCGTAACCTATGCGGTGCTTCGCTCCAGGGCGTACTTCGTAGCATTGAATTTCTCAAGCAGCATGGTTCTTGGATAGAGATAACCACATTACTTATCCCTGGCTATAATGACAGCAGGGAAGAGCTTACGAAAATCGCCCAATTCATTGCTTCTGTTGATAAAAATATTCCCTGGCATATTTCCCGTTTTTTTCCTGCTCATAAGTTTCTTATGGTCCAGCCCACGGCATATGAATCTCTTCATTTAGCCTATACCATCGGGAAGGAAGTAGGGTTGTGTTTTATTTATCTCGGAAATGTTCCAGGGCAAGGTAGCGATAATACGTTTTGCCCAGTATGCGGAACGAGAGTCATTAAACGGCGTGGTTTTTCCGTGCTTGAGAATCTGTTAAAGGAAGGTTCATGTCCATCTTGCGGGAATGCCTTACCTGGAATATGGGTTAAACGATGAGCGATAGCGCTTTTTATGCTTCTTGACTTTCAGGGAAGCTATGATAAGATAGGCCAATTAAAAGCAAATAAATGGAGGGTATATGAAACACGGTAGAATGATAATTAGTGCGGTTCTATTGCTTCTTATTGGGTTGAGCGGTTGTTCAGTCAGGACCTATGAGATTGAGAAAGCGCGCACTGATTTAGAAATTACCGGAAATAGAGGGTATCTTGTGGGCGAAGTTCCTCCGGCAGAGTCCACGGATTTACAGAAGACCCGCAAGATCAGCGTGACTGAGATCGAGCTTGGTTTTCCTTTTTCTGGCCGGAAAAAGAAAGCACAGCCAGATTCTTCCAACATGCAGTCGCAAAAAGAAGATCCTGCTTGTCAGGAATTAACGGAAAGCGACAGTATTTCGGCAGAAGAATCTGCTTCAGTCCAGTTTTATACTGTTGAGAAGAATGATACCCTGCAAAAAATTTCCCAGAAATTTTATAAGACCACCCGGAAATGGCAGAAGATATTTGAAGCAAATCGCGATATTTTGAAAAACCCCAACAGTATCCGTCCCGGACAGGTAATTAAGATCCCCTAAAATCTTTCCATGGAACATTCTCTTGCAGTCGAGGATTTTTCCCGTGTTTCTTCGTTGTTTGGAGTCTGTGACACAAATTTGAGATTTTTGGAAAACCATTTTGGCGTTCGGATATTTCTCAGAGAAGAGAATTTGCTGTTTCAGGGAACCAGGAAGAATGTTCAAAAGGCAGAGGCTTGTGTTGCCGCCCTTCTGCACAGAGATAAGCCAGCAGGTTTAGAGGAGATTAAAGAAATGATTTTAGCCCAATCGAAACAAGCTATAGGAGGGGCAAGGTCTTCCTATGGATTTTTAGAAGTGCCCTCGAAGAAAAAGTTCATCGACATCAGAACGGTAGGGCAAAAACGCTATGTGGATGCGATGAAGCGCTATGATATTGTTTTTGCGATTGGTCCAGGAGGCAGTGGGAAAACATATCTTGCCGCAGCAATGGCTGTGCATGCTTTGGCGCAAGAGCAGGTTAAGAAGATCGTTTTAACGAGGCCAGCGCTTGAAGCCGGAGAATCTCTTGGATATCTTCCCGGAACGATTCGTGAAAAATTAAATCCTTATCTTCGTCCTCTCTATGATTCTTTGCACGATATGATGGATATAAATTTTATTGAAAATTACTGCGAAAGCGGCATTATCGAGATTGCGCCTTTGGCTTATATGCGAGGTCGAACGCTCCATAACTCTTTTATCATTCTTGATGAGGCGCAGAACTGCACCAAGGAACAACTGAAAATGTTCTTGACTCGTCTTGGATTTTCTTCTCGCGCGGTTATCACAGGAGATATTACGCAAACAGACCTTCCCTCGGCTAATCCGATGGGGCTGGTTGAAACACTGAAAATCGTCCGCACCATTCCTGAGATAAAAGTTCTTTTTCTGACTGAAAAGGATATCGTACGGCATCCGCTTGTGAAAAAGATAGTGAAAGCATATGAAAAAAATAATTAATGCTAGCGTATTTGAAGGTCTCATCGGTTTCGGTGTTATTTTAGTGGCGGGGGTTATCTTTTTTATATACGAGATATCATTCGTTGTTTTGGTCGCGCTTTTGTTCGGAGTCCTCTATCTGAAATACTATCGTAAAAAACAGGATATTTCTTATACAAATATTATTTTCCTTTTTACGCTAACTTTTGCGACGCTTATCGTGTCTCACGCGGTTCAGTTAAACATCTACGCGGTTTCGTTGGTGGGTTTTTCTATTTTAATCACGGTATTGTTTGATGATCTTGAGTTTTCTTTTGTTTATTCTTTTCTCGCCTGCCTGGCTGCTTGCTTTATCTATAATGAAGGGTTGGCCACATTCACAAGTCTTTTTTTAGCCTCACTTACTGGCGCGTTTTTAAGCACCAATGTGCGCAAACGTATTAAGATTATACGCGCTGGTTTCATCGCTGGCTGCGTTGAATTTTTATTGGGCAGTCTCGCCACGCGTTATACCGGATACGGTCTTTTTTTTATGTTTCATACCACTCTTTTAAACTGCTTGATTTCCGCAGGACTTATTCTGGGTTTTCTTCCTCTTTTCGAGTATCTTTTCCGCGTGATTACCAATATTTCTTTACTGGAACTTTCTGATTTTAACCATCCGCTCCTGCGTAAAATGATTCTTGAAGCACCAGGGACATATCAACACAGCTTAGTTGTTGCGAATCTGGCCGAAGCGGCAGCGGAAGAAGTGGGAGCAAAGTCTCTTCTTGCCCGGGTTGGCGCATATTATCATGACATTGGGAAGATTTCCAAGGCGGAATATTTCTCTGAAAACCAAATGCTGGCTGTGCAACGCGATAAACATAAAAAGTTAAATCCCTCGATGAGCAAGTTGGTTATTACAAACCACGTGAAAGAAGGCGCAGAGGCGGCGCGTAAGTACCGCTTACATCGGCATATTGTGGATTTTATCCTGCAACATCACGGGACCACATTAGTATATTATTTTTTCCGCATGGCGCAGAAGGAGAAGCCGGAAGATTCAAACAGTGAAGAGCAGTATCGTTATCCGGGGCCAAAGCCTCAATCAAAAGAAGTTGCTATTGTTCATCTTGCTGATACCGTTGAGGCCCGCTCGCGTTGCCTTGAAGAGCCTTCGCCGTCTCGGATTCGGGAGATGGTGAAAGAAAGTATCAACCAGAAGCTCCTTGACGGCCAGCTTGATGAGTCAGGCCTGACCGTAAACGATTTGGAAAAGATTTCCAGTGTTTTCATCCGGATACTGAACGCCATGTTTCATACCCGTGTTGATTACCCGAAACAGGAAAATGATATTCACCAGGATTCCCCGGAAGATACATCCACGCATAATCAGTAAGCGTTTCGTCACAGCCGTTGCGGAGCGGACGTTGCTTGAGAAAGGAAAGTCAGGTTATTCGGTTTCCGTAGTTTTTGTTGACGACGCCTGTATCCGCGCTCTCAATAAAAAATATTTTCATACAAGCAGTACAACTGATGTTATCTCTTTCCGGTTATCAGAATCTTGTGACCCGGATAACTTTTTGGGCGAAGTGATTATTTGTTTTTCAGAGGTCATGCGGAATGCCAGGTATTTTCGGAATACGTTTCGCGCAGAGTATGCTTTGTGCATCGTGCATGGGATTTTGCATCTTTTAGGTTATTGTGATAAGCCTGCTTCAGCGCGCCAGATTATGAGAAAAGAAGAGGAGAAGCTTCTCGATTTGTTGCGGAAAGAGCAAAGTTTAAAATTACCCGGAAAAATAATTTGACAAAGGATATTTTTTTGTTAGTATAAAAACACTATGATTGCAGGAATACTTATTCTTCTTGGTGTTTTTTCAAGGCTTCTGCCGCATATGCCAAATTTTTCTCCGGTAGTAGGAATTGCTCTTTTTTCCGGTGTGTATTTAAAAAAAGGGCAGGCACTAACCGTACCTTTTTTTCTCTATGTTCTGTCTGATATTTTACTCGGAATGCATGACGCGGTTCTTTTTACCTGGTCAAGTATTTTGCTGATTTCGTATTTGGGGATGCGGCTGAAACAAACCAAGACAGCTTCGCGGGTAATCTCTTATGCCGTTCTTTCTTCAGTCCTTTTTTTTCTCATTACCAATTTTGGAGTGTGGCTTCTCTGGTATCCCCGGAGTTTTGAAGGTTTCGTCGAATGTTTTACGCTCGCGGTTCCTTTCTTTCGGATTTCTGTGCTCGCGGATCTTCTCTACGTGGGCGTGCTCTTTGGAACTTATGAACTTTCTGTACGTTGGATTAAATCTTCCAGAGCGCGCAGGATCCTTTTTGCAGAATAATTCTGCCACCAAATAATTGACCCGCACTATCGATGAATGTTTGTATTCTTTCCTATACCGAAAAGCCAAAAGAAGTCATTTTCTCCGCGGCACGCCAATGCTATTCAAAGCACTCAGCAAAGAGCATCTTCCAGGGCCTTGAAAACGTAACTTCGAAGGAGCTAAGGGAATTCGTCTTACATCTCAAAGAGGTCGGACACCTCAGTCCCTTAGAACATGTGAGTTTTACCTTTGCGATTGAAGGAGTTTCCCGTACCTGTACTCATCAGCTTGTTCGTCATCGAATCGCCTCCTATTCTCAACAGAGCCAGCGATATGTGGCGATGGATGAGTTTGCGTACATCATCCCCCCGTCGATTCAGAAGCGTAAAAGGATTTGCGAGAAATTCATCGCTGCCATGGAATACATAAAAGCTTCTTATCGGGAATGTAAAGAAGAATTGAAAAAAGAGAATACACTTGATCGGGAAGCGATGAACCAAGATTTGCGGTTTCTGCTCCCCCAGGCAGTTGAAACCAAGATTGTGGTTACGATGAATATCCGGGAACTTTTGCATTTTTTTGAAGAACGCCTCTGCACAAGAGCCCAATGGGAAATCCGTTCAGTTGCCCAAAAGATGCACAAAGCATGCGGTAAGATTCTGCCGGAAGTTTTTTCGAAAACAGGCGCTAAGTGCGTTCGGCTTGGCTACTGCCCTGAGGGAAAACGCGGATGCGGTTTGTATCCTTCCAGGCATTCTTAAGGAACTTTCTCGCCTAGTATTTCTTTTTGCCAATTTGTTGCTTCTCTTTGCTTGCATGACATATTATTTCTATGAGCGCCAAATAACTGCAATCCTTCATCCAGAAAATATTTTTCTTGTTTTTGAGTGATGCCGCCTAAGTGCGCACTTGACAAAGTGATTACTTTGATTACAATAAGGACAGTTCTTTTGAAGAGTTATATCATATGTAAGGGAATTCCGTGTGAATCGGAAGCACTCCCGGTGCTGTAATGGGGAACGAACAGTGCTTGCTGTAAAGCAAAAAGCCACTGCTGATTTTCAGCGGGAAGGCGCACTTAGCAGGATAATCCCAGAGCCAGAAGACCTGCGTATGATACTATATTTTGATACTGCCGCGTGAGCAGTTTAAAATAGAGAAAGGGATTAAGAGAATACGGGTGCAATCCCGGCATCTTTTATAAGGTGCCGGGATTTTTTTTCACCAAGAAAGGCTGTACTTGCTCTATGCGAAACATAACTTTTCTCACTTTTTTTTCTTGTGTTTTTGGGTTTTATGCTTTGGTTTTTGCCGATGCTGATTCTTTTGCTGAATACGGGCTGGATTTGGGAGAAGTCGTGGTGACGTCTTCGAGAATTGAGCAGGCCTACAAATATTCAAGCCAAAATATTAGCATTGTTACTGAAAAAGATCTGAATTCCATCGGCGCAAACGAAATTACTGAGATACTCGACCTCCTGCCCTCGGTGGATATTCTGGAATACGGTTCGATAGGGGCAACTCGTTCGGTACATACTCGCGGTGCTTCATCGAGCCAGGTTTTAACGCTTCTTGACGGTCGTCCAATGAGTACCCCCCGAGATGGTTTCACTGATTTTAACCAGATCATGATTTCTGATGTAGACCGAATCGAAGTTCTGCGGGGGCCTGCAAGCAGTATTTATGGTGCAAATGCGGTAGGAGGAGTACTCAATATTATTTCGAAGAACGGACTGGATAACCAAGGAACGAGAATATTGAGTAAATTCGGTTCTTTCCGCTCAAAAGAAATTGCTCTGAATCATGGGGATAAAATTTGCGATCTAGACTACTTTCTTTCCTATGGATATCTTGCTTCAGCCGGGTACAGAGATAATACCGATTATTTAAGCAATACGGTTCATACCCGGATTGGTTATGCATTTGATGCAGATAACCGTTTAAGTTTTTCTACCGGCTATTATAATTCGGAAAACGGAAGCGCTGGACCGACTTCTTGGATTGATTTGGATGATCGGACTGAATCATTCAAGAATTATTTCGACTTGAGTTTCTCTGGAAAAACAGGAGCAGATCAGCAGATTTTGCTTAAGGCATACGAAAACAGGGATAGATTTGAATTTATTGAAACATTCAGTCCTCTGCTTAAGGACGCGCATAGTACCGTAATCGATGGATTTGATGGGCAGATTTCTCATGTTTTTTTTGACGTTTTTCGTACGGCATTCGGTCTCAATTTTCAAGAGCACAAACTGAATAGTTCCAATAGCGGGAAGCACGATTATTTCGTAAAAGGGCTATACGCGGAATCAGAAACAGAAATTTTCAAGAACGGATCATTTAAATTCGGTGCCCGTTGGGATGATTACTCAAACTTTGGCAGCGAATTTAGCCCGAGTGTTGGGTTTAATTTCTGGTTTTTTGATATGCTCAAATTCCATGCTTTAGCTGCCCGGTCTTTTCGTGCTCCCACTTTCAATGATTTATATTGGCCTCGGGAAGATTGGGGTATTTTTGGCGGTGTTGAGGGAAATGAAGATCTCATTCCTGAGCATGCCACTTCTTATGAAGCTGGTTTCAGCGGTTATCTATTTGGAAAATTTAAAACAGACGTAACTTTCTTTCGGACAAAATTCAGAGATCTGATTGAGTGGACGGTGGATAATGCCTGGTGGTGGAGACCGGAAAATATCAACTCGGCTTCGATACAAGGCATTGAATATGAGACAGAATTCGTGCTTCCAAAGCATGTAAAAGCAAATTTTAACTATACATATTTAGAAAGCGAGAACGGCAGTAATGGAAAATGGCTGATGTACCGTCCGCAACATTTGTATAAATTGCGGCTTGCGTATACCCCAGTTCAGCAATATGAGTTTGGGCTCAACACAATTTATAAGACAAAACGGTTTGTCAATGTCGACAATAGCGCTTTTCTTGAACATTCTTGTTTAGTCAATTTTGACTTTGCCTATACGCTTCATAAGCATACTAAATTTTTTATTGAGGTAAAAAATATTTTTGACAAGATTTATCAGGAAGAACATGGATACCCCCTTTCCGGCAGGGCATTTTACGCCGGAGCTGAGGTTTCTTTCTGATTTTCTCCGAATTCGGGAATATGGTATAATATTCATCATGGATGATTTTTTGAAGACGGAAAAGGTTTTTACAATTCTTGAGATTAATACTGCTGTCCAGCGTCTTATCCGTTCCGAATTTCCCGAATACGTTTGGGTGTGCGGTGAAATCCAGGATTTTCGTTCCCGCGGTCATTTACATTTTAACCTGGTGCAGAAACATCCCGAGGCAAATGAGATCGTAGCTCAAGTCAAAGCAGTTGTTTTTGAAAATGTCGCCGAACGTATTGCCAGAAAACTCAAACAAGCGGACGCGCGCTTTGTTCTTCGCGATGATATTGAAGTAAAACTTCTTTGCCGCGTTGGTCTTTCGCCAAAATGGGGACTGTATAGCTTAGAAGTGTATGATATCGATCCTATCTATACCTTAGGAAAGCTTGCTCAAGACCGTCAGCGGATTATCGATGATTTACGAAAGAAGGGATTGCTTGAACGGAACAAACAACATTCAGTTTCTCAGGTTCCCTTGCGGATTGGGCTTGTAACTGCGCATAATTCAGCGGCATACCATGATTTTATCTCAGAATTGCAAGGGAGTAATTTTGCTTTCCAGCTTATTCTTTTTGACGCTTTTATGCAGGGTAAAAACGTCGAGAGCGATCTTCTTCAGGCTTTTAGGCTTTTTGAAAATTTGGGGCAGGAGGAGCTGGATGTGATCGTGATCACGCGTGGAGGAGGATCTACCGCTGATTTAAGCTGGTTTGACAACCAGAGGATTGCTGAAAAAGCAGCGCTCTGTACGTTTCCGGTTTTTACTGCTCTTGGCCATGAGATTAACACGACCATTCTTGATCTTGTTGCCCACACTTCTTTTAAGACTCCAACGAAGGTAGCACAATTTCTCGTGGAACGAGTAAGTAATTTCCGGCAATCGCTCGACGCGCATGTGCGTGATATTCTTCAAAGTGCACGGGAATACGTCGAATCTCGAGATCGAGCATTAGCGTCTTTAGCCGGGAGTTTTTCTTTGCTCATCGCGGAATTCTTTACGAATCGGAAAGGATGGCTTATCGAGCAGAAAACATACCTTAAAACAACCGTTTTACATGAACTTGAATCCGGAAGAAAGAGAATAGAGCTTTTGCGGAGTGATTTTTTTGGGGCAGCCCAGCAATACATAAAGATTTGCAGGGAACGCCTTTCTTTTTTTGAAAATTCCTTTGAGTTGTTAAACCCAAAAAATGTTCTCAAGCGCGGCTTCAGCATTACTTTGCATAAGAATGTTCCGGTCCGCCAAAGCCAGAAAGTGACACAAGGCGATGAGTTGATTACTCTGCTTTACCAAGGCAGGATTACCAGCAAAGTTAGCAACATAAAGGAGGAAGATGAAAAATAAACCGAGTGTATTAAAATACTCTGAGGCGGTTGCAGAGCTTGAAAGAATTCTGGAAGGATTGCGCGACCAGGAAGTTGATGTTGATGAGCTCTCGGAAAAAGTAAAACGGGCAATGGAGTTGATTAATCTCTGTAAGGCTCGGATTGACAGTACTGAGATTGAGATTAAAAATATCATGAAGATGTTTGAGAAGGAAACGGAAGAATCGAAAACTGATGACCAAGAATAGCGAATCCTCCCGGTAATTTCTTCGTTAAATTCTTTCTTGAAAATATTGAATAAAAACAGGCTGATGGTACAATGAGCAGAGTATTATTCTGAGAAAACCGGACATGTACCGACAGGGGTTATTACCATATATCCAAGATTTAGCTTCCCAGAAACCGGCTCCCGGCGGCGGGAGTGCCGCGGGGTTGGTGCTCGCTTTGGGAATTAGCCTTTTTGAGATGGCTCTCCGGATAAGCTTTAAAAAGCTTGATTCCGCGCAACAGAAGACTCTTGAAAAATCTTTCTCCCGGTTTTTGCGGCTTCGCGAAAAAGCTTTGACCATCGTTGATAGAGACAGCGCTGTTTTTCAGAGGTTTTCTCAGGAACAGCATAAGCAAAGAAAGCAGAAATTGCTCAATCAAGCTCTCGTTTTGTCAGAAGAATTGGCGGATTGCGCCCTCGCGGTTTTACATGAAGCAGAAAACCTGCGCAGCGTGGTATCCCGGAGATTGCTCGGTGATTTTTCCGTCGGTTTTTCTTTCTCGTGCGCGGCGCTAAAAACCGCTTTAATCAATATGAAGGCTAATACAGAGTATTTAGGATTTTCCAATCAGAAGGTTCAGGGAAAGATTCGCGCCTACCGTAAGGCATTTTTTTCTTATCAAGCTCGGCTGGCGCGGATAGATAGGACGTTAGTATAAAATGATTTTTGATCCGTTGCCGATGAAAGCTAAGATTGAAGAAAAGATTGTTTCGGAGCTTGCCGCTCGTTCTCCGGGAACGATGCCACCGAAATTAGTTTCTGTAAGCACGGCGCATAATGAAGCAGCGGCCCTGTATGTTCAGGCGCAAAAGAAGAACGCGGCGCGGCTGGGTATTGCATATGAGGCGATTACGACAAAAGATACAATTACGAAAGAAGAGCTGAAAGATTTACTTGATAGTTTAAATAAAGACCACAGTACGCACGGCATTATTCTCCATACGCCTTTTGGCAGGAATATTGCTTTTTCCGAAGTCGTTTCTTATCTCGCTCCCGAAAAAGACGTAGAAGGGGTTCATCCTCAAAATATAGGTCTTTTGTTTCTGGGGAATCCTCTTTTTGTCTCTCCGGTTGCTCGTTCTTGTTTTGAAGCGGTTAAGGCTTCCGGCGTTGTTCTCCGGGGCAGCGAAGCCGTTATTATTGGGCATTCAAATACAGTTGGTAAGCCCCTTGCGGCTCTTTTATTACGAGAGCTTGCAACGGTCACCATTTGTCATATTGGCACATCAGAAGCGCAGAAGCTTACTGGCCATATCTCTCGGGCAAAGATTCTTGTTGTTTCTGTTGGTAAGCCTGAATTTATCAAAGGAGATTTGATCCCCGAACAAGCGGTAGTTATCGATGTGGGGATTAATACAGTGCAAGGCAGAATCGTAGGTGACATTGAATTTGAAAAAGCAAAAGAGCGTGCTTCGTTTATTACTCCGGTTCCCGGAGGGATTGGCAGTTTGACTATCAGTCTCCTGTTCGAAAACCTCATGCGCGCCTATAGGATACAACATGATTCAAACGTTTAGGGAAAAAATCAATCAGGGTAAATTTGTTCTTACTATTGAGATTGAACCTCCCAAGGGGACAGATTTAGTGGCTGTCAGGGAGGTGCTTCGCAAGTTTCAGGGTAAAGTCGACGCGGTGAATGTAACTGATTCACAAGGCGGAGTGATGAAACTTTCTTCTTGGGCTATGGCACTTTGCGCAGAGCAAGAAGGATTTGAGTCAATCGTTCAATTTACAACCCGCGATAGAAACCGGATCGCGCTTCAGTCTGATTTGTTAGGAAGTTTTGCGCTCGGTATCCGTAATGTTTTGGCGCTCACCGGCGATCATCCTCTTTTAGGAGATCATCCTCAGGCAAAACCAGTGTTTGATCTTGATTCTGTCCAGTTTCTTCAGGTAATCCAGAAGCTCAATTCCGGTGTTGACTGTTCAGGAAATCAGCTAAAGGGGAAAACCGATTTTTTTATCGGCGCGGTAGTCAATCCGCAGGCTGATCCTTTGGAACCGGAGCTTATCAAGATGGAAAAGAAGATTCGCGCAGGAGCGCAATTTTTCCAGACTCAAGCCGTTTTCGATCTGAAGCGATTTGAATATTTTCTCGAAAGGACAAAGCATCTGCGCGCAAAGATTATCGCCGGGATTGTAATTTTAAAGTCAGAAAAGATGGCTCGTTTCTTGAATGAGCATATCCCAGGCATCGAAGTTCCCGAATCGGTTATTGCGCGGATGGAATCTGCTCACGATAAAGTTGCAGAATCGTTAGACATTACCTATGAAATTCTTCAAGGTGTTCGTGGGCTCTGCGCCGGCGTTCATCTTATGCCTATAGGCTGGCAGCAGAAAATTCTTCCTCTTTTTGAGCGATTGTAAAAAAGTATTTTCAGACGATAGGAGTTGTATGCGAATTGCGGTTGTTGGAGCTGGAGAGATGGGATGTTTGTTGCTTAACAGTCTCAATGAAATTAAGCAAGATTTAGATCTCACGTTGGTAGAACGTAACACCTACACGTTCCGGAAGTATCTTCTTGCTCCGTGGCTTCTTGATGCTATTCCAGACCGCGATTTCTTCCTTGATCCTGCTCAAGTTTGTGAAGGGTTCCGTTCAGCGAATATGATTACCGATACGCTTGAGCGGATCAATTTTCCAAGAAAGACGCTTTTTTTTAAAGAGCACGATAAACTCGAAGTGGATACAGTTATTCTCTGCTGCGGAGTAACGCCAAAACGGTTGGGCTTTACCGGGGAACACAAAGGAGGGATCTATTATTTTGGTGCCCTAAAGAACCCGTTTGAATTTAAACAGCGATTGAAAATGTTTGATCATGTCGTGTTGCAGGTAAGTACTTCTTACGGAGTGCAGGTAGCGCTTGCACTCAAAAAATACGATTTGGATATGAAAATTCTCTTGCATAGTTCCGGTCAGCATGAGATTTCTGAGTTTCTTCAGCAACGAGGGTGCGATGTTCTTTCAGACAGCACGATCATTGAGGCGTTCGGAGATTCGGAAGTAAGGGCAGTGAAACTGAATTCAGGGAAGATCATCGCAGCGGACCTTGTATTCATTGATACGGGAATTACTGCGAATCTAGAAGTCTTTGAGGCAAGCGGCGAGAGCATGAATAATCCCGCGCAATCTTTAGTGTCTGAGAACCTCATGACCCGGTTTGAGGGCTGCTTGGCCTGCGGAGAAATGATCGAATCTCTCGGAAAAAAAGAAATTTTTTCCTATCATCCTGAGGTATTGAAAGCTCAGGCGGAGACCTGTCTTAGCTATCTTAAAGGAGAGAAAAAAATATATCCTTATGATACAATATGCAAGTCCTGGCAGCAGTTTTTGGATGAATTAAATATGGAGTTTCCTGTTTCTATCCGGCAGCAAGCCGATTGCGGAACGAATGATACATAGGAGATAATGTTGAGGTGTTTTCGGTATTTTTTCAAAGCAATTCATGTTTAAACAGGAGGAACCATTATGAAACAAGTAGAAATTATTTTAGGCAGTCAGAACGACGTTCCTCGGATGGAAGAATGTTTTGCGGCTTTAAAAAAATTTGGAGTTTCCTATGGACTTTCCATATTGTCAGCTCATCGTAATCCACACGGAGTGCATGATTTTGCACAGAGAACCGAGCGTGAAGGATGCAAGGTTATTATTGCCGCTGCGGGAGGGGCAGCAGCGTTACCCGGTGTGGTTGCTTCCTATACGGCAGTTCCGGTCATCGGCGTGCCGATTATGACTTCTGCTTTTAAAGGGATAGATTCTCTTCTTTCGATTCTCCAGATGCCGCAAGGGATTCCTGTCGCAACCATGGCTGTTGGTTCCGCAGGCGCCAAGAATGCTGCTTTGTACGCTTTACGTATCTTAGCATTAGAAGATGCGAAAGTGCGTAAAAAACTTCAAAATTTTCGTGACAAAAAATATACTGATGCATGAGCGCAGAGAAGATCTATATTGATTCTCATCATCCCGATCAGAAGCTTGTGCGTAAAGCGGCTGATTGTATTAAGAACGGGGGAATTGTCGCCTTGCCGACGGAAACTGTTTATGGATTAGCGGTAAATGCAAGCCGTATCGATACCCTAGAGAAACTTTATGTCGTGAAAAGAAGGCCAAAGGACAAGCCGTTTACGACCCATATCGCCTATCGGCAGGATGTTGATTTTTTTATGGATGTTTTACCTCCTTACGGCTACCGGCTGTTGGAAAAATTCTGGCCGGGGCCTCTCACGGTAATTTATTATGCTAAAAACAGTACGCATACTATTGGAATACGGAATCCTTCCCATCCTGTTTGCCGGGCGATTCTCGCTGAAATATTTGCTCAGGTGGTAATTCCTTCGGCAAACCTTTCCGGTTTTCCCGAGGCGACATCCGCGCAGGAAGTGGAACGTTATTTTGCTGACGGGATAGATCTTATCGTTGATTCGGGTGAATCAGAATATAAAGCTCCTTCGACCATTCTTGATTTAACTGTTTTGCCCGTGAGAGTTGTTCGCGAATCAATTTACACGCAGAATGATATTGATGAGATACTGAAGCGCAGGAGGATACTTTTTGTCTGTACAGGCAATTCTTGTCGATCGGTTATGGCTGAATATTTCCTGAAATGTATCGTGCAGCGTGATCGCCCGGTTCTTGCCGAAACGCTTGAAGTATTTTCTGCCGGAATTCTTGCGCATCCGGCGAGTCCTGCTTCTGAGCAAACCTTGGGGCTTTTGGCAAAAAACGGCATTGATGCATCTGAGCATAGGGCGCGCCGTCTTGACCGCGATATTATTCGTTCATCGGATGTTATTCTCGTGATGGAAGAAAAACAGAAGGAAGAAATCCTTGCGTTTGAGCCCACAGCGGTTGCCCGGGTGTTGCATCTTCACAAGTTCTTAAACCGGATTGAAGAAGAGGATATTCCTGATCCGATCGGCGGATCACGCGAGGTTTACGAAGAAACTTTTTCTCTTATCCAGGAAGCGATTTTTAATCTTATTGACTGGCTTGGCGCATAACAACGGAGAGGGTATGATTATTGCAATTGGTTCAGATCATCGAGGGCTTTATCTCAAAGGGATTTTGAGTGATTTTTTAAAGCGGAAGAAGCATGAAGTCTGCGACGTTGGTACATTTTCTTCAGACTCCTGTGATTATCCGGTTTACTGCTCACGAGTTGCGCATAAAGTACGGAAGCACGAAGCAGATTTTGGCGTGCTCATCTGTAAGACCGGAGTTGGATCGGCGATTGCCGCCAACAAGGTGCGGGGTATCCGCGCAGCTTTAGTACATACCATAGCAGGAGCAAAACTAGCGCGTCAGCACAACAACGCAAATGTACTTGTTTTAGGAGATGATTTTGTCAATGAGCAAAGCGCGAAAAAAATAATTTCCGCTTGGTCTAAAGCGGTTTTTGAAGGCGGGAGGCACGCACGCCGGCTCAATCAAATAAAAAAGATAGAGGAGCATCATGAACTTTGAATATTTAAAGAAAACTGACCCAGAAATTTTCTCAGCGGTCTGTCGAGAATTGGGACGCCAGCAGCAGAATATCGAATTGATCGCTTCCGAAAACTTTACTTCTTGTGCCGTTATGGAGGCGCAAGGCACGGTTCTTACGAATAAGTATGCGGAAGGGTATCCGAAGGCGCGGTGGTATGGTGGTTGTATTCATGTCGATGAGGCTGAGGCGCTAGCGCAAGAACGAGTGAAGGCGCTTTTCGGCGCGGAATATGCGAATGTCCAGCCCCATTCAGGCACCCAGGCAAATATGGCGGTGATGTTTTCTGTTCTCAACCCCGGCGATACTGTTCTCGCGATGGATCTTGCGTGCGGGGGGCATCTTTCACATGGACACCCGTTGAATTTTAGTGGGAAGTTTTACCGGGTCATTCCTTATGGCGTGGATAAAAAAACAGAGTTTATCGATTATGCCCAGATAGAAGAGCTGGCAAAGGCGCATAAGCCAAAATTGATTATTGCTGGCGCTTCGGCGTATCCGCGGGTTATTGATTTTCAGAAATTTCGCAGTATTGCTGATTCAGTTCAGGCGATGCTCTTGGTGGATATGGCTCATTTTGCGGGCTTGGTCGCTTCAGGTCTTCATCCTAATCCTTGCGAATACGCCGAATTTGTCACTTCGACTACGCATAAGACTCTGCGAGGCCCGCGCGGGGGCTTTATTCTCGCGCGTAAAGAATTTGCAAAACAGCTTAACACAGGGCTTTTTCCGGGCATTCAAGGGGGCCCGTTAATGCATGTTATCGCAGCAAAGGCAGTCGCATTTTTAGAAGCCCAAACCCCAGAATTTAAAAGGTATCAGCAGGCAGTCGTTGAGAATGTTAAAGTTTTTTGCCATGAATTCACTAAGCTCGGGATGCGCGTTGTTTCAGGAGGAAGCGACAATCATCTCTTGCTTCTTGATTTACGTTCTCTCGGAAAAACAGGGAAGGAAGCAGTTGCCTCTCTTGATGAAATTCACATTACGGTGAACAAGAACCTCATTCCTTATGATCCTCAGCCTCCCATTGTCACCAGTGGCATTCGTATCGGGAGTCCAGCAATTACCACTCGGGGTATGCGCAAGGCAGAGATAGCGGAAATCGCTCAGATTATCTTCTCGTCGCTTGCAGACAAACAGGATAAACAAGCCCTCCAAGGGCGGGTTAAGGCTTTGACTGATCGTTTTCCGTTATATGCTGAGCTTCAAGGATGTGAGTAAACCATGAAAATCAGAAGATCCAAAGAGATGAAAGAGAACCGTCCCTCGTGGGATGAGTATTTTCTGAAAATAGCCCATCTTGTTTCAGACCGGTCAACTTGTATGCGAAGAAAAGTAGGGGCGGTTTTAGTCAAGGAACGGAGAATTCTTGCTACTGGATATAACGGGGCGCCTCGCATGATTTCACATTGCAGCGTTGCAGGATGTTTACGCGAAAAGTTAGGGGTTCCTTCCGGACAGCGGCATGAGCTTTGTCGGGGGTTACATGCCGAGCAGAATGTGATTATTCAGGCAGCGTATCATGGTGTTTCATTGAAGGCGAGCACTCTCTATGTTACGGTTACTCCTTGTATTATCTGCGCTAAAATGATCATTAACGCAGGGATAGAAGAAGTTATTTTTGAAGGAAATTATCCTGATGAGATGGCTTTGGCTTTCTTGAAGGATGCCAAAATTCTGTTGGTAAAAGCCCGGTAAACCCCCTTTATTTTCTCCATCCGGTAAATTGACAAGAACCCTGCCTCTGATATAATAAAAAGCACATTTCAGGTCCACTTCTACCTTCATAATATTCGTAACGAAAGGAGCATAATGGCTAAGGAAAAAGAAAAGAATGTTGCTTCTGATAAAAGTAAGGCTTTAGAGCTTGCGATTTCTCAGATTGAGAAACAATTTGGTCGAGGTTCAATAATGCGTCTAGGGGATTCTGTCCGTTTGGATGTCGAGGCAATCTCAACGGGCATTCCGACCCTGGACAAAGCGTTAGGCATCGGTGGTATTCCTCGAGGGCGCGTAGTAGAAATTTTTGGTCCGGAATCTTCAGGAAAAACTACTCTCACGCTGAGTATTATCGCTGAGGTCCAGAAATCCGGTGGAGTGGCGGCTTTTGTCGATGCGGAGCATGCGTTTGATCCTTCGTATGCGAAAACTGTCGGGATTAATCTGGACGACTTGCTTATTTCTCAGCCGGATACTGGAGAGCAAGGTTTAGAGATTACCGAAACCCTGGTTCGTTCGAACGCGGTAGATCTGGTAGTGGTTGATTCGGTTGCGGCGTTAGTTCCGCGACTTGAAATCGAAGGCGAAATGGGAGAAGCCCAGATGGGTTTACAAGCAAGGCTTATGTCGCAGGCGCTGAGAAAACTGACTGCGGCTATCAGCAAATCGAAAACCTGCGTTGTTTTTATCAACCAGATCCGCGAAAAGATTGGGGTTATGTTTGGGAATCCTGAAACAACCCCCGGCGGTAGAGCGCTTAAGTTTTATTCGTCAGTTCGGATTGATCTGCGTAAAACAGGGAATCTTTCTACTACGGATGGATCAGTAACTTCGGTAACTGGCGTGAAAGTAAAGGCAAAAGTTGTTAAGAATAAAGTCGCTCCTCCTTTCAAGGAGGCTCTGTTTGAGATTTTCTATGATGAAGGAGTTTCCAAGGTAGGAAATATGATCGATTGTGCGATTGAGATGAACATCATCTCTAAATCAGGAAGCTGGTTTTCTTACCAGAGTAAAAATTTGGCTCAAGGGAAAGACCAGTTAAAGAAATATCTTAAGGAAAATCCTGAGGTGCTTGAAAGTATACGAAAGCAGGTTCAAGAGAATCTCTATTCGTTTTCCGGTGCCATTGGCGATAACACATAAACGAAAGGAGGCTGTATGAAAAAAACAACTGGTTTTTTCTGGGGCATACTTGGTTTTGGAATTATGATCGGGATATTTCTTACAGCTTCAACCGGTCTGTTTCAGAAAGGATGCGCTCAGGAAAACGGAAAATATAATGAGAGCGCAGCAAGCCTTGAGGAAAAAACAATTTTTGTCTCAGAGAATATAGGAAAGTCCGTGGTTGCCATTAAAGTTGAAGCAGAAGAAAAAGCAAGGCGTTATTTCTCGGCCCGTCCTTTCGGACGGGGTTTCCCTCCCCAGTCTGAAGAAGAAGATCCTTTTGATGGATTTTTCAGGGATTTTTTTGGTCAAATGCCTGAACAGGAACTGCGGCGGGTTGGAATGGGGAGCGGGGTTATTATAGACAAAGAAGGCTATATTCTTACCAACGAGCACGTGGTAGATGGAGCAAAGAAGATTAAGGTTAAGCTTGCCGACGGGCGAGAATTCTCTGCTGAGATAAAAGGAAGAGACGAACGGAGTGATTTAGCGGTTATTAAAATAAACGCGAGGAATTTACCGGTAGCGTCATTTGGTGATTCTTCAAAGCTCAAAATAGGACAATGGGTATTGGCAGTGGGGAATCCTTTTGGATTTGCCATTGGAGGCGCGAAACCAACCGTAACCGTTGGGGTAGTCAGTGCGCTTCATCGCAGTCTTCCTTTTCTAGGCAGTAAAGACAAAAATCTTTCTGATCTGATCCAGACTGATGCAGCGATCAATCCGGGAAATTCCGGAGGGCCCTTAGTGAATCTCAAAGGCGAGATTATTGGGATTAATGTCGCGATTCTTTCAACGAGCGGCGGTTATCAGGGTGTCGGTTTTGCGATTCCCTCGAGCAAGGCGAAGAAAATTGTTGCAAAGCTGGTGAAAGGCGAGGATATTTCATATGGCTGGCTGGGTGTTAGTATCCAGGATTTGAATGATGACCTACGCAAATATTTCAATATTCAAGAACAGCAAGGTGTTGTTATTGCCAAGGTATTTCAAGACTCACCTGCCGCGAAGGCTGGATTGAAAGAAGGAGATGTAATTTTAAAAGCATCCGGAAATTTTATCAGCGATAAAGAGGATATCGTCGAGCGAATTGGAGAGCTTGAAGAAGGGAAGGTTGTTGAATTGTTGATTGTTCGGGATGGTTCCCAGCGAACGGTTTCAGTGACGATTGGCAAGAGGCCGAAGAACCTGGAAGATCTGGAAGCCGCAAACTCCCGTTCTTTCCGCGGTTTAGATGTAAGCGATCTTACCGACCCAATTGTTCGGCGTTACAATATTAATCAAGTTTCAGGTGTATTGATAATTCGTGTTGAACCCGGTTCTCCAGCTGAAGAGGCTGAGCTTGAAGCCGGAGAAATTATTGAAGCTATAAATGGGGTAACGATTGCCACCCGGGATGACTTTGAAAAAGCCGTTCGGGACATAAAAGGGGATGTGCTCATTAAAACGAATCGCAAATTTGCCGTTGTCAAAGAACAGAGCAAGGAATAATCGGGATTTCGCGCAGGCAAAGTCTCTGGTTTTCCGGCTTTTGAAGTTTCGCAATCGTTCAACCCGAGAGCTCGCTGAGCGGTTGAAACGTAAGGGTTTTTCGGAAGATATCATCACTCAGTCTATTGCTTATTTCCGAAATCTGCAACTTGTTGATGATGTTGGTTTTACAGAACAGTGGATCCGGGCAAAGCTTTCCCGAGGCTATGGTTTTCTGCGTATTGCCCAAGAACTTTCAGCAAAGGGCATTACTCACGATGAGATCAAAAGCGTATGGAAGGTTTTACATTGTCGGTCAACTGAACAGCAGAAATTAAGAGAATTAATGCGTGCAAAGAAGGTGAAATACGTGGGGAGTGGGGCATTTAGGGTAAAACAGAAAATACTTGGGTATTTTATGCGACGCGGTTTTGCTTATTCAGATGTATGTGAAGCATTGGAGAATCAATGAACGCTGATAGTATCCGTTGCTCATTTCTTGAATTTTTCATGACGAAGAATCATCGAGTAGTACCTTCCGATTCGTTGGTTCCCAAAAATGATCCAACGCTGCTTTTTACTTCTGCCGGTATGAACCAGTTCAAAGACGAATTCTTGGGCAAAGTTACCGATTTTCGCCGGGCAACGAGTTGTCAAAAGTGCTTGAGAACTGCCGATTTGGAACGCGTCGGGAAGACTTCGTATCACCATACTTTTTTTGAGATGCTCGGTAATTTTTCTTTTGGCGATTATTTCAAAGAGGAAGCGATATTCTTTGCCTGGGAATATTTGACCAAGATTTTGAAGATTTCTCCAGAGCTTCTGTGGGTTTCTGTGTATCAGGAGGATGAGGAATCTTTCAAAATTTGGAATACCAAGATAGGGATTCCAGAAAAAAAGATTGTTCGGCTTGGTGCGGGGGATAACTTTTGGCCTGCCAATGCCCTTGAGGATGGCCCAGACGGTCCATGCGGTCCGTGTTCGGAGATTTATTTTGATCGGGGGTCCCATCTGGGGTGTAAGAATACCACCTGCAGCCCTGCTTGTAATTGCGGGAGATTTGTGGAGGTTTGGAACCTGGTATTTACCCAGTTCAATCGGATTGGTTTTCAGAAGGTTGAACCTTTGCCTTCAAAGAATATTGATACAGGTATGGGTCTTGAGCGTTTATGCTCGGTACTCCAAAGAAAAGAAACGAATTTCGAGATTGATATTTTTGTTCCGCTGATCGAAGAAGTACGGCGGCAATCCGGGTTGCATGAACAACCGGCTCTTGCGGCAGTCGCTGACCATGCGCGGGCGATAACATTTGCGATCGGGGATGGTATTTATCCTTCCAATGAGGATAGGGGATATGTGATCCGACGTATTATCCGGCGGGCCTTATGGTTTGGGTTTTCAGCGGGGAAGCAATCGCCGTTTCTTTACAGCCTTGTTCCGACTGTGGGAATGCTTATGCGATCGGCCTATCCTGAGCTCTACGACAAGAAAGAAGCAATTGCTCAGATTGTGAAAGCCGAAGAGGAAAAGTTTCTTGCGACGCTTGAAACCGGGAGAACGGTTCTCGACGGGTATATCGAGCATGCTCGGATCAATCAAAAATCAATCGACGCATGCTCGGCATTTAAAATGTATGATACCTTTGGATTTCCTTTGGAACTCACGTGTCTTATCGCAGAAAACGAACATGTCGCGGTAGACCGGGATGGTTTTGAAGTTTTGATGAAACAACAGCGAGAGCTTTCCCGCAAAAGCAGTAAATTTAAAGATGCTGTGTTTGTTTCTCATAATTTTGCCTGTGAACATTCTACGGAATTCATTGGACATGAGCAGGTGAGTGCAGTCGCAAAGGTGATCGGTATTGTTGAAAATGGGGTTGCAGTAAATACCTTAAAAGAAAACGGCGCGGCGATTCTTGTTCTTGACCGAACTCCATTTTACGGCACATCTGGAGGTCAATTGCACGATACCGGGGTTATTGAAGACAAAGATCATACGGTTTGTTTTGAGGTTTCCGAGGTATCTAAGAACGGAATGACAATTCTCCACCATGGAATATTAAAGCGTGGAACATTGCAAGTAGAGAGCGCAGTTGTGGCTACGGTGAATACAGAGCGCAGGAATGCTCTTGAGCGGGCGCATACCGCGACACATCTTTTACAGGCAGCCCTTCGTGCTGTCTTGGGTGGACATATTGAGCAGCAGGGCTCTTTTGTCGATGAGGATCAGTTCCGTTTTGATTTCAACCACTATCAGAAGTTAAGCGGTCATGAAATTCAGGAGGTGGAAAACTTTGTTGCTGATATGATTCTAAGCGCACGACCACTCAAAAAATATTTTCTTTCGCTGGAAGAAGCCCGGAAGCAGAACGCGCTCGCTTTTTTTGAAGAAAAATATGGACAAACCGTTCGGGTAGTTGAAGTGGAAGGGGTGAGCAAGGAGCTCTGTGGGGGTACGCATCTGTCGAATACGGCACAAGTTGGGATTTTTAAAATTATTTCCGATAGTTCCGTAAGCAGCGGTATCCGGAGAATTGAGGCGGTAACCGGGAAGCGCGCCTTGTTAGAAATTATTAAAAAACAGGATTTACTTCTTGAGCTTTCGGATATAGCAAAAACTAATGTAACAAATCTGCCTGAGGTGTTTCGGGAAACCATCGCGAAGGTCAAGAAACAGGAGAAGGAACTTTCTCTTTTAAGAGAAGAATTATTCAGAAGTAAGATTCCAGGAATTCTGGAGCAAAAACATTCGATCCACGGGAACACAGTCATTCTATTTTCAGAGAAAAATGTTGATCAAAATTTTCTTGGCAAAGCAGTCGATTCGGTTAAGAAGCAATGGACGCATCCTGGCCTTGTGATTGGTGTTGCATTGGCCGAAAGCTCTTTTACCGCGGTTATTTCCAGAACAAAGGATGGTAGCGGTTTTTCGTGCGGAAAGCTTGCGCAGTATCTTTCAGGGAAATTTTCCGGTTCCGGTGGCGGCCGGGATGATTTTGCGTTTGCCGGAGGAAAGATTCAACCGAAAGATCGGAATAATTTTGAGGAAAAAATTCTGGAAATTTTTACGGAATTTTTTTCAGCGTAATAATCATTGGTTTAGAAAAGTACGAGGAAAAAGATGATTTTGGTAAGAAAGAATTCAAAGCTTTTCCATAAACTTGTCCAGCGGGGCGCCCATACCAAGAAGAGGATTACGAAAGTCGTTTCCAAAATACTTGAAGATGTTCGCAGCAAGAAAGATGAAGCGGTCGTCCACTATACACGTAAATTTGACCGGGTGCGCATTGCTCCGAAAAATATAAGAGTTTCTGAGGCGGAAATTAGCGGCGCGTTTAATGAGCTCAACTCTGGCATTATTTACGCCTTAAAGGGTATTATCGAGAATGTGACGGCATTTTACAAGAAACAGCTGCCTCGTAGCTGCCGCATACGGCTTGCTGAAGGAAAAACACTGGAAGAGCGATTCTTGCCGCTCGAAAAAGTAGGGGTTTACATACCTTCCGGGCAAGCACCGCTTGTGTCGTCGGTATACATGTGTGTTATTCCGGCGCTTGTGGCTGGGGTAAAAGAGGTGGTTTTAGCTTCTCCTCCAAACCAGCAAGGCTACATTAATCCGTATATTCTCGCAGTGGCGTCAATGCTGAAAATCAAGAATATCTATAAAATAGGGGGCGCCCAAGCGATCGCTGCCCTTGCTTATGGAACAGAAACCGTGTCCAAGGTTGATAAGATAGTCGGACCCGGTAATGAATATGTTACCGAGGCGAAACGGCAAGTATTTGGTGTTGTTGCTATTGATATGCTTGCGGGACCTTCTGAGGTGGTTATTGTCGCCGGGAGAAAAAGCAGCGCTCCGTATATCATTAAGGATTTAGAGGCTCAAACTGAGCATCGGAATGGTATCGGGGTAGTAATTACGCCTTGTAAATTTCTAGCCCGAGAACTGAAAGCAGTCAATACAAATGCGTATCTTATCGTAGTAAAGAATCTCAATGAAGCTCTAGATGTTGTAAATAAGATTGCCCCTGAACATCTAGAAATTATGATTAAACAATCCTCAAAATTTATCCGAAAAGTTAAGCATGCAGCAGCCATTTTTGTTGGAGATTATACACCGGTGGCTTTAGGTGATTACAGCGCTGGTCCAAGTCATGTTTTGCCGACTGCTGGAACTGCCCGGTTTTCTTCTGGGCTTTCGGTGCACGATTTTTTGAAACGTACCCACATCGTGAATTATTCGAAAAAAGCCCTGATGAATGAGAAAGATTCTCTTGAAAAAATAGCGACACTCGAAGGAATGAAGAAACATCTTGAGAGTGTGCAGATAAGACTTGTGTAACCAGAGACAAGGAAGGTAGTCATGAAAAAAAGAACCGCACGCGTTACTCGCACTACGAAAGAAACAAACATCGATGTCCGGCTTGCTATCGATGGTAAGGGTTTTTATAAGATAACGACAGGTATTCCTTTTCTCGATCACATGCTTTCACTTTTTACCAAACATGGGGTTTTTGATCTTTTTGTGTGCGCCAGAGGTGATTTGGAAATAGACATTCACCACACCAATGAAGATTTGGGTATTGTGCTCGGTGAGGCGTTTGCGAAGGCGCTTTCAGACAAGACAGCGCTTACCCGCTTTGGGATCGGTTATGCGGTTCTCGATGAAGCCATGGTTCGGGTTGTCACGGACATCAGTGGCAGGCCTTATCTTGCCTGTGAAATGCCCAAGAAAAAAATTACCGAAGAGGGGTACAGTCTAAACTATTTCCAACAGTTTCTCCGGGGGTTTACGAACTCCAGTCGAATGACTCTACATATTGATGTGCTTAAGGGAGAGGATTTTCACCATATTATTGAGGCGTGTTTTAAGGCTTTGGCGGTAAGTTTACATATGGCGGTTTCAAAAGATCCGCGCAAAAAAGGGCTTCCTACGACAAAGGGTACTTTGTGATTGTTATCGTTGACAGTGGTATTGGCAATCTTCGCAGTGTTCTAAAAGCAGTTGCGTATGTCGGATTTAAGGCTAAGGTTTCTGCCTGCCCGGGTGTGGTACGAAAAGCGGAAAAGCTCATTCTTCCGGGAGTTGGCGACTTTGGAGCTGGTATGGTTGGTTTGCGGGAGAGAAATTTGCTGGAGAGCGTGAAAAAACACATTGAACGCGACAAGGCATTTTTAGGTATCTGTGTTGGGTTTCAGATGCTTTTTGAGAAAAGCGCTGAATCAAAAAAGGAAAAAGGTCTTGATATTTTCCCTGGTCGTGTTCGGCGTTTCCCCAGGAATCAAATTGTCCCGCACATGGGTTGGAATAGCGTAAAGATCTGCAGGAACAACGTCTTAGCACGCAAAATGTTTCAGGGGATTCCGGATGGAAGTTTTTTTTACTTCGCGCATTCTTTCTACGTGACTCCGAAAAGAAAAGCCCAAATACTTTCGACTACGCGATACGGAATAGATTTCGCAAGCGCAATTGCTGAAAACAATTGCTGTGCGGTCCAGTTCCATCCAGAGAAAAGTCAATCCAATGGGTTAAGATTTTTTAAGAATTTTCTTTCGCTATGAAAATAATTCCGGCCATCGATCTTTTAAACGGAGAAGTAGTCCGTCTTCGGCAAGGGAAACTTGCGGAAAAAATTGTCTATTCGAAAGATCCTCTCGAATACGCTCAACGCTGGAAGGATCAAGGAGCCGATTTTCTTCATGTGGTCGATTTAGATGCGGCATTTTCTACGGGCTTGGATAATTTCGAAGTTATCCAGAAAATCGTAGCAACCGGTATACCACTGCAGACCGGTGGAGGAATCAGGGATTTTGCCAAGGCGCGCATGTTGCTCGATGAAGGGGTTTCTCGGATTATCATCGGTACGAAAGCTTTTGCCGGAAACCTACTTGAACATCTTTTGGCAAAGTTTTCAGCAGAACAGATAGCGGTGAGTGTTGACGTGAAAGATGGATATGTTGCTACGCTTGGATGGCAACAGACTGCGGATATTCCGGTTCAATCTGCTTTTGAAATGCTTGTGCAGAAGGGGATTCAGTGGATTATCTATACTGATATTTCGCGTGATGGGATGATGCAAGGGGCTGAGCTGGAAAAAACCCAGAAGTTCATCAAAGATTTCCCGTGCCATTTTATCGTTTCCGGCGGCGTTTCGTCTCTGGCTGATATTGAGAAGATCGCGGAGTTTGGAGCTTGGGGGGCAATCGTCGGTAAAGCTCTTTATGAAGGAGTGCTTTCGCTCCCTGAAGCTATCGCACAGGCAAAAAAATTCTTGTAATCCATCTTCCTTCCCCACGCCTATTTTAAATCTTGCAAGTTTTTCCCAGGTTGTTATAATACAGCATAATTATTTAAAAAAGAAAATACTCATGCCTGAATTAAGGAAAGATCCGGTTCTCGGGAGATGGGTTATCATTTCGACCGAACGGGCCAAAAGACCAAATGATTTTAAAAAAGTCAACGATGGCCCTCAAGAGGGAGAGTGTCCCTTCTGCGAACAAAAGGAAGGGAACACGCCGTCCGAGTTATTTGCTATTCGTCGCGCTCATCCTCAGTCAAATGCTCCCGGCTGGGATATCCGCGTTGTTCCGAGCATCTCTCCTTTTCTTAAGTTAGACAATGAACTATGGAAGAAGGGCGTTGGCCTGTATGATCTTATGGGTGCGACTGGCAGCCACGAGGTTGTGATCGAAACCCCTCAGCATATTGCAAATATGGCTGATCTGGAAACTACGCAGATAGAAAAGGTGCTTACTGCCTATGCGGAACGGATAAAGACCCTTGAACAGGATAAAAGGATAAAGTATGTCCTTATTTTTAAGAATTATGGATGGAAAGCAGGAGGGGGCAGAGTGCGCCATGCGCGTTCTCAGATTATTGCAACACCCGTAGTATTGAAACGGGTGAAAGAGGAACTGGCGGGCGCAAAATCATACTTTGAGTATCATGAACGGTGCGTTTTCTGCGATCTTGTCAAGCAGGAATTAACTGAACAGAAGCGAGTTATTCTCGAAGTTGACGGCATTGTCGCCGTGGCTCCTTTTGCTCCGAGATTTCCTTTTGAAGTGTGGGTGATGCCAAAACGCCATAGCGCTGATTTTCAGCATATTAATCCCGAGGAGTCTCGAAGCTTAGCGGTGGTGTTGAAAGAAATCCTCTCGCGGTTAAAAAAACTACTGGGAGACCCGCCATACAATTATGTGATTCACAGCGCTCCGTTTCGTCGAGAACGGAAAGGATATTGGACAACCATCGAAGAGGATTACCATTGGCATTTGGAGATCATCCCTCGTCTGACATTAGTTGCCGGTTTTGAGTGGGGGAGTGGTTTTTATATCTGTCCTGTTCCGCCGGAAGAAGCGGCAAAATTTTTAAAGAACCCAGAAGTGGTAAGCTGAGTTATGTCGGAGATACGCAAAGATCCTATTACGGGGCGTTGGGTGATTACGAATACCGATCGTCCTTTTTCGCCGCGTGATTTTCATATTGATCAACATGTTTGGAAGGGAGAGAAAGGTTGTCCGTTTTGTCCTGGTAACGAAGCGATGACTCCCCCTGAAATTGAAGCGGTGCGACCAGCAAATACCTTGGCGAATACGAGCGGCTGGATGAGCCGGGTTGTGCCAAATAAATTTCCTGCCTTACGGATCGAAGGTACGCTTGATAAGCAGGCGGTCGGTATGTATGATATGTCAAATGGAATCGGAGCGCATGAAGTTATTGTCGATAGCCCCTATCACTTTAAGGGTATTTCTGAGCTAGACGATAGAGAAGTCGAAGTAATGCTCAGCAAGTATCGTTCGCGGAGTCTTGATCTGAGAAACGATAAGCGTTTTAAATACATTCTTCTTTTTAAAAATGTCGGAGAAGCCGCCGGAGCTTCGCTTGAGCATGGTCATTCACAACTTATCGCGCTTCCCATGGTTCCCAAAAATGTGCAGGAAGAAATTAAGGGAGCAGAGCGCTATTTGAGCTACCACGAGCGCTGCATCTTTTGTGATATGGTGACCCAGGAACTTTCGAACAACCGTGAACGAATTATTTTTGAGAATGATTCATTCATCGCTTTTTGTCCTTTGTTTTCCCGCTTCCCTTTTGAGGTGTGGATTATGCCCAAAGAACACGAAAATGATTTTGTGATGATTACGGATGCCAAAATTACTTTGCTTTCCCTGATTTTAAAACAAAGCATCGGGCGGCTCCGAGAAGTGCTGAGGGACCCTCCCTATAATTATATTGTGCATACGTCTCCGGTTAACACGGAAACATATCCAGGGTTTCATTGGCATATTGAAATCATGCCGAAATTGACTCGAATCGCCGGTTTTGAGTGGGGGAGTGGTTTTTACGTGGTTGAGACTCCGCCCGAAGTTTCCGCCCGGTATCTACGTAAGGAAATTACCCTATATTAATAACCATTTATTGTAAAACTAAGGAGGTTTTATGGCAGTCAAAATAGGGATTAATGGCTTTGGAAGAATAGGGCGTCTTGTGTTGCGTTCGATCCTCGAAAGAAAAACCGCCGACCTGGAAGTGGTCGCGGTTAATGATATTACCGATGCGGTAACGCTTGCTCACTTGCTCAAGTATGACTCAAACTTTGGGATTCTGGAAGGCGAAGTGAGCGGAGAGGCAGGATTTTTGACCGTGAACGGGAAAAAAATAAAGGTTCTTGCCGAGAAAGATCCGGCGAAGCTTCCTTGGAAGGAATTAGGAGCAGAGATTGTCATCGAATCGACGGGACTTTTTACTGACGCTGAAAAAGCAGGTGCGCACTTAAAAGGCGGGGCAAAGGTGGTAATTATTTCTGCTCCGGCAAAAGGAGATGTAAAAACTATCGTATTAGGGGTTAACGAAGCTGCATATCTTCCTGGAAAAGATCAGATTCTTTCGAATGCTTCCTGTACAACGAATTGCATTGCTCCGGTGGTGAAAGTGCTCCAGGATGCTTTTGGCGTCAAGAAGGGATTGATGACCACAATCCATTCTTATACAAACGACCAGAAGATTCTCGACTTACCACATAAGGATTTACGCCGGGCCAGGGCCGCTGCGCTTTCTATGATTCCTACGACTACGGGTGCGGCGAAGGCTGTTGGATTGGTTATTCCAGAGCTCAAGGGAAAACTCGATGGCCTGGCAATCCGCGTGCCAACTCCCACTGTTTCTTTAGTCGACGTTGTTCTGTACGTTAACAAAGAAACGAGTAAGGAGGAGGTGAATGCGGCATTAAAGAAAGCCGCGGCGGAAAAATTGAATGGTATTCTTGAATTTTGCGAGAAAGAGCTCGTTTCTATCGATTTTAAGAAGAACCCGGCTTCATCCATTGTCGATGCTGCGAGTACGTTTGTTCTCGGTGACATGGTTAAGGTATTATCATGGTATGATAACGAATGGGGTTATTCATGCCGGGTTGTCGACTTGGTCAGCTTTATTCTCAAAAAAGGAATTTAACCGAATTAGCTCGCAAAAGGTGCGGGGTGTATACCTCGCACCTTTTCTATTAAAACACGCCTGATTTTGCTGATTTTTTCTGACATTTTCATTTTCAGGGATAAATTGACATCCCTGGAAATCATGCTATAATACGTTTTACTTTTTATGTGCGTGGAACTGCCAAAAGGAGGACCCGATGAATAAAGTAACCGTTCGTGACGTTGATCTGAAAGGAAAAAGAATCATTGTGCGCGTTGATTACAACGTGCCGTTTAATGAAAAAGGGAAAATTTCCGATGATGCCCGTATCCGCGCCTCGCTTCCGACAATACAGTATATTTTAGAACAGGGAGCGGCTAAAGTTATTTTAATGAGTCATTTGGGTAGGCCGAAAGGAGTAGATGAATCTTTACGCCTGAAGCCGATTGCGAAAAAGCTTCAGAAACTTCTCGGGGAAAAAGTTCAAGCGCTTCCTGATTGTGTCGGTGATTCGGTGAGGAGGACGATTGGGAGAACCAAAAAACGGGTTATCCTCCTGGAAAATTTACGGTTTCATTCTGAAGAAGAAGCTGGCGATGAGAATTTCTCTAAAGAACTTGCTTCGTTCGCCGATATCTATGTCAATGACGCTTTTGGAACTGCCCACCGGGCTCACGCTTCCACGACAATTATTGCGAAGTTTATTCCAACCGCTTGCATCGGTTTCTTGATTGAAAAAGAAATAAATTATTTAAGCAAAGTTGCTTTTAACCCAGAAAAACCGTTTGTAGCGGTTCTCGGTGGCGCAAAGGTTTCCGACAAAATAGGTATCATTGAGCAGCTTCTCGCCAAAGTCGATGTTTTTCTCATCGGCGGGGCAATGGCGTATACGTTCCTGAAGGCTCAAGGCATTTCCGTTGGAGCTTCGCGAGTTGAGGAAGATAAGATCGAATTAGCCAAGAAAATTCTTTCTGAAGCTTTTGCCAAAGGAGTCAAAATAATTCTTCCCTTAGATCACCTCGTTGTCGATGACCTTGAGAAGCCGGAAACAAAAAAGATTGTTTCCGATATTCCTGCGGGAACGAAAGGGATTGATATTGGGCCGAAAACTATCCGGGCTTTCAAGCGGGCACTCAAAACGGCAAAAACAGTTCTTTTAAACGGACCAGTAGGGATATTTGAGAATCCTGCCTACGCAAAAGGAACCAAAGATATCGTAAAATTTCTGGCAAAAATTCAAGCAACAGTTGTGGTTGGCGGAGGAGATTCTGCGGCAGCCGCAAAGAAGTTTAAAGTTCTCGATAAAGTATCGCATGTTTCTACTGGTGGCGGGGCTTCTCTCGAGTTTCTCGAGGGGAAAGAGCTTCCCGGTATTGCTATTATTCCAAATAAAGCCCAATAACACAAATGAGAAAGCCGCTTATTGCCGGTAACTGGAAGATGTACAAAACTATTCCAGAAGCCCTGGAACTGGTCAAGCAGCTACGCTTGGTTCTTGACGAGCAAGATAAGGCCGCGGTTGTAGTTTGTCCTGTTTTTACGGCTCTTTCTTCTGTTTCGCACGCACTTTCAGGTTCTCGAATACAGTTGGGAGCGCAGGATTTATTCTGGGAAAAAGAAGGTGCTTTTACCGGAGCGATATCTGCGCCGATGGTACAAGATGCAGGGTGTCGTTATGTGATTATCGGACACTCTGAACGGCGCAAGTATTTTGCCGAGACCGATGAAACAGTCAATAAAAAAGTAAAAGCTGCGCTTTCCGAAAATCTTATCCCTATTCTCTGCGTTGGCGAGACACTACAGGAGCGTCAAGCCGAACGAACGCTTTCAGTCGTTTCTTCCCAGATCAAAGGAGGATTTTCAGCCATTCCGGAACATCAAGCTCAAACGATAACCATCGCGTATGAGCCTGTTTGGGCTATTGGAACCGGAGTAAATGCTACTCCTGTGCAGGCTGAGGAAGTACATAGTTTCATTCGTAAGCTCATTGGGGAATTATATGGCAGTATTACCGCTGAGCGCGTTTCTATTCTTTACGGGGGAAGCGTAAAACCAGAGAATATTTCTGAACTTATGGCGGAACATGATATTGATGGGGCACTCGTAGGGGGTGCGTCACTGAAGGCAGAGTCGTTTATAGAAATCGTAAAGCAATCAACGGAATAAATATGTATACATTTTTATTAATTCTTCATATTATTATTTCCGTTCTTCTCCTTGCGGTAATTCTCATGCAACGAGGTAGGGGTGGGGGGCTTGTCGAGTCGCTAGCGGGAGTGGAAAGTTTATTCGGCACAAAAACAAGTTCTTTTTTGGTACGCTCAACAACAATCTTAGCTATTTGTTTTTTTCTTACTTCCACAGCCCTTGCGTTTCTTTCAAAAGAAAGAGGTCGTTCAAAGCTTGAGAAATTAAGCGGAGTTTCCCTTGAGGTGCCCGGTATTCCTGAGGATGTTATCCCCAGTGAAACTCCGGCTGCAGCCACCCCCGTTGCGCCAGTACAAGAGGTTACGCCTCCTCCGGTACAAGAAAGTGAGAAAAAAACTCCTTAGTTTTTTCTGTGCGGTGTTTTTCTTTTTCACCGCTTCTTATGCCCAAGAAAACGGAGACGCCATAGTTATTGGGCAGATCGCCCAGCCACGAACCCTTATTCCGTTTCTTGCTTCTGATAGCGCCTCAGGATCTGTGTGTTCATTTCTTTATAATGGTCTTGTGAAATACGACAAAGATTTAAAACTGGTTGGCGATTTAGCGGAATCATGGGAGGTTCTTGAAGGGGGGAAACGGATTATTTTTCATTTACGAAAGGATGTATTGTGGCACGACGACACTCCTTTTACCGCCGAAGACGTTGAGTTTACTTTCCAAAAAATTATTGACCCGCAAACTCCGACCCCCTACAGTGAAGATTTTAAAAGAGTTGAACAGCTGCTTGTGCGTGATCCCTATACCATCGAAGTTATTTATAAGGAACCTTTTTCTCCTGCTTTAAGCAGCTGGGGTATGAGTATCGTGCCCAAGCATTGCCTCGAAAAAGAAGACATTATTCGTACTTCATTTGCCCGTAATCCAATCGGTACCGGTCCCTATCGGTTCCGAAAATGGCTTGCTTCGGGGAAAATCGAGTTAGGTGTCTGGAAGAAATACTTTGAAGGCAGTCCACATATTGACCGGGTTATTTTCCGGCTCATTTCCGATGATGCGACGATGTTCCTTGAGTTGTTAACTCAAGGAGTCGATAATACCTCGCTTACTCCGCTACAATACTTAAAGCACGCTCAGTCAAGAATTTTCAAGAATCATTTGACCAAATTCAAGTACCCGTCAAATAGTTTTCTTTATGTTGGATACAATCTGAATCATCAGTTTTTGCGGGATGTTCAGGTACGTAAGGCTTTAAACTATGCCGTTAATAAGCAGGAAATCATACAGGCAGTATACTTGGGCCAAGCCGAAAGTTCTCACGGTCCGTTTACTCAGGAGAGCTGGGCTTATGATTTTTCGGCTTCCGGAGACCCATTTGACCCTGCTCGCGCGCGTCTTCTACTCCAACAAGCAGGTTTTTCCGATGCCGACGGGGATGGTATTTTAGAGAAAAACGGCACCCTTTTTCAAATTACATTATTTACCAACCAGGGAAATTTACAACGGCAAATGAGCGCCGAAATTATTCAAAAGAGGCTTGCTGATGTTGGGGTAAAAGTCGAAATCAGAATCATCGAGTGGGCTGTTTTTATTGACGAGATTATCGGTAAGAGAAAATTTGACGCTGTTTTACTCGGATGGAATTTAGCCCGGGATCCCGATCTTTATGATATTTTTCACTCTAGCAAAACTAAGCCAGGCGAATTTAATTTCGGGTTGTATCAAAATAGCAAAGTGGACGCTCTTTTGATAGAAGCCCGCCGGGAGTTCGACATCGAGAAAAGGAAAAAACTCTATTACCAAATACGGCAGATTATCTACGATGAGCAGCCGTACATGTTTCTTTGCTCCCCGCACAATCTTTCTGCTTTGCAGAAACGCTTCCGTGGTATTGCTCCAGCTCTTGGCGGGTATTGGTATAATTTTATCGATTGGTGGGTTCCGAAGAAGGAACAAAAATACACTTTTATCCCTTAACCCAAATGGTTTAGACAAGATTAATTTATCCATGCTTAGTTTTTTCATACGCCGCGTTTTTTCCCTGGCAATCCTTTTTATCGGAATTACCGTTATCACTTTTTTTGTTATTCGGCTTGCTCCGGGTAGCCCTGTGAGTGTTACCCTTTTTAATCCGAAAGTAAGCCTGGAAGTTCAAGAGAAGATGAAGAGAATTTATGGTTTAGATAAGCCGATCATCGCTCAATACACACAATGGTTCCAGAATATTTTGCGTCTTAACTTTGGTGTTTCTTTAAGTGACGGGAGAAGCGTCTCAGCAAAGATAGCCGAGCGTCTTCCGATAACGCTCAGTATCAATATAATTTCTTTATTCATGGTTCTGTTGATTTCAATTCCATTGGGTTTATGGGCAGGTTTAAATAAGGGGAGTGTTTTCGATCATTTGGTAACTATTTTTGTATTCATTGGATTTGCACTTCCAGTATTTTGGTTTGCGCTTTTATGTATGCAGTTTTTCGGAGTTTGGCTTGGTTGGTTTGCTGTCTCTGGGGTACACTCGCTGGATTTTGAAAATTTACCGCTTTTTGGAAAAATCGCAGATCTTTTCAGACACCTTGTCCTTCCAATTGGAATTATTGTGTTTGGTTCGCTGGCGGGTCTTTCTCGGTACGCCCGGGCAAAGACAGTCGAGGTCATGGATTCGGACTATATACGCACTGCTTACGCGAAAGGACTATCGCACAGTTATATCTTGCGCCAGCATGTGCTCCGGGGAGTCAGCCTTCCCGTCGTGACTATTCTCGGTCTTTCTTTGCCAGGACTTCTCGGTGGCAGCGTTATTTTAGAGACGATATTTTCCATTCCTGGAATGGGTATGCTTTTTTATGACGCAGTTATGACCCGTGATTACACGTTGATTATGGGGTTACTTACCATGGGAGCCTTGTTGACTCTTCTGGGGAATTTTTTTGCGGACATTTCCTACATGTTACTTGATCCGCGTATCCGTTATATCAAGAAAAACTAATGGTTAAAGCTATTTTTAGAAATAAGCTTACGCAAGCAGGGTGTTGGATTATTTTTCCCATTCTTTTTTGCAGTGTTTTTGCTTTTTTCCTTACTCCTTGTGACTATAGCGCCATTTCCGTGGAACAAGCTTTGCAGGCGCCTTCTTGGGAGCATCCATTCGGCACGGATTCTTTAGGGAGAGATCTTTTCGCGCGGATGTTGTACGGCGGGAGAGTTTCACTCTCTGTAGGATTTTTAGCAGTGGGGATTTCAATTTTTCTTGGTGTTATTTTTGGAGCGCTTGCCGGATACTTTGGGGGCTGGCTTGATGAGGTGATTATGCGCTTCGTTGATATCATGCTTTGTTTTCCTTCTTTTTTTCTTATCCTTGCTTTGATTGCTTTCAGCAAACCTTCAATCCAGCTGATCATGGTTATTATCGGTTTAACGAGTTGGATGTCTTCAGCGCGACTCATCCGTGCTGAAATTTTATCGTTGAAAGAGCAAGATTTTATTTTGGCAGCACGGGCATTGGGGCTGCCACAATGGAGAATCATCAGCTTTCATCTTATACCAAATGCCGTAGGTTCGGTTTTGGTTAATGCGACGCTTGGTATAGCAGGGGCCATACTTTTAGAGTCATCATTAAGCTTTTTAGGCTTAGGTGTTCAGCCGCCGGATCCTTCTTGGGGAAATATTCTTTCTGAGGCAAAGTCTACTTTGGGTATTGCTTGGTGGATTACTTTTTTTCCAGGCACAGCTATTTTGCTTACTGTGCTTGGTTTTAATCTCATCGGTGAAGGAGTGCGAGAAAGTGTCTAACAAAACGGATATACTTCTTTCTGTCCGGAATTTGACCATTGAATTTATTGCCGATAAGAAAGCAGTTCCGATTGTCGAAGGGATAAATTTTGATCTCCAGAAAGGAGAGGTTTTTTCTCTTGCCGGAGAAAGCGGCTCAGGGAAGACAGTGACTACTTTGAGTATCTGCGGTCTTCTGTCAAGAAATGCTAGAATTTCTGGGTCGATCACTTTTTACGATCAAGGAGTCAGCTACGAGTTGACAGCGCCGAGAGAAGCTCAGCGTATGCGGGGGCGTCAAATAGGATATATATTCCAACAGCCTCAGGCGAGCTTGAATCCTTTGATTCGTGTTGGATATCAGATAAGCGAAGTTTTTCTATTCCACCGTATTTATTCCTCGACGGAAGCGAAATCTGCGACATTAAAACTGTTTACTGAGATGGCTTTCGACGATCCTGAGAGGATATTTTATAGCTATCCTCATCAGTTGAGTGGCGGCCAAGCTCAGCGGGTAATGATTGCTCAGGCTCTTGCCCTTTCGCCGAAGTTACTTATTGCGGACGAGCCGACTGCGCATTTGGATGTAACGACCGAGATGGAAATCATGAAGATTTTGAAGAAATTAAACCGCGAAAAAAATATCAGCATTTTATTCATAACTCATGATTTGACCCTTGTCGAATATATCAGCAATCGGGTGGCAATTCTCTGTTGTCATAAAATTTTGGAAACATTCCCGGCGCAAGAAGTTTTTACCGCTACGCACCATGCTTATACAAACCAATTTATTGAGGCGTGTGTCCGATTATGAATAAACCAGTGATTTGCGCGCAAGGCATTCATAAGGTTTTTGAAATTCAGAAAGGCATTGTTCGCATGCGGGTCACTGCTTTATCGGGAGTCGATTTGAATGTTTTTCCTGGAGAAACAATAGGGATTGTCGGCGAGAGCGGGTCAGGAAAATCGACCCTTGCGAGGATACTCGCAGTTCTTATGAAGCCTACAAACGGTAGCGTTGTTTTTAGTGTGCCGCTTGCTGAGATAAGAAAAAATATCCAGATTGTTTTCCAAAATCCCTATCTGAGTCTTAATCCGAGAATGAGAATACGGGATCTGTTGGCTGAGCCATTCCTTTATTGTCAAGGTATGTCCTTTCAAGCAGCCTCTTGCGAGGTCCACCAGTTACTCGATGTTGTTGAGCTTTCAAAAGACATATTGGAACGCTTTCCTCATGAATTGAGTGGTGGCCAAGCTCAGCGTGTTGCTATTGGCCGGGCATTATCGGTAAAGCCTTGTGTGCTGATTTGTGATGAACCGACTGCGCACCTAGATGTGTTAGTGAGCAAGAAAATCATTGAAATGTTCAGCCGGCTCCATGCGGATTCTGGTGTCGCACTTATTTTTATCTCGCATAATATTGGGCTTGTGCGCTGTTTGTGTGATTCTCTTGTGGTTATGAAAGATGGGGTGGTTGTTGAAAAAGGGAATACTCCGGGAGTTCTATCTCATCCTCAAGAAGAATATACGCGCAGTCTTCTGGCTGCTGCTCGACGCAGTGAACGCTGATTTTGCTTTTTTCTGGTTTTTGATATGTATTGTGCAATGTGATTTTTTTGGTATAATTTTCTCTGAGTAGGTAGTTATTCTGAAAAAAGGAGAAAAAGATGAAGCAAGTATCTGTTTTTTTGTGGTGTGCAGTAATTCTTTTCAGCGCAGCGGGCGACCTGTTCGCTGAAGGTCTTTCAAGTGTTGGCGTCCTTTCCGGGTATATGACCGGAGATTTGAAAACTCAGGATGACTATGAGGTAATTCCATTCATGGTAAGTTTTGGCTTCGATGCAAAACCTTTGGCAGAAAAAATCGGGATTCATACCGAAGGAATTCTTGAATTTCAGGTAGAGCCTTTTTTGAGCCCGGCACTTGAACCAGAGAAAAACCTTGAGACGGGCATCAATCTGCTTCTTAAGTACGGTTTCCCACTTAGTGAGCAACTGGTTCCGTATATCAAATTTGGCGCCGGTCCTTCCTATATGACCCTTCATACCTATGAACAGGGGACTCAGTTTAATTTTGTTGATTCCGCCGGAGCAGGCTTGTCTTTTAAGATTAAAGACCGTATGTATTTTGACTGTGAATACCGTTTTCGGCACCTTTCCAATTGCAGCATCGACGATCGTAACGGCGGCATTAATACCCACACAATCCTTGGAGGATTTTCATACCGATTCCAGTAAGTTTTACTCCCAGTGTCTGGAAAGAAAATACTTGTGACAGGTGGCTGCGGGTTTGTTGGTTCGCATCTTGTCGATCGTTTAGTCCAAGATGGCCATCGCGTGCGGGTTTACGACGTGCTTGAGCCCCAGGTACATGGGAGAAAATCACCCTCGTTTTTGAATAAAGATGCTGAATATGTTTTTGCGGATCTTCGTGATCAGCGAAAATTAAAAAAATCTTTGCAGGATATCGAAGTGGTCTTTCATGAAGCTGCTCAGGTCGGCGTGGGGCAGTCTATGTACGAGATCGATCGTTATGTATCTCAGAATGCTTCAGGGACAGGAATTCTGCTCGACATATTTCTGCGTACTTCCAAAAGAATCAGAAAACTCATCGTTGCTTCAAGTATGTCAGTGTACGGAGAAGGAGCTTATCGGTGTTTGCACTGTGGCATTGTAGCTCCTCCCGTGCGTTCCCTTCGTCAGCTTGCCAAAAACCAATGGGAGGTTTTTTGTCCTTCTTGCAGGCGTACACTTGATCCTGTTGCGACCCAAGAAGAAAAAATGCCTGCCCCAACATCCGTCTATGCGATTACAAAGCTTTTTCAGGAACAGCTTTGTCTGACGGTTGGTCGGGCCTACCGCATTCCCACGGTTGCGTTGCGTTATTTTAATATCTACGGTCCTCGACAATCACTTCGCAACCCTTATACCGGCGTTACTGCACTTTTCTTAACACAGATAAAAGCTGGCAAGCAACCATGTATTTTTGAAGATGGACTTCAAACCCGCGATTTTATTTACGTTAGCGATATCGTTACCGCGAACATCTTGGCAATGGAGAAGTCAACCGCGGACTATGAAACACTGAATGTGGGAACAGGGAGAGCTCAGACAATCCGGGATGTCGCGGAAAGAATAATTCAACTCTATCAAAAGAATTTCACGCCCCGCATACTGAGGGAATTTCGTGTGGGGGATATCCGGCACTGTTGTGCTGATATCGGCAAGATTACTCAGAAGCTTGGTTTTGCACCGCGGGTTCCGCTTCCTGAAGGGTTACGGAAGCTCACTGAATGGTCTGCTCATGAGTCGTCGCATGATTTTACTCATGCAGCGTGCCGGACCTTGCGTACATATGGTTTAATGGGACAGCGATAGCAGGAAAACAGGAGTGATGATATGATTCTTGATCTTGGTTGCGGAAACAGTAAAACAAAAGGCGCTTTGGGTATTGACCTGAACCGTGCCTCTCAGGCAGACATAATTTGTGATCTGAACCGGAAATTTTATCCTTTTCAGGAGAATACCTTTGATAGCGTAGTGTCGAAACAAGTCTTTGAGCATCTTGCTTCCGTGGCCACGGTCCTTGAAGAAATTCACAGGATTTCTAAGGCCGGAGCAAAGATTATCATTCAGGTGCCCCATTTTTCTTGTTATCTTTCCTATGCAGACCCAACCCATAGACGAGCTTTTTCGATTTTTTCTTTTGATGTTCTTGCACCGCAGTGCGGTTTTAAGATTTCAGCAAAATCCATTACATTCCATCGGGCCTTTCGCCGGTACGGTATTCACCGGCTCGCAAATCTTTTTCCGCGCGGCTACGAACGCTTTTGGGCTTTTCTATTGCCAGCAGAACACTTGTATTTTGAATTACAAACAGTAAAATGATTCTGCTCTATGGGGAAAGCCATAACCACAATGTGCAACAGGGAGATGTTCTATGGTAAATGTCCGTCAGCATAATCCTACGCTCTCGGTAGTGTTAGTAGTGAAGAACGAAGAAACAAGGATTGATGATTGCCTTCAGTCAATATCCGGTTGGGCCGATGAAATAGTTATTGTTGATGACATGAGTTCCGATAAGACTGTAGAGATCGCTCGAAAGTACACTCAGAAGGTATTTCAAAGAAAGATGGATGTGCAAGGGGCTCATCGTAACTGGGCTTATGCTCAAGCCACTGGTGATTGGATTTTAAGTCTGGATGCTGACGAGCGTCTTACTGAAGAGTTAAAGCGAGAGATTAAAGAGGTGATCCCAACAACTCCTCACACCCATTTCTCCATACCGTTTAAGACTTATATCGCCGATTATTGGATACGCTGGGGAGGGTGGTATCCTGCACCGAAGGTGAAGCTTTTTCAGAGAGGAAAGTTTCGTTATGAAGAAGTTGAAGTGCATGCCCCAGTCATCGTAGAGGGAAGTTGCGGGCACTTGAAGTCTGATATGGTCCATTATAGCTACCGGGGGTGGGAAGATTTCTTGCACAAAACCAACCGGCAAACTAACCTAGAGGCTTTGAAGTGGTATAAACTTTCGAAAAAAGATCCAAAGAGAGCACAGCGCAAGATGAATTTTCCACACGCGCTCTGGAGGACGTTTGATCGTTTTATTCGTCAGTTTTTTGTGAAGCAAGGTTGGCGTGATGGTTTTGTTGGTTTCATGATTGCGTATTATTCATCGCTCTATCAATTAATCAGTTATGCCAAGTATCGTACCCTGCGTTATATAAATAAAGAAACGAACCATTTATGAAAAAAAGGGCGATTATTCTTGCGGGAGGGAAAGGTACCAGGCTTTGGCCTTTATCGCGCGAGAATCATCCCAAGCAGTTTGTTGGTATTTTTCAGGGGAAGTCGCTTTTTCAACTGACGATTCTGAGGCTTTTGGGATATTTTTCCTGCCAGGAGATTTATATTGTTGCAGGTGAAAGTTATACTTTCAGCGTTTGGAACCAGATCGATGCTATGGGGGGTATTTCTTGTCAGCAAAAGCGCATACTCAAGCAAAACCTTATTATCGAGTCTTGTCCCCGGAGCACTCTTCCGGCGATTCTTTTGGGATTGAAAAAAGAAGAAGGAAAATCTGCTCAAGAAGTTATTTTTGTTTTTCCTTCGGATCATTTCATTGAGCCCCAAAAGAGATTTATCCAATCGTTAAGTACTGCCTGTGCGATGGCTCAAAGAGGAATGCTCGTTACTTTTGGTATTGTTCCTTCATACCCGAAAGAAGGCTTTGGTTACGTGATGCCTCAGAAAAAATACCAGGAAGGTTATCTGGTTGAAAAGTTTATTGAAAAACCTAATGTTTCCAAGGCGGGAAAGTTAATCAAGAATGGTGCTTTTTGGAACTCAGGAATTTTTTGTTTCCGGAAAGATGTTTTTCTCGGCGAACTTGCTCGCTATCAACCGCAGATGTACGCAGCCATTTCAGGAAGCTTCAGTTTTCTGATTCAGCGTTTTCCCAAGCTTCCAAATATCTCTATTGATTATGGACTTATGCAGCCGTCAAAGAAGATTGGGCTTGTCAAGTTTCTTGCTCGCTGGTCTGATTTGGGGAGCTGGGAGAGTTTTTCGGCTTTTTTTGCTCCACGAGGTGAAAATTTTTCTTTGGGAAAAGCAGTTTTTCTCAACAGCAAGAAATGTTTTTCTTTCTCGGCCGATAAACTGATCGCGGTTATCGGGCTTGATGATGTGATTGTTGTTGATGGAGCAGACTCTGTTTTGGTTTTGAAGAAAGAATGTTCAGACCAGGTAAATACTCTTTTCCGTGAAATTAAAGAAAAGCATCTTCCGTATTGTCAAGATGGCCCAACGGTTTACCGACCTTGGGGTTACTATACGGTTTTAAAAGAAAAACCCAACTATAAGGTTAAAGAGATTGGCGTGTACCCGCGCAAGGCTCTTTCTCTGCAAAAGCATCATTTTCGGAGTGAACATTGGAATGTAGTGCAAGGAATAGCTGAAGTGACCATTGGCGGAAAGAAGAATATTGTCAGGAAGAATCAAGGTATTTTTGTTCCCAAGAAAACAAAGCATAAAATTTTCAATCCTCAAGATGAGCTTCTGAAGATTATCGAAGTCCAGATCGGGAGTTATCTTGGGGAAGACGATATCCAGCGGTTTGAAAAATACCACCCCGCTACCTTCTAATCGGATGGCAGAAACTTTAGGCAGTTTAATCGACAAGCTCACGATAAAAGCGTTGCGGGAATTTCATCTTCGAGAACGCCGCGCGTCATCCAGGGAAAAGGAACCAGCGCGGAAACTCTCGATACTGAAAAAGCAAAAGGCAGCGCTGGGAGATGAGATCGATGTTTTTCTTAAACTTGCGTTGGCAGGAAAAGTTTCATTGACCGATGAGAAGTTGAAACTCTACAATAAACCTGAGGTAATGGGGAAGACTGGAAACATCAAGTCTCTCGCGCAAGCTATCGAAGGCTTGGCCGAGCAAAATATCAAACTTTGGCATCTTGAAGATGAGGCCCGGCGTGAAGACAAAGGCCTTGCTTTTGTCGGGTCTATAAAAAGGAAGATTGATATTACGAATCAAAAGAGGAACGATTTCATTGATTTAATTGATCACCTTTTGAAAGAATATATCCAGAGAAAAGATTCTCGTTCATGAATGGCTGCGCCGCAGAGAGATTCTGTATTATTAATCCATTTGGTATAGGGGATGTTCTTTTTTCCACTCCACTCCTGCGTTCACTCCACCAGGCATATCCTAAAAGTAAAATCTATTATCTGTGTAACAAGCGAGCCGAACCCATTATCAGAAATCATCCATTGCTTCACAAGATTTTTGTCTACGAGCGGGATGCATTTGAAGCTGTAAAGAAGAAATCATATTTTCTGTGGCTCCGCGCGATGAATGATTTTTTCAATGAAATACGAAGAGAAAAGATTCAAGTTTCTTTTGATCTTTCACTCAATAGCCAATACGGATTTTTTGCGTGGTATTCTGGAATCAAAAAGAGAATCGGGCTGGATTATAAGAACCGCGGAAGATTCTTAACCCACAAGATACCCATAGAAGGGTTTTTAGAGAAGCACGTCGTTGAATATTATTTGGACGTATTGCGCCTGTTCAATATATCGGTTGTTTCCAGAGAACTCGAGTTGTTTCTGTCCCAAGATGACCGAGATTTCGCAGATGGTTTTTGGTTGTGGCATCATCTTACCGGTAAAGTAGTTATTGGCATGATTCCCTGCGGGGGTGAGAGTTTTGGGAATCGTGCAGCAATGCGGCGGTGGCCAAAAGAAAACTTCGCACAGTTGATAAGAATGCTCGTTGATGTGTTTGGCGTAAAAATAATCTTACTTGCCGGGAAGAAAGAAGAGGACGAGATTACGGGCATCTGTAAGCTTGCTGCCCGGGATAATGCCGTTATCAAGGCAACGGATACTTCGATTACCCAACTTGCTTCTCTTGTGGCAAAGAGTGCGTTTATCATATCCAACGATACTGGGCCATTGCATATCGCGAATGCCCTTGGAAAGGATATCATAACTTTCTTTGGTCCTGTGAGCGAAAAAGTTTATGGTTTATATCCGCTCAAACCCAATCATCGGGTTCTTACCAATGACTTGCCTTGCCGACCTTGTTATCGTAAATTCAAGGTCGCTGAATGTAGCAGCCAATTTCAATGTCTTCAGGGAATATCGGTTGAGAGCGTTTTTAGTGCAGTGCGTTCTCTGTGGGAAAAGAATTGCGGGCGATACCGGGAAAACGCTGGTTTTTAGGCCACAGATGCAGGAAACGCCAAGCGCCAATATGAAAAAGCTTTTTCTTGATTTCGTTGGGCGTTCGATTATAATAAATGCACTATGGAGCCAAACCCAAACAAACCGAACAACCCTGTACCTCCAAATTACCAATTTTTACGGTCAATATTCTTTTGGTTGATCCTTGCGGTAATTATCGCTAATTTAGTTGGGACATTTAGCAGTTCTTTCGCTCCTCCTGAAAAAATCCCTTATTCGCAATTTTATAAGTTATTGCAAGACAACGACAAGACGCAGATTATTTCTTATATCCGCAAAATTGACAGCAAGCTTGAAGGGCAATTTACTCCAGTTCGAGACAGCAAGAAATTTTACGTATTTATTCCAGATGAAGATAAGGATTTGCTTGAGCTTTTAAAGACAAAAGTTCCACGTTTTGATATTGAACCGATTAACAACTTTTTCGCGAATATGTTTTATTCGGTTTTTCCGATAGTCCTTTTCATTTTATTTATCTGGTATTTCGCCTATCGGGGAAGTCGCGGAGCTGGTGGAGCAAGCGGGATCTGGAGTTTTGGCAAGATTCGCGCACGACTTGCGGATAAAACAAAAGCCCAGAAAACATTTGTGGATGTTGCGGGAGTTGACGAGGCGAAAGAAGAGCTTTCCGAGGTTATTGATTTTTTGAAAGATCCTAAGAAATTTCAAAAACTTGGCGGGCGTATTCCTAAGGGAGTGCTGCTTGTTGGTCCGCCTGGGTGTGGGAAAACCCTTCTGGCCAAAGCAGTTGCCGGTGAAGCGGAAGTTCCTTTCTACAGTATTAGCGGTTCTGATTTTGTCGAAATGTTTGTTGGCGTTGGAGCTTCGCGAGTAAGAGATTTATTTGAACAGGCTAAGAAGGCTTCAAAAACATCCGGGAAAGGATGTATTATTTTCATTGATGAGATAGACGCCGTTGGCCGTCAGCGATTTGCTGGTATTGGAGGAGGGCATGATGAGCGGGAGCAAACCTTAAATCAACTTCTCGTCGAGATGGATGGATTTATTAGCGGTGAAGGAATTATCGTTATGGCAGCGACTAACAGGCCGGACGTGCTTGATCCTGCTTTGCTCCGTCCCGGAAGATTTGACCGTCATGTCGTGATTGATCTGCCGGATATCAAAGGCCGGGAGGAAATTCTAAGGGTTCATACGAAAAACGTGAAGCTTTCACCCCAGGTAGATCTTGCTCCAGTAGCCCGTCAAACACCAGGTTTTTCCGGCGCAGATCTTGAGAATCTTTGTAACGAGGCAGCTTTGCTTTCTGCCCGGCGGAATAAGGAAGTAGTGGAGCAGGCGGAACTTGAAGAAGCTATCGAGCGTGTTATGGCCGGACCGCAACGCAAAAGCAGGGTTATCTCTAAAAGAGAGAAAGAAATTGTTTCCATCCATGAATCTGGTCATGCTCTTCTCTCTGTGTTTTTAGACGATGTGGATCCGCTTCATAAAGTTTCAATTATGCCTCGGGGTTTCGGCGCTCTCGGATATACGTTGCAACTTCCTTTGCAAGACAGGTATATTATGGCTGAACGAGAGCTATTCGCAAAAATAGTAATTCTTATGGGAGGCCGGGTCGCCGAGAAAGTTCTCCTTGGAGAAATTACGACAGGCGCAGGGAATGATCTTGAGGTAGCAACAAAAATGGCACGGCGGATGGTAACTGATTTCGGGATGAATCGGAAAATAGGAAATATTACCCTGGGTCATAAAGAAGGACCCGTGTTTCTCGGAAGAGATCTGGTCGAGCACAAAGACTATAGTGAATATACCGCTCAGCTTATTGACGGTGAGGTGCGCGATCTTCTCGAACGCGCTTATAAAAAAGCAGAAGAAGAACTGACTGCTCATCTTGAGCAGTTAAAAAAGCTTTCAGCGGTACTTTTGGAAAAAGAGATTCTCAGTGCCGAAGAAGTCAAAAAGATTCTCGGAGTCAACGATTCTTCAAAAGAAAATGCTCGCACGGATACTGAACCATGATTCTTGCGTTGATATCGCAAGCCTCATGCGCGCAATCGGCGTTGATCCTTATGGAATCAAGATCATGTTTCCTAAGGCAACCGGCCGCGTGATTTTGCTCGAAGGTATTTCTGGATATGCGGCAAATATTTTAAAACAAGACTTGCTTTCTTTGGGTGCTGATGCGGCTGTCCCTCGTGCTGCGCTTCTAAGTAGAAAAAAAACAAACTGTCTTATTTTCGCTCATGATGCACACCTGAAAAAGCTTCTTGATAAACTGCATAAACAACCCTCTGAGTTAAAAGCCGTAGGCAAAGAACTGGCTGCGCTTTGTGCCCAGATTCAAAGAAAGAATGAATTTTGGCAGATCAAGAGCGGCAAGCTTCTCCTTAAAAGATGTCTGATTATGGGGATTGTAAATGCTACTCCCGATTCGTTCAGCGGTGATGGTCTTTTTCGGAATGATACCGCTTTTGGCGTGGAAAAGGTGATTAGGAGCAAGGTCTCTGGGCTGATACGCGATGGAGCGGATATTCTTGACATAGGCGGTGAATCAGCCCGGCCTGGTTCACGACCGGTTGGTATTCGTGAAGAGTTAGAACGAGTGCTTAGGGTTATGAGGATTTGCAGAAAGTATTTTCCTAAAGTTCCGCTCTCTGTAGATACCCGGAAAAGCGAAGTAGCCCATTGTGCTCTCGCAGAAGGTGCAGCTATTGTCAACGATATTACGGGGTTGCGAGATGAAAAAATGCGGAGAGTCATCGCTCGTCAAAACGCAGGGGTTGTGCTTATGCATATGCAAGGGAATCCTTTAATGATGCAGAAGAATCCCCGGTACCGTGATGTTCTTGCTGAAGTTTTCCGTTTTTTCTCGGACCGGATACGTCTTGCTCGAGAATCAGGGATTGATTCTGCGCAGATCGTTCTTGATCCGGGTATTGGTTTTGGCAAGCGTCTTCTAGATAATATGCAATTGATCAGATATCTCTACACCTTTAAAAGTTTTGGTATGCCTTTACTTATCGGAGCATCACGTAAATCATTTCTTGGTATACTCGCCGGAAACCAGGATCCTTCCCAGAGGATTCCAGAAACTTTGGCAGCGCACGCATTGAGTATCGCGGCGGGAGCTCAAATTTTGAGGGTTCACGATGTGCGCGAAGCGGTCTTAGCGGCTCGGGTTGCAGAGGGAATACTTCAAGCATAGGCGTAGAGAAGAATGGCATTGATGAACAGTATTTTGTCTCACTGGAAGATGATCGTTGAAGTTCTCATCCTTTGGTTTGTATTCTATCGAATTATGGTTTTTCTGAAAGACACCAAGGCGGCGAACGTTCTCAAAGGCATTATTATTCTTGTTGTCACTTTCTTTATTTTCCAACAATTAGGTCTTGATACTCTCAACTGGATTCTGACGAATATATTCGGGATCTCAATCATTGCTCTTTTTGTCCTTTTCCAGCCGGAATTACGGCAGGGATTGACTAAGATTGGGCAGCAGCAGTTTTTTTCTACCGGGACGAAAGATGAAGAGATAGAACTTTTTGTCACACAGATTTCTTCTGCTGTCACAGCTCTTGCGAAGAAACAAATCGGAGCGCTCATCGCTGTCCAACGCAACGTAGGGTTGCGTAACTATGTGGAGAGCGGAATTTTACTTGATGCCGATATTTCCTCCGAACTCCTGCAGAGCATTTTTGCTCCTGCTTCTCCGCTGCATGACGGAGGTGTTGTGCTTGTGAACAATAAAATCGCTGCTGCCGGATGCCTTTTCCCTCTTTCCGAGAATCCCGATATCGATAAGGCCTTGGGTATGCGTCACAGGGCTGCCGCGGGTATTTCTGAAGAGACTGATGCGGTAGTAGTTGTTGTTTCTGAAGAAACGGGCAATATTAGTCTTGCGGTTAATGGAAGAATTACTGGGAATCTCACCAAAGAAGATATTATTTTAATTCTGAAAGGTTTGTTGAAGAAGGGGAAATCTCGATGAAATTGAAATGGTTATTCGCAAATATCTGGCTTAAAATTGCCTCACTCTTTCTTGCTATTGTTGCTTGGTTTTATGTAAGTGGTGAGCTCTCGCGAATCATGAAACCTTAAGGGGCAGATGAGACTGGGGGTCAATATCGATCATATTGCCACATTACGGCAGGTTCGGGGTACGCTGTATCCTGCTCCTGTTGATGCTGCCCTTGTTGCTGAACAGGCTGGGGCTGATTCAATTGTTGTTCATTTGCGTGAAGATAGGCGTCATATCCAAGAGCGGGATATTTTTCTCATACAAAAGCGAATTCATGTTGAATTGAATCTAGAAATGGCTCTTGCTCCAGAAATTATAGCCATCGCGCTCAAACTTATGCCGCACAAGGTAACTATTGTTCCGGAGAAGAGGAAGGAACTTACTACTGAGGGGGGGCTTTCTTTAACGCGCAGCAGGAAAAAACTTCTCAAGGCAATTCCATGCTTCAGAAAGAAGGGTGTTGTCATCAGTCTTTTTATTAATCCGCAAAGATCTGATGTCCGACTTGCATCTCAGTTGGGGGTTACTCAAGTCGAACTACATACCGGCTATTTTACGGATGTCGTTCCAGGAAAGATGCAGCAACGCAGGCTGCGCGAGATTGCAGAGGCAGCCGCCTATGCGAAGACTCTGGGGCTTTCTGTTGCCGCAGGGCATGGGCTTCATTACCAAAATGTCCATGCGGTAGCGGCAATCTCTGAGATTACAGAGTTGAACATAGGCCATTCTATCATTGCGGAATCGGTTTTTACTGGTTTATTCTCCGCTGTCCAAAGAATGAAAAGATGCATTCAATGACTATTGGTGTTGGGGTTGATATCGTTGAATTGCGGAAGATTGAGAATATGCTTCGGCGGCATGGAAAAGATTTTCTGCAGCGGATTTTCAACGAAGACGAGATTACGCATCTTCCCCATAATAAAATTTATGCTCAGCGAATTGCCGCCCGTTTTGCAGTGAAAGAAGCAGTCATAAAAGCCCTGGGAAAGAAAAATCCTTTGGCATTCAAAGATATTTATGTATCGAACCTTCCTACGGGAGCCCCGGTGTGTCATTTACCACATAAGCGGTTCACCGGTATCGAGATACTTATATCGTTGAGCCATGTAAGCGAATATGCGGTTGCTGTTGCCGTCGCTCAACGAAAAATTCAAGAAGAATAGGGTTTTGTTTATGCAGATCCCAAATCGGTTTTTCGTAAGAGACAAATCTTCCCATAAGTATGATTTTGGACATGCTTGTATTGTAGGAGGATCTCATGGAATGATAGGCTCTGTATGTCTTGCGGCCTTTGCTTGTTTGCGTGCGGGCGCCGGCCTTATTACTGCCTGTGTTCCTGAGGAGATTTATAGTCTTGTTGCGGGGAAAATAATTCATGAGGCCATGGTTTTCCCTCTCTCTTCACAGAAAGGGATGATTTCCGGAGCCGCTTTTCCTAAATTTCAGCGATTTTATGAGGCGAAGATCGATGTTGTCGGATTAGGTGTGGGATTGGGGCAGTCACCGGGTAGTTTGGCTTTTTGTCGCAAAGTAATACAGCAGATAAGAAAACCATTGGTACTTGATGCAGATGGGATTAATTTAGTTGCTCAAGATACGGACCTATTGCGATTCCATAAAGGACCGTTGGTGCTTACGCCTCATCTGGGAGAATTTAGCCGACTCCTTGGCCGTAAGAAAGAATCAATTATGCAACAGAGAAAAAAACTTGCGCAAGATTTTGCCCTTCGGTATAATTTAGTGCTTGTTTTAAAGGGTCATCAGACTCTCGTTACTGATGGAAAGAGGGTTTTCGAGAATATCACCGGGAATCCCGGCATGGCTACCGCGGGAAGCGGCGATGTTCTTTGCGGGGTGATCACGGCGCTTTTAGCACAGAAAATGAGCTCATTCGAAGCTTCGGTTCTTGGTGTTTATCTGCACGGTTTGTCCGGAGATTTGGCTAAGCAACAATGTACTGAAACAGGACTGATGGCTTCGGATATTATTCATTTTTTCCCATTGGCGCTGAAAAAGGCAAGGAAGGAAAAGGTAATTTTATCAACATGCCGGCGTAGCTCAGCAGGCAGAGCAGCTGATTTGTAATCAGCTTGTCGGGGGTTCGATTCCTCTCGCCGGCTTATAGTATGATATTTTGCGGGCATAGCACAGTGGTAGTGCAGTGGCCTTCCAAGCCACCTACACGGGTTCGAACCCCGTTGCCCGCTTATGTTACGCAAAACGTAAAAACATTCGTTGAAGAATGAGACCTGAATGTAGCCAGAACATAAAGTTCCGAGTCGAATGATCCTCGAACGTAGCAAGCGGGGTTTGAAATCGAGTTTTGGTATTCATCGTGTTTAATCCGGGGAAAGAGATTTTCGAGATAAAAGAACGAGTAATCCTTTCATTACTTTGCGAACCAAGATAGCAATAGTTGGCGCTGGAAACTGGGGTACAACTCTAGGAGTCGTACTCTCCCGTAAATCCAACCTTCAAGTAGCCTTGTGGAGTTTTTTTCGTGAACATGCGCAAAGGCTTATTCGAGAACGAGAAAATAAAGATTTTTTACCTTCAGTGAAGCTTCCTGCACAGTTAAGAATTATATTGGATCTGAAGGATGTTTTTGACAGCTCAATTATTATTATTGCTGTCCCTGTTGAATATATGCGGGGGGTGTTGCGTGAATTTAAGAAATATTCTTATCAAAAGAAGATTTTTGTGAGCGTCAGTAAGGGGATTGAAATAAAGAGCTTGAAGCGGCCTTCTGAAATTATCCGGGAAGAACTGGGAGATGTTTCAGTCGCTGTTTTGTCTGGTCCTACCATTGCCAAAGAAGTAGTAAAAGGAATTCCTTCCACGGCGGTGATTTGTACGGAGCAAGAGTCGCAAGCAAGGCGTCTCCAGGACATTTTTATGCTTGATATTTTCAGGGTTTACCGACATAATGATATTGTTGGTGTTGAATTGGCCGGGGCGCTGAAAAATGTTATCGCCATCGCGTGTGGTATTTCTGATGGGCTTGGTTTTGGTACGAATACGAAAGCTGCCCTTGTCTGTCGAGGGCTCAGGGAGATGATTCGCTTTGCGGAGTATTTTGGGGCTCAGGAGAACACTTTGTTTGGGATAAGTGGCCTAGGTGATCTGGCTACGACTTGTTTTTCTGTGTTCAGCCGCAACCATTTTGTTGGCGAACAGATAGGTAAAGGAAAGAAAAGTTCGAAGGTATTAGGGGCAATGCGCATGGTTGCCGAGGGTGTACCTACCGCAAAAGCAGTGTATTTGTTAAGCAGAAAGATGAAGATCGATATGCCCATAACCGCGGAAGTTTATCATGTTCTTTATAAAAATAGATCTCCGTATCAGGCAGTTCGTAATCTCATGCAGCGCAAGAAAAAAGCGGAATAATGAGACTTAGCTGTTTTAAGTTCAAAGAACGTCAAAACAGC